>DHPL01000030.1:452-17677 GCA_002407905.1 Anaerolineaceae bacterium UBA5365
TACGACCGCAAATACCTGCGCTTCGGCACCTCCGGGGTGCGCGGCCGCTGGGGTGAAGACTTTACTGAAGCCCGCGCGCGCCAGGTGGTCCAGGCCATCTGCGACTTCCTGAACGCCCGCGGCGTGCCCGCCTTTGTAGGCGCCGAGGACCTCAGCGGCAAGCGCGTGGTCATCGGGCACGACACCCGGCGCAACTCGGACCGCGTAAGCGAATGGGTCGCCGAGACCTGCCTGGCCAACGGCTTTGCCATCGATACCGGCACCCGCGACGTGCCCACCCCGGCCCTGGCCTTCTACGAAACCGAAGTGCTGCCCCCCGATGAGGTGGCCGGCCTGGTCATCGCCACTGCCAGCCACAACCCGCCGGAATGGCAGGGCATCAAGTTCAACCCGCGCCTGGGTTACCCCGCCCCCACCAACGTTACCGACTACATCGCCTTCCGCATCAACGAACTGCAGCTTGAAGATCAGGGCGGCGCAGCGGTGCCGGTGGAAGCAGCCCGCCAGCGCGGCTTGGTCCGCGGCTTTGACCCCCTGGACGATTACGTCAAATGGATTCAGGCAAACGGCAAGGGCAATGCCCGCATCCCCCTGGACCTTGACCGCATCCGCCGCTACTTCGCCGATAAGCTGGTGGTGGTGGATGAGATGCACGGCGCCGGCCGCGGCTACCTCACCCGCCTCATGGGCGAGGCCGGCATCCGCTACACCGTCTTGCATGCCCAGGTGGACCCCGAACTGGGCGGCCAGGATTACGCCAACCCCGAAGAACCTTTCAATGCCCTGCTCAAGGAAACCGTGCGCAAAACAGGCGCGCAGCTGGGCCTGGGCATGGATACCGATGCCGACCGTTTTGGCATCGTGGACAAAGGCGGCGTTTACTTCCGCCCCAACCAAATTCTGCCCATGCTGCTCTACTATCTTGGCGTGGAGCGCGGCCTCACCGGCCGGGTGATCGCCACCCAAACCGGTTCGCCCCTTCTGGAGCCTATCGCCGGGATGATCCGCGACAACCAGGCCAATCAGCCGGCTAAAGGCGTGCTGCCTGGTTACATCGGCCAGCGTATCTACAAGCCCCGCGTTGGCGATATCCAGACCCGGGTCCTGAAATACGCCTTTTCAGTGCCGGTGGGCATTAAGTACATCGAAGAGATCCGCCGCACCGATGCCTCGTATAAGAACCTCAAGGAACTGCCCGCGGATTGGCGCGACCGTATTCTGATCGGCGGGGAAGAATCCAGCGGCCTCACCACGCGCGGGCACATCACCGATAAGGACGGCCCCTGGGCCAATATGCTCATCCTGGACATGCTGGCCTACTATGGCACCCGCGCCAAAAACCCCCTGCACGGCCTGCAGGCCATTTGGGAGGAGCTGGTGAGCCAGCCCGGGCTCTGGGAAAGCTTTGGCACCGCCACCGACCCCACAAGCCGCGCCGGCCGCGCCGATGTGGACGCGCCGCTGGAAGCCAAGGAAGCCTTTATTGACTCCTACCTGGATTTAGGCCAGGACGGCAAGCCTGTTAAGCTCAGCGGGCTGGAGGTAGAGTATCTGGGCGGCATCCGCTATGAACTGGTGGAGATGCAGCTGCGTGACCCCCAGGGCGACAACCGGCACTACCTGCGCGTACGCGCCAGCGGTACCGAACCCATCAACCGCATCTACATCGAGAGCTCCGTGCCGGCCACCGGCCAGCGCCTGATGAAAGACGCCCTGGCCCGCCTGGAAGCCATCACCCGCGGCGTGCTCAGGCACGCAAGCAGCGAATGGCAGCTGGCCGAGATGCTGGCCAACACCACCCTCACCCCCATGCTGCTGGAAACCGTGCAGGCCTTGTTGGCCAAAAAGGGCTGGAGCCCGGACGCGCTCAAGCTGCGCATGCAAACCATGCTCACGGCGCTGGAAAAGCGCAACCGCAAAGTCCTGGGCGCCTGGCTGGAAGCCTTATAAACCCGCCCTCTGATCAATAAACTCCCCTGCAAGCCCCATCAAAAAGGGGCTTGCAATTTTTTCAAGCCCTAACTTCATCAAATCTTATTCGTCTTCAAACCATCACTCTCCTTTCTGGCCTGAGATTGTATAGTTAACAGAGATCTCGCAATGATGGACGAAAAAGCTGCAATCGCATCGATTAAAGAAGGCAAGCTTGAGGGCATGGAACTGCTCGTAAAGCGCTATCAGGACAAGGCTTTTCACGCGGCTATGATGGTCGTCAGAGACCATCACCTGGCAGAAGACATCGTACAGCAATGTTTTCTCAAGGCCTACGACAATATTCAAAACTTCAGAACTGAACTCCCTTTCGGGCCCTGGTTTTACCGCATCGTCATTAACCAGGCGATCAACACCGCGCGCGAGCAGGCGCGCCTTAGACCACTGGACCCGGAACCTGAAGAAGATGAAGGCGCCCTCGCGCGCTGGATCGTAGACCCACAGCCAATGCCCGAGGAAAGCCTGGCCCACGTGCAAACCGCGCGTGAGCTGCGCGAAGCTCTGGCCAAACTGAGCCCGGAGCATCGCGGAGTGCTGGTGATGCGCTATTACCTGCAGATGGGCGATAAAGAGATCGCCCGCCAGCAGAAACGGCCGCTAAGCACGGTGAAGTGGTGGGTGCGCAGCGCCAGGCGCAAAATGCGCGCCATCTTGGCTCAGGACCCACCCCCACCGGTTGGAAAAGAAGGAGTACCCCATGAATGACACCCGCCTGAAACGGTTGTTTAATGAATTAGCCGCCGAAGACCAGGGCGCCAGGGCGCCCGAGGTCTGGCCCGCAGTCAGGTTTGCCTTGCTGGAGCGCCAAACGCAAAAACAAGGAGCAAACATGAAAACCCCCTTTCTTAAGAATGCCTGGGCTTACGCCGCGGCATTAACTTTACTGGCCTTCATCGCCTTCGGGGCATTTACCCCCCAGGGCAAGGTGCTGGCCCAAAGCATTATTCGTTTCTTCAAACCCAGCACCGCGGAGCAGGTGGTCCTGCCCACCCAGCCCCTGCCGCTTGTGGAAGCAAACGAAAACCAGCCTGTAGAGGCCATGGTGCCTATCGAATCGATTGAGCAGACCCCTGTGCATTGCAATGACCAGGATTTTCCGCGCTGTTCCCTGGAAGAGGTGCTGCCCTACCTGAGTTTCGAGCCCAAGCTGCCACAGGACCTGCCGGATGGCTTCCAGTTCGGCGGCGCCAAGGCCGAAGCTAACAGCCTTTGGGTCTATTACGAAAACCCCGGAGGCGGCCTTTACCTCTTCGAAACCCCCGTTTCCGATCGGCCGCTTACCTTTCCTGTCGGCGTCAGCGCTCAGATCCGCCCTGCCACGGTTGCCGGGATGCCCGCGGAGTATGTTGAGGGCTATTGGCAGGCAGGCACCAGCTTTGATAGCCAGGAATGGGTAGCGGATGAAAACGCTCAATATCTGGCCTGGCAGGATGCTGAACTGCAGTATCGCCTCACCAGCCTGGGCGCCAAAGTGCCCGATAGCCTCCGCCTGGGTCAGGAAGCCTTGCAGGCTATCGCCAACTCAGTGAGCCCGCAGCAATTCAAGGCTGCCTCCGCCGAAGCCGGCCTGAACCCCCAGGAATTGGCCGCCAAAGCCGGCTTTGAATTCGTGGAGCCCAGGCAGCTGCCGCCAGGTTTTTCGCGGGGCAAAACCACCAACAACCCCGCATGGGGCAGCGTTTGCCAGAGCTACGAGCCGCTCGAAGGCGATGGCTGGCCGCTGATCCTGGCCGAGTGGCACGGTAACCTGCCCTCGGTGAAGCAGCTCACGCTCCAGGAACTGGTCCATGGCCATCAGATCCAGACCAATATCACCAACCTTCCCGTCCGCGGAGCGGATGGCGGAATGGGCACCCTCTTGGATAACGGCATTGTGGTCAACGTGGTTTGCAGCGATCTTGATGAGCGGGCCAACCAGGTGCTGATTTGGAAGCAGGGCAATCGTTCGCACGCGATCTTCTTCCCCTGGCAGGATCACCGCGGCCGTCCCTTTGCCACCCAAATGGAGGTGGTGCGCATGGCCGAGCAGATCAATGGTGTTCCCGTTGAGGAAGAACCCGCGCTGGACCCCTTCCGCCTGCCTTCTTTGCAGGCTGCCAGCCAGGTTTATGGCGCACCGGTAGCCTTCCCGCGGCAGCTTTTCCCAGGTTTCCATTTGCAGAACTTTGCGGTTTGGGATAACCCTGTCAATGAGATGGCCATCACCAGTTTTGTTAAGCAAGCCAACCTGGAATACGGCGGGGTCTGGCAGAAACCCGCGGAAGCTGAGGGCTTGACCAACCAGGATAACAGCGAAAAAGTGAGCGTGTGGGGGCAGGATGGCTACTTGTACTCCTATTGCCAATTGGACCCCCTCACCGGGATCAATCACTGCTCCAGCACTTTGACCTGGCTGGCCAGCGGCCAGGAGTACAGCGTCCATTTCAATCTGCTGCGCCCCATCAGCCCGGAGGAAATGCTAAGCATAGCGGAGAGCATGCGTCCCTAACCCTAAGAAGTAAGCCGCGCACAATCAGGCCTGGGAAAACCCAGGCCTGAACCTTTATCAACCCTCCCGGATTTCAAGGCAATCTGCCTTGCCCCGGCGGCCGCCATCCCGGGTATAATCAAGGTGTTCCCCAAAAATTTCAATTGCATACCGGATCCGCCGTCCATACCTGTTCAGCATGCGAGCAGGCATTGCCCTGGGATCCGCAGCCCCAACTCGGAAAGGAGTTTATATGACCCTCATCGGCAAGATTCTCAGCTCAGCCGGCGCCAGTTACACGCGCACGGCCTTTCCCTATACGCCCGGCGTGGAATGGCTCGCGAAGCGCCTCAAGGAAGACCGGTACCTCACCGGCCTCAATTACCTCAAACTGGCGGAGCACATGACCGGCCTGATCAGCTACCAGGCCGTACTGCCCCCGGAAACCCTTGCCACTGCTGCTGCCGCCCTAAGCCAGGCCCTGCTGCACAACGGCTTCATTGCCCTGCGAACCATTAACTACTTTGGCTCGCCCGATCCCTACCAAGCCCTCAACATGATCTTCGCCTGCCGCCAGGAGCAGGTAACCTACTATGAGCTGATCTTTAACACGCCTGCCAGCCAGGCCCTCAACCGATCCCAGAGCTGGGACCTCACCTGGTTTCGGCAGGAAGCTGAAGAGCCCATCTATCAGCCCGGCGAGCTGCCGGAGCTGCGTGCCAAATGGGCCGGCCTGGTCCAGCCCCAATTCGCCCCCCAATTCGCCGAGGCCCCAGCCGGTACAGGGCCCGGGTATTACACCTACACCTTGCCAGCCCTGGCAGACGACCCTTACTATCAGCAACCCCTCGCGCTGCTCCGCCTCAACGGCCGGGGCCGGGTGGAGAAATTGTGCCAGCGCCGGCTGTGGAAACGCGTCTATCTCAAAGGGCGGATATGGCAGGATCTCATCGGCGTAGGGGCGGGCTGGCCTTACTTTTCGGCGGTCAGCGAAGCCCGGGCCCGGGCCCTGATTGCCGGCGATGCCATCCCGCGCCTGGAGGATTACCGTCCGCGTGACTGGCCGGTCTACCCCCAGGGAAAGGAGCTGGCATGAGAAAATTCCTTTTCCCCCTGCCTGAAGAAGAGCCAGGCACCGATCCCTGGAAAACCTTCCTCATCATCTGCCAGCCCGGGAGCAGCGATTGCGGAAAATGCATTTTTCCCGAAGGCTGGGGCTTTGCTTACCTGGAAGCCGATGGCCAATGGACCAGGGAGCCCTTCCCCCAGGCCCCATTATTCCCGGATGGCTATAACTTTTACGATGAATACCAGTGGTTCCTGGATTACACACCGCGCCGTAAACCATTGCAAATATGACCTTTTTACTGTAAAATCACCGCGTTGATTTCCCCCGCGCCCATCCGCCAAACCGCATTTGCTTCCTTCGGTAAACCCCATCGGGCGAGAAAATGACAGAGGTGAATATGCACATCGTGACAGATAGCGGCGCAGATCTCAGTTTCGAAGAATGTAAGGCACTTGGCGTCCACATGCTGCCCCTGCAGGTAGAAGTGGATGGCATCCCCTACCAAAGCGGGGTGGATATCACCCCCGAGCGTTTCTACGAACTCATGGACGCGGCCGAGAACATGCCCAAAACTTCCACCCCTTCGGTGGGCGATTTTGTGGAACTCTACAACCGCCTGGCCAAAGAAGACCCCGAGATTCTCTCGGTTCACATTTCTTCCGGCCTTTCCGCCACCGCCAACACCGCCCGCACCGCCGCCAAATTGGCCGAAAACGCCAATGTCACCATCGTGGACACGCTTTCACTTTCCGCTGGTACCCAGTGGCAGGTGCTTGCCGCGGTTGCTCTGGCCCGCGCCGGAGAAACCATGGAAAGCATTGTGGCCAAACTGAAGCAGGTGCAGCAGGCAACCCTGGTGCACTTTACCCTGCCGGATCTCAAATACCTCATCGCTGGCGGCCGCATCAGCCACCTGAAGGGTATGCTGGCTTCCCTGCTGGGCATCAAGCCCATCATTCAGGTGGATCAGGAAGACGGCAAGTACTACGATAAGGCCAAAGTGCGCTCTTTCCAAAAAGCCATCAGCCAGATCCCGCAACTGCTTCTGAAGTTCCACCCAGAGGGCACCGAGCTGCAGGCCCAAATTGCCACCGCGGCCAACCCCGAAGGCGGTCAGATGCTGCGCGATGCCATGGATAAGATTTTCAAATGCACCTGGCTGCCGGAAACCAGCATCGGCACCGCGCTTGGCGCGCACACCGGCCGCGGCCTGGTAGGCGTGATCACGGCTGCCAAAAAGGCCCTGCCGGAGATTCCCAGCCTCTCGTAACACTCAGCCCGCTTCGGCGGGCTTTTTTTCTGTCTAATCACAGCCTGTCAGTTAGCGCTCAGCGGTGTTAAAATGGCGTTAATATGAACGCAATACCCCTACCCGAAATGCTTTTACGCCTCTTGGCTTCCCTGGTGCTGGGAGGATTGGTTGGCTGGGAACGCGAGCGCGATGCCCAACCTGCCGGCCTGCGCACCCACATGGTGCTCGTTATCGGCTGCTGCCTGGCCATGATGCTCTCCATCAACCTCGGCGCCACCACCTTTGCGGACCCCGCCCGCCTGGCCGCCCAGGTTATCAGCGGCGTGGGCTTCCTGGGCGCCGGCGCCATTATGCGCTACGGCCTGAACATCCGCGGCCTCACCACCGCCTCTACCCTGTGGACCATGTCCATCGTAGGCCTGGCACTGGGCATGGGCTACTACCTCATCGCCGGAGCGGCAACATTGGCTGTTTATCTGGTCCTGCACCTGGTTGAAAAAGTGAAGCACCGCTTTATGCGCCAATACGACCACCGCATTTTTCACGTGGAAGTGCGCGATAAGCCCAAGGTGCTGCGCCAGGTGCGCGAGGCGATGGCCAGCGTTACCAAAGCCAACGATACCTTCCTGGTAGAGAAGAACACGGCTGAAAAATACCTTACCTTGGAATCAACAGCCTACCTCAAACCGGGCATCAACCTGGACGAAGTAGTGCAGTCCCTCGCCGATATTGACGGCGTGCTCTCGATCAAGGTGGAATAGCGCCCCCGCTCCCTAACTGGATTATACTCACCGCATGCCCAGCCTGGCTGCCTTATTAAACGCGCACGATCTCGGCTTTCTCCAAGCCCTGGCCGATGCCTGGGGCCTGCCTTGCGCCGGCCGCAACGCGCAGGAACTGGCTGCCTGCCTCTCCCGCGAGATGCTGGCCCCCGGCCTTTTGCGGGAAATGCTGCAAACCCTGCCTCCCCGGGCATTGGAAGCCCTGGCCTTCCTGAAAAGCCAGGGGGGCTCCCTGCCCTGGCCGGAGTTCACCCGCCGGTTTGGGGATCTGCGCCCCATGGGTCCCGCCCGCCGCTCCCGCGAGCAGCCCTGGCGTTTCCCCACCTCGGTCACAGAACAGCTTTGGTACCCGGCCTTCATCGGGCGGGATTTTTTGCGCAGCTCCGCCGGCCCCTTGGAAGCCGCATACATCCCGGAAGAGTTCCTGGAAGGCATCCCCGCCTGGGAACCGGAAGCTTTGCCGGTACCTCCCGCCCCGCTGGCGGTTCCGCCCCAAGCCGCCGCGGCACCCATCCTGGAAGACTCCTGCACGCTTTTGGCTGCTCTGCGCCGGCAGGACTCAGAACGTTTGGCTGCCATCGCCGGGCTCAATCCCGAGCATCAGGCCCTCCTGGGAGGCTTTCTGCAGGGGTTGGGCCTCCTGGGCAAAGATGGCAAAAGCCCCACCGCGGCAGCCCGCCCCTTCCTGGAGCAAAACCGCGCCCAGGCCCTGGCCTGGGTGGTGCAAACCTGGCAGGGTTCGCGCGGCGTGAATGAACTGCGCCTGGTGCCCGGCCTGCGCTGCGAAGGCACCTGGCAGAACGACCCTCTCCCTCCCCGCCGTCTGCTGATTGAACGCCTGGCTGCGCTTACCGCGCCGATGGGCCTGAATTCCTTCATCCAATCCTTCAAAGACAACGCCTTCAGTTTTTTGCGCCCGCCCGTAGAATCAGCCCACTGGATGATCGCCAGCAGCGCCGAACCGCGGCGCCTGTTACGCGGGCCGAACTCCTGGGATGAGGTGGAAAGCGCCTGGCTGCGCCTGCTGCTCACGCGGATCATGCCCTGGATGGGTCTCCTGGTCCTTGAAGGCCCGCCGGGTGAGGAAGTGCTTAGTAAGAGTGCGTCTTTCGATGAACTCCTCCAAGGCAGTTCCGCCGTACCAACGCCTGAGGACGATCAGGTGAAAGTGGACCCAGGCGGCATGCTCAGCATCAGCACTCAGGTCCCGCGCATTGCCCGCTATCAGCTCTCCCGCTTTGGGGCCTGGCTGCCGCCCAATGCGGGCGAGTCTCGTTATCAAATCTCGGCCGCCGCCCTGGAAGAAGCCGCCGCCCAAGGCCTCAGCGTTAAACACCTGCTCAGCCTGCTGCGCAAGTACGCCAAAAGCACGCCCCAGGCCCTGGCCCGCAGCCTGCGCCAATGGGAATCCAAGGGCAATCTGATCAAGCTGCAGAACCTGCGCATCCTGCGCCTAGCCCAGCCTGAACTGCTGCCCAAACTGCGTGAAGGACCAGCCGGCAAATTTCTGGGCGAGGCCCTGGGGCCGGACGCGGTAGTAGTGAAAGCCGGCAGCCTGGCCGCCCTGCAAAAAGCCCTGCTCCGTGCCGGCTACCTGGCAGCCCTCCCGGAAGACCCTGACCAGAATGACTGACCCCGACTTGCCAAAGCGCCCGCGGCGCGGTTTTTTATCCGGCCTGGCCGGTTTCATCAGCCTGGGCATCGCCATTACCGCTGCCATGCGCGTTTTTGGAGTGATCCGCAGCCTGCCCTTCTGGCAGCAACGCGCCTATCCAGCCTGGGTCATGGCCTGGCTTATGGCCGTCGGTTTGCTCAGCCTGGCCCTGGGGCTGGCAAGTTATTATTTGCTCCGTGTACGCCCTAAGGCTTGGATGCCCCGCTTTTGGGCTGTAAATCTGCTAGTATTATTACTGTACTGGCTGGAGCGCCTGCTGCTTTGGGTGCCCCCGGAACGCGGGGGTAACATCCTTTTCGTAGCGGCAATGCACCTGCTCTGGCTGGTCCTGATGGGCCTGATCAGCCTGCAGGCACGCGGGAAGGAGCCTAACGATGGATAAAGAGATCGAAGTTAAATTCCTCTTGAACGATCTGGTCAGTCTGCGCGATAAACTGGTAGCCCTGGATGCGCACCTGAGTTATCCGCGGGTAAAGGAAGAAAACCTGCGCTTCGATACAGCCGACCGCAGTCTCTCGAGCAAAAACCACGTATTGCGCCTGCGCCGCGATTCCCGCAACCGGATCACCTACAAAAGCCCCGGCCAAATGGTGGAAGGCGTGCTGGAGCGCAAGGAGATCGAGTTTCAAATCGACGATTTTGAAGCCGCCCGGCGTATGTTTGAAGCCCTGGGCTATTCAAGTTTCCTGAGTTACGAGAAATTCCGCGAGACCTTCGAGCTGGATTCCGTAAGCGTTACCCTGGACGAGATGCCCTTTGGCAATTTTGTGGAGCTGGAAGGGCCGGATGCCGCCCACGTGCAGGCCCTGGCGCGCAAACTGGAACTCAACTGGGAGCGCCGCTGTGTACTGAGTTATATGGATCTCTTTGAAACAGTAAAATGCGCCCTCGCCCTGGAACTGCAAGACCTGCGATTTGAGGATTTTGAAGCCCGCGAAGTCCGCCCGGAAGACCTGGGCCTGGAACCCGGCGATCTGATCTAAAACACCTTAGTTAAGCCTGGTATCCCTGGCCCGATGGGTCTATTCCCCTTGGGGCATCCCATACCCTCGCGAGGAACCGCGGCTTCCGCCCAAGCTGTGATCTTAAGGCAGCATGTCCTTAAATTCCGCGATCGCCTCAATTTCCACTCTGAACCGCGGGTCGATCAAAGCCTTCACCTCCACCAGCGAGGCTGTTGGCCGTAATACGGGCAAAACCGCGTCCATGGCCTCCCGAAAGGCAGGCAGGTCCTGGATATCCGTCAGAAAGTAAGTCAGCTTCGCCAGGTCCTGCAAGCCCAAACGGTGCTCAAGCAAGATCGCCTCGATCTTGCCCATCACTACCCGGGTTTGCCCGCCAATATCTTCGGCTACGCTGCCATCCTGGGCCAAGGGGGTTTGCCCGGCAATGTAAAGGCTGGGCCCTTTCACAACTCGTGCATGGGAATAAATGGCGCGCGGCATCTTGCCTCCTTCTAAATCAGCCCTGCCCCCAGAGCCCGGGCAGCCTCCAAAAACTCGGTGCCATCCAGGTCTTCAGGTTCATTAATGCCCAAAGCCAGCAGCCTGCCCTGGTCTTGCAGGCGCAGGTACTGGCAAATCTGCTCGTAGTGCGCTAACAGCCCCCGGCTCACCGCCGGGTCTGTATCCGCCGCGGGGGCGATGAGTACAGATTTCATGCGTTTGGCGCGCAATTTCCCATCGGCCGCGAAAAAGCGGTCAATGGCGGTTTTAAGCTGGGCGCTCATCCCAAAGTAATACATCGGCGTCGCGAACACCAGCAGCTCCGCGTCCAGAATGCTTTTCAGCACCTTGGCCATATCATCCCGCCGGATGCAAACGCCATCGTGGTCTTCGCAGTAGTAACAAGCCCGGCAGGGGTGGATATTCATCCGGTCCAGGTCAAAACGCGTCAGGCCATGGCCAGCCGCCTGCGCGCCTTCCGTGAAGGCTGCCAGCAGCCTGGAACTCGAGCCGCGGGGGCGGGGTGAACCGTTCAGGATCACGATTTTCAACTTAACCTACCAGTGCTCGTAGCGAACGATCTCATCAAGCGGTTTCCGCGTGCGGGGATTGGGCTCCTCAGCCGGGTATCCCAGCGGGATCACGGCCAGCACAAACTTATCGCGGGGCAAGCCCACCAGCGGCCGGATGACGTCCTGGGTGAAAAACCCCACCCAGCAAGTGCCCAAGCCCTGGTTGTCGGCTTCCAGCAGCAGGTTTTCCACCGCGATTGCCGTATCGCGGATGGCCCGCTTGAGTTCCCAGTTGGGGGTCTCTTCGTCCATTGGCAGTTCCGCCATTTGCGGGTTGCGCTCGCTGGCATCTGCCACGGCAACAATGAAGAGCGGCGCGCTCAGCATCCAGGTTTGGTTGTTGCACACCCGGGCAATGGCCTCGCGGCGTTCCTGCTCCCGCACAACAATGAAATGCCAGGGCTGTTTATTATTGCCGCTGGGGGCCAGGCGGGCTGCAGTTAATACAGTTTCCAGTTTTTCGGGCTCAACAGCCTGGTCGGTATATTTACGGATGCTGCGGCGATGGACAATTGGCTCTAACATGGCGTTTCCTTTCACTTGCTCTATTTCTCCGCCTTCCCAGCGCAAAGCGCGGGCCTCGCTCTGGATCGCGGTAAGTTGTTTTAGGATCCGGCTAAACTGCCGCGGTTCAGCGCTGGTATAAAAGCGCATTTCACCAGCCTGGTCTGCGGAGGCCAGCAGGCCCCCTGCCTCCAGCAGGCGTTTCACCTGCCTGGCGATCGCCGGGGAGGGGTCGATCACCTGAGCGCGGCCACCGGCCAGTTCCTCGATCAAGGGGATCACAAAGGGGTAGTGTGTGCAGCCCATCACCAGGGTATCCGCGCCGGCAGCCAGCATTGGTTCGATGGCCTCCTGCAGGATGCGCCGCGTTTCGGGCCCGTCCAGGTCGCCCTTCTCGATCTGCGCCACCAGGCCTGGGCAAACCGACTGATGTACCTGCACGTCCTGGGCAAAACGCGCCACCACGCTGGCGTACAGTTCACCGGCAAAGGTAGCCGGCGTAGCCAGCACCCCAACCCTTCCGCTGTGTGTCTGTTCCGAGGCCGGTTTCACCGCCGGCTCCATTCCCACGAAGGGCATCTCCGGGAAGCTCTGGCGCAGTTGCTTCAGCGCGGCCGCGCTGGCCGTATTACAAGCCACCACCACCAGCTTCGCCCCCTGCGCGATGAAAAAGCGCGTGGCTACCTCGGCCAAAGCACGCAATTCCTCCATGCTGCGCTGGCCGTAGGGCACATGCGCCTGGTCGCCAAAATAGATCAGGTTTTCTTGCGGCAGGAGTTCGCGGATGGCCCGCAAAACGCTCAGGCCGCCCACCCCGGAATCATATATCGCAATTGGGTCAGCTGCGGAAGGCATGCCTAAATTGTAGCAGAGCAGCGGCTTATGGCGGGCTGATTTGCAATAGGCCTTCAATCTGCGTCAGCAAGTCCTGCGGCGCTAAAACCAGGTAGGGCTTCCCATCCAAACGGGTCTTAACCCCACGGTCGGCCCATAACTGCAGTTGGAAAGGCCGCTGGCCCTCCCTGCCGCTGATGCTGAGGGTCGCCGGGGGCATCTCGTTCACCGGCAGCTCCGCCAGGCTGAGCCGGCAGCGGTACCGGGCCAGGAGCTCGACCACCGTGGCCTCTTCCATCTGGCTGCTCACATCCTTACCCTGGTAAACCACCGTTTCAATCCGTGCCCAGGCAGGCCGTGCCAGGATGGGTTTGGGCAGGATGGCAAAAACATACAGGGCGCTAGTTATCACCACCGCCGCGATCACCAGTTTCAGCCAGACCCCGTCTTTCATTCGTCCTCAGGCAATTGGCAAACGCAGAATGGGTTGCCGTCCTGGTCCTTTAGCACCACGTAGTCGGCATTCGGGTCGTAGCGCCAGTCCGGCACACGCCTGGCCCCCAAAGCGATCAAGCGCTCCACTTCCGCGGCTTGGTCATGAGTAAAAAGGTCCATATGGTGCCGGCGGGCCTGAGGCGAACGCACGAGTTTGAGCGAAAGTTGGGGTCCGCTTCGCCCTTCCCGCGGTTTAAGGATGGCCCAGGTTTCATCCGGATGCGAACTCACATCATAGTCCAACGCGGCCGACCAAAACGCGAGTGCCCGCGCTACATCCTGCACACCCCAAACGATCGCACGCAGCTCAAGCATCCTTCACCTACCGAAATTCATAATCCACGCCGCTCACCTGGCTGAGCAAAGTGGCTGGCGCGTCCAGGGCCACCGCGTCGCCGCGGGGTTTGGGGTTCACCGTCGGGTGCGCCGCCAGGTATTCCAGCAGCACGTCATGCAGGGTCAAACGCGTGTTTTTGGCATCCTGCACCTTTTGCAGGCGGCAGAGGTGGTCATCGGGGTCGCCCTCGCGCTCGCAGGCCAAAATGCTGTAGACCTTAGCGTCCTTTAAAGCCTTAGCGCCCACGCGCACGCGCTTCACGCGCTGCCCCATCTCCGCGTAGGCTTCAAATTCCACCTGCATGCCTTTAAACTTCACCAGCCAACCGCCGAAGCGTTTGGATGCTTCCCTGGCGAAGACGTTATTAAGCTCCTTTTCCAGCCAGTTGCGCAGCTGCAGGCCGCTCACCTTGCCCGTACGCACCACGCTGTCCACCGGCAGCATATCGTAGATGTAGGCCCGCGTGATGGCGATGCGTCCATCCGCGCCGATTGTGGCCAGGGGCGGGCAAAAGCGGAATCCATTGGAGAAAGCGATATCAATTTCCGGGAAACGCCAGGCCAGGGCATCGGTCACCAGAGTGTCAATGGGGTTCTCGATCACAAAATACCGGTACAGGGGTATCCGGCTGTGGCCAACTACCGCCTGCATCTCGCTGAGGTAGGGCGCTTTTTCTCTTTCGATCAAACTCTGAACTTTTTGATCGGGAGGAACCTTGGCCGCGTCCACCTCCAGCAAACTGTAAGTCTTGCGCTTGATGCGTCCTTCAGCCACGCTCAGGATCAGTTTGCCAATAAAGGAGCCAAAAGCACCCGGCTCCACAACCGTGCTGAATTTGCCCCGGATGGGTTTGCGCACGCGTTCATGCGTGTCCCCGCCCAGGATGTAATCCACGCCCCTGGCTGCCGGGTTATTGGCCAGCGCGATCTCCTGAGAGAGCCCCAAATGGCAGGCGATCAGGATCATATCCGCGCCCATGGCCCTGAGCTCTTTAACATAATGCGGCAAGGTGGCTGCCGGTTCGCTGTAAACGATTCCGCGGCTGTAGGAAGGGCTTTGGCGCAATGGCACCAGCGGGTCCGTGTAACCCAAAATGGCGATCCTGAGCCCGGCCGCCTTCCAGATAAAGTAGGGTTTAAAGATCAGCGCGCCAGGCAGCCCGCGCTCATCGTGGTGCATATTGGCGCAGATCGTAGGCGCTTTCAACGCGCCGAGAAGCCGGATCATTTGCTCCTTGCCGTAGATCACTTCCCAGTTGCCTGGCACGTAGAGGTCGTAAGGCAGGGCGTTCAGGATGGGTACCAGGGCCTCACCCTCCGTGAGCACCGAAAGCATGCTGCCCTGGAACATATCGCCGGTATCCAGGAGGAGCGATTGCGGATACTCCCGCTTGAGCGCCTTGAGCCTTGCGCTCAGCTGGGCATAACCCCCGCATTGGCGGAAGACCGCCTGGCCATCCTCCCAGAATAGCTCATCGTGCGTATCCATCTGGCAATGCACATCGGTAGTTTGTAAGATGCAAACTTTTTCTGGCATGCGGCTCCTTTCACACGGCTGGATGAAGGTTTGGCAGAAAACGGGCATTTTCCTGCCCGGTTCTGATTATGCATCGCCTGGCCAACACGGCCGGCAGGTGTACAGGCTAAAGGCTGCGGCTCAGGCATCCACCCCTGCATCCCCTTCCCGGCGCCTGAAGAGCGCCGGCAGGAAGGGCAGGCCAAGGGCCATGATCGCGGCAAATACCAAGAGTGTGGTTCCAAAGCCCATGCCGTCGGCCAGTTTGCCACCCAGCGCCATCCCAATCCCTTGCCCCACGTTGGTGAAGGCCATCAGAATGGCAAACATGCTGGCAGCAATCCGCGCGTCCACAAAGCGCATGCACAGGGCAAAAACCACCGTCTGCGCGCTGCCATATGCCAGGCCAAAAAAGACCACCAGCCCGATCGCCGTGGCCAATGGGACCGCGGGGCGCACAAGCACCGCCAGGAGCGCCAGGCTCAGGCTTACCAGGGCCATCATCGCCAGCGTGCCGCGCAGGTCCTTGCCGCGTTTGAGCAATACCGCGCCCAAAATGGAGCCCAGAACGATCCCCACGCCCCAAAGCGATGTGACCATACCGGCTTGGGCCAGGTTGATGCCCAACTCCTGGGTAAGGAAGGGGTTGATCAGCTGGTTGCCGCCCACGATAACCAAAAAGACCACCAGCCCAAAGAGCCCGCTGGCCACAACGGGCCAATGTTTAAAGGCACTAAACGCCTGCCATTCAAAGCGTTGGGCAGCTTCGCGCTGGGGCTCACGGACGCGCAAAACCAAGGGTAAAGGCAGCAAGGTGAGCGCGGCCAGGGTATAGAAAACCGAACTCCAGCCCACCTTTTGGGCCAGCAGCCCCACCATCGAGGCCGCCACGATCGTCCCAATCGCCCTGCCGCCTACCATAAAGCCCTGGATGCGCCCTTGCTCAGCCTCCGGCGTGGTATCCAGCGCCAGGCCGTCGGTGCAGGTGTCGTAGAGCGCCATGCCCAACTGCAGCAGGAAGGCCAGGCCCACAAAAAGCCAGAACTTCTTGCCCGGGTCCACGGCCGGCACCGCCAAAAGGGTCAGGGTTTGCACCGCCAGGCCGATGAAGATGTAGGGTTTGCGGTGCCCCATGCCTAAAAGGTTCACCCGGTCCGAGAGCATCCCCAGAAAGATCTTGATCACAAAGGGGATCAGCGCGATCGCTCCAAAGATACCCACGCTGGTCATATTCAAGCCCCTATCCAAGAGGTAGAGGGCGTTCAGCGAAGCAAAGTAACCCAGGATGGTACCTTGGGTAAAGTAAAGCAGGGCAAAGGTGAGGTAACGCAGGGTCCGGTTCGATTCCATTTTCTCTCCTGATTCGTACTGCTCCAATTGTAGCCCAGCCCCGCCTCCGGCCGCGGTATGAGTGCTAACTATTTCTAAATCGCGAAGCGTGCTTTGGGGGCTGGTTTATGGCTTACTAAAGAACATTCCTTCAAGGTAATGCTCAACAAATTCGGGCGTGTTCGAAAGCTCAATGTAGCTGCAGTGCTCCCGGATTTCGGCAAGCCGCCTCCGTGCCGCGTTTGATGCCAGCGCCATGGCCGCCCCTTGCAAGGCGGTATTTCCAACCGCCTGGGCCTTGGAACCAAACTCAGGCGGTATCAGCCCGATGCGTACCAGGGAGCTGCTGCGCACCTTGCTGCCAAAACCGCCTGCCAGGTAAAGGATGTCCAGATTATCCGCGTCCAGTTTTAGGAATTCAAGCAATGTCTTAAACCCTGCTGCAATCGCTGCCTTGGCCAGCTGCAATTGACGAATATCCTTCTGTGAAAGGTAAATGCTCTCATCAGCTGTAAACCAGAGCACGGGGCTGCCCTCCCGTTCACCCAGCATCCAGGCCCATTCCGGCGGGCTGTCCGCCGGATCAATGATCCTTCCGCTTTCCTCTACCAGCCCAAGCTCCAGGACCACCGCCAGGGCATCGATCAAGCCCGAACCGCAAAAGCCAATCGGGGTCTTGCTCTGATAGATCTCCAATTCCAGGCGATCGCCAGCCAGGTCTACATGCGTGATCGCTCCCGGGACGATGGGCAAACCTTGCTCAATTTCTGCCCCCTCAAAGGCGGGGCCGGCGGCAGTGGCACAGGAGCTCATCCTGGAACTGTTCCCGATCACGATCTCCCCGTTTGTCCCAATATCCAACAAGGCAGCCATGGATTCGCCTTCCTGCATCCCCGTCGCCAGAATTCCGCCAGTGATGTCCCCGCCTACGTAACCCGCGATGGCCGGCAGGAAGTA
>DHPL01000034.1:0-6180 GCA_002407905.1 Anaerolineaceae bacterium UBA5365
TCAACACCTTCAATACGAGCCATAATACCTTTTCCTTATCCTTGTCGCTGTTTGTGGCGCACATTCACGCAAATTACATAAAGCCGACCGTCGCGCTTGACGATCTTACAATCTTTACAGCGTTTCTTAACTGAAGCTGATACTTTCATTTTTGTCGTACTCCTTCTCAACCTGCAAAGTTACTATTATATCGTTTCTACGGTCTTTTGCAAGACCTTTTTCTTCATAACGCCGTGAGCACCAGCGGTCCATCTTTGGTGATGGCAATACTGTGCTCCTGGTGGGCGGTCAGCGAATGGTCCGCCGAAATCACCGTCCATTGGTCACGCAGCACTCTGGTCCGGCGGGTGCCCGCCAGTACCATCGGCTCCACCGCGATGGTCATGCCCTCGCGCAGCACCAGCCCTTCGCCCGGTGTACCAAAATTGGTAAAGTCGTGCGGGGCTTCGTGCATCTTGCGCCCTACGCCGTGGCCGGTGTATGTGTGCGTGCAGTAAAACCCGTTCTGCTCCACCCAGGCTTCGATCGCCGCGCCTACGTCGCCGCTGGTCTTGCCCACCTGCATCATGCGGATGGCCACTTCCAGCGCTTCGGCAGTCACATCAATCAGCTTCTGCGCCAGCGGGCTGATTTCGCCCACACCGGTGGTGAAGGCCGAATCACCCACGTAGCCCTGGTACACCGTACCGCAGTCCACGGAGATGATGTCGCCCTCTTGCAGCTTGCGCTTGCCAGGGATGCCATGCACCAACTCCTCGTTGACGCTGGTGCAGATGCTGGCTGGGTAGGGGTAAGGCCCGGGGTAGTGCTTGAAGGGCGAATAAACCCCATAACCGCGCTGCACCGCTTCGGCAACTTCGTTCAGCTCACCCGTGGTTACCCCAGGGGCAATCGCTTCCCGCACTGCTTTAAGCGTTTCGGCATTAATGCGTCCTGCCTCGCGCATGATCGCGATCTCAGACGCGCTTTTAAGGTTCACGCTATTGTTCAGATCGTACACTGTCAACAGCTTCTAAAATGGCGCAGGTCACTTCATCGATGGGCAGCTCGCCATCCACTTCCACCAGCTTGCCTTCCTGGCGGTAATAGTCAATCAGCGGAGAGGTCTGCTTGTAATACACATCGATGCGGCGCTGCACAGTTTCAGGTTTATCATCGTCGCGCTGGAAGAGCGGGGTGCCGTCCACGTCGTCCACCCATTTCACCTTGGGCGGGTTATTCACTTCGTGGTACACCCGGCCGCTCTGGCTGACCCACCGCCCGCTCAGGCGTTTGACCAGCGTGGCATCTGGCACGGAAATAAAGGGTACAACGGCCACTTTGCTGCCCATTTGGCCCAGCAGTTCTTCCAGGGCCGCAGCTTGGGCGGGCGTACGCGGAAAGCCATCCAGCACCGCGCCTTTTTCGCAGTCCGGCCGGCTCAGGCGCTCGCGCACCATGGCAATTGTCACATCGTCCGGCACCAGCTCGCCCTTGGTCATGAAGGTGTTCGCCAATTGGCCTAACTCGGTCTGGTTGGCAAGGTTCTCCCTGAACAGGTCGCCGGTAGAAACATGCACCAGGCCGATCTTCTCAGCCAGCACTTCCGCCTGGGTGCCTTTGCCTGCCCCTGGGGGGCCAAGCATGACGATGTAAGTAGCTTTTTCGTTCATATCAGCCTACGAGATCAGCCGGTCATCGTAACCGTGCATGCGCAGTTCGGTTTCGATGAGCTGAACAGTATCGCGGATGGTACCCACCACGATCAGCAAGCCCGAGGCAGAGGTCAGGAAGAGCCCTGAGCTCTTGGTGGGCAAAACAGCCCCGAGCAGATACGGCAGCACCGCTACCAGGCCCAGGAAGAAGGCCCCGGGCAGGGTGATGCGCCGCTGGACGCGGGTAAGGTAGTCCTGCGTGGGTTTGCCGCGCACGACACCTGGGATCTGCGCGCCTTGCTTCTTCAGGTTCTCGCCGTAGTTTTGCTGGGCAAAGAGCACGTCTGTATAGAAGAAGGTAAAGGCTACTACCAAAATAAAGTAGAGCAGGGAATACAAAGCATTCTGATTGCCAAAGGTATTCTGCGTCCACTGCGCGGCGTTAGCTACCCAGGCAGTTTTGGAATTGATGAAAAACGAAGCGATGATCGCCGGGAAGGTCAGGAACGACTGGGCAAAAATGATCGGGATCATTCCAGCCATATTAACCATCAGCGGCAGGTTGCTGCGCACCGGCATCGACATGCGGTTGCCAATCCGCCGCCCGGGGAACATCACCGGTACATTCCGGCGGCCCTGGGTAACGAAGACAATCGCAAAGATCACCAGCGCCAAAATCAGCAGCACCAGCACAAAGATCCAGGCTGGGTCCCGCTGCCGGACCATTTCCAGCAAGCTGGCAGGGATACGGCTCACGATACCGGCAAAGATGATCAGGCTCAGGCCCTGATTACGCAGTCCAAACTCGCTGATCAGCTGGCCGATCCAAATACCGAACATTGTGCCGGCCACCATGGCGATGATCGCCGTAAGCGTTGGCAGCAACTGCGGGCCGCTAAAGCCCCAGTGTCGGATAATGCTTCCCTGCAGCTGGGCATTGAAAATATTGATCTGACCAAAAGCAGAAAGCAGCGCCATCGGGATGGTGAGGATCATCGTCCACTTTTCCATCCACTTGCGGCCTTCGCGCGGGTCGTCCTTCATCATGCGCTCCAGCGCCGGAATGACCGGCTGCAGGAGTTGCAGGATGATCTGGGCGGTAATGTAAGGGTAAACGCCCATCGCCAGCACTGAGAAGCGCGATACCGCGCCGCCCGAAAGCAGGTCCAGCAGGCCAACCAGGTTGCCGGCTGCCCCGCCCACATTACTGAGCTGCGCTGCCAGCGCGCGGTCTACACCCGGAACAGGAATGTTTGCCGCCAGGCGATAAACAGCCAGCAACAAAAGCGAGATCAGCAGCTTGTTGCGGATGTCTTCAGATTTCCAGAGATAACGCCAGGACGATCGTTTCATGATTCTCCTTCGGGATCAACTACTCTGCGATCGTTTCGATGCTGCCGCCTGCTTTTTCGATCTTCTGGCGGGCACCCTCGGTGACCTTATGCGCTTTGATCTTGAGTGCAACAGCGATCTCGCCGCGGCCCATGATCTTAATCGGCCGATTGCCGCCCTTGAGCAAACCAGCTTCCTTGAGCAGCTCCGGGGTCACTTCAGTACCGGCTTTTAATTCCTTGAGCGCGTCCAGGTTAACTTCGGCATAGCGCACACGGTTGCGTGGGGTGAAACCCTCACCGCGCAGGAAGGGCAGCTTGCGGAAGATGGGCAGGTTACCGCCCATATGATACAAACGCACACCACCGCTGGTGCGGGCGTTTTGGCCCTTAGTACCGCGACCGGAGGTCTTGCCCGATCCCGATGCCGGCCCGCGCCCCACACGTTTGCGGCTTTTCTTTGCGCCTTCGTTGGGTTTTAGGTCGTGTAGTTGCATTACTTCTTCTCCTCAGCCTCTGGGGCAACTTCCACCAGGTGCGATACCTTGGCAAGCATGCCGCGCAGGACCTCGCTGTCTTCGTGCACAACGGTTTCGTTCAAACGGCGGAAACCGAGGGCTTTCAAGGTTCTTTTGGTGCGTTCGGTGTATCCAATACCGCTTTTGACCAGGGTAATGGAAAGTTTCTGAGCGTTTTTCTTAGCCATGCAGCTTCCTCCGCTCCCAGTGAGGGGTCACATCAGCCACGTCTTTGCCGCGTTCGGCAGCCACGGTGGCGGGGTCTTTGATCTGCGAAAGAGCGTCGAATGTGGCCTGCACGATGTTGAGCATATTGCTGCTGCCCATCGATTTGGTCAGGATGTCTTTAATGCCGGCAGCTTCGCAAACAGCACGCACACCACCGGCAGCAATCACGCCAGTTCCTTGGGAGGCGGGCTTCAGCAACACCTTGGCGCCGCTTTGCGTGCCGATCACCTCGTGCGCGATGGTTGTGCCCATCAGGCTGACCCTGCGCATGTTCTTGTGCGCGCGCTCGGTGGCCTTGCGCATGGCATCCGGCACCGCGCCGGCCTTGCCAACGCCCAGGCCAACGTTGCCGTTATTATCGCCAACAACCAGGGTCACACGGAAAGACATGCGCCGGCCGCCCTTGACCACTTTGGCCACGCGGGCAATATCAATGACGCGCTCGTCGAATTGGGGTTCCAGGTTTGTAAAATCGTCCATGTTATCCTCAGTCTAGAATTCCAGGCCGCCCTTGCGGGCACCTTCAGCCAGGCTCTTGATCCGGCCGGTGTAGTAGTAACCGCCGCGATCCATCACCACGGTCTTGATCCCCTTGTCGCTGGCGCGTTTGGCAAGTTCCTCGCCCACGAGCATGGCCTGTTCAACCCGGTTCTTGCCCTTCATCGCGGCGCGCATGCCCGCGTCCACCGTGGAGGCGGAAACAAGCGTAGTGCCGCTGTGATCATCGATCACCTGGGCATAGATCTCATGGATAGAGCGGTAAACATTCAGGCGCGGGCGCTCCGCCGTGCCAAAAATCTTCTTGCGCACGCGGATGTGGCGCTTCAAACGGGCTTGATTTCGTGATTTTTTCGCCATGTTTACCTCTATTTACCAGTCTTGCCGGCTTTACCAGGCTTTAGCTTGACAAACTCACCCTGATAACGGATGCCCTTGCCATGGTAATGCTCGGGCGGGCGGATCTTGCGGATATTAGCAGCCACCTGGCCAACTTGTTGGCGGTCGCGGCCCTTTACCTTGATCAGGCGGGTCTTGGAATCGGCTTCAAAAGTGATGCCTTCCGGGGCAGGATAGGTGACCGGGTGAGAGTAGCCCACATTGATCAGCAGATCATTGCCGCTCATCTCAGCCTTGTAACCTACGCCCTGCACCTCAAGCACACGCTCGAAGCCCTGGCCGCAGCCCACGATCATATTGTTCAGCAGGGCACGCGTGGTGCCATGCAGCGCACGGATGCGCGGTTCGTCATTCGGACGTTCCACGGTGATCGTGCCGTCTTCCATCTTGATGGCAATCTCTGGCGAGAACTCTTCTGAAAGCTCGCCCAGGGGGCCTTTCACGCTCACCTTTTGGCCATCAATTTTTACTTCCACACCCTTTGGGAGGGTAATGGGCATTTTTCCGATACGAGACATTGCTAACCCCTCCTACCAAACTTTACAGAGGACCTCGCCGCCAACGCCGATCTTGCGAGCGCGGGTGCCGGTCATGATCCCTTTGGGGGTTGATAAAATCGCGATGCCGATACCTGAAAGCACCCAGGGAATCTCGTCCCTGCCGGTGTACACCCGGCTGCCAGGGCGGCTTACGCGGGTGATGCCGGTGATGATCGGCCGGCGATGACGGCGTTCGCCGATGTACTTGAGCGTCATTTTCAGGGTTTTGGAACCCGCGCTCTTGCCATCAACTACTTCAAAACTCTCCAGATAACCCTCTTCCTGCAGAATGCGGGCAAGCTCTTGCTTAAGCTTGGAATTGGGCATAGCTACCACAGCCTGTCCGGCCATGGCAACATTGCGAATCCGGGTGAGCATATCGGCAATTGGATCTGTCATTGTCATGATTCTTCCTCCAGGCCTAACTACCAGGATGCTTTCGTCACACCAGGGATCTTGCCCTGCAGTGCCAGCTCTCTGAAACAAATGCGGCATAAGCCGAACTTACGGATATAACCACGCGGCCGGCCGCATACGCGGCAGCGGTTTACCACCCGGCCGGGATACTTTCTGCGCATTTCGCGGTACATCATACACTTTTTAGCCATTAGTTTCCTTTCCTGAAGGGCATGCTGAACTTCTTCAGCAGCTCCCGCGCCTGGTCGTCAGTTTCGGCAGTGGTCACGATGGTGATCTCCATCCCGCGCACCTTGTCGATCTTGTCGTATTGGATCTCGGGGAAGATCAGCTGTTCGGTAAGCCCCAGGGTGTAGTTGCCGCGGCCGTCAAAGGCATCAGGGCTGATGCCGCGAAAGTCGCGCACACGGGGCAGGGCCACGTTGATCAGGCGATCGAGGAAGGCCCACATTTTCTCACCGCGCAGGGTAACTTTTACACCGATCTGGCGGCCTTCGCGCAGTTTAAAGTTGCTGATGGCTTTCTTGGCGGCGGTGATCACAGGTTTCTGGCCGGTGATGATCGTCAGGTCGTTCACAGCGGCTTCGAGGGCCTTGGGGTTATCCAGGGCTTCGCC
>DHPL01000034.1:6306-6619 GCA_002407905.1 Anaerolineaceae bacterium UBA5365
CTTGGGGTTATCCAGGGCTTCGCCTACGCCGATGTTCACCACAACCTTGCTGATCCGGGGAACCTGCATCACGTTTTTGAGGCTTAGTTCTTTTAATAAAGCCGGCGCGTATTCGTTCTTATAGATTTCTTGTAGTCTGTTCATGCTTTACCTGCGCCTTACTTGCTTTCCGGTTTCTTAGCAGCCGGTTTGGCAGTACTGGTTTTCTTGGCGGCCGGTTTCGCAGCAGGTTTGGCTGCGGGCTTGGCGGCCGATTTCGCGGCGGGTTTAGCAGCCGTGGTTTTCTTGGCGGCTGGCTTCGCGGCGGGGTTGG
>DHPL01000034.1:6772-9726 GCA_002407905.1 Anaerolineaceae bacterium UBA5365
GGGGCTTGCTGCTGGCGGCTTTCTTGGCGGCCGGTTTGGCTTCCGGTTTGGCGGCGGGGGCGGCTTTCGCGGCCTTGCTGCTCTCGGCCTTCTGGGAAGCGGCGCGTTTGCTGCTGCGTTCCTTGGCCTTCTTTTCGCCTTCGGCGTCCACCAGCATCACGTTCGAGATATGCACCGGAGCTTCAAACTCCAGGATGCCAGCCGGGATGGTTCTGCCCGCTTGCTGCTGCTGCTTCTGATGCTTTTTGACAAGGTTCACGCCCTGGACGACAACACGGCTGGTCTTGGGGAATACACGGATGACCTCACCGATCTTATCCCTGTCTTCCTCAGCGCCGCGCATCACCCGTACGCGATCTCCTTTTTTGATAACTTGTTTCATCTTACGCTCCTGATATCCTCTGGCTACAGTACTTCCGGAGCCAAGGAAACAATTTTCATGTAGCCTTTTTCGCGCAGTTCGCGGGCCACAGGGCCAAAAATACGCGTGCCGCGCGGGTTTACCCCATCGGCATCCAGGATAACGCAGGCGTTATCATCGAATGAGATGCTCGATCCATCCGGACGGCGGTAAGGGCGGGCAACCCGCACAACCACGGCCTTGACCAATTCGCTCTTCTTTACCGATGCCTGCGGCGAAGCCACTTTCACGGTACCGAGAACGATGTCGCCAACGTAACCGTAGCGGCGATTGGTGCCGCCATAAACCTGGATGACCAAGAGCTCGCGCGCGCCGGTGTTATCGGCAACGGTTAAACGAGATTCTTTCTGGATCATTCTTGTTCTCCTTCGGCGGCAATAGCCTCAAGCGTCTCTTCAGTGATCGCTTCAAGCTCGCCTTCCTGGCGAATCTCGGCTTTAATGATCTTTTCCACAACAAAGCGCTTGGTGCGGGAAACAGGCGCGCATTCAACGATGACGACCTTGTCGCCAACGTTGCAAGCCAGTTCGTCGTGAGCTTTGTAGTTCTTGCTGCCACGCACCACTTTGCGATAAAGCGGGTGCTGGTAGGTGCGGCTTACTTCCACCACAACAGTTTTGTCCATTTTGTTCGACTGGACAGTACCGATCAAACGGCGGCGTTTGTTCATTTCTTACCTTCCTTCGCTTCCGCGGCACGCTGGTTCAGAATGGTTTCATAGCGTGCGATCAGGCGGCGGGTCACTTTGAAGCGGGTGGTATCGGTAAGTTGACCGGTCACCATCTGGAAGCGCAGGTTCATCAGTTCCTGGCGGCTTTCCATCAGCTTCTTGCGCATATCGTCAGTTGAGAGTTCTCTTACTTCTTTAGCGTTCATTACGCTTCTCCTGCGGTGTCGCGGGTTACGATCTTGGTCCGGATGCCCAGCTTGTAACGGGCGCGTTCCAAGGCCTTGCGCGCTTCATTGCCTTCCGCGCCGCCAACCTCAAAGAGGATGCGGCCCGGGCGGATTACAGCCACATAATGGTCCACGGTACCCTTGCCTTTACCCATGCGGGTCTCAGCGGCACGCTTGGTGTAGGGTTTATCCGGAAATATGCGAATCCATACTTTTCCGCGGCGTTTCATTTCGCCAACGATGGCGCGGCGGGCAGCCTCGATCTGGCGGGAAGTCATGTAACCGGGTTCCAGGGCTTTCAGGCCCAGTTCCCCAAAGTTCACTTCGGCGCCGCGCAGAGCCTTGCCGCGCATGCGGCCGCGCATCTGCTTGCGGTACTTAAATCTCTTTGGCATCAACATAGTTCAATTCCTCGCTCTATGGTCGAATTACTCGCTGACGTAAACGCCTTCAGTGGCTTCTACTTTTTCTTCAGCTTCTCTCATGACGATGCCGCGGTAGATCCATACCTTGATGCCCAGGATGCCATAAGTGGTCAGTGCCTCGGCTCGAGCAAAGTCAATATCGGCGCGCAGAGTCTGCAGAGGCACGCGGCCTTCGCGCAGGGTCATACTGCGGGCAATTTCAGCACCGCTCAGGCGTCCGCCTACGGTGATCTTGATACCGCCGGCGCCCTGGCGCATCGCCTGTTGGATGGCGCGCTTCATGGCACGGCGATAGCTGATGCGGCGCTCCAGCTGGCTGGCAATGTTGCGGGCAACCAGGTAGGCATCCGTATCAGGGCTTTTGATCTCTTTTACTTCCAGATCGATCTTCTTGCCGGTCAGCTTTTCCAGCTCCTGGCGCAGAACCTTAACGCTTTCACCCTTGCGCCCGATCAGGATGCCGGGTTTGGCAGTGTGCAGGCTTACCTTCACCTTGCCGGGATAGCGCTCGATCTCAACGCCGGAAACGCCAGCGCGTTCAGCGTCTTTAAGCACCAGTTCGCGGATCTTGAGGTCCTGGTGCAGTTGTTCTGTGTATTCCTTACCTTCGGCGTACCAGCGGCCAAGCCACGGCTTGTTGATGCCCAGGCGGAAACCAATTGGATGAACTTTTCTACCCATAATTACTCCTTACCTCTTTACTCGATCTCGCGCAGAACAACGGTCACGTGGCTCTTGCGGCGCAGCTGCGGCTTAAAACGGCCGCGGGCGCCAAAGGAACGCCACTTGCGGGTGGGGGCTTCGTCGGCGAAGATCTTGAAAACCAAGAGGTCGTCGCGGCTGACACCAAAATTCTCTTCAGCATTCGACATGGCGCTGTAGATCAGTTTGCGCACAGGTGCCGCACTCTTGTTGGGGGTGATGCTCAGAATGTTCAGGGCATCCACCACGCGTTTACCGCGCACAAGGTTGACCACCAGGCGTGTTTTTTGGGCAGAAGCGTCGTGGTTGGACAGTTTGGCGATAATTTCGTGTGCCATGCTCTACCTCTCTAACGGCTCTTGCCCGAGACGTGACCGCGGAACCAGCGTGTGGGGGCAAATTCGCCCAGGCGGTGGCCCACCATGTTCTCGGTCACATAGATCGGAACGTGGCGGCGGCCGTCATGCACAGCGATGGTATGGCCAACCATCTGGGGGAAGATGGTGCTG
>DHPL01000034.1:9864-10153 GCA_002407905.1 Anaerolineaceae bacterium UBA5365
GCGGCTCCAGGTGCGAATGACCTTCTTCTCGCCCTTGGTGTTCATCTCTTCGATTTTCTTCAAAAGTTTCGGCGCAATGAATGGGCCTTTTTTCAATGATCTCGACATTTCTATCGTCCTTTTCTTCTTATCCGCTGCGCTTAGCGCTTGGCCTTACTGCGGTGACGGATGATCATATCGTTGGTGCGCTTATTACGCCGTGTTTTGTAACCCAGAGTGGGCTTGCCCCAGGGGGTCTTGGGCCCGGGCATACCGATGGAAGTACGGCCTTCACCGCCGCCATGCGGAT
>DHPL01000034.1:10244-10561 GCA_002407905.1 Anaerolineaceae bacterium UBA5365
GGCCTTCACCGCCGCCATGCGGATGGTCCCTCGGGCTCATCGCTGAACCGCGGACCTCAGGCCGGCGGCCCATATGGCGCTTGCGGCCGGCTTTGCCCAACTTGATGTTGCCGTGGTCCACATTGCCAACCTGGCCGATGGACGCGCCGCAATCCTGCAAGACCAGGCGAACCTCGCCGCTGGGCATGCGGATGTGGGCATACTTGCCTTCTTTGGCCAAAAGCTGGGCGCTGGTGCCGGCAGAACGGCCGATCTGCGCGCCTTTGCCGGGGTGCATTTCAATAGCGTGCACAGTGGTGCCGATGGGGATATTCGCC
>DHPL01000034.1:10789-11066 GCA_002407905.1 Anaerolineaceae bacterium UBA5365
GTAGCGCTTCTCGCCATCGGCGTAGAAGAGCAGGGCCAGGCGGGCGGTCCGGTTGGGATCGTATTCGATGGCGGCTACGCGGGCGGGAATGCCCACCTTTTCGCGCCGAAAGTCCACGATGCGGATCTGGCGCTTGCTGCCACCGCCGCGATGGCGTACGGTAACGCGGCCCAAGCTGTTGCGGCCGGCGCTTTTGCGCTGCGGCGTGGTCAGGCTGCGTTCGGGGCGCTTCTTGGTGATTTCCTCGAAGGTGTAGCTGGTCTTATGGCGCTGACCA
>DHPL01000034.1:11202-29896 GCA_002407905.1 Anaerolineaceae bacterium UBA5365
GCTGGTCTTATGGCGCTGACCAGGGGTTTTTGGTTTGTAAACTTTAACTGCCATTATTCCACTCCTTCAAAGACAGGAATGCGGTCTCCCTCTTTGAGCGTAACCACAGCTTTTTTCATTGCGGGCACCCGAATGCTCAGGCGGCGCGTTTTGCTGTTGCGCTTGCTCTTGGCGGGGAGTTTGATAACGTTGACGCGGACGACGTCCACATCGAATGCGGTCTCAACGGCGGTCTTGACCTGTTCGCGCGTGGCCGTGCCGGAAACTTCGAAGACATACTGGTGCAGTTTGCCAGCCAGATAGTTGCTCTTCTCGGTGACGATGGGGCGGCGCAGGATATCGAAAACGGTGCTGTTCATTTCGCCTACTTTCTAACCCAGGTAGCTCTTGATCACGTCGAGCGCGGCCAGGGGAATGATCACTTTCTCGTAGCGCAGCAAATCGCGGATGTTGAGATAGTTGGCCAGCAGCAATTTGCTATCGGCCAGGTTGCGTCCGCTTTTGATCATGGCGCTGTTGGCTTCGGATTTGTCCGGCACCAGAATGAGCGCTTTGGCGTCGCCGGTCAAGGCTTTCACGGCCTGGGCCATGGCTGCGGTCTTGGCGCCGACTTCGTTGAAGTCGCTCACCATCACCAGGCCATCCTGGCTGGCCTTAACGCTCAGGGCAGAGCGCAGTGCAGCCCGGCGCATCTTGCGCGGCATTTCCTGGCTGTAATCGCGCGGTTTGGGTGTGTGCACCCTTCCGCCGCCCACGAACTGGGTGGAAATCATGCTGCCGGCACGGGCGCGACCAGTACCCTTTTGTTTCCAGGGCTTGCGGCCGCCGCCGCGTACTTCGCCGCGGCGCTTGGTGCTGTGGGTTCCCAGGCGGGCATTGGCCATTTGGCGCAGGAAAGCCTGGTGCATCAGATCTACGTTGATCTTGGCCGCGAAGATTTCGTCGGGCAGTTCAACGCTGCTTGCTTTTTCACCTTTAAGATTGAAAACGTCAACTTTCATGTTAATCTCCATTCACAAGCGGCTTACTGCTTGCGCGCCTCTTTGATCACTACCGTGCCGCCTTTGGGGCCAGGCACAGAGCCGTGGATGGCGATCAGGTTGCGTTCGGCATCCACCAGAGCCACACGGACGTGGCTGGAGGTCACCCGTTCATTGCCCATGCGGCCAGGGCCGCGTTTGCCTTTGAACACGCGCCCGGGCGTGGTGGTGGCGCCTGAGGAACCAGGCGAGCGCTGCCGGTCAGACTGACCGTGCGTGCGCGGACCGCCGCCAAAGCCGTGGCGTTTCATCGCGCCGGCAAAACCCTTGCCCTTGCTAACGCCAACAACATCAACATACTCGCCTGCGCTGAAAACATCGGCTTTCAGCTCGCTGCCGGCGCTTACTTCGCCCATCTTCTTGGTGCGAAACTCGCTCAGGACGCGAACAGGAGGCAGGTTATTTGTTTTGAGGTGACCAAGTTCACCCTTGGTCAAGCGAGAAGGTTTGGTTTCGCCAAAAGCCAGCTGAACCGCGGAATAGCCGTCGGTCTCAGGAGTCTTCACCTGGGAAACAAAACAAGGCCCAGCTTCGAGAAGGGTCACCGGAATGGCGGCACCATTTTCATCGAAGATCTGGGTCATACCGATCTTTCGGCCAATAAGCCCTTTGAACATACTATTCTCCATTTCACTTTTTATCTCGCGAGACTGTCAGCTTGGGCCAGCTGCATCATCTCCGCACAACCCAGTTAATGTTGCCTGTGTAGCTTTTCTGCCCACGCAGCATTCATTCTTAGGTTGCCATACACACAATTAAACACCCCTTCCAGGGGCGAAATAGTATTCTAAACGAGTAGAGGGGAAGAGTCAAGCACTTTTAAGCCAAAATTCCTATGTGATTCATAGCCAATTCGCGGCAATCGGTAATCACTTATCCATGCGCACGTGAAAATCAACCTTTAAGGGTCTATGAATGCTGCTTTTGAATTTGATCGTGAGGTAGCCATAACGATTAGCAATGCAACTCCGCTGAATAATAGCATCATAAGCATTGCAGGGCGATAGTCCCCCATCGAGGTGCGAAGCCAGCCAGCTACTGCATTACCGATATATGAGGCAATAATGATGTGGGTATTCGTGATACCTAAATTCATGCCGAAGTTGGTAGAACCATATTTGGTTTTTAGGTAAGCCCCCGCAAGCACAGACCCACCGCCGTTAACAATTCCTGCGAACACAAAGCTAAAAACCAAAAGCCAGACGACCTTGTTGGAATATGCCAAGTATCCAAATACTGCCGATGCCATGGTAATAATCGACAGCCAGTTGCGAAGTTTCTTCGCCTTGATAATCTCATAGATTTTTCCAATGGCTAACCTAGAAACCCCATTAAAGGCAGACACAAGGCCAGCAATCCAAGCCGCTGTTTGATCCGTAGTTCCCAGATCCTTCGCAAGTAATGCAGAATGTCCAATCACGATCATGTTAGCAGAAGTGATTGCCACAAACCAAAGAAACATCAACAAGTAGCTCGGATCTTTTACCATCTCCCTTGGTCCCAAATCGTTTGCACTCCGGTCGGTATTTTTTGCAATCTCTACCTCGGGCTTCCGTGAAAAAATAAATGCGGCTATTATGGAACTAATACCAAATAACCAAGCAAGGTTGCTGAAGAGAGCTCTCCAGGATACGGTTTCCATCAATCTGGCAGCAACTGTTCCTAATATCATGCCACCTAAGCCAAATCCCATAAGCAGAAGTCCGCTCGCAAGCCCCAAGTTTTTTGTGAAATGATCGAGGGCATAGGCTAAAACAGCGTTGTACACCATGCCAATGCCAAAACCAACCAAAAGTCCATAACTAAGATAGAGCGAAGTGATAGTCTGAACTCTTGCGGCAAATGTAAAACCTAGGAAAAATAGAACAGCCGGTATCCCAAAGACAATAAATGAATTGGTTTTCTTTTTCAAAAAACCGGCAAATATTTGCCCTAAGATGGAAATACTGAGGGAAATCGTGAATACCAGCGAAGTATCTTTACGATTAAATCCCAAATCTTTCTCAATTGGAGTGATAAAAATGGACCAACTAAAGATCAGTCCGGCCAAGACCATTATCAGGAAGCCAATTAAAAGAATTTGCCAGGCCTTTTGGCCGGATTCTGATCTGTTGCTCATCCAAAATGTTGCTTCAAATCAAACGCTGAAAAAACTCCTTTAGTTGTTACTACACCGGAACACATGTGAGGAGGGGTTACATCAAAAGCTGGGTAATATGCCTTTACCGCCGGCTTCACAAATGTTGTGCCGAACAATGTGGTTACTTGAGAATGATCACGCTCTTCAATTTTAACAGTGTCGATTGTTGGGTGGGCAGGATTAGGCGTTCCTGTAACATAATATGGGATACCCCAGTAATTTGCCGCAAGCGCTATTTGAAATGTTCCAATTTTGTTGACTATATGACCATCCATCGAGATAACATCCGCAGCCGACGTGAATACATCCACCTTCTTATTCTTTAGGATATAGCCGGGCATATTATCTGTAATGACATGGACTGAATGACCCATATCGCTTAGTACACTGGAAGTTAACCTTCCACCTTGTAAATATGGTCTTGTCTCAGGACAGATGAAGTCAATCTTTTTGTTTTGGTTTCGGATTTCAAGGCACATCAGCCCCAGAATAGTCTCAGCATAGCATTGGGTCATCACTGTGCCCTGATTCGGGAATAAGTTGACCAAGTGATGAGCAGTTTTTTTAGTTGAGGCATAACGAGCGTTGATCCCTTCGATTGCGTTATCAAATGCTGCTTGTAGAGGATCGCTTCCTTCCCCCAGGGCAATTTCAATCGCTTTCAAACTGGAATTAGTGACAGCTTCCATCCTGGCAACTGTAGTAGGACGCGGATGAGAAAGCGTGTATGCCGCCCGACGCCCATAATCTAGAATATCCAAGTTCTCTCTTTGGGCAATAGAAACTGCTAAAACCATCCCCATTGCAGCAGCAAAATAGGGCCCCCCACTTTGAGTAACCATATCCTTTATTGCCTGGGCGACTTCTTCGGGAGTACGGCAAACAACATGCTCTTCTTTCCAGGGGTAGACTCTTCGGTCGAGAATTTTCACTGTTTCGCCATCGAACCAGGCAATATTCTCGAATCTCAATAAATATGCCAAATCTTTATCTTGTCTTTCCATTGACTTCCGCCTCTCTATATACTGCTGTCTAAATTAGTCGCTGGTCATTCCGCCTATTTTGATTGCCGTTTTCGAATCCTTTGATTCATCATCTCTTCAAGGTCGGCAGGAATGGGTTTGATCGTGCCTCCGATCATTGCGAGTTTACAAATCTTTGCAGCATCTTCTGCGTATTCTGCTCGGATAAAGGCAGTTTCTATGTCTTCTCCAATTGCTACCACACCATGGTTACCCATCAAACATGCATTCTTTCCTCGGATTCCCTCCACTACACCGGCAGCCAAATCGTCGGTACCTGGTAAAACAACCGGAACGCAAGGCACCTCACCGCCGAGGAAGGGAATCATTTCAATCAATACTAAAGGGATAGAGCAGTTATTAACTGCAAACGAGGTGGCATAAGGCGAGTGTGTGTGCACCACACTCTTTGCCAGCCCCGCTTTGTAGATTGCCCTGTGGAGGGGATTTTCAGATGAAGCGGCATATCTACCTTCGATTCTATTGCCCTCAATGTCCGTCACAACAATATCTTCAATTTGCATGGTTTCATACCGGACGCTCGTCGGAGTGATTACAACGACACCAAAATCTGGCAGATAAATGCTTAGATTTCCACTAGTACCAGCAAATAACATCTGGTCATAGGCTTTTTTCGCCCAGAAGAGGACTTTTTGTTTTGCCGTAGATATGTCCATTCTATTTCCACCTTGCCGATTTCTCGAATATCTTTCTAATGGTCTCGGATATATCAGCCCCTGATCCGAAACTAGTTCGGTTGATAATAAACTCTCTGGCTGCTTCCATCAGAATACGTTCAGCTAAAGCCCGCAGTCCGGTAGGCTTGATAGTGGTGACATCTACCACTTTAGCGGTTCCAATTACACGCCTGTTGATTTCTAAGCCAGTCACGCCTAAAGAATCAGACACTAAACTTCGCAGATACGTTTTCTGAAAAGAGTGTGTGGAGAAAGAACCTAAAGTATTACGCACTTTGATTATTTCTCCAAATTTATGGATGAATTGATCGATGCTTTCTTCAACTGCGAGTTGGACCCATGGTAGAAATTCTGGGTTTCTCGTTGGGTTGCTATCTCTTCGAACGTATGCCCGTACCCAAGCAAAAATCAGATTGGCCAGAACGTTCCCCACGTCATAACCTATAGGGCCAAAAAAAGCAAATTCAGGGTCGATGATTTTAGTATGGGCCTGATCCACAAAAATCGAGCCGGTATGCAAGTCGCCGTGAATTAATGCTTGTGCATTGGTCATGAAATCCAATTTCAAGGCTGCCACCTCGTCGAGAAGCCGCTCGTCCTTTTGATATTCATCATTTACAAAGCTGAGGTTTTCTGGGCTTATGGAAGTATTCGTCGCAGGCGTGAAATAAGGATCTGTGTAGACCAATCTCTCGCTAATATCGCACATCGCCGGGTTAATAAATCTCCCTACCAAGGCTTTTTTCTCCGCGGAAGGCAATACGAAGTCTGTTGTATTCGCAAGCGTTTTTGCCATAAAATCGGTGATGTTGTCCGAAAATAATGGAAAAGTCTCCTCTTCCATCAGAGCGTAACGCATTATTTGCAGCCCACTCAAATCCTCCATAATCACTGCAGCCATCACCGGGTCATATAGATAAACTTCCGGAACCAAACCAGGAGCGAGTTTGTTCTCGTAAACCAGCAATTCCGCCTCAATTCGATTCCGGTCCAGATCCAAAGCTCTCTTGGATAGCCTAGTTGCGGTATCTGCCTGTTTTACGACGACAGACCTTCCACTAGCCGGCGACCAAACCTTGGAGACATAGTTAACGTTTCCATCGCCTATGTCTTTCCAGAGTAATTCCTCCTCATCTTCGAATAAATCTGTACTAGTTTTGACGTATTCAATAAGATCTTTTTCTCTCATCAGGAAGTGAGCGGTGTACATAGGGTCTACCTTCTCGCGGATGAGTATGCAGAAGCCAGGGCGACAGCTAATACGATGCCCTTTACCATATCCAGTGAATAGTAAGGCACAGACATCATTATCAAGCCATTTTCGAGGATACCTACCAAGGCCGCGCCAATAAAAGTCCCGATCGCATTAGGTTTCTCCGCTCCTGCTATCGACCTTCCGATAAAGACAGCAGAAATAGCTGGCATCGAAAAACCAGCGGCTCCTTGGATTTGTGCAGACATATTCCTGGAAGCCACAAGAATACCCCCAAGCGCTATGAAAAATGTAGCCAAGATACCTGCAAACAATCTGTAACGCTGTACTGGTATGCCAGATAGTCTTGCAGCTTCTTTGTTTTCACCAGTTGCGTAAATGAAACGTCCATATTTGGTGTAGGTTAAGAATATGTGGGCAAGCAGAACAACTACGATCATGATGATGATGATTGTAGGAGCTTGGCCCATACTCTTGAACGCCTCTGGAATCTTGCCAAACGTTGGGCTCCCATCCGCGCGAGGCATTCCTTGACTCAACGCACCGCCTCCAGAATAAGTGAGCGAAAGACCATCGAGCATAAACATCATAGCTAAGGTTGCCAATAGATCCGGTACTTTAAACCGAACTATCAACAGCATGGCCAGCAAGTTTGTAATGATTGCAGCAAGAATAGTGAGTGGAATTGATAACCACATTCCCACTTGGTGCCAAGTAAAGAAGCTTATGATTAAAACACCAGCCCAGGATGCCAATGATCCTGCTGAGAGGTCAAATCCTCCCACTGCCAGAGTTATGGTTAAACCAATCGCTATCGTTGTAGTTACAGAGATGGACCGTAAAATAGTTACGATATTACCAGGGCTTAAGAAAGTTTTAGGCATTGTAACAGCAAAGAAAACGAAAATAATTATTAAGGCTAGAACTGAGCCCCAATTAGAAAGGAATTTTTTATAATCAAACCCTGCTTTTGGTTTTGTGGCCTCTACCGCATCATTCATTATTTCCCTCCAGTTGAGAAATAAAGGATTTCTTCTTCGCTAGTTTCTGAAGTCAGTAATTCTTTTTGAACATTACCGGAATACATCACATATACTCTATCGGTAATTGCTAATATCTCACTAATCTCAGAGGAGATATAAATTATGCCTTTCCTCTTTTCCGCAAGCGAGTAAATCAGGTCAAAAATCTCTCTTTTTGCCCCAACATCAATACCTTTCGTAGGTTCGTCCATAATGTAGACATCTGCGTCAGAAGACAGCCATTTGCCGATGGCGACTTTCTGCTGGTTGCCACCAGAAAGATACATTACCTTTTGTGTTGCCGATGGAGTCTTTATTCCGAGAAGCTTAATAAAGTTTTCTGCATTTTTTACTTCACCGCTTTTGTCTACAAAAGAAAGAAACTTAATAAATTTATCGATACTCGCTATAGAGAGGTTGGAAATTAGATCCTGGTTAACTATGATGGCTTCCTTGCGGCGTTCCTCAGGTATCAGAGCGATTTTATTTTTGGTAGCCATGGTGGTGTCGCGAACAGACACTTCTTTCCCGCGGATAAAAATCTTCCCGCCTCCACATTTGTTTGCGCCGAACATCAATTTAGAAAGTTCAGTTTTTCCTGCACCGACGAGACCGCTAATGCCAACAATTTCTCCTTCACGGACATAAATATCAATGTTGTTTACTTTTCCATCACAATCACTGATGTCTTTGAGCTCGTAGATAATATCCCCATGTTTCGTATCTCTGTCGGGAAAAACTTCCTCAAAGGTTTTTCCAAGCATCTGCCCAACGATGTAATTAATGGTGACATCAGGTGTAATCTCCGCGTCTTGGAGAACAACTTCACCGTTGCGCATTACAGTAATGCTTTCACATATCTGAAAAAGCTCTGGAAGGCGATGAGATATAAAAATAACACCCACTTGCTTTTCACTCGCAAGATAACGGATCAATCGAAAAAGACGGTTCACCTCGTTCTGGCTAAGCGGTGCGGTCGGTTCATCAAGGATCAAAAACCGGCATTCTTCCTGGACTGCTCTGCCGATCAATACCATTTGTTTCTGAGCCAATGTCAACTTAGAAACCAATGTATCAGGTGAAATATCCAAATCTAAATCAAGAATTACTTTTTTGGCAGCCTTTCGGATCTCCCCCCAATTAATGAGTGAGTTCCTCTCCATCCCAGTCACCATCGTATTGAACATGATGTTTTCAGCGACAGTTAAAGATGGAAAAAGTGCAGTGTCCACCTCTTGGTAAACCATTTCTATACCATGGTGCTTTGCATCTAGGGGTGAAGAGATTCGTATGGCTTCCCCGTCTAAGCAAATCTCCCCTTCGTAGTGCGTATATGCACCTGAAAGAACTTTCATCAGGGTAGATTTACCTGCCCCATTCGCGCCGACCAAAGCTCTGATTTCTCCGCTTCTTATGGAAAAATCGCAACCTTTAAGGGCGTGAACACCTGGAAAAGAAATGGAAATGTTCTTTAGATCAATGGTATGGGGTTCCATAATCCTCCACAATAAGGGAGAGGGCCGTTCAGGCTCTCTCCCTAGAATAACAACCTTCACTTACTTTTGCAGTTCTTGCATCCAGGGTTCCCAGTTATCATCAAATACTCCATAACCAGGCACGATCTCGGTTAAATTGGTGACATTTGCACCTTCTTTGACATCGCTGGCTTTGACCATACTTGGGCGCAGATTGAAAGTTGGAGGCGTTTCGTCTCCATGCAGTTTTTTCGCAAGTAATCTAATCCCTTGAATACCAACATTCTCGAAATGCACAGCTACGCAAGCTTTCCAAACGCCGGTTGGTTCGAGCATATAGTTGATATCTTGGTTCGATATATCGATTGTAACCAAGGGAATATCGGTGCGGTTAGCTTCATACAGAGCCTTGTAAGCGCCACGCGCATAGGCATCGTATGCACTCCAAATCGCGTCAACCGTTCCAGCTGGGTATTTGGGAAGAACAGAAGCTACTACCTGATTCATCGAGCCTTCGGAATCTTTCAGGTTTGAAGGGCCTAAGAGTTCCAAAGTCTCAATCAGGCCAGCATCCTCAAACTCCTTGTAAACTTCTTGCCTTCGATCAAAAGGTGGAACGCCAGGGCCACGCCACAACTTGAGTAGTCGCACAGGCCGCGTATCGGGGAACAATTCTTGGGTGATGTACTCCAAGCTCATGCGAGCCATACCTTGATCATCCTGGAACATCGTAGTCACACCAGGAATGCCCTGACCTGCCTCATCTGCAACAACTGTATCAAAGGTAACAACTTTAATACCTGCATCTACAGCACGCTTTACTAATTCGTAGGAATAATCATTCTTACCATGGGAAATATACATTCCGTCATATCCTTGGTTGATTCCCTGGTTGATCATATCCTGAAATTTCACATCATCATTGTTGGCAGTGAAGATGTCAACGGTCATTCCTAATTTCTTTCCTTCCGCAACCGCTGCGTCAAATGCCATTTTGAAAATGTCAGTAGATGTACCGTTCAAATAGTAGGCGATACGATATCCTCGCTCATTGAATGGCTTTTCTGCTGGTTCACTTGGCTGAGCAGGCTCTGCGGGTTTTTCCGGTTGAGCAGCTTGGGGTTGTGTTGCTGCCGGCTGAGCGGGTGGCGGTTCTGCGGGGGCGGCTGGAGTGCTTTGCGGTGCACACGCCGTCAATAACATGGCCAACACCGTAACACTAATTAAGATGGTTCGAAAACTTTTCATTTTTCTCCTTGAAACTTATTTTTAAACGACATTGGAACAAATTATTAAATCAAGTTTAATTAACATGGTCTTGTTCGTCAATAGTATTTGTTGAAATATTCACAAATTGGTGAAATTATGTTGTTTAATCAAACATGTAATGCTGGTTTTCTCCAAATCATTGTATTAAAAAGAACAAACTATACGATTTCCAATATATAATGATGGAAATCTTAGACAATAGGTAAAAATGCTAATATCAGATCGAAGGAAACGAATCTCCGAACTCGTAAAAAAGAAAAAATTTATCCGTGTTAATGAATTGGCAGAAATGTTCAATGTTACGGGGGAAACTGTAAGGCGAGATTTAAAGTACCTGGACAAACATGGAGAGTTATCCCGAGCCCATGGTGGTGCCTACATACGCTCTTATGATGTAGATATCCAATATCGCCAAACCAAAATGGTTGAGGCAAAAAAACACATTGCCCGGATTTGCAAAGAATTAATTAAAGAAAATGATGTCATCTTCCTGGATTCTTCAACGACGGCGCTTGAAATTGCAAAAGCACTCGTAGGGCTCAAACTCACAATAGTGACAAATTCGCTGCTGATCACAAATCTCTTGGTCGCTTATCCTTATGTTAAGACGATTGTGATCGGTGGCAACCTCGATTTGATGAATCATTGCTTCACTGGTCCACAAAGTATTGAAGAAATAGCAAACTACTATACCCAGAAGTGTTTTGTCTCTTGCCGTACTTTATCTTCTGTCCATGGCCCGATGGACTCAAATGAGTTCCTTGCCCAAGTTCGAAGTATCGCGGTAGAACACTCCAATGAATCCTATTTAGTTGCCGACAGCACGAAATTCGACGACATGTCTCTTAGACCGATAGCATCTTTGGAACAGTTTGCAGCAGTGATTACTGAAAAGGAACCTGCGGAACATTGGGGTAATCTAGCCAGTGAGAAGGGATTTAAATTACTTTTTTGAGTTTCTTTTAATTAATCCTGCTATAGAGAAACATTTTCTTGCGTCTAAAAGGTTTCCTTCTTTATCTATCAATTGTTTTTAATTGATTGACCTAAGGAAAATATTCCAATTGCTATGATATCTGGAAATGAAAGGTTTGTTGCCTTGCATCTTTTTATGGAATGCAATATCTTTATGCACTGTCCCTTTGATCCAATTGCAATAAACACTTAGGGAGTTTATTAATACGCTTAAAAAGGCTTGAAAGGTTTCATCTTGAACGATATTGACAATCAAACGAAAAAAAACTGGATGAAAGGTGTATTTCGTTACCTGCGCTCGATGCGTTTTGGCATCCTGCTCCTGGTGATCATTATTTTCTTCTCCCTCATCGGATCCTTGATCCCCCAGGGCCGCAGCGTGAATTTCTACACGCAGAACTTCGCACCCATCTCGGACCTGATCGTGGCCTTTGGCCTGGGTGAGATATTCACCAGCCCCCTCTTTATTGGCGCGCTGGCCCTTCTCTGCCTGAACCTCATCCTCTGCACCATTGCCCGCCTGCGGACGAAAAGCAATCTCCTGCCTACCTTGCAGCGCCGCCTAAACCAGCTGGCCGCCCAGCCTGTAGAGGACCAGGAAAGGCTTCAGTCCTGGCTCACCCGCCGCGGTTTCAAGGCCATGCCGGGAAGCGCCAATACTTTTGCCCGCGGTCTGGCCGGCGCCTGGGGCTCCGCCCTGGTGCATCTCAGCTTTCTGCTGATCCTCCTGGTTGGCGCCTACGTGCTCTATACCGCCCAAAGCACCGATATCACCATCTTTACCGGCGAGAGCCAAACCCTGCCGGATGGCTCGCGGATCACGTTGGACCGCTTCCATACCCAGGATGAAGCCGGCCGCCTGGATTACATCAGCGACCTCAGCGTCACTCCCCCGGGCAGCACCGAGGTCCAAAACCTGCGCCTGCGGGTGAACCAGCCCCTGCGGGTTGGCAATTACACCCTCTACCAATTAAGTTACAGTCTCTATGGGCGGGTGGTCATCGCCGGCCCGGGCGGAAGCCGTGAAATGCTGCTGGAAGGCCCCCGGGACATCACCATGGATATCACCGCGCCGGTGCTCTACCAAGGCCTCTTCCCGGATTACACCACAGAAGCCGATGGCAGCTACACCGTCTCGATGGATGCCTCCAATGGCTACCCCAACCCGATCTACCTCCTGGACCTGGTTCAGGAAAATTCCACCGAGACCATCGTTGTGCCTCCGGGCAATCAATTCGAGCTCGGTACCGCCATCTACCATTTCAGCGACCCGGTAAGTTCCAGCGTGATCCGCGTTAAAACCCTGGCGCCCATGCTTTGGGTGCTCTACGCCGCCTTCGGCTTGCTGACCCTGGCGCTTTACCTCACCTTTTTTGTTGTTCCAACACTCATCAGCGTGGACTCACACGGTTATCGTCTGGCTTCCTCAAAGACCGACCCAATGCTGCAGCGTGAGCTGGCTGAATTTAATCTCGTTTCGAAGGATGAACCCCTATGATGGATGCTCTCTTTTTTGCCACTTTGGTATTGTTTTTAGTAGCTGTCGTTCTGCAGTTTATGGGACAGGCTTTTAAGAAGGATATGCTGCTGGAGGCCGCCTTTACCATCAGCCTCATCGGCACTGCGGCGCTTACCGGCTACATCGTTTGGCGCGGCATCGTTGCCCAGCGCATCCCGCTCTCGAACCAATTCGAGTTCGCCACAGCCTTTGCCTGGGGCATCGCCCTGCTGCATATCTTCCTGCGCCGGCGCTTCAAGGAAGTGGCCATGAGCACTGCCATCCTGCCCGCCATTTTCCTGGTGCTTTCGTACGCCGCCCTGCAGCCCCGGGATATCCGCGACCTCATGCCCGCTCTGCGCTCTGCCTGGTTTGGACTGCACATCGGCACGGCTGTGTTCAGCTACGCTGCTTTCGTTGGCGCAGGCAGCCTGGCGGTGCTCTTCCTCGTCCGCGAGAAAAAGGGCCATAACCTGGATAAACAAGCCGATTTAGACTACCTGATCTACCGCCTGATCGCCTTTGGTTTTCTGATGCTCACGGTGGTAATCCTCTCCGGTGCCATTTGGGCCGAAGCGGCCTGGTCCAGCTTCTGGTCCTGGGACCCCAAGGAAACCTGGGCGCTGATTACCTGGATCGTTTATGCCATCTACCTGCACCAGCGCCTGCGTGCCGGCCGCAGCGCCCACGCGCTGGCCTGGTTCGCCGTGATCGCTGTGATCGTGGTGGCCTTCACCTTCGTTGGCGTGAACACACTCCTGCCCGGTTTACACTCCTACGGATAGAATCACAGGCAAACTCAAGCAAACCCCAGCTCGCGAAGGGCTGGGGTTTTTGATTGGTGTACTCTATTGCACGGGTTTGAACAGCCGCAGCAAAGCCTGCAGGGAGAGGGCGGTTACACTTCTGCCTTCTTGGGTTTGCACATCAATCGCCTGAAGGCGCCAGGCGAGTAGCCGGTCATGCGTTTAAAGATTTGCGCCTGGGACCCATTAAAGCGGATGCCGCAGGAAGCAAAAGCTTCCTTTACGCTCATATCAGCATCGCAAAGAGCTTCCTTCACCGCCGAGTAACGCAGGCCCCGGTGGTATTCTATCGGTGTCATGCCAAAGGTTTTTTTGAAGATCCGGGATACATGATCCCCGGAAACGTTCAGGGCCTTGCCAATTCTTTGCATATCCAACTGATCGCGCCAGTGTTCGTCAATCCATTCCCGGCAGCGCAGGGCCAAAGGGCTCCCTGTGTACCCACTCTGGGGGAAGAATATCGCCGCGAATTCCGTCACTTCATAAACACTGTTGTAAATTGGGAACACGCAGGCGGTACTGAATTCAGGTATGTATTCCTTACTTTCAGGGCCTAGAATATTCCGAACCGAATCCATATCCGTGGGCACGTTGTAAACGTAGCTGGTTTTCCCAGCAAGCACTTTTTCCAGATAGACATGCGCGCCGGCCTTATAAAACCCATAGGTCCTGCTGCGCAATACGTTCACATCCCGCAGCGTTTCCCCGGTTGGGGATATGGGTAAGGTTTCAAATACCGGCGGGCTTACATGCTTTAGGTTGCCCTGCAGGTCGTAAACCAGGCAAAGAAAAGGCATTGAAAGAATTGTACGTTCAAGAAGGCCAGCTTTTCCGAACTCAACGATGTCCAATATCCCCTCATTCTCCATTCAATTTATTAAGTATGGGTATGTTTTGCTAAAACATATTATATGATTAAATATTCACTTTTGCGAATCACAATAGAGAGATGAAGTATATTTTTAAGCGTTTTGCACGCCTTTTTCATACTTTTACGGTATCATGTTCGCAGATGTTACCTAAAGCCGAACTTCAATGCAAACAGAGCCTTCTACGCCGACTTGCCCTCGTCCCAGGCCAGAGGCAGCCATGCTAATCCGCGGCGGTCAGATCTTCTCTGAAGATCAGGGCTTTACACCCGGCGATCTGGGCATTTCTCAGGGCCAAATTTGTCCCCCGCACTCAGCTGAAGCAGGCGAAATATTGGACGCCGCCGGTCTCTATGTCATCCCCGGTATGATCGACATCCATTGCCACGGTGCCAAGGGGAGCGACTTCACAGACGCCAGCCCCGAAGCGTTTGCAACCATCGCCCGTTACGAGCTCTCCCAAGGCGTTACCAGTTTTCTGGGCACCACCTTAAGCCTGCCATGCGCCAAGCTGGAGTACCTTTTTACGCAGACCGGCAAATGGATGCGTGAGCCGCAGCCCGAATTGGCTGCCCTCCGGGGTATCTACATGGAAGGCCCCTACTTAAATCTGAAATATGTTGGCTCCCATAACCCGGATCACCTCGCCCCGCCGGATCTGGATGCCTTCCTGCAGCTTATTCACGGCGCCAAGACCGCTATTCGTGTGCTTTCACTTGCCCCGGAACTGCCTGGAGCCATGCGTCTCATCCAGGCCCTCAGCCACCAGATACGCATCACTCTCGGCCACAGCGATTGCGATTACAAAACCGCCGCAGCCGCCTTTGCGGCAGGCGCCAGTATGGTTACCCACATTTTCAACGCCATGGCCCCCCTGCATCATCGTGAACCGGCGCTCATCGGCGCTGCTTTCGATTACGCGGAATTTGTTGAGCTCATCAGCGATGGCTACCATCTGCACCCTTCGGTTGTGCGCGCCATCTTTAAGCTTTTTGGCCCGGAGCGCGTTGTTCTCATCAGCGACAGCACCCGGGCAACCGGGATGCCGGATGGCAGCTACGATATGGGCGGTTTGCCAACCCAGCTGCAAAACGGCGCGCCGCGCCTTGCCGATGGTCGCCTGGCAGGCAGCGCGGCCTCCCTGCTTAAGTGCGCGCAAATCGCCCTCAGCTTCGGCATTCCCCTCGAAGATATCGTGCGCGCCGTAACCATCAACCCTGCCCGGGCAGCTGGGCTGGATGCATGTTTTGGCAGCCTGGAGGTCGGCAAACGCGCCGATATCCTGCTCATCAACCAGCGCTTCGAACTGCAAACCGTCATTCTGGGCGGCCAGGTCGTGCAAGCCTAGCCAAAAACAGCCTTCCCGATCTCGGGTAGAATGCCCAATATGGATACATTGACCAATCTGGTGATCGATGCCCGCAAACTATACCTGGGCGGGCTCTTGATCCTTACCGCTTTAAATCTTGTATGGATGCTTCTGCGCAAACCGCTGCGCTTTTTTCTGGCAGCCAACTTTTTTGCCATCTACCTGCTTTACCTCATCAACCTCACTATCCTGCCCGTGCCGCTCTCGATTTTCACGCAGGGAGGGACCGAACTTTCCTTGGGGGCTGCCCGCATCAACCTCCAGCCCTTCGATATTGGGCGCTTTGGCTCATGGCGGCCGCGGCTGAACCAACTGGACTTGCTGAACATCCTGGCCTTCGTGCCCTTTGGCTTCCTCCTGCCTTTTACTGCCAAAAAGGGCCGCCTGCCCATCCTGCTTTATGCCCTGCTGGCAACCCTGATTATCGAGACCGCCCAACTGGTTCTCTCCGTGCGGGTTTGGAATTACTCCCGCGTTTTTGACATCACCGATATCTTCACGAATGTTTTCGGCGCCTGGCTAGGGTACCTGCTGGCCCGCCTGGCCCTGGGCCTGGGCGGTAAAACCTCAGATCCACAGCCCAACCCTACCCAGGCCGATACTCAAAAGCTCACCCTACGCTAGATAGCTTCTTTCAACCTGCCGAAAAGGCAAGCCTTAAACCAAAAACGGAAGCAATGCTTCCGTTTTTTACTAAGGCAAACAAAGGCGTTCTGTTGAACGCAAAATGCATCTAAGTTGTTTGCATTCCCCATCCGCTTTGCGGCGGGCAATGGTCCTGCCAGATTGCTTAGATCTTGATTTCGATGTCCACGCCGGCGGGCAGGTTGAGGCGCATCAGCATGTCGATGGTCTTGGAATCGGGTTCCAGAACATCGATCAGGCGATTGTGGGTGCGGATCTCAAAGTGCTCCTGCGAGTCCTTATCGATGAAGGTGGAGCGGCGCACGGTAAATTTTTCCAGGCGCGTGGGCAGGGGTACGGGCCCCAGCACTTTTGCGCCACTGCGCTCGGCTGTCTCAACAATGCGCTTGGCGCTCTGGTCGAGAATGCGGTGATCGTAAGCTTTCAAACGGATGCGGATCTTTTGTTTTGCCATTCTTTCCAATCTCTCTCTATTGCGGCATAAGCCGTTATTTCTAATTCAGACCGGGCTAACGCATGCCCAGGATCTTTTTCTTCATGTACTCAGAAACCTGAGCGTAATGGATGAACTCCATTGTAAACACACCGCGGCCCTGGGTGGCGCTGCGCAGTTCGGTGGCGTAACCAAACATCTCCGAAAGCGGCACCTGAGCGTGGATGATCTTGGCATTGCCAAAGCGGTCTTCCATGCCGGTGATGTTGCCCACACGGGCATTCACCTGGCCGATGATATCGCCCACGTACTCTTCCGGGATGGTGATCTCAACACGCATGATCGGTTCCAGGATTTCCGGTTGGGCCTTCTCGGCTGCCTCACGCAGCCCGTACACGGCAGCCAGCTTGAACGAAAGTTCGCTGCTGTCCACCTCGTGGAAGCTGCCGCCGGTCAGGGTCACCTTAAAATCGGTGAGCGGGTAACCAGCTAATGGGCCGGACTCGGAGGCTTCAATAAAGCCCTTTTCAATCGCCGGGATGAACTCTTTGGGGATATCGCCCTGGCGCACCTTGTTTTCAAAGACCACCCCGCTGGCTGGCTGGCCAGGTTCCAGGTCAAAGATCACATGGCCGTACATGCCATGGCCGCCGGTTTGTTTGGTGTAACGGTAACTGTAGCCTTTCACCGGCTGAGTGATCGCCTCGCGGTAGGCCACCCGCGGTTTACCAATGTTCGCCTGCACCTTAAACTCGCGCAATAGCCGCCCCACCAGCACGTCCAGGTGCAGTTCGCCCATGCCGCTGATCACGGTCTGGCCGGTGTTCTCATCCACGCGGATCTTGAAGGTAGGGTCTTCCTCGCTCAGTTTCACCAGGCTGTCAGACATGCGGTCCTGGTCGGCCTTGGTTTTGGGCTCGATGGCGATGCTGATCACCGGGTTGGGGAAGCTGATCGATTCCAGCAGCACCGGCGCGCTGGGGTCAGACAAGGTGTCGCCGGTAAAACTGAACTTGAGACCTAAAATGGCGCCGATATCGCCGGCACCCAGTTCTTCGATGTCTTCCCGCCGGTCTGCGTACATGCGCAGCAGCCGCCCAACACGCTCCTTTTTATCCTTGGAGGAGTTTTGCACGGTTCCGGCCTGCCTGATCTTGCCGGAATACACCCGGATGTAAGCCAGGCGGCCCATGTAGGCATCGGTAACGATCTTAAAAACCAGGGCGGAAAGCGGTTCGCTGTCATCGGCGTGGCGCAGCACTTCGCTGCCGTCGCGCAGCAAGGTCGCAGTCACTGGGGGAATATCCAAAGGGGAAGGCAGGTAGTCGATCACCGCGTCCAGGACAAGCTGTACGCCTTTATTGCGCAGGCTAGTTCCGCAGAATACCGGCGTGGCCTTGTTAGCCAGCACACCCTTGCGCAGAGCGGCCTTCAGTTCGGGAACGCTGATGCTCTCGCCTTCCAGGAATTTCTCAATCAAGGCATCGTCCATCTCAGCGATGGCTTCCACAAGGGCGGCGCGCTGCGTTTCGGCTGCTTCCTGCAGTTCAGCCGGGATGGGAGCCGGACGCGGCTCACGGCCTGCATCATCGTCGAAGTAATAGGCCTGCATCTCCAGCAGGTCGATCATGCCCACAAAGCCAGCCTCTTCGCCGATGGGCAACTGCATGGCCAGGGCATTGGCGCCCAGGCGTTCATGAATGCTGGCGATCGTGCGTTCATAGGACGCGCCAACACGGTCCATCTTATTGGCAAAGCAAATGCGGGGAACGGCGTATTTATCGGCCTGGCGCCAAACCGTTTCAGATTGGGGTTCAACACCCTGCACAGAGTCAAACACCACCACGCCGCCATCCAGCACACGCAAACTGCGCTGCACTTCGGCGGTAAAGTCGATATGCCCGGGGGTGTCGATCAGGTTCAGGCGGTAGCCCTTCCACTCCGCGGTAACCGCGGCGCTCACGATGGTAATGCCGCGTTCGCGCTCCTGGTCCATCCAGTCGGTAACGGTGGTGCCGTCATCCACATTGCCCAGACGGTAGGTTTTGCCCGTATAAAACAAAATCCGCTCGGTGGTAGTGGTTTTACCGGCATCAATATGTGCGATGATGCCGATATTACGCGTACGTTCGAGCGGAAATTCAGTCATTCCAGGGTCCTGATTTGTTAAGGTGCAGAGGCCGCAGCTTACATGCGGAAGTGAGAAAACGCGCGGTTGGC
>DHPL01000034.1:30145-30723 GCA_002407905.1 Anaerolineaceae bacterium UBA5365
AACTTCCATGGGCACCTGATAGGTGGAGCCGCCCACACGTCGGGGGCGCACTTCCATCATCGGCGATACGTTCCTGAGCGCCTGCTCAAAAACGTCGATGCCATCCTTGCCGGTCTTGGCGTTGATCATATCGATCGCGTCGTAAACCAGGCCGGTTACAGTGCTCTTCTTACCGTTGAGCATGATGCGGTTGATCATCATTTGCAGATGCACGTTACCAAAACGTACGTCTGGCGGAGTCTCGCGCTTTTCGGGTTTGATTCTTCTTGACATTCAGGCTCCTTGATTTACCGGGCGGCTTGCTGGCCCGATAGCTTTATTTCTTTTCGGCCCTTTTGGCACCGTACTTCGAACGCCCTTGCTTGCGGTTGTTCACACCGGTGGTGTCCAGCGAACCGCGCACGATGTGGTAACGCACACCAGGCAGGTCGCGCACACGGCCGCCGCGTACCAGCACCACACTGTGCTCTTGCAGCTGGTGACCTTCGCCAGGGATGTAAGCAGTTACTTCCATACCGTTGCTCAGGCGCACGCGGGCAATTTTGCGCAGCGCGGAATTCGGTTTCTTGGGGGTCATC
>DHPL01000034.1:30849-35125 GCA_002407905.1 Anaerolineaceae bacterium UBA5365
CTTGGGGGTCATCGTGCGAACGATGGTGCAAACACCGCGCTTCTGCGGCGCGCCCTTGGGTTGGCGGGTGCGGCGGCGATGCGTGGCGTTAACGGTAAATTGCAGAGCGGGCGATTTGCTCTTCTTGCTCTTGGTGCTGCGGCCATTGCGGACCAGTTGATTAATTGTTGGCAACTTTAGCCTCCGTGCTCTAAACTACGTTGTTTCAATCTAAAAAGCCATCTTCAAGTCCGGATGGCCTTTGGCTTCCGATAAAATGCCAGGCAAAATAAACCACGCCTGACCGACGTGAGGGCTGATTCTAACACGTCCTGCGCCGCTGAGTCAATAGCAAAGCCGCCCTCTTGCGGCTTTTAACCCACGGATAATGCAGACGGCCTATTTTACCCCAAACTGGAAGGACTTGGAGCTCTGTTTTTCCATTTATAAACCTGGCCCCACACCTGGCCTTGCTTCCCGCGCGCCCCTCAACCTTGCACAGTCACCGACAAACCGGGAAGCCGGATACTATAATAATTTTATAAAAACAATCTTAAATAATATTCCCCGCCGGGGCATTGCGAAAGGAGGCAATTCCAGTGGACAAGAGCAAGTTCTCCCCCCGCCTTAACTACTGCGATCTCGCGCGGGAAGGCCTTAATAACCCCTCCAGCCTCAGCTTCCGCAGCCTGCCTGGCTCCTGCAAGCCGGCCCGCCCGGCTGCGCAGAAGTTGGCTGGTCAGCCAGAGGCCATGCCAGCGGTCTAAGGCCGCCCTGAGGCATAGAATAACGATGCCCACTCACACCTTTACTCTGGAGCCTGTGCCGCCCTTCCGCCTGGACCTCACGGCCTGGGTCCTGCGCCGCCGCCCAGAGAACGAGATCGACCGCTGGGATGGCGAGACCTACAGCCGTGTGCTCAGCCTGGACGGCCTGCCAACGCTGCTCAGGCTGCGCCAGGTGGGCAGCCCTTCAAAACCAAAACTGGAGGTCAGCCTGGAAGGCCCGCGGGTTTCCCCCGCCTACGAACCGTCGGCCACAGCCGCCGTGGCGCGGATCTTCGGCATCTACACGGACCTCAGCGCGTTTTACACCTTCGCGGAGGGCGTCCCGGAGCTGAAACCCTGGGTAAAACTCTTCAAAGGCGCCAAGCCCACACGCTATCCCACGCTCTTCGAAGCGCTCACCAACGCGATCTCCTGCCAGCAGCTTTCCTTAACGGTAGGCATCCTGCTCCTGAACCGCCTCGCGCATCTGCACGGCAGTGCCTTCCAAACCGCCGGGAGGCTGCATTACGCCTTTCCCCATGCCCAGGCTTTGCGCGGGGCAGACCCCGAAGAGTTACGCGCCATTGGCTACAGCTTCCCCAAAGCCCGCTACATCCTGGGCCTTGCCGAGCTGGTGAGCAGCGGCGGAATTGACCTGGACAGCATTGCCATGCTGGATGACCGACAAGCCCTGGACGCAATTTGCGCCGTTAAGGGCATTGGCCGCTGGTCCGGCGAGTACTTCCTGCTCCGCGGCCTGGGACGCACGCATATTTTTCCAGGGGACGATGTTGGCGCGCGCAATCACCTGCAGCGCTGGATGGAACTCCCGGACAAACTGGACTACGCTGGCGTCAGCCAGGTGCTCGGCGAGTGGAACCCATTCGGCGGGTTGATCTACTTTCACCTTCTGCTCAAGGGGTTGATGGAGGCCGGCAATTTCCAGGTCTGATCATGGTCTTCTCAGCCCACCCGGTCAGCACAGCAGCTTCCAAAACCACCGTCGCAAACCTGCCCCAAGCTTCTATGCCCGGTGGCAATCCCAGCCTGGCTTCATTATAGTTACAGCGAGGGTGAAGCACGCTTCGTTCGTTTGGCTCATCGGCCGATGGGTTGAATTCAGAAGGAGAATAAAATGAAACACTTCAAGTACCTGATCATCGGGGGTGGATTGACAGGCGATGCCGCCGTGCGCGGCATCCGGGAGTTGGATCAGGACGGAACGATCGGAATGTTCAGCACAGAACCCGATCCGCCCTACAGCCGGCCTGCGCTTTCGAAAGGCCTCTGGCAAGACAAACCCCTTGAAAAAATTTGGCGTAAAACCGCAGACCGCGGGGTGGACCTCCACCTGCAAGACCGCATCACCCAACTGGACCCCGTCAAAAAGCTGGTGACTGACGAAAATGGCGGGCAATACAGCTACGATAAACTGCTCCTGGCCACGGGCTGCGACCCCATCCGGCTGCCTTTCGGCGCCGAGAGCATCATCTACTACCGCGACTTTCAGGATTACCAAAAACTCCGCGAGCTGACCAAGGAAGGCAAGGAATTCTTCGTCATCGGCGGCGGCTTCATTGGCTCCGAAATTGCCGCGGCTCTGGCCATGAACGGCAAGAAAGTGACCATGGCCTTCCTGGAAGATGCTATCGGCGCAATCATCTATCCGCCGGACCTCGCCGAAAACCTCAACGAATACTACCGCGGGAAAGGCGTGGAGGTTTTAGCCGGCGATGCCGTGAATAAAATCGAAAGAAATGGCGGCCGCGTTGCCATCGAGACCCGCTCCGGGAAAAAGTACACAGTGGACGGCGTGGTTGCCGGCATCGGCGTACGCCCCAGCACCCAACTGGCCGAGGAAGCAGGCCTGAAGGTCGATAACGGCATCGTTGTGGATGAATACCTGCAAACCTCCCACCCGGATATCTACTCCGCCGGGGATGTGGCCAATTTCTACCATTCGCTGCTCAAGAAACATTTGCGGGTGGAACACGAAGACCACGCCCTGTCTTCCGGCAAAACTACCGGCAGGAACATGGCCGGCGCCGGGGAAAAGTACACCCACGTTCCCCTCTTCTATTCCGATATCTTCGACCTGGGCTACGAAGCCGTGGGGGAACTCAGCAGCAAACTGGACACCCAGGCAGACTGGAAAGAACCCTACAGGGAAGGCGTTGTCTACTATCTGGACGAGAACGGCAAGGCAAAAGGCGTCTTGCTTTGGAACGTTTGGGATGCCGTTCCGGCAGCCGTAAGCATTCTGCAGGATGCAGACCAATTCGATAGAAAGGACCTCACCCTGGATCTGCTGAAGCAAAGGATGGCCACAGATGCCTGATCTACCCGAGTTATGGCAATGGGCTGAATTCTACTGCCCCTGGTGTTATGTATCGGCAGTGCGCCTGCACGCCATCGCACCGGAGTTTGCCGGCAAAATCCGCCTGCGGGAACGCGCCTTCCCGCTCGAAGTTAATGGCGGCGGGCCGCCCCAGCGGGAGGAATTGGAACAGGAAATCTGGCTGGCAGCCCTGCAGGAACCGCGGGCAACATTTAATGCTTTTAAGTCAGACTGGCCCAACACAACCCTTCCGGCCTTCGAAGGCGCCTGGAGCGCCGCGCAGCAAGGCGAGCAGATCGGCAGGGAATTTGACCTGGCGATTCGCCGTGCCTTTTTTGCTGAGGGGCTGAACATCGGCAAGCCCGAAGTGATCCTGGAGCTCGCCCGGCAGACAAACCTGGACCTGGACCGGTTCCAGAACTTCATTCATAACGGAAAGGCAAAACAAGCCATCCTGGAGGAAGGCAGGCTGGGCAAGGAAGAATACAAAGTGCGCGGAACGCCTACCCTGATGAACAGCATGGGCAAGCGCTACCGCCACCCCCTGGCTTACCCGCGCATGGAGGATGGCAGAACTGTGGGCGTCAGCCAGCTGGAATGCTTCGGTACTGGCTGCGACGACTTAACCCGGGCGTTTTTTGAAGACACGCTCGCGGAAAGCAAGGAAAACTGAATCTGAACGGGCAAGGAACTGCTGGCCTTGCCGCCTTGAAGAGCCTCCTGTGGAGGCTCTTCTCTTTTTATATCCTTGTATTGCACGGGGAAGCATCAAGAAGATGCAAAGCCCAGATTCGGGGGACAAAAAAAAGACGGGAGCGATCCCGTCTTCTCAGTTCATGGATTTTGCTTAGGCTTGGGGTAAACCAGCCATCAGCTCTTCGCCCAGGCCCAAAAGGCCAGTGGACACCTTGGGCAGCTGGTTGCGCTCGTCGTCCTTGCCAAAGCGGATCACCTCGCCGTCCTCCAGAATGGCTTCCACCGCCAGGCTTAGGGACTGCAGTTCCTTCACCAACACCCGGAAGGCCGCCGGGATGCCCGGGGCATCGATGGGCTCACCCTTTACGATCGATTCGTAAGTGGCAGTCCGGCCCACAACATCATCGCTTTTGACCGTTAGCATTTCCTGCAGGGTATGCGCGGCGCCGTAAGCTTCCAGTGCCCAAACTTCCATCTCACCAAAGCGCTGGCCGCC
>DHPL01000034.1:35259-35598 GCA_002407905.1 Anaerolineaceae bacterium UBA5365
CTTACCGCCCAGCGGCTGCTGGGTCACCAGGCTGTAGGGGCCGGTTGAGCGGGCGTGCACTTTGTCTTCAACCAGGTGATGCAGCTTCATGAAGGTCATGTAGCCAACCGTCACCGGTGAATCGTAAGCTTCGCCAGTCTTTCCATCGCGCACGATCTGTTTGCCGATCGTGGGGAGGGGCTGGCCGGTGGCCAGGGTGATCTGCTCGGCTGCCTTCACCAGGTCACGGGTTTCCAGCCTGGCATCCAGCTCAGTGCCCATCTTTTTGCTCCAAAGCAGCAAGCAAGCCCGCACAGCACGCTCGTCCTGGGCCTTGCGTTTGCCCACCGGAACCTGGTC
>DHPL01000034.1:35726-35947 GCA_002407905.1 Anaerolineaceae bacterium UBA5365
TCAGGGAAGGAAGTGATCTCTTTGGGGTCAAAGCCTTCCTCAGCCAGCCATTCGTTCAGGGCGGCGCGGCGGGCCACGTTCTGGTTTTCCTTGAGCGCGTAAACGTCTTCACCCTTGCCGGATAAGATCTGCTCCAGGAAGAGCAGGCGCACTTCGTTATCATCCCGAATTTGCTCGGGCTCGTGTTCGATGGTCTTGATCCACTCCCAGGCTTTTTCACC
>DHPL01000020.1:0-201 GCA_002407905.1 Anaerolineaceae bacterium UBA5365
CATGGCCAGAGGGTCCTGGATCTCACGCTGGATGGCGCGTTTGAGCGGCCGGGCGCCAAACTCCGGTTCAAAACCCACTTCGGCCAGATAATCCCTGGCGGCCTGGCTCATCTCCAGTTTGAAGCCGCGGTCCGCCAAAAGCCGGGCCACATGCTTCAGTTGGATGCCCACGATTTCGCTGAGGTCCTCGCGGGTGAGCGG
>DHPL01000020.1:432-12377 GCA_002407905.1 Anaerolineaceae bacterium UBA5365
GCCCAGGTTGCTGGTCATGATGATGATGGTGTTCTTAAAATCCACCACCCGGCCCTGACCATCGGTCATGCGGCCATCATCCAGCACCTGCAAGAGGGCATTAAAGATCTCCGGATGGGCTTTTTCGATCTCATCAAAAAGCACCACACTGTAGGGGCGCCGGCGGACGGCCTCGGTAAGCTGGCCGCCTTCCTCGTAACCCACGTATCCTGGAGGGGCGCCAAAGAGCCGGCTGATCGTGTGGCGTTCCTGGTATTCGCTCATGTCGATGCGAATGATGGCGTTGCGGTCATCAAAGAGGAATTCCGCCAGGGCACGGGCCAGTTCGGTTTTACCCACGCCGGTGGGGCCTAAAAAGATGAAGGAGCCAATCGGGCGGTTGGGGTCCTGCATTCCGCTGCGCGAACGGCGCACGGCATTGCTTACCACGGTCACCGCGTCGTTCTGTCCCACGATGCTATCGTAGAGGCGGCTTTCCATTTGCAGCAGCTTCTCCACCTCGCCTTCCATCAGCTTGGAGACGGGTATGCGCGTCCATTTGGCCACCACCTGGGCGATCTCCTCCGGGTCCACTTCTTCCTTGAGCATCGCGCCATTGCTTTGCTGGGCTTTCAGTTTCTCTTCCGCGCTTTGGATCTGCGTTTGCAGCTCGTTTAGCGTGCCGTAGCGCAGGCGTGCGGCCTTTTCCAGGTTGGCTTCGCGTTCGGCCTCTTCGATTTGGCGTTCGGTCTCCTCCAGCTTCTCTTTAAGGTCCCGCAGGCCGGCAATGGCGCCTTTTTCGCTTTCCCATTGGGCGGTCATGGCCTTGCTTTTGTCCTGCAGGTCGGCCAGTTCTTGCTCAAGCTTCTGCAGGCGTTCCCGGCTGGCTTTGTCCTTTTCTTTTCGGAGGGCTTCGCGTTCGATCTCAAGCTGCATGATGGCGCGGTCCACCTCGTCCAGGCTGGTGGGCTTGCTGTCAATCTCGGTGCGCAGGTGCGCGGCGGCCTCATCGATGAGGTCGATGGCCTTATCCGGCAGCTTGCGGTCCGTGATGTAGCGGGCGCTAAGGGTGGCCGCGGCGATCACGGCGCCATCGGTGATGCGCACGCCGTGGTGTACCTCGTAGCGCTGTTTGAGCCCGCGCAGGATGCTGATGGTATCCGCAACGGTTGGTTCTTCCACCATCACGGGCTGGAAGCGGCGCTCCAGGGCGGGATCTTTCTCCACGTATTTGCGGTATTCGTCCAGGGTGGTCGCGCCAATCAGGTGGAGTTCGCCGCGGGCGAGCATGGGTTTCAGGATGTTGCCGGCATCCATACTGCCTTCAGCCGCGCCGGCGCCGATGACGGTGTGCATTTCATCGATGAAGAGGATGATGTTCCCCTGGGCGTCGGTCACTTCTTTGAGCGCCGCTTTGAGGCGCTCCTCGAACTCACCGCGGTACTTGGCCCCGGCTACCAGGGCGCTCATGTCCAGCTGGACGAGGCGCTTGTTCTTGAGGCCTTCGGGCACGTCGCGTTTGATGATGCGCTGGGCCAGGCCTTCAACAATGGCGGTTTTACCCACACCCGGTTCGCCGATGAGGGCAGGGTTGTTCTTGGTGCGGCGGCTGAGGATCTCGATGGTCCGGCGGATCTCTTCGTCACGGCCGATCACCGGGTCCAGTTTGCCCTGGCGGGCAAGTGCGGTAAGGTCGCGGCCGTATTTCTCGAGGGCCTGATAAGTGCCTTCCGGGTTCTGGCTGGTAACGGTTTGGCTGCCGCGCAGACCGCGCAGAGTTTTGAGGATGGCGTCTTTGGTGAGGCCGTAGTTGGCCATGCGCTTGCCCTCAGGGGAATCCGCCAGGCCGAGCAGGATGTGCTCGGTGGAGGTATAGTCGTCGCCCATGCCTTTGGCATAGCGCTCGGCGGCATCCAGGGCATCGCTGGCTGGGCGGCTCAGGCCGGCCTCGGCGGCGCCAGAGCCGTAAACGCGGGGCCGGTCGCCGATATCCCGCAGTAATTCCTGCCGGAGCACGTCGGCGCTGCCGGCCAGTTGGGTAGCGATAACCGGCACGAGCGAATCAGCTTGGTTGAGCAAGGCCAGCAGCAAATGGCCCGGCTCGATGGTCTGGTGGTTGTGCTCCCGGGCCAGGGTTTGAGCAGCCAGGATGGCTTCCTGTGCTTTTTGCGTAAATTTGTTTAAGTCCATGTCTTCCTCCGCGCGCGGGCCGACCCCGCTGGATTAATTCTCTCTTGACCCTACAAGTTTAACGAGGCAATGTATGTGCTGGATTAACGCAATGTCTATTTAATGTCAGCAAGCAGGAGATGCCCGAAGGGCTGGGCAAGAAAGTAGGAATATGACGATAAACAGTCGAAAAAGTTTGAGCCCCATTCTCTATGGGGTTGTATTGAGGTATTAAAGCAATAGGCTGCCGCGGGAAAACGCGGCTTGTGTCACTTCCATTGGCCTCGCCCCCGCGGGCAGTTGTTTTGAGCCTCACCATTGTGGAGGAAGGAAATACGATGCGCGCCAAGCTTCTCCAACCCGTTTTATTGATCCTGATATTGGCAGTTTGCGGCTTATCCAGCGAGGTCAGGCCGGTCTACGCGGCTAATGGAACAGTAATCGGCAATGTTAATGGAACGACGAGTTGCGGGGTAAACGAACCGAATCCCAACTTTATTTACACCCTGTATTCTTCAGATGGAGGCGCTACTTATACCCAGTATCCGGGCTTTGGGAAATCCGATGGAACGTTCTCGCTCAGTCTCGCGCCGGGGGCTTACCTCATCAAAGTAGGCGCGGTAAATTACGCGAATTCAGCCCCCCAGGCCGTTACGATTGAAGATTCGGTCACGAAAGATCTGGGTACGGTCGAACTTGCCGGCAATCAGTATTGTTACCAATTCACGCCTGCCGGTGTGGATATCACCTTGCCTGCAGGGCAATTGTACGAGCAATCGCTGAGCGTGAAAAACATTGGTCCGGTGGATATGGGCGTTGGCCTGGTTGAGCACGATGCTGAAGCGCAGTATCTCAAAAACCCCTCCTTTGAATCTAATATTCCAGGGTGGACTGATAAGCCTGTGCCGCCCGCCATCCGGGATATTTATTGCAATATGCCTGGCCTTCCAGCCCGCACCGATGCCTGCCTGGTTGTGTTTGGAGATACATTAAATACGGGCAGATCGGGCAGTATAGAGCAAAGCGTTTTGGTGCCAATGGGGACGGGCGTGCTGGATTTTTGGTACCAGATCAATACCGGTGCCGGTGGGACAGGCACGCTGACGATATCCGTAGGCGGAGACATGCTGTGGCGGGCAGATGAGACCCAGGCGGGGGCGAACTCTGGCGTGTGGCAGCATGCTACCGTACTGATGGATAAGATTTTGCCGGGGGAGAAGCTTCTGAAAATAGCTTCTACTTCCGATAAGGTTGAATTTCACCTGGACGATGTGGAGATGCGCTATTACCCGAATTACGATTTCAACTGGCTGGCGGTAACAATGCCGTCTCGCGTTCCCAGCGGAACAACGGTGCAAGCCACGCTGAAATTCAACACCTCAACGCTCAGCCCAGGAGTTTACAAAGCCTGGGTGGCGCCTGCAGCACGCACCGCTATTGATCAGATCGTGCCTGTGAATCTAACCGTGACAGACCCATCCCAGATCACACAGGGCATCCGGGGTACCGCGAAGTACCTGGACGCATGCCTGGGCCAGAATTTGCCGGCTATGAACACGCGCATCCAGGCTTGGTCTGGTGCGAATATGACCGCTGAAGCCTATGTGAATAGCGCCGGAAACTACAATTTGGCGCTTCCAGCGGGCACATACACGCTTAAGGCGGATGCCCCGGATTACACCCCGTACGCTGACTTGACCGTCACTGTGAGCAATGGGGCTTTTACTACCCAGAATTATGTGTTTGAAAAGCAGGACCCCTGCTTCACTGTTACGCCGCAGGCCTTGACTGAGAGCATGCTTGCGAATACCCAATGGCAGCGCACTTTAACTGTTGGCGATACAGGAAACAGTTCGGGTTTTACGGAGTGGTTGGAATTGGGGCTCCCTGTGCCCCAACCGGTCATGAACCCTGGCCTGGAATTGGATGATGCCTCCTGGTTTTGGTCCAATACGCTTGGCCAAAGCTACCGGGTTTGCCAGGCGGGGTTTGGGCTGGAGAGCAATTGCGCGCTCTCGTTTGGCAGGCCGGGCGTGCAGGATTCAGGCTATCAGTTGCAGAAAGTTTCCATCCCTGCGGGGATTTTTGATCTCAGGTTCAAATACCGTGTGAGCAATTGTGTCTCTCCGTCCTCGCGGCTCACGCTATTTATCAATGCTACCCAAGTGTGGGAGATGGACGGCAGCAGCCTGCGTTGCGGTCAGGGCTGGCAGGAGCAGACCTTGGTCAAAAACAGTTACTCATTCGGTCAGCAAATTGAGTTGATCTTCTGGTATTCAGGAACGGATAGCCAGGTGGACATTGATAACGTGACAATCACCGCTTACCCGGAACTGGACCACCCCTGGATCACCATCGCGGACAAGCTGGTCTCTTTGGGGAAGGGCGAGAGCGTAAACACAAGGGTGCAACTGGATACGACCGATCTGGCGCCGGACCAATACCAGGCCTTCCTGAGTTTGCGAGATCGCAGCGGCACCACCTCCATCGTGGCCCTAAATTTGCGCGTAAAGCATGTGACTTACCTGCCAGCCGTGCGAAGATAAGCAGAAGCCGCTTGTAAATAGCTTGCGGTTTTTTCACAGCGCGTGTCCAGGGCGTTGTGCTCGCTTGGTAAAATCAAGTTATCCAAGATACCGAGGAGCAGCAATGATCGACCAGGCTTTTATTGACCGTGTGTTCGCGTTTTTGCACGCCCACCCTGAAACAGCCTTGCAAGAGGTGGAGACCAGCGCCTTTATTGAACAGGAGCTTAAGCACCTGGGTTTCAGCGTAGAAAGGGCGCCAAACGCCCCTACAGGCCTGGTGGCCAAGCTGGATAGCGGCAGGCCGGGCAAGACCTTTGCCATCCGCGCAGATATGGACGCGTTGCCCTTCGAGGTGGATGGCCAGGCAGTGGCCTACCATGCCTGCGGGCACGATGCGCATAGCACAATGGCGCTGGCGGCAGCGAAGGCACTAGCCGAGGATGGTTTGCCGGCAGGGAAACTGGTGATGATCTTTCAACCTGCGGAGGAAACCGGGCAGGGGGCTTTGCTGATGGTGCAAAGCGGCCTCTTGGACGGGATCGATGAAGTGGTGGGCATGCACTTGCGGCCCATCGATGATACTCCGCTGGGTACGGCCACGCCGGACATCCGTTCGAGCGCGGCTGCCTCGCTGGGTTTCAGGATCAGCGGCAAAATGGCGCACGGCGCCCGGCCACACTTAGGCATCAACGCTGTGGAGGCTGGGGTGCTGGCAGTGAACGCAGCTAACGCAATCAAATTCAACCCGGCCGAACCGCAATCCATCAAAGCTACCCGGTTCATGACCAGCGGCAGCGGCACCAACTCCATCCCTGGGGAGGTAACCCTCAGTTTTGACCTGCGCAGTGAATTCACGGAGACTTTGGAGGGCAACCGGCAAAAGCTGATCGCGGCGGTGAAGGCCGCTGTGAGTACCCTTGGGGCACTTGCGGAAGTGACCGTGGATAAGATGATGCCGGGTTCTGCTCCCAGCCCTGAAATGAGTGCAACCGCCCGCCAGGTCATACGGGAGGTGCTGGGGCCTGAGGCAGTAGCACCGGGCTTTCTTAGCGCAGGCAGCGAGGATTTTCACATGATCCCGCACCACATTGGCTGTAAGGACACCTACGTTTGTTTGGGGGCTGAGGCCAGCCCCGGGCTGCACGTTTACGGGATGACATTCAGGCACGAGTGCATGCCCCATGGAGCAGAAATTTTCTACCGGCTGGCTAAGGCACGCCTGGCTGGCGAGTAAACGCTTATAGGAACGGCGTGAGTAGCGCCGTTCTGTGTTTAAACCCCCGGCAGCTCTGAAGGCGTGAGGTCCTTATCTTCCATTTCCCAGGCGTGGTCCAGAACATGATAGGCGGCGCGGCGCAGGAGGAAGGGAAGCGTCCAGGAGCGGCCGACCATCAGTTTGCCGGCCTGGTGGTACCGGCGAAAAGCATCGATAAGAAGCGCGCGGTGGCTTGCCAGGCCCTTGGGGGTGAGCAGCGCTGGAAACTTGGAATCCAGGCCTAATTTGGGCGCTATCTGGACAACTTCGGTCATCCAAGTATGGCCGATGACCTCATCACGCATGCGGCCGCCGCCGCGTGATCCGCGCTGCAACTCTGAGGAGACCCGCGCCGCGATCATGTCAAACTCCGCCCAGGCAGCTGCCAGGAGGCTCAAGCGGCGCTCCCATTCTACGGCGGAGGGCAGTTCTTTATCGCACGCGGCGGGCACATGGGATACACCCCAGTAGTCGGTGGAGGTATTGCCGGGGTAACGGCCGATGACCTCGATGTGGTTTTGGCTGAGGAAAGGCGCTTCCTGGCCTGCCCTGGCTGCAACCCGGGTATAGCGCGGAAGGTAGGCCTCCAATTTCTCCAGGAGATCGTGCTCTGTTTTGCCGTTGCGTTCAAAACCCGGCCAATCAGGGGCGAAGCCGACGAAGCGTTTTTGTTTTGGACCCTGCTCGATGAGAAGTTTCATTCCGGACATGTCAGCCTCCTGAATAGGAAAAGAATAGCGATTTGCAGCCCCGAATTCAACTGAGTGTAGAGCATGCCGAAGGGCACGGCCCGGAGGCTGGCTGGAGGGTCTGTAGAGTAAGGCGCTGGTGAAAACCAGCCGGACCAGAAACGGCAAATAAGGCTTATCGTGCTTGATCTCATCCCAGGTAGTTTGGGTATTGGTAGAATTTCGCCGTTAGAAACTCACTATCACTACTTACTGGGCGGCATTCTGGCTTCTCGCGGGAGGTTTCTGTTTTGGCTTACCAATACGGAGCCGGTTTTGACGATATCATTATCCCCACATCAGGTTTGCTGATGGCTTCCCTGGGGGGCGGCCAGTATGCTTTGCCAGAAATGGATCAAGTACATGCAGCCGCTCTTCTTTGCCTAGGTAATGATTGGTGTTCTGGCGATCGCAGGCGGTGTGTTGAACGGTTATTCATAAAGAAGGAGCGCTATGACAGATACGGCATTCATCCAAGAGACATTTGAGTATTTGCACGAGAACCCTGAAATTGCTTTCAAGGAGCATAAAACCACAGCGTTCATCGCTGAAAAGCTTGAGGGATGGGGGTTTGAGCTGCGCCAGGCAGATGGGCTTACCGGCCTGGTGGGCATTCTGGACAGCGGCAAGCCGGGGGTGACCTTTGGCATTCGCGCGGACATCGATGCCCTGCCCTTTGAAGTGGATGGCCAACCGGTGGCATACCATGCCTGCGGACACGACGCGCATACCACCATGGCCCTGGCTGCGGCGAAAGCGCTAAGTGAGGAAGGTTTGCCGAAAGGGCGCCTGATGATGGTGTTTCAGCCGGCGGAAGAGGTGGGCGGAGGCGCGAAGGCAATGCTGGCTGCCGGCTTGCTGGAAGGCTTGGACGAGATCGTGGCCTTTCACATCCGCCCGGCAGAGGACGTGCCGTTTGGCAAGGCGACCCCGCGGCTCTTCTTTACCGCGAGCAGCCATCTGGGCTTTAAGCTGACGGGCAAGATCGCCCATGGCGCGCGGCCCCATTTGGGTATCAACGCGGTGGATGCCGGCGTGCTGGCAGTGAACGGGGTGAACGCGATCAAGGGTAATCCGGCCATCGGGCACTCGGTGAAGGTAACCCGTTTCATCAGCATGGGCAGCGGGACGAATTCCATCCCGGCTGAAGTTGAGCTGGGATTCGACCTGCGTTGCCAGGACGATGCTGAGATGCAGCGCTTGCGTGAGGCTGTGAAGCGCGCGGTGCAAAGCGCGGCCGATGCCGTGGGCTGCAAGGTGGAGCTTACGCGCGATGGCCTTACCCGTGCTGGAGGCTATGATGATGGTCTGGCTAATGATGCCCGCGCGGTAATCGCGGAAGTATTGGGCGAGGAAAACGTTGTGGAGAGCTTCAGGACCCCTGGCGGCGAAGATTTCAATGAGATCGGCTACCAACTGGGCTGCAAGGCCTGCTATATGGGCCTGGGCACCGGGGCTGCCCCCGGATTGCATCATTACGGTATGCAGTTCAATCACGATGCCTTGCAAACCGGCACCGAAGTGCTGGTACGCCTGGCGCGAAAGCGCCTGAGCGCTTGAACCAAAAAGGTATTACGGGTCGGGATTGTCCCGACCCGTTTTATATGCCATGTGCATATATCTTTCCCTTCGGTCCAAAGGTTCGTTAGCTCCCGTCCCAATATCACTCCAAAGAACGATGTGGGTAGGAGGATTGGATAGTAAAATACTCGGGTAATTATAGAGGTGCCAATGCCCTACCACTTAGCGCATTACTTACCCAAGCCTATCTATGAATTGATCTGGACCCTCCGGAACCAGGCGCAAACCCTTGTGTACCAGGGAAAAACTTTTACCTGTCCCATTTGTCATACTGGGTTGCGAAAATATATGGCTTATCGTTCCAAAGGTGAAGGCAATCCAACCTGCCCGCGTTGCAGGACGAGCAGACGGCACCGGCATTACTGGCACTATGTCAATCAATTCACGGATTTGTTTGATGGTAGACGGAAACAAGTTTTGCACCTGGCACCGGAACATTACCTTGAACCGATTTTCAGGAAGCGGCTTGGCAAGGATTACGTTCCGGCCGGCTATAACGACCCCAGAGTCAGAAAGACCATCGACCTTAATAACGTGGACGAGCCGGCAGAAAGCTACGATGTGATCATCTGCAACCACGTGCTTGAGCATGTTCCGGATGATTTGAAAGCCATGCGCGAGATTCGAAGGATGCTGAAGCCTGACGGATGGGCATTGATCACGGTGCCGCAATTTGCCAAGGGAAACACCTTTGAGGATCCAAGCCTGACCAGCCGCGAGGAGCGCACACGCCATTACGGCCAATGGGATCACCTGCGGGCATACGGATCGGATTTTGCAGACCGCCTGCGCTCGCAAGGATTGGCTGTAGAAGTGATCTACCCCAAAGACATCCTAAACCAGCAGGAGATTGAAGCGATGCGGCTTAAAGCTGGCGAAGACCCCCTTTTCATCGCACGGAAAGCGGCGGCGTAAACACCCAGAGACAAAATGAAAATGCCGGAAGAAGTTCCGGCATTTTTTCGTGTTTGAAAGTTAGGGCCTTAAGGCAGGTAAACATCCAGGATGCGCATGCCAGGAAGGTCCGGGAGGGAGAGGGCTTCGCAGCTGTCTACATTCAGGAGGAAGGGCTCCTGGCTGCGGAGGTTCTCATCCACTAGCGACAGGCTGATCCAGGCATCCTTTTTCCAGGCGGGGGCAAAAGTGGAGATACCCTCGGCTACAAACTTTGTTTCAGCAGTCGCGGGATCGTAGAGGAATAGGTCCGAAAAACCCTGAGTCAGGTAGACCCACTGATCGCGCTGCCCGGAGTAGCCGCCACTCGTGAGGGCGAACATGGTGGGGGCTTGCAGGTCAGCCAGGGTTGCGGTTTGCAGATCGTAGACCATCTTGCGGCCGCCGGAACTGAGATAGCTGAGGTAGAGCTGGGTGCCATCCTGGCTCCAGCCGTCCAAAACGAGCATGTCACGGGTGAATGGAAGGGTATCGTAAGCGCCGGTGTCCAGATGATAGATATAAAGGCGCACGCTGCTGCCGCCCTGGAAGGCCAGCATTTGGCTATCCGGCGACCAAAGCATGTCCGCTAAGCCCTGGTCTGTGACCGTCCTTTTTTCACCGCTTTCGAGATGCTTGATGGCCAGGCCATTTTCCTGAACGAAGGCTACCCACTGGCCATTGGGTGAGAAACTGGCCTGTTCCTGAGCGTTTGCTTCGATTTGCATGAGCTCGTTACCAGCCATATCGTAAAGATAAAGCGGCGGCCAGGTGGTGGGCTGGAAAGGATCGGCTTGTGGGTCTGGTACGAATGCCTTGGTCACCAGAAGCTTACCCTGGGCAAAGGTGCTGACAGCCGGGGTCAGATCCAGCGGCTTGTCGTAGGCCAGGCAGGGCTGGACGGCCAGGGGAGTCGGATTGCTGGCAAGCAGGGTGGGTTCGGGCTGCCAGGAACCGCTGAGGGTTTGGGCAGGATCAGCCACGACCGGGTCCGTGAAGGTGAAGTGCAGGTCCTCGCGGGAGGTGGAGGTATAGGCAAAGTTGAGGAAAATTTTGCGGTAGCCGGGTTCGTGATACTCCTCGAAACTGGCCTGGGGCCCGCTGGCACCCACCACGGTGCCCTTCAAAGCCAGAATCTGGGGGCCCTGTTCAAAGACGAGACGGGCCTCCGTATCGGTGGAGGTTTGCAGATATTCCAGCTGGAGGGCGTAAGCGCCAAAGCGGATCGTGTCATCGCGATAGAGCGTACTGGTCCAGAATTGACCGGGGCTATTCAGCTTTGAGCCGGGGTTTTCGAGGGTGAGCTGGGCGCTGAGCTCGCTCGCGACCCGCACGGGGTAGGCCTGCTGCTCAATGCGGATGGCCCCGGACGCGGGCAGCGCGCGCAGCTCGATGGCATAGGCACTGCCGGTTTGGGTTTGCAAGCCGCTAATCAGGGCCTCGGCGTTCTCAGGAACGCGGTAGGGGATGGACTTGCCGTCCGCGTCCCAAAGGTTGAGTTTACCGGCTTCGAAGTAGCTGCTCTGCAAGGCTGCGGCCACGGTTTTCCCGGCCTTGGAGCGCAACAGAAGAATCATGCCGCGTTCCGAGGGGATCACTTTTTCAACCTGGATGGCACCGGCTACCGTGCTCACCACCTGTTCCGTCTCCGGCTGGGGGCTGGATGCTGACGCGGTGGGGTCAGGGATTAGTTCGGCAGGTTGATATTGATCCACGGCGATCACGGGCAGGAGGGTAGGTTCCACTGCCGAGGCGGCCAGCGTGAGCGGCGCGCGCCAATCCGAATTGGCCTGGCCAACCAGGGTGTTGCGGATGCAGGGCACCCTCAGTTCGATGCTAGCCGTGCCGGCAGGCAGGGCAGGAAAGTCGCCCCGCCCCTGATTGGCCTCAAAGTAGCGGGTGCCGTCAGGGGTTTGCAGCCAAGCCTTTTCGGTGCATTGCTGGGGGCTGAGGCTGATTATAAATTTGGGCTCTGGCACGCCGGTAAAGTAGTACCTGATCACGCTGCTTTGCGGGCCCAAAACGGCCTGGTCGATGCGCAGGGTGGTGCGCCCTTGTGAGAATTCCAGCGGTTCGGGCAGAACCATGATGGTGCTCTCAGGCGCAACCACCCCGAGTTCAGGCACGAAACCGAAGAATGTTTGCAGTTGGGCCAAGACCCGGTTGGGGCCGATGGCCAAGACCAAGGCGGTCAATACGAGCAAGCTGGCCAGAACTGGCTTCCAGGCAGGCAGCCAGAAGTGTTTTGGCCGTGCCGTGCGTTCTTCAGCGAGCTGCAGGATCGCCTGGCGGTCGCGGTTTTTAGTGGTGGGGTTGGGAGCCGGCACGGTGTACGCGCTGGCAATCTTTTTTTCCAAATTTTCATAGTTGGTCATCGTCGTTCTCCAAACTGGAACTAAGGCGGTCCAGAAGCCGGTAGTAGCGTTTTTTGATGCGTGCTTCGGGTTGACGGAGCACGCGCGCTGTTTCCTTAAAGGTCAGTTTCGCAACCAGGTGCAAGCGGATGAGGTCTTGCTCCTCCTCGGGCAGGCCGTTGATGAGCTGTTGGATGAAAATGCGTTGGTCCTGATTGAGCTCAGCGGAGTCATGCAGTTCTTCATCAATGGGTTCGTGCCGGCGGTGTTTCTGCCGCCTGAAGTGGTCGCGGGCGTGATTGCGGGCGATCTGAAAGAGCCAGGCAGTGAACCGCTGCGGGTCGTGGAGACCAGGCAGGGCTTTAAAGGCGGTAAGGAAGGTTTGGCTGGCAATGTCCTGCGCGTCATCGGGGCTGCC
>DHPL01000020.1:12601-15322 GCA_002407905.1 Anaerolineaceae bacterium UBA5365
GGGTCGCTGGCGGCATTGCGGATCTGATCAAGCGGCAGGGTCATTTTGTGTACCTGTATCGTTGTCTCCATAAGCAATTATCCATGTTTTTTATTTGTAGCTACATTGGATAGTGGTTTGAAGACGGCAGAAAGGGACAAAAGCCGGCCAAAGGGGCCGGCTTTTGTGATGAAAAAAAGTTTCAAGGATCAGTCGATCCGCAGGGCGAGCAAACTTCCTTCGAGCGGCAATTGCTGCAAAGCGCAGGAAAGCGGGTCCAGGAGCCAGGTGCTTTGGGGGCTCTGGGGCGCAGGGTAGAAATCGAAGGCCAATTGATGCGTGTTGGTCCAGATGAGTTTGGTGATGGCGCTGGGGGCATTGAAGCGGCCCGGTGCATCCACAACTTGAGTTGCCTTGCCGCCATCCAACGGCTGGATAAAAATTGAGCCCTGGGGAGTGCCGAGGTATGCCAGCCAGTTTCCATCCGCCGAGATGACGGGCTTGGGGCCTTTGGCGCTGCGATGGTTCAGATAGAAGAGCTCCTGGTAGGTTTGGCTCTGGATATCAAAACTCATCACCAGGCTGCCATCGCCCCGTGTGCCCGGGATGAGCAGGTAGATCAGGTTGCCATCCGCGGAAAAGCCAGCCAGGCGTTCCTGGGAGAGGGCATCGAAGCTCTGTTGACTGCCGGTTGCGGGGTCCAGAATCACACGGCGCGGCCAATTGGGGTCCAGGGCCAGGGCAAGCCGGCCGCCATCGGGAGACCAGACCATATCCATCGGCTGAAGGGTGGGAAAGTTTTTGAGTTGGCCATCAGCTGTGGAGAGGATACTCAGGCCATCCGCATCAGCCCAGGCGATTTGGCTGCCATCGACGCTGACGGCAACCTGGCTGCCTGGGGCCAGGCGTTCAGCACCCGAGCCGTCCAGGGCGGAGTGGTAGAGTATGCCCGCGGCATCCTGCCAGTATGCCGTACCCTTCAAGGTTTTGGGGGCCGTGCCAGCGCTTGCCAAGGTTTCATTGAGCACGCAAACAAGTTCTGGTTTTTCAGTCTGAGGCTGCGCGGCTTCATCCGGTGCCCAGGTAAATGTGGCTGCCGCGGTGGGGAACTGGCTTTGGTCCAAGGCGCCCGCGGGCACCAGTTTAATAGGTATCTCGAGCGTGATAGGAAAGTCGGTGTTGGCCATGGGCAGTTCAAAGGCGAAACGCACGCTGCCATCCGGCAGGGCCTCGTAGATATTTTCCCGCAAGCCGGAAGGCGAGGTGAAGATCAGGTAATTACCGTGCTGGTCCCGGATGACGGGTACGCTCACGATCTTTACAGCACCGGTTTCTCCGGCCAGCGGGCGGATCAGACCGTCCAGGATGTAGGCATCCTCGGTTCGGATTGTCTGCTCCAGGACGATCTCTGCCTGAGTGGTCGTAGAAAGGTGTCCAAAATTTGGCTCCGCGCTTGGCAGGGGGGTGGCATAAGTGACCTCAGGGGCCAGGAAGCTAACTTCGTGCACCTGAAAATCCGCTGGCGCGGGAATGAACTCCAGATCCAAGGCCCAGGGCGGAACAGGATCAGCAGCCTGGCTGCCCGGGAGGCAGGGCAGGATGAGGCTGGCGTTTGCCAGGTCTTGCGGCAGGGGGGGGAAGATGCCCGCCTTGCCTGGCAGGTGGGTCCCGTCCGCCAATTGCAGGTAGGGGTCCTGAGTACAAGCGCCTTGGGCAGCTGCCGCGTCCGCGGGCAGAGGGAGGCCAAAGATGTGGTAACGCAGCCAGGTCCGGTCCGCGCTTAAAACGGCCTCGTCCACGCGCAGGGTTACCCCCTCCCGGGTTTGCGAGACGGGTTCTTTAAGCAGCCTCAGCGGAAGGCTGCGGTCCAACAGGCCGGCGCCAGGAACGTAGCCGAAGATCGCCCGCAGTTGGGCGTAAACTTTCCCGGGTCCAATGGCCAGGGTGACCAGGGACAGCAAAACAAGCGCTGCGGCAGCGTAGGCCCAGACGGTGAGACTCGGTTTTGGCCGGGCGGAGTATTGATTCTGGCGATCCATCAACTGGGCTTCAAGCCGGTTGGCAAAGCCCGGGTGCATTGGGCGCAGGGCGTAACTGCGTAAAAGCTCTTTTTCAAAGGGGGTTTGCTGGTTCATATTTCCTCTGCCTGGGATTGCAAACGGCCCAGGATCCGGTAGTAGGTTTTCTTGACGCTGGCTTCCGTTTTGCGGAGAACGCGGGCCATTTCAGCAAAAGGCAGTTGGGCGATCAAACGCAGCTGCAGGTATTCCTGTTCCTGGGGGCTCAGCCTTGACACCAGGCTAGCCAGAGAAATCAAGCGGTCTTGCTGGTCCGGGCTGAGGCCGGCGCTTTCATCGGGGAAAAACCAGGCTTCGTTCAGATCGGCCTGCGGCTGGCGGCTGCGCTTTCTGAAAAAATCGACCGATTTGTTCCGCGCGATGGTGAAGACCCAGGCACGAAATTTCTGCCGATCGCGCAGGCGATGCTGGTGCTCGTAGGCGGAGAGGAAGGTCTGGGAAGTCAGGTCTTCGGCATCGGCTGCATCACGGACGCGGCTCAGCAGAAAATAGTAAACCCCGTCCAGGTTTTCCCGGTAAAACTGGAGAAAGTCCTCAGCCATTTCCGGGTTGGCGGCCAGGCCTTCGGCGGTTCCTGCCATCGGCGTGATGCCTGATTTTGCGTCCTGCATGCTTTTCCTTTGCATTGGTGTAATTGTAGCTACACAAATAGGTCGCCGCAGGA
>DHPL01000020.1:15529-16918 GCA_002407905.1 Anaerolineaceae bacterium UBA5365
CTCTTGCCTTGCTGAAGGTTTTGGATATAATACTTAGGGAGCCTAAGTAATATGGAAAAGACAAATCTTGAACGCCTCGAAAAACTGCTGGTGAACTTTCACGCCCAGGGAGGTGAGACGCCGCCTTTGGACGCGCTGGGCTTAAGTTCGGCGCAAGTGGTCTACCTGGATCACCTGGCGGAGCAAAGCGGCAGCAGCCTCTCGGAGCTTGCCCAGGGGCTGGGCTTTAAACTAGCCAGCGTGAGCACGATGGTTAGCCTGCTGGTGCAGCGGGGCTTCCTATTAAAAGAAAGCAATCCGCGCGACCGGCGGCAGATGGCGCTGCGGCTAAGCTTCAAGGGCCGGAAAGCCCTTGAGCGGGTGCGGACCTTTCGCCGGGCCCGCTTGAGCAAGATGCTGGAACGCATGGACGCGGATGAAACCCAGGAATTTTTGAGCCTTTTTGAGCAGGCGCTCGCGATGAAGAAGGAGAAATAATGCAACCCAACCCCATGATCATGAATCTCGTCCGCTTTTTGCACAATCTTTTCACTGCCGTCTGGATGGGCGGGTTGTTCAGCATGGCGCTGGTGATCCTGCCCGGCTTGCGCGGCAGCCTGCCGATGGAATCGGCCAAGCTGGCCATGGCCGCTTTGGGCAAGCGTCTGAAGCCCCTGGCTCTGGCAAGCATGGCAGGCCTGGCGGTAACCGGCTTGCTTCTGGGCCGTTCCAGCAAGAATTTCACCGGCTTATTAAGTTTTGCCAGCCCTTACAGCACAGCGCTTTCGGTGAAGCATATTTTGATGGGGATCATGGTGGTGCTGGCATTCATCCGCCTGGGCATGGTGAAGAAGCTGGAGACGCAGAATGATCCCAAGCGGATGCGGGCTTCCGGAATGGTGGTGATGGTGAACGCCATCATTGGCGCGGCGGTGCTTTTTTTGAGCTCGATGATCTGAAAACAGAGATGAGCGGGAGCAGGGCGGGGTGCTGACAGTCACATTTTTGGCTCTGGCCAGGGCAAAACCCAGGATTCGAAGAGATTCAAGAAATACCCTGTTTTGGGCCTTGACAAGAATGTTTTAAAGCCTATAATAGGCGTTTGTGCCCCCAAAAAGGGGCATTACAGTACCTTGAAAACGGAAAGAGTAACCCCCCTCGCGGATCAATCAATAAATTGGTCCAAAAAGTCCTTGACTTAAGATTTAGTTTCGGCTAAACTTGAATGTCCAAGGCCGAAAAGCTCTGGGTGAACGCGGAAAAGTGCATAGCAAAGATCGCCAAATGCCGGCAGAATAAAGGGCCGGCGCTTTTGTCTGAAAAGAATGAAAGCAAGGCTTGACACGCAAAAGCAACTTGGATAGAATCCGCGCTCTTGAAGTCAGCACCTTAACAACTGAAAAGTGATAG
>DHPL01000020.1:17048-17168 GCA_002407905.1 Anaerolineaceae bacterium UBA5365
ACAACTGAAAAGTGATAGGAAGAATGCAATACAAATAAGGTAAGAATCACAAGCCTCGTTAATGATACTTCCGTAGAAATGAAACACGTGAAGAACGTGATAAATTTTAGCGGAGAGTTT
>DHPL01000060.1:0-612 GCA_002407905.1 Anaerolineaceae bacterium UBA5365
CAGCCGCGTCTTGCTCGGCGGCCGCGGTGCGGCGCTCAGCGAGGGCAATGGCTGGGAATTTGCCGTCTGGAATGAAGGCTGGACCCCGAATGTCTACGCCCCAGATGCCGATGGCAAGCTCAACCCCGTACCTGGGGCCTCGCTTAAAACGGTGGTGAACGCTTCAACCAACACGATCACCTTCCGGGTACCGCTTACCCTCCTGGGCGATGGCGACCCCCGCTCCTGGGCTTACGCCGCCATGGTACTCAGCCAGGACGGCTTCCCCTCCCCGGGCGTGCAGCGCGTTCGCGATGTGCAAAAGGCTGAAGCCCAGTGGAAGATCGGCGGCGGCCTGGATGGGGTTACTAACCAGACCCGTATCATGGACCTTGTTTGGGATGGCTCGCCCAGCCAGGAGGAAATGCTCTCCGCGTTCAAACCCACCGGCGACAGCCCGGACACCCTGGATGCCAGTGCCTACGCCCAGATCGAGCTCCTGACAATTAAATAGTTTTTCCCTCTTGGATCTTGAGAGCGCCGGCACACCGCCGGCGCTTTCCTTATATGTCGATACGTCGGCGTTTGTCACGATCACCCGGTAGGGGAGAGACGACCACCGGGAGGCTCTCC
>DHPL01000060.1:932-10991 GCA_002407905.1 Anaerolineaceae bacterium UBA5365
CGGGATGACCTCACTGCGTTCGATCATCCCCTACCTCCCGGGTTCTCAATTTATTGCCTAATCCACGCGAATGTGAATACCGATAAATAATAATTAATTCTAAACTAACATAAGTAAATCGTTAACACAATTCTTTACCTAAATTTAATCTCTTTTGTGCTTTAAATCCTTAATATTCAAGGCCTTGGACTATAATCTGATTTCATCATTTGAAATCATCCGTATACATTCCAGGAGCCCCCTATGGAAGACCCGCGCGTAAGGCAATTGGCCCGTTACATCGTCCAAACTGCTACCCAAACCCAGGCAGGCGATAAAATCCTGCTGGAACAGCACGGCGGCCAGGACCATAGCCTCATCAAAGCCCTCATTCAGGAATCCTACGCCGTCGGCGCCAAACCTCACTTCCTGCTCAGCAACCGCGAAGTGGAAGCCGAGCAGCTCCGCGGCGCCGATCTGGCCCACATGCAGGACGTTACCCAATACGAACTTGCCCGTATGCGTGCCATGCAATCCTACGTAGACATCCGCGTGGACGAAAACATCTACACCTGGGCCAACCTGCCCGCCCAAGCCCAGGATGCCTGGGCCCGCGGCTACTGGGGCCCCCTGCATATGGACCTGCGCACCCAGGCTACCAAGTGGACCGTGCTCTACTGGCCCACCCAGGCCACCGCTCAGCTCGCCGGCATGAGCCTCACCGAGTTCGAGGACTTCTTCTTCGCCTCCGTCCTGGTGGATTACTCCAAAATGGGGGAGGCTATGCAGGCCCTGGTGGCACGCATGCAAAATACCGATAAAGTGCGCATCACCGCTCCGGGCACTAACCTGGAATTCTCCATCAAAGGCATCGGCATCATGGCCATGCACGGCAGCCGCAACCTGCCGGATGGCGAGATCTACACCTCCCCGGTGCGCGACTCCGTCAACGGCACCATCCGCTTCAACGTGGATTCGCGCTACCAGGATTTCATCTTCAAAGACGTGGAATTCACCTTCAAGGACGGCAAAATCGTGGATGGCAGCAGCAACGCCACCGAACGTATGAACAAAATTCTGGATACGGACGAAGGCGCCCGTTACGTCGGCGAGTTTGCCATCGGGGTCAACCCCATGGTCACCCGCCCCATCACCAACATCATCTACGATGAAAAGATGGCCGGCTCCTTCCACTTTACCCCCGGCAACTGCTACAACAACGCCGATAACGGCAATAAAAGCAGCATCCACTGGGACCTCATCCAAAGCCAGCGTCCGGAACATGGCGGCGGGAGCATGTTCTTCGACGGTGAACTCATCCGCCAGGACGGCCTCTTTGTGCCCTCGGATTTACACGTGCTCAACCCAGAGGCCCTGCGCTAAGCGGCGCGGCCCGAGAGGAGTAATTATGTGGAAGTATGTGCTTAAACGGATCACCCTGCTGATTCCCACCCTGCTGATCATCACCTTTATCGTGCTCTTTATCATGGAGCTCACCCCCGGTTCCCCGGGCCAGCTCATCCTGGGCGACCGCGCCACCAAGGAAGCCATCGCCCAAAAGAACCGCGAACTGGGCTACGATCAGCCCTTCCTGGTGCGCTACGTGCGCTACATTTGGGACGCGGCCCGCGGCAACCTGGGCACCTCCTGGTCCTCAGGCCGGCCGGTGCTCGCGGAGATCATGACCCGCTTCCCCACTACGCTCACCCTGGCTACCGGAGCGGTGATCATCGGAATTCTAGTGGGAATCCCGCTGGGGATCATCTCAGCGGTCAAGCAATACAGCGTGGTGGACTATGTGGGCACCACCTTTGCCATGTTCCTGGCCTCCTTCCCGCCCTTCTGGATCGGGATGATGCTTATCATCCTCTTTGCCCTCAGGCTGGGCTGGCTGCCCTCTTTTGGCGCTACCAGCCTCAAGAGTTTCATCCTGCCCTGGATTACCACCGCCTGCGCCTTCATTGCCTCCCAGCTGCGTATGACGCGCACCTCCATGCTGGAGGCCATCCGCATGGATTACGTGCGCACCGCCCGGGCCAAGGGCCAGCTGGAGCGTAAGGTCATCGTGGACCATGCCCTGAACAACGCCCTCCTGCCAGTGGTCACCCTGATGGGCATCGAATTCGGCGGCCTGATGGGCGGCACGGTCACGGTGGAAACCGTTTTCTCCCTGCCCGGGATCGGCTCCCTGATCATCGAGGCTATCCGCCTCAAGGACGTGCCCATGGTGGTTGGCGCTACCATTACCCTGGCAACCCTCTTCACCCTGCTGATGATCGCCGTGGATATCCTCTACGCCTTTATTGACCCGCGCATCAAGGCTCGCTACGTGAGCGTAAGGAGCAAAGCATGAGCACCGCCACACTGGACTCCTACAGCGCAGAGATGGTGCGCATCCGCAAGAAAAGCCGCTTTGGCGAGACTTGGGTGCGCTTCCGCAAGAACAAGACCGCGCTCATCGGCCTGGTGCTCTTCAGCCTCATTTTGGCCATCGTGATCTTCGCGGACCTCATTGTGCCCTACCAGGCCTCCATGGACCAGGTAATCAAAGACCGTCTGCAAGCCCCCTCACCTGCCCACCTCCTCGGTACCGATAACTACGGCCGGGATATCTTTGCCCGCCTGGTGCACGGCAGCCGCAACTCCCTGCTGGTGGGCCTGGGTGCCGTGGCCATCGGCATCACCATCGGCGGGCTGCTCGGCTCGGTCTCGGGCTATTTTGGCGGCTTTATCGATAACCTCATCGTCCGCTTTACGGATACCATCATGTGCATTCCCCTGATGCTCCTGGTGCTCACTATCGTGGCAGCCCTGGGTACCAGCCTGGTGAACGTCCTCTTGGCGATGATGATTGCCAACGTACCCACCTATACCCGAATCGTTCGCTCGGCCATCCTGCCGGTAACCTCCATGGACTACATCGAGGCTGCCCGTGCCAGCGGCTCCAGCAACCTGCAGATCATCTTCAGCCACATTTTGCCCAACGCCATTGGCCCCATCATCGTGCAGGCCACCATGGCCGTCGGCACCATGATCATCAACGCGGCCAGCATTTCCTTCCTGGGCATGGGCATCCAGCCGCCCACACCGGAATGGGGCGCCATGCTCAATGAAGCCAAGCAGTACATGCTGCAATACCCCTACATGGTCATCTTTCCCGGCTTGGCCATCGGCATCACCGCGCTCTCGCTCAACCTGATGGGCGACGGCCTGCGCGACGCCCTGGACCCGCGCCTCAAGGACTAAATATGGATAATGCCACACTCTTAGACGTCAAAGACCTGGAAGTCATCTACACTGGCGATGGCGGCCGCGTGCAGGCTGTGAACAAGATCGCCTTCGAGCTCAAGGAGAAGGAAACCCTGGGCCTCGTCGGCGAGACCGGTGCCGGCAAAACCACCACTGCCCTTGCCATCATGGGCCTCCTGCCGGAGCGCAACAGCCGGGTTTTGGGTGGGCAGATCTTCTTTCAGGATGGCGACCTGCTCAAGAAAAACAAAAACGAGATGCGTCTCATCCGCGGCGCTTTGATCAGCATGATCTTCCAGGACCCAATGACCGCGCTCAACCCGGTGAAAACCGTGGGCGACCAGGTGCTGGAAAGCCTGAAGATCCACTTTGCCGGCGAAATGACCCCGGCTCAGATGAACGAAAGGGTGGATGAGCTCTTTACCCTGGTGGGTATCTCCCCTAACCGCAAAAAGGACTACCCGCACCAGTTCAGCGGCGGGATGAAACAGCGCGTTGTCATTGCCATTGCCCTGGCATGCGAACCGCTGCTCATGATCGCCGATGAGCCCACCACCGCTCTGGATGTGACCATCCAAGCCCAGGTTTTGGCCTTGATGGAGGAGCTTAAACAGAAACTCAACATGTCCATGATCATGATCACGCATGACCTGGGCATCGTAGCCGAGGTGTGCGACCGCGTAGCCATCATGTACGCGGGCGAGTTGGTGGAAAGCGGCAGCGCCAAGGACTTTTTTGAAGGCAAGCTGCACCATCCTTACACGGTCGGCCTCCTGGGGGCACTTCCCAGCCTCACGAACCACGCCCGGCGCCTCAGCCCCATCAGCGGCCTCATGCCAGACCCCACCCAACTGCCGGCTGGCTGCAAGTTCCATCCCCGCTGTCCGCACAGTATGCCCATCTGCGAGCAGGAAGCGCCTTACATCTACAAAAGCGGCGGCCACCAGATCGCCTGCCACCTGATGCGCGATCAGGAAGGAGGCAATTGATGGAAAAAATTATTGAAACCAAGGGTCTGAATAAATACTTCAAGGTTTCAGGCGGCCGCTGGCTGCACGCTGTGGATGGCATCGATCTCAGCATCCCGCTGGGCCACACCCTGGGTGTGGTCGGCGAGAGCGGCTGCGGAAAATCCACGCTTGGGCGTCTGATCGCCAGCCTCCTGGAGCCCACCGCCGGCGAGATCCTCTTCAAAGGCCAGAGTATGCTCGGCCAGGGCAGTAAAAGCCAAAAAGAGTATCGCCGCAACGTGCAGATGATCTTCCAGGACCCTTATTCCAGTCTGGATCCGCGCATGAGCACCTTTGAGCTCATCGCTGAACCCCTGCGGCGTTACAAAGTGCACCAAAGTAAGGCCGACCTGGTAAACATCGTGGTGGACCTGATGCGCACCGTAGGCCTGGACCTGCGCTTCATCAATTCCTACCCCCACGAGATGGACGGCGGCCGGCGCCAGCGCATCGGTGTGGCCCGCGCCCTGGCCCTCAACCCGGAATTCGTGGTCTGCGATGAGCCTGTCTCGGCCCTGGATGTCTCCATTCAGGCCCAGATCCTCAACTTGCTCATGGACCTGCAGGAAGAGCGCAACCTCTCTTACATGTTCATCACTCACGACCTTTCAGTGGTCAAACACATCTCCAACGAAATCATGGTGATGTACCTGGGCCAGTGCGTTGAACGAACCGAAACCCAAAAGCTTTTTGCCGGGCCCCTGCACCCCTATACCCAGGGTTTGCTGGCGGCTATCCCCTTGCCCGAACTGCGCGAGAACAAAAAACGCGTTCTGCTCCGCGGCGAGGTCACCGACCCCATCGACCCCCAACCGGGGTGCCGATTCTACAAAAGGTGTGAACACGCCAGGCCGCAATGTATTGCCGGGCCAGTCGCGATGACTGAGGCCAGACCCGGGCACTTTGTGGCTTGCGTGCTGTATCAAAACGATGATTCCGGAGGAAGAAATGAAGAAAGTCATGCTTAAAGTCTTGGTTGGGATCATGCTGGTTGCCATGGTGCTGAGCGCTTGCTCGCCCGCCGCTCCCGCAGCCCCCGCCGCCCCCAGCAGCACGGATGCCCCCCAGGCTCCTGCTCCTGCCGACGCCACCCAAGCCCCAGCGGCCCCGGCCCCTGCTACTGACGCCCCCGCGGCGCCAGCCGTAGATACCAACCGTGTGGTCAACGTGGCTTACCCCCAAATTTGCAAACACTTTGACAACACCGCCAATTTTGGCATCCCGGAGCAAGGCTGCCTGGACCAGGTTTACGACGGCCTGCTCACCAAGGACTTTGACGGCACGCTCCACCCTGGTCTGGCCAGCGAGTGGAAGGTTTCAGAAGATGCCGCCACCTACGATTTCAAACTGCGCGAGGATGTTAAATGGAGCGACGGCCAGCCCTTCACGGCTGAAGACGTAAAAGCCAGCTTCGACTATTACGCCTCCCAGCCGGCCGTATCCTGGTTCTATGCCGATGTGATCAAAGAGACCAACGTCATCGATCCCTACAACGTGCAGATCGTTCTGCACAAGCCCAATGTGCCCTTCCTGCGCACCATGGGCCAGGACCAGTATGGCTTCATCATGGCCAAACACATCCTCGAGAAGTACGGCGACCAGGTTGGCCGCACCATGGAATCCGTGGTTGGCACCGGCCCCTACGTCCTCACCGATTGGAAAACCGACACGTCCGTAACCTTCAAAGCCAAGGAAGACTACTGGCGCGAGCCGGCCGAGGTGAAGAACCTCGTCTTCCACCGCATTCCGGACATGAATGCCGCTGTGGTGGCCCTGCAAACCGGTGAACTGGATGTCTATTACAACCCGGTCAAAGGCACCGCCTACGAGACCTTAAAAGCCGCGCCGAATGTGAAGATCGAAGAGTTTGTCAGCGCCCGTAACGAAGGCGTGTTCATGTACAACCCCTCCGGCACCTTCTCGGATGTGCGCATGCGCAAGGCTGTGGCCTACGCTGTCAGCAAGGAAGACATGATCACCGTCGCGGCCGAAGGCTTGGGCTCCCCCATCCAATACCCCGGCGATATCGGTCCCCGCATGGCAGGCAATCCGGATAAAGTGCCCTCCATCACCTACAACCAGGACCTGGACAAAGCCCGCGCCCTGGTGAAAGAAGCAGGCATGGAAGGCGCCGAAGTGGTGGTGAAGTCCTACAACACTGAACCCTACGCCACCATGGGTACCTATCTGCAGAACGTGCTCACCCAGATCGGCCTGAATGCCAAGGTGGAGCAGATGGAACGCGCCACCTTCCTGGACGCGATGGAGAAGGGCGAAGTTGAGATCCTGCCCCTGGCCTGGGTGGGCTCGATGTATGATATCGACGAAGTGCTGAACACGGCGCTTTACTCCAAGAACGCCGGTACCTCCGCCAACTACAGCTTCTATATCGATGAGGAGATGGACCGCCTGGTGGATGAATCCCGCGCGGTAACCAACCAGGAAGAACGCCTGGCCCTGGAAAGCCAGATCATCGAGAAGTTCATGGCCGAGGTTCCCTTTGTGAGCACCTACGCCGTGACTTACGCCATCCCCCACAGTGCCGAACTCACGATGGATAACCCGCAGTCCCTCAGCGGTTACCTCCTGAAGTGGGCCAAGTAAGCCTGAACCTGTTTTGACCTTGAGGGCGCGGAACTCCGCGCCCTCTCTTTTTGCATTCCCGGTAGGGGAGAGACAACCACCTGGAGGCTCTCCCGAATTCTTACCCCGCCAAACGAGTAACGCTCTCACCCACGCCCCACCTTTACGGGATGACCACACTTCGTTCGATCATCCCCTACCCACCGGGTTCTCCCCCTCAATCCACCCTCGGCCTCCCAAATTTCGCAAACCTCCGGTAGGGGAGAGACGCCCGCAGGAAGGCTCTCCCGTATCTTTCCATCCCCTACCCACCGGGTTCTCCTCTCCCCCAACCTCGGGGAACCTTCACTTCACCCGCACTGCCCGCATTTCCATGTACCCCCGCTCTCCGCGGGGTTCCAACTGCACTCTGGGCTGGGTATCATCCCATGCAAACCCAAGCTGCCCCGGATCAAAACCTGCCATTGCCGCCCAAACCGCCGCGATCGCCTCCTCATAATCCTCATCCGCAAAAACCGGCCCGTGAAAAACCAAATACCGCGCTGCGGGAAGCTCCACCGCGTCAAACCCCGCCGGCACCGCCTCCGCGTACTCCGCCGGCACCTCCACCCCCTGCACATACTCCGAGCCGCCCGCGCGCAAGCCCTCCGGCAGCCAGAGGCTAACCGGCTCTTCGCCCGGCTGAACCATCGCAAGCAGCTCATCCCAGATCTCGCAGCCTACTTCCTCACAATAGGCCATGTAATCCGCGGCCTTGACCCCCCGCTTTACCAGCACCTTGCGAGGCGGCTTCTGCACCTCGTAAACTTTGATCTTTCCGTCCACTTCCATTTTCTCTGCCTCCTCCCGGCGGCTCAACAGCCTTGAAAAATCCAAAATAATCCTTCTGGAATGATGGACAGAATTATAATGATAAACATCCACCTTCCAACACGCCTCTCCAAAAGGTCCGGCGCGCGAAAATAATAGCTGCAAGCAGGCAGCGGAGAAATTAAATTTTCAATTCTCTCAAGAGAGGCGTTCCGTGAAAATAAAACTCTTGCGTTTTGGCTTCATCTTTGTCCTTGTCTTTGCCTGTCTGGGTCTCCAATCCAAGCCTGTGAGTGCCGCCCTGATCCATTACGTCGCGATGGACGGCACCGGCGATTGCACCAGTTGGGCGAGTGCTTGCGGCCTTCAAACTGCCCTTGGCAAAGCCGTTGGCGGCGAGCAAATCTGGGTAAAAGCAGGCATCTACACCCCTGGTACCGACCGTATGGATCATTTCGGCTTAAAAAGCGGTGTAGGGATTTATGGCGGCTTTAATGGTACTGAAAACCTCCTTTCCGACCGTGTTGTGGATCCCACTAAAACCATCCTTTCCGGCGAGATCGGAAGTTCTACGCTTCTCACAGACAATTCCGTCCACGTTATTTGGGGTGATTGGCTTGGAAGCACAACCATTCTGGATGGCTTCACCATCAGCGGTGGCTACGGCGCCGATTCTGACTCCTGGGGGGCAGGTATCACGCTGATGAACTCCAGCAGTCCTGTCCTTTCAAACCTGAGATTTGTGAACAACACCGCGGCTATGGGCGGAGCCTTCTCCATCAGCAGCGGCAGCCCCACGCTCACGAATGTAGTATTCAGTGGAAACAGCGCTTTGGGCAGTAATCCTTCCTTTGGTGGCAAAGGCGGCGCAATGTACCTGCTGAATGCCTCTGCTACGCTGACCCGTGTTGAGTTTACTGGCAATAATGCCCAGTTGTACGGCGGTGGGATTTTGGCTGAAACCGGTACCTATACCCTGATTGATGTGAAAGCACAACAAAACATAGCCGGCCTGGCTGGTGGGGCGATTTGGTCCGGGACCGGTCTGGAGGTGACTGGCGGCTTTTTCGCGATGAACAATGCCCCCAAAGGCGGAGCGATCTACCAGGGGGGTTCCACCTTGGGCTTGAAAAAACTTTCCTTCATCAGGAATACCGCGGATGAAGGGGCTGGGCTCTATGTCAATTCGGGAACGGCCAATCTCCAGCAGATCGGGTTGATCGTTAACCAGGGCCGCAATGGCGCAGCGATCTATAACGCGGGAACGCTCAACCTTACCAACTCGGTTATAGACGAAAATATCGCCAGCTCGCCGACGATGCCCAGTCATGCCGGCGGCATCTACAACCAGAAAATTGCCATCCTCACCAATCTGACCTTGGTAAGCAACGTCAACGAAGGGGTCTTCAACCAGGCTTCGGCATCCCTGACGGTCCGGAACTCGATCCTTTGGAATAACACCGTCGCCAACCTCATTAACGAAACGGGTGGCACCGCGGCAGTCACCTACAGCGATGTCGGTGGGACGGCTACCTGGCCAGGAACCGGGAACATCAACCTCGATCCCCTGGCCTTGGATATTACCGAGCTCTCCGGGATGCTCTATACCCGGCCGCTGCTCTATGGCAGCCCGGCCATCGATGCCGGCGACCCCCTCAATTGCCCTCTGATTGACCAGCGTGACTATCCCCGTCCCAGGGATGGAAATGGGGATGGCACAGCCGTCTGCGACATGGGAGCCACAGAATTCCAGGCTTACAAACTCAGCATCACTTTGACTGGGCAGGGGGCGGTGACCCGGCTGCCCAACCGGAATCTCTTTGACCGGGAAGACCTCTTGAGTTTGGAAGCGGTTCCTGCCCAGGGTTGGAAGTTCGACCATTCCACCTTAAACGGGCGTATCAGCACAGACCCTGCTATTGTGAATATGCCGGTGCGGGAAGATATGAGTTACGAGGCCGTTTTTACTCAGATCCCATACCGCCTTAATCTGACCATCGACCCGCCCGGATCCGGCGTGGTCCAAAAATTCCCGGATCAGGCCACCTACTACTTTGGGGATATCGTGACGCTAACGGCAGTGTCCAAGCCCGGTGCCGGTTTTGACCATTGGAACAGAGCTGGCCTAGCCCAAACTCAAAACCCGCTGATGATTACTGTTTCCCAGGATGAAACCATCACCGCTCACTTTGGCCCGGCCAAAACCTTCCTGCCCCTCATCAGCGGGCGTTAACCGGGCGAATGCGGGTGCTGCTTTGTGTAGAACGGGTCGGGCGCAGGCCCGACCCAATGCAACTTGGTTAAGCCACCCAAAGCACATCCTTTCACGCGAAAAACTTTGGAAGGGGTCGGGCCTATCGCCCCACCCAATACAACTTGGTTAAGCCACCCAAAGCACATCCTTCTACGCGAAAACTTTGGTAGGGGT
>DHPL01000060.1:11185-11802 GCA_002407905.1 Anaerolineaceae bacterium UBA5365
TGGTAGGGGTCGGGCCTATCGCCCGACCCGAATCACTGCCGATGGCATGAGCCGCAGAGCCTCCAGAAGAAATCCGCCAGGTTCCAGCCCCTCACAAACCTCCTCCCGGAACCTGCCCCGTGATACAATATCGCCACAAAGCGTCGATGGAGAACGTGCATCCCATCCGGCCGGCTCAGAGAGCCGCCCCCGCTGCAACGCGGCCCGGCCCGGGATGGAATTCGCTCCGGAGTGGCCTGGTGATCCTTAGCCCGGCCCGCTGGCCCCGTTACAAGCCACCGAGCGGCACGCTTGGCGTGCACTTTGGGTGGCACCGCGGATCAACTTCGTCCCATTTTTCTGGGACGTTTTTATTTAGGAGGACTTATGCTCGTACGATTGCAAGAATTGCAGGCTGAAGCCCAGGCCAACCTGGACTCCATCAACGACCTTCCCAGCCTGCATCGCGTCAAAAATGATTGGCTGGGTAAAAACGGCAAGCTCACAGAGCTGCTCAAAGCCATCCCCACCCTCAGCCCCGAAGACCGCAAAACCGTGGGCAGCGGCGCCAACCAGATCAAGGCCATGCTCACCGAGCGCCTCGCCCAGCGCGAAGCCGAATTGCTGGAAGCCCGGCC
>DHPL01000060.1:11904-13509 GCA_002407905.1 Anaerolineaceae bacterium UBA5365
GCCCTGCCCGCCTTCGACCTTACCCTCCCGGGCATCTCCTATACCGGCGGCGGCCTGCACCCTACCCGCCAAATGCGCGACGACCTCAACGGCGCTTTCGCCTCCATGGGCTTCGAGATCTACGAAGGCAGGGAACTCACCACGGAGCAAGACGCCTTCGATAACCTCAACTTCAAAGACGATCATCCCGCCCGCGAAACCATGGATACCTACTGGCTGGCCGGCACTGAGGACGAGCGCGCTGAAAAACGCATCTGCCTGCGCCCGCATCTTACCGGCGCCAGCGTGCACTACCTCCGCGAGCACGGCGCGCCTGCCCGCTTTGTTTACCCCGGCCGCGTCTACCGCAATGAAAGTACCGACCCCGGCCACGAGCGCGCCTTCTACCAGTATGAAGCCCTCATCGTCGAGCAGGATTTCTCCTTCTCCTCCGGCCGCCTGCTCATCAACACCATCCTGGAGAAGGTTTTTGGCCATCCCGTGCAAACCCGCATGCGCGCGGGCTACTTTCCCTTCGTGGAGCCTGGTTTCGAGATCGACATGCGCTGCCAGGTCTGCGGCGGCAAGGGCTGCGGCGTCTGCAAGCAGGTGGGCTGGATCGAGATCATGCCCGGCGGGGTGCCGCACCCCAATGTGCTGAAGGCAGCCGGCCTGGACCCGCAGCTTTGGTCCGGCTTTTACATCAATATCGGTCTGGACCGCCTGGTCATGATGCGTTACGGCATCGACGACGTTCGCCTATTCCATAGCGCCGACCTGCGCTTCCTGGAACAGTTCAAGTAGGAAAATGCCATGTTAATCTCACTTAATTGGATCAAAGAATACCTTGACCTGCCTGCAGATCTCAGCGTGGAGCAGCTGGCTTACGACCTCACGATGTCCACCGTAGAGGTGGAAGGCGTGCATGACCTCGCCGCTGGCCTGGATAAGGTGCTGGTGGGGCGGGTGCTGAAGGTGCTGCCGCATCCTAACGCAGACAAGCTGCGCGTAGTCAAAGTGGATATCGGCGCCGAGGCCCCCTCCAGTATCGTTTGTGGGGGCACCAACCTGGTGGATGGCCAGTGGGTCGCGGTTGCCGTCCCGGGCGCCTTCGTCCGCTGGCATGGCCAGGGCGAGCCGGTGGAGATCAAGCCCACCAAACTGCGCGGCGAACCCAGCCAGGGGATGATCTGTGCTGCCGGCGAGTTGGACCTGCAGGAGCTCTTCCCCGCGGATGACGACGCGATCATCATCGACCTCCAGGGCTTCGATGGCATTCCCGGCCAGCCCTTGGCAGAGCTCCTGGGGCATAACGATCTCATCCTCGAGATCGATAACAAGTCCATCACCAACCGGCCGGACCTTTGGGGCCATTACGGCATCGCCCGTGAGCTGGCCGCCATCTACCGCCTGCCGCTCAAACCGCTGCCGGCCTTTACTCAAAACATTCCGGCAGGCATTCCGGTCAGTATTCAGGACCCCCAGCGCTGCCGGCGGTACATCGCCCTGACCATCGAAGGCTTGCGCAACGAGCCTGCGCCTTTCTGGCTGCGCAGCGCCCTGGCGAAGGTGGGCGTGCGGCCCATCAACCTCATCGTGGATCTCACCAACTACGTCATGCTGGCG
>DHPL01000060.1:13648-13826 GCA_002407905.1 Anaerolineaceae bacterium UBA5365
CATCAATGTGCGCATGGCCCAGCCGAAGGAAAACCTGGAGCTGCTTAACGGCGATATTCTGGACCTGCGTCCTTCAGACCAGGTGATCGCCGACGAACGCAGCGCCCTTGCGTTGGCAGGGGTGATGGGCGGCAAACGCGATTCAATCCTGCCCGAAACCACCGAGGTGGTCCTGGAG
>DHPL01000069.1:0-176 GCA_002407905.1 Anaerolineaceae bacterium UBA5365
GCAGCCCAGCCCAAGTGGGTTTCCAGCACCTGGCCAATGTTCATGCGGCCGGGGATGCCCAAGGGGTTGAGGATGATGTCCACCGGGCGGCCATCTTCCAGGAAAGGCATGTCTTCAACGGGCAGAACCATCGAAACCACACCCTTGTTACCGTGGCGGCCGGCCATCTTGTCGCC
>DHPL01000069.1:395-16303 GCA_002407905.1 Anaerolineaceae bacterium UBA5365
ACGCTCGCCGTGGGGCATGCGCAGAGAGGTGTCTTTTACATCACGTGATTTTTCACCAAAGATGGCGCGCAGCAGGCGCTCTTCCGGGGTCAGTTCTTTTTCACCCTTGGGCGTGATTTTGCCCACCAGGATATCGTTGGGGCCAACCTCGGCGCCGATGCGGATGATTCCGTTCTCGTCCAAATCGCGGATGGTGTCATCGCCCACGTTGGGGATTTCGCGGGTGATCTCTTCCGGGCCTAGCTTGGTATCGCGGGCTTCCACCTCGTACTTTTCAATGTGCACGGAAGTGTAGCGGTCTTCCTCCACCAGGCGCTCGCTGATCAGAATGGCGTCCTCAAAGTTGAAGCCTTCCCAAGCCACAAAGGCCGCCAGCACGTTCTGGCCCAGGGCCAGTTTGCCGTCATCCGTGGAGCTCGAGTCGATGATCACATCGCCCTTGTGCACGATCTGCCCCTTCAGCATGGCCGGGCGCTGATCGATACAGGTGCTTTGGTTGCTGCGCTGGTACTTGCGCAGGTTGTAAGCCCGCAGGTCGCCGTCATTTTGTTTGACGATCATCGCGTCGCCGGTAACTGAAAGCACTTCACCGTCCTCTTCCGCGATCACAACCTGGCCGCTATCGGCCACCGCGGCGCCTTCCATGCCGGTGCTCACAATGGGCACCTCGGGGCGCAGCAGGGGCACGGCCTGGGTTTGCATGTTGGAGCCCATCAGGGCGCGGTTGGCATCATCATGCTCCAGGAAGGGGATCAGCGCGGCGCTGATGCCCACCACCTGGTTGGGGGCTACATCGATGTAGTCGATGTATTCGTAGTCGTAAATGGCGAATACGCTGTGGAAACGGCAGGAATTGCGGCGTTCAAACTCGCCGTACTCATTCAGCGGAGCGGTCGCCTGGGCGATGACGAATTTGTCTTCAGCATCGGCTGAGAGGTATTCGTAGTCATCGCTGACGTAGGGGCGCACCAACACGTTCTTGATGCCCAGTTCCTTGATCTTGGCAGCCATCTCGGGGGTCACCCGGGTTTCGGCCTCGTAGATCACTTCGCCCTTTTTGTTTTCGATGTTCTGGCGCAGCAAATGGTCCACCAGATTGGGGTCGTCGCCCTTCATGGAGCGGTACACCTTGCGGTAGGGCGTCTCGATGAAACCGTATTCGTTCACCGTGGCATAGGCAGCCAGGCGGCCGATCAGGCCGATGTTCGGGCCTTCAGGGGTTTCGATGGGGCAAATACGGCCATAGTGGCTAAAGTGCACGTCGCGCACGTCAAAGCCGGCGCGTTCACGGCGCAGACCGCCGGGACCCAGGGCGCTCACGGTGCGTTTGTGGCGCAGTTCCGAAAGCGGGTTGGTTTCTTCCATAAATTGGCTCAGCTGGCTGCTGCCGAAGAATTCGCGCAGGCTGGCAACCAGGGGCCGGATGTTCACCAAGGAGATCGGCGAAACGGTGGTGTTCTGATCGCGGATGGACATGCGCTCTTTGATCACGCGTTCCATACGGCGCAGGCCAACGCGCAGCTTGTTCTGGATGAGCTCGCCAACGGTTTTTACGCGGCGGTTGCCCAGATGGTCAATATCATCCGGAGGAATCACGCCGTTGTTGATCTGGATCATCCGCTGCACCAGGCGCACGATGTCCCACTTGGTGATCATGCGATGGTTGCGGGGCACGATTTCGTCCAGGTCCAGCTTCTGGTTGAGCTTGTAGCGGCCAACGCGCTCCAGGTCGTAATGGCGCGGGTCAAAGATCTGCTCGATCAGGTGGTTGCGGGCGTTATCCAGCGTTGGGGGTTCACCCGGGCGCAGGCGCTTGTAAAACTCGATCATCGCGGCCTGGGCGATGGTGTAGTTGGTGCTGGGGTCGTACTCCGGCTCTTGTTCGAAGGAGTTTTGGATGTAGGAATGCTCGGGGTTGTTATCCACATCGGCAAAGAGCGCCAAAATCTCTTCGTCCGTGCCGGTCTTCAGGGGGTTATCGGGCATGCCGTCATCCACCGCTGCCAGGGCGCGCAGGAATACAGTGATCGGCACCGTGCGCTTGCGGTTGAACTTAAGGATGATAAAGTCGTTCTTACGGGTTTCGAACTCCATCCACGCGCCGCGGTCCGGGATCAGCTTGCTGGTGGCCATATAACGGCCGGTGGTGCGGTCCACGTCGGCTTCAAAATACACGCCGGGGCTGCGGATCAGCTGGGATACCACCACACGCTCCGTACCGTTGATGATGAAGGTACCCTTTTGGGTCATTTCCGGGAAATCTCCCAGGAAGAGGTCTTGCTTTACTTTTTCGGCGATGTCATTGCCTTCCAGCAAAACCGAGACATAGAGCGGGCAGGCGTAGGTAAGGTCCCGCTCCAGGCATTCCTCGATGGTGTTCTTGGGGGGCTCAAACCAGTATTTCAGGTCAAATTCCTGCGCCAGCGGGGTGTTGCTGGGGAAATGCAGGCGCAAGTCCCCGCCGTACGACTCAATCGGCGAGACCTCGTTGAAAAGCGAGCCCAACCCTTCGTCTTTCAGGCGTTTAAAGGATTCTAGCTGCACTTGGATCAGTTGCGGCAGTTCCAAACCTACCGGGATGCGAGCGTATGTCTTTGGAGGCATCAAATCGGTCATTCTATCTCCTATACACAGTTAAAAAACGTGATGGCACACGAGGGTGCCCACTCACGTCAAATTCAAAAGACGCAATATTTTAGTATAAAACAATTATGCACTTGAGTCAATGACAATCTTAGTTTTTAGATATTGGCCCGAATTTAGAAGTATACCCGATGCTCCCCGAATTGGCAAACTTCCGGGGCCGTCCTCAAAGCCAATTTACTTGATGTGGAGCCCCGCCTTTCCTGCCGATAATACGCCGTTGTAAACATCATTTGCGCAGGCTTACCAGCACCACACCCGCCATAGCCAGGCCAAGCCCAAGCACCTGAACCAGGCTGATGCGTTCATCGAGGAAGATGTAAGACAAAAATGCGATCTGGACGAGCATCGTGTTGTTGATCATGCTCGATTCCATTGCGCTGAGCATCCGCAAACTCGTATTCCAAAGCCAGAAGGCAAAAGCGGTATTCACCGCCGCCAGCCACACAATGGCCATCCAGGCCTGTGCGGAAAGCCGCGGCAAGCCTTCCCAGGCCAGGGCCACAGCCACCAGCACGGATGAGCCAACCCCCATGCTAAACGCGGTCACTATTATCGGCGAGAGCCTTTGCTCACGATTCACGAACCTGCCCAGTAAAGAGCTTCCGGCGTTCACCAGCACGATCACGCCTGCCAGAATAATCCCGGCAGTCTGGCCTGAAACATGGACCCGTTGGTAAAAATACAGCAAGGCGCCCAGCAGAAAGACCGCCATGCCCCACCACTGCCTGGGTGTAAGCCTTTCTTTCAGCCAGTACATGCCCACTACCGCCACAATCGGGGTTGTAAAGTTGAGCATCAGGCTGAAGGTAGTCGATTCCAGCACCTTTAGCACCAAAAACTGCCCGCCCGCGAGAATGCAGTAGTACAGGAGGCCCAAGCCTACCATCGCCCTCAGCTCCGTTTTGCTCGCGGTCCGCAACTCCGCCCGATTGCGTATCAATCCGGGCAAGAGCAGCAAAAAGGCAATGCCGTAGCGCATCGCGGCAAAGGTGAAGGGGGGTATCTCGTGGATGAAGAACTTGATGATCAGCCAGGAACTGGACCAAATTGTGGTCACCAGGATGGCTTGCAAGATGGCTTTGGTTCTGGGGTTTTGGTTTGGCATAGCACTCCTTGGTTTAGGCAACTTGAATGATGGCCTACCTAAACCCCTCCCGGCTTTTATCCGATGCGGTGCTACGCGATTGCTTTTGCAGCGCTTGGTCCAGCTTGCTCAGGGCAACGGAACCCTAGCTGCTCAGGGCGGCTTGGGCCAATTATAGCCCAAGCCCTCCCATAGAGGCCGACGACTTGTGCTGCTCCAATCGCCCACACGTAGGGGTCGACCACTTGTGTCGACCCGCTCGCGAACCCGTCTTGGACCTCATCATATCTCCCAACCGCTGCTGCTGCCCCACCTAAGCACACGATCCATTAGGTAGGGTTCATGCAGTAGGCCCGAAGCTTTCTTGAGTAGGAGTTCAGCAAAGAAAAACGCCAGGAAAAAGCGGTATGACCTCCCTGCGCTTGATCATCCCCTGCATTTTAGGGTGGGAAGGTTCAGGCAACTGTCAGGCCCTTCTCTTAACCGGTCAGGGCCGGCTATTACCGGCCCTGGTCAAAACACTAAGCTCGCAATGCCTAAGCCGCTTGCGGCTCGGCGTCCTTACGCGCGTCTTCCCGCCGCGGATCCCCGGGAGGGGCCGCCTGCCCTACAGCGCGTTTCTTTTCCACCCGCTTCCAGGCGTGCATCGCTAAACTGAGCGCGATTACCCCATAACTCACGAAGACCCTGAAGTATTCGCCGATCTGCGGGTTATTAAACAGCTCCTTGCCTGCCTGAGGCGCCACTAAGAACAGGGTGTGGAACAAGATCACGCCAATGATCGCCTGACGGTTGGTTGCCTTCTGCACCGAGGCACCGCCCACCAGCAGAGCCGCGATGGCAAACTGGCCAATTTGCGTATGAGCGCCATAAGTGCTGAAGGTGCCGATGTTTTGCAGGTAGATCATCTGCCCCCAGGCCGCCAAAACCGTCGAAATGATCATCGCGATCACCCGGATCTGGTCCACATTAATCCCGCTGGCAGTTGCTACACCCTGGCTTTGGCCAACAGTGCGCATGTTCTGCCCCAAACGGGTATCCAGGATCTTCTGGTTGAAGAGGCAGAGCCCCGCGATCAACACGTAGGGCAGCACCGGCACCCGCACCAGCATCAGCGTCCGTTCCACTTCNNAGATCATCTGCCCCCAGGCCGCCAAAACCGTCGAAATGATCATCGCGATCACCCGGATCTGGTCCGCATTGATTCCGCTGGCAGTCGCCACACCCTGGCTTTGGCCCACCGTGCGCATATTCTGCCCCAGGCGGGTATCCAAAATCTTTTGGTTGAAAAGGCAGAGCCCCGCGATCAACACGTAGGGCAGCACCGGCACCCGCACCAGCATCAGCGTCCGTTCCACTTCCGGAAGGTAGGTCAGCCCGTAAAGCACCCCGGCCATCGCCAGGCCCAGCAAAGCCTTGCCCAGCTTGAATTTCTGGTCTTTTTGAATCAGCTTTTTGGATACGATCTGGTAAAGCTGCCAGATAGCGTAGCCCGCCAGGGTGAACGTAACACCCTCCAAGAGCGGCAAACGGGTCGCGCCGATGAAGTCTTTCACGGAGGGGATGAAGGTCAACCCATAGAACAGCGCGGCGCCGCCCAGCCATACCCAATCGCTCACGCGCAGCTTGTAACGCTTGGCAGCCGCCATGATCAGTTTCACAAGCGTGATCGCCACCATGATAAAGAAAAACAGCTGGAGCAAATTCATCACGCTTACATCGTCGATGGCGTACTTAAGGTTGCCGGTAAGATCGATGGTGTTCTTCACCCCAATGCCGCCATCGATGATCAGGCGTGGGTTCTTCATCGGGATCACACCGCCAATGATCACCAGCATCCAAAGCTGGTAGAGGCCATCGGCAAAGTAGCCCAAAATCAGGCCCGCGATCATCTCCGCGCCTTTCATCTGGTTGAAGAGTTTGCCGCCCAAAAAGCCGAAGAACGCGGCCAGGGGCGTGGCAATCGCCAAAACCAGCAGCGTGCCTTCCAGGCCGCCAAAACCCCAGTAAACCACGAAGAACATGGCAATTTGGGTGGCAATGGCCCCGATAACAATGCCAAAGTTGAGCCCCATGCCGGCCAAAACCGGGATGAGCAAGGCCAGCACAGTAAAAGTATTGCGCGCAACGCGCGTGAACACGCCGTCCACCACCGTGGGAATGGGTGTTTTGGAAACAACGATCGCCCCAATACAGACCAAGGCGAAAAAGATCATCACCTTGTTGTCAAAGATCCAGCGGCCTAATTTTTGGACAGGATTAGCCTTTTTCATGCTGCCCGGCCTCCCTTCGTTTTCGAGAGCGCATACAAGATGATGCCATTGCTGATGATGATGCGCATGATCTCAGGCAGGGTGCCAATATTGACCACCTCATTGATCACCGGCAGAGCCATGGAGAGGATGCCCTGAAAGAGCAATGTGCCGATGAGCACGTTGGCAATATTCGCCCGGGTAACCGTCGCCCCGCCGATCAGTACCGCGGCCACACTGGCAAAACCCATCATCAAGGGGGCGTTATACAGCTGCAAAAAGCCGTAAATCGAGGCATACACAATGATGCCGATCGCGCCCAGAACCGTTGATAATGCCGTGCCCATGATGCGCATGCGGTCCACATTGATGCCTGAACTGCGGGTAAAGAGCTGGTTTTCTCCCGCTGCGCTCATGGCAATACCTGCCTTGCTGCGGAAAAAGAACCATACCAGAATGCAGAGCACGGTGAGCAGGATGATGGCCCCGATGGGCAGGGTGATGTCCCCCGCCTTGATTGCCAGCCATTGCAGCCAGGCCGGCTGGGTGGCTTGCACCTTCACCGGGTCGCTGAGGATGCCGCCAAAGGAGCCTGCCAGGCTGACCGTGCTGCGCATACCGCGCCCTTGCAATGGCCAGATGAGGTCGCCATTGCTAAAGTACAGCATCAGCCAGACGATGTTCATGAAAGCGATGATTGAGAAGCCCACATAGGTTGCCACGGTCATCTCGGAGCCTTTTACCCGGTTGAGCAGCATGCCGTAAAGCGAGCCAAAGAGCGTGGCCAGCACAATGCTCAGCAAGAGAGCAGTACCCAGGGTAAGCCAAAGGCCGCCGGCATTCATGTTCTCGGTCCAACCTACACGGAAGGCGATCTCCATCGCCACTACCGAACCAAACAGCCCGGCAGCAATACCCAGAGAGATACCAAAGTTGAGCCCAATACCGGCTTGAACGCCAGGCACCATGGCCAACACAAGTATGCTGTACATGACTACACGGCGCAGGATGTCGCTAAAAATGGAAGCAGGCTTTAGCCCCAGGAAGACCGATGAGACGACCAGCACCAGGAAAAAGGCGCCGATGATCAGGCGGGGCAAGCCGATGTCTTCAATAACTTTCTTGAATTTGTTCATGCCTCCACCGCCGTTTCTTGCATGCCTGCCATTGCCAGACCGTAAGCGGCATCCGGGTCATCCGGTGCCATCACCTTGAACACCTTGCCTTCCGCCACGATGGCGATCCGGTCGCAGAGCGAGCGCAATTCCACCAGTTCCGACGAAACCATCACCACGGTCACGCCCAACTCGCGGTTGATGCGCGCCAGGTACTCCAGCACCAGTTTCTTCGCGCCAATATCAATACCCCGGGTTGGTTCAGCTACAATGAGGATGCGCGGCACCATCGTGAGCGCACGCGCCAGGCAAACCTTCTGCTGGTTGCCGCCGCTAAGGCTGCCCGCGGTTTGCGCCGGCCCTGTGCAGCGGATATCCAGGTTCTTGATCATTTCGCGCGCGTGCCGGTTTGCCTTGGCCTTGTCCAGAATCTTAAAGGGGCCGTTCACAAAGTTATCGTCGATCTGCATGGCGCTAAAAATGATGTTGCGCTCAATCGATTCATTAAGCAAAAGGCCTACGCCCCGGCGGTCTTCTGAAACGAAGGCGATGCCATTGCGTAAAGCTTCGCCCAGCTTGCTGAGGTTCAAAGTTTTGCCAAAAACCTTTACTTCTCCGTTTACGTCATAAAGCCCCATGATGCCATTGGCAATTCCAATTTTGCCCTGCCCCGCCAGGCCGCCAAAGCCAAATATTTCGCCTTCGCGAATTTTCACATCCATGCCCTTTACCAATTCACCGGGCATATTCACTTGGTAATCCACCAGTTCCAGGGCGATGCGGTCCTCGCTGATCTGGCGTTTGTCCTCATCGGTATCATCCACCAGTTTTTCAACTTTTCGCCCGATCATCAGCTCCGCGATCTGCACCACGCTGGTCTCAGCGATGGGCTTCCGCGTCACAAACTCACCATCGCGCAGGATGGTCACCGTATCGGCTACGGTCATGATCTCGTTCAGGCGGTGGGTGATGAAAATAATGGCGATGCCTTTGCTGGCGATCACGCGCATAATCTCCAGGAGGCGTTCCGCCTCGCTCTCGGTAAGCACGGCGGTGGGCTCATCGAAGACCAGCAGCTTGATTCCGGTCTTATCGATTTCCCGCGCAATCTCAACGAATTGCTTGTACCCAATGGGCATGCCCGCCACCTGAGCGTACTCTTCGATGTTCTGCATGCCGATGGAGTCCAGCGCGTTGCGTGCGTCAGCAGCCATCTGCTTCCATTGCATCGCGTCCAGCAGATCGCCAAAAACCTTGGAAAGGGCAGTGGGGTGCCCAATTTCGCGCCCCAGCTTGATGTTCTCGGCAACGTTGAAGGCTGGGATGAGCATAAACTCCTGGTGCACCATGCCAATTCCTGCCAGCATGGCATCCCGGGGATTGCGGAAATCCACCTTCTGGCCATCCACGAATACTTCGCCCTCAAAGCCTCCGGTATTATGGATCACCGGCATCCCAAAAAGCACATTCATCAGGGTGGATTTGCCGGCGCCGTTCTCGCCCATCAGCGCGTGGATCTCACCTTTTTTAACCTCAAAATCCACGTTTTTAAGCACCCGGTTGCCGAAGTACTCCTTGGAAATATTCCTCATTGAAAGGATGCTCTCGTTTTCCAAAAATCGTTCCTCCCGCATAATGAGTGTGCGCCGGTCAGCGTTTACCGCCGGCGCACACCCTTAAATTTGCGCTATAGGGTCAGCTTATTTCGAAAAATCGTAGAACGGGGAAAGCAGAAGGAAGTAATTATCCATCGGTGCTCCCTCGAACTCGAAATTGGATACCTGTAAGCCCTGAATATTGCGCTCCGCTCCGGCTTCGTCCAACGCTGCCTTGAATGCAACGTAGTCCTTCGGTCCCTGCGTCTTGCCTTCCGCAAACGCAATCGCATAGCGTACGCCCGCGTCCAGCATCAGCATGTTGATCGGTACCGGCCAGGTGCTCATCCGAGCCTGCTGGTCCTTCTCTGTCAGCTTGGCTTTGATCTGGTCCAGCATGTATTGCACGTCGCCTTCATGGCCCTTGACGTCAATGTTCAACGCAGCGGGATATCCATGGTAGGGGCTCGGGCAGCACTGCTGCGGGAAGATCGCGCCTTGTTCCCATACCGAGCGGATCAAGGGTTCCTGCATGCCGCAGTTGGTCGAGAAGAATGCAGTATCTTTGCCGTACTTCTCTACCTGCCTTGGCACGTCCTCCAGGATGAACTGCTGCGCGCCGCTGATACCGGCATCACCCGTCGGGTCCGGTGCGTTCACGTCAACAAATTCGATCCCCAGTTCTTTGCAGGTCTCGATCATGATCTCGCGCCGGGCGGCGATGGTGGCATAGCCCAGGTGCCGCGGGAAGCTGTAGTGGATGAATACTTTCGCGCCCATCCGGGCTGCTTCCTCAGGTATGGTCTTGCCCATCGAGATCTCGTCCACCATCATGACGATGTCGGCTTTGCTCGCGATCACCGCCGGATCTTCGCCCGGGACACCCGAAACGAACAGCATGTCCGGCCGCGTCTCGCGTACCTTCTCGATCGCTGCAGATGTGCCAGGGATGCTCTGCACCCAGACGATCGCTTTCACGTCCGGGTCGGCTGCCATTTGCACTGTCTGCGAGATCACGGTCTCGGTCTCGCTCATGAAGTTGTCCGGGTAGGTCGTGTGGACGATCATGTCCCCGTACTTTGCCTTCAGATTTTGTGCTTCGTTGTATTCTTCTTCACCTTGCGATACTGTGCCCGTTAGAATGCCAATTTTGTAAGGCTTGCCATCTGCGGTCACATGTGCTTCTGGCTGAGCGGGCTTTGCGGGTTGCTCAGCAGGGGGTGCTTCTGGGGCCGCGGGAGCAGCTGCGGTGCGGCAGGCACCTAAGAGCAAGCTGATCACCATCATTACGGCCAGTAAGCTAAACAACTTCTTTTGCCTCATTTATGATCCTCCTCAAACAACTAATATGATCAATTCTTGGCCGCCCGCCGTGATCACCTTGCTTTCCACACAGCATTGATTTATGGCAGGTTTTGGCTTATTGGAATGAGTATATTACGACTTTTGTGAACGTTTGTTAATATTCGATTAACTAACATAGGTTCATTATCCCCCATTTAGGGGCGTTTTTTGCCATTTGATACTAAACTTTGTGAATTACTGACACTTTAGAGGCTAAAGTATGCTATGCCGCGTTAACAATCGGAAAGGTCATATTATTTTTGGATTTTGGTGTGTGGCTGCTCAAAAAGTAATTTAACCGGACCAAGTTTCGCTAAAGAACTTTGCTGCCTGCTTGTGTATCGGCTCGATGCTTAGCATGCGGTGATCAGCGTTTTTTAAGTAGAACCCTTCCCCAGCCCTGTGATACAGCAGCGCGCATCTTAGACGGAAGGGCTCGCCTGCTCGCCGCGCTGGAACTTCGCTACCGAGCCGAGCAGTAAATAGCTCATCAGCAGGGCAGCTGCGATCGGTACGCTCCAGGCCAATTGGAGGGGCTGAAAAAGCTCCAGCAACCTGGCCAGCAGAGGAGTGCCCAAAGCGGCGCCGATACCCTGGGCTATCTGCAGGGCCCCAAGCGCCTGAGAGCGGTTTTCGTGATAGAAACTGGACGCCAGGTAAGAAGGTGTCACCGTTCCGATCGAGGCCCCAAAGCCAAAGAAAACCACGTAACCGATCAGCCCCGCGGTGCTGGGCAGACTTGCCAGGGAAACAAAACCCAGAATAACCGCGATGCAAACGATCAGCGTTGCCTTGCGCAAGCCCAGCCGATCGTAGAGCAGGCCCAGCAGGATCTTCCCCGCCATCAGTGCACCGGAACCCAGGGCCGTCATCAGCGAAACGGTGCCTGCACCGTAACCGCATAGCAGCAAGTAACTGGGGAAGTTGAGCAGAGCGGCAAGTGAAGTGAAGGCGGTAAGGGCCGTGCCGAAGAAAAGCAGTAAGAATGGGCCCTTGAAAAGCTTGGTTTTCGGCTGGTTTCTCTCCGCGGTTGCAGCATCGTGGTCCGTAACGGGCGCCTTGCGCGTTTTTGCCGGCAGCATGATCACTAAGGGAACCAGCAGCACCAGTTCCAATAGGCCGATCAGCAGAAAAGCACGCTGGTAACCCTGGTTTTGAATGGCGGAGTTAACCACCGGGTTCAGGATCATGCCGCCCAGCCCGCTGCCGGCCAACGCAATGCTTAGCATCAGCGCCCGGGAACGCTCCGGCGCGCTTTCAAGGATCAGCAGGGTCACCGGCATCACTGCCACGCCGGCGAATACAAACCCCATCATAAAAGCCAATACATAGAATTGCGCCAGTTCACTCGCTGCAGACAAGCCAGCCAGAACCGCGATCAAAATCAGTATTCCGAAAAGCAGGGGCTTCTTGGTTTGCATCCGCCCATACAGCCAACCCCAGACCGGCGCACCGATCACTGAAGCCAGCGAGATGAAAGTGTTCATCAGCGCCACCTCACTGCGGGCCACCCCCAGAGATTCAGCGATCGGAGTGATAAACAGCGCGAGCACATTGTTCACCACCGCGTGCGTCAAGGCCATCACGGCCAGGCCGGTAACCAGGGTATGAAGCATCGCAAAATTCCGGGGTTCTTTTTTCACGTTTTTGATTATACCGAGCGATCAAACCGCTGATCGATAGCACAATAAAATGCAAAAACTTGCGGCACACCAGGCAGCTGTGATAACATTTCATCATCGTTACACGGGGAGCCGCGAGGCTGAGAGGGACTATTTGTCCGACCCGCAAAACCTGATCCGGATCATACCGGCGGAGGGATGTTGTTCATAAACGCCAAACCTCCGTCCAAGGAGGTTTTTTGTCACCAGACCGACCTGAACGCGCAGTTGTTTTCGCCAACGGCGAAAGCGGCTGCCTGCACCGCCTAGAACTCCGCACCAGCGATTACATCGTTGCCGTGGATGGCGGGCTAAACGGTGCGCAAGCCCTGGGGCGCCTGCCCGACCTTTTGATCGGCGACCTGGATTCGATCACCCCCGAGCAACTGCAGTTGTGCGTGGATTCAGGTGTGGAAATACTGCGCTTCCCCGTGGCAAAAGACGAAAACGACCTGCAGCTCGCTCTCAATGAAGTTGCGCAGCGCGGCTTCAAGCAGGTACTCGTGGCGGCAGCGCTTGGCGGCCGCACCGATCACACCCTCAGCAACCTGGCGCTGCTTGCCAACCCGGACTACGCTGCCATGGACCTGCAATTTGACGACGGCTGCACCGTGGTACGCCTGATGCGCGGCCCCCAGGTGCTCAAGCACCCGGCCGCTCCAGGCGATACAGTGTCCCTCATCCCCTGGCAGGGGGAAGCCCGCGGCATCCGGACCGAAGGCCTGCAATACCCCCTCAACGACGAAACCCTCCACCCCTGGCAAACGCGCGGCCTGAGCAACATTGCCGCCACCAGCCAGCTTCAAGTCAGTATTCAGGATGGGCAGCTTCTGCTGGTCCATAACCGAGAAAATACAGAAAGGCAACCATGTTAAAGAAGAAGATCATTTTCATCCTGGCCCTTAGCCTGCTCCTGGGAGGCTGCACCTTTCCCACCCCTATCCCAAGCGCCCAGCCCGGCACTGCCGACCCCAAAACTGAGCCCGGCACACTCAACGTGCTCGTGCACGACTCGTTTGCCGTAAGCGCGGAGCTGATCACCGCTTTCGAGGCCGCGAACAACGCCAAAATCAATTTCATCAAGGGCGGGGATGCCGGTTCAACCCTCAACCGGGCAATATTGGCCTCCGCTGCGGGCAGCCCGGAGGGCGACGTACTCTACGGCCTGGATAACACCTTCCTCTCACGAGCACTGGAACAGGACCTCCTCGAGCCCTATAACGCGCCTGCTCTCGGGCAGATCGACGCGGAGTTCAAACTGGATCCGACCAATGCCGCACTCCCGATCGACTATGGCGATGTGTGCATCAATTACGACGTGGCCTACTTCGAAGAGAAAAAGCTGCCCCTGCCGGAAAACCTGACCCAACTCATCGACCCAAGCTATTTGGGCTTGCTCACGGTTGAAAACCCGGCCACTTCATCCCCTGGCCTGGCCTTTATGCTCACCACGATCGCCGAACAGGGTGAGGACCGCTGGCTGGAATGGTGGGGAGCCATGAAAGAAAACGGCGTAGTTGTTGCCCCGGATTGGGAAACCGCTTACTACACCAACTTCTCCGGCTCTTCCGGCCAAGGTGCGTATCCGATGGTCGTTTCCTACGCCTCCAGCCCCGCGGCCGAGGTGATCTACTCTGACCCAAAAGTGACCGCGGCGCCTACCGCATCCCTGGTCTTCGATCATGCCTGCTGGCGCCAGATTGAATTCGCCGGGATCCTTAAAGGCACCCCAAACGGCGACCTGGCTCGCAAGTTTATCGACTTCCTGCTCAGCCCGGACTTTCAGGCCGATGTACCCATGCAGATGTTTGTTTATCCGGTGCTGCAGGGCGTAGAATTGCCTGCCGACTTCGTCCAGTTCAGCCAGTCACCTGAGAATCCCGCCACACTTTCCCCAGCGATTATCGCCGAGAAACGGGATGGCTGGATCAAAGCCTGGTCGGACCTGATGCTTGATTAAATGCTCACTCGGGGCAAAACCAAACGGAATCTGAAGGCCGGGCTGCTCTGGCTGCTGCCGCTGGCATTCCTGGCCTTCTTTTTCTACCAGCCCCTGGTAGCCATCTTCCGTCTGGTCTTTTCCCCTCAATTTGCGTCTGGCTGGGATAGGTTCGATCTCACCCAGCTCACGCGGCCTCTGCTTTTTAGTCTTTATCAGGCAGGGCTCTCCACCCTGCTTACCCTGGCCTTGGGTTTGCCAGCAGCCTGGCTTTTTGCCCGGATCGATTTTCCAGGCCGCAAATTCCTGCGCACCCTGGCCTTATTGCCCTTTATTTTGCCAACCGTTGTTGTAGCTGCGGCATTTAACGCCCTCATCGGCCCGCGCGGCTGGCTGAATCTGGGCCTGATGCAGCTCTTGGGTTTGGCTCAGCCCCCCATCCATCTGGTAGGCGGTTTGGGCGCGATCATCCTGGCGCACGTTTTTTACAACACTTCCATCGTCATCCGGATGGTGGGCACGGCCTGGGGGCACCTCAACCCTCGCCTGGAAGAAGCTTCCCGGATGCTTGGCGCGAGCCCCTGGGAAACTTTGCGGCGCGTCACCCTACCCCTGCTGGGGCCATCCATCCTCGGCGCGGCTCTGCTGGTCTTTCTGTTCGATTTCACCAGTTACGGCGTGGTCAGGATGCTCGGCCGGCCTGGTTTGGGCACCCTGGAAGTAGATATCTACACGCAGGCCATGTACTACCTCAACTTGCCGGTAGCCGGCCTGCTTTCGATCGTACAGCTCATCTTCACCCTCCTGCTCACCATCATGCAAAACCGGGTGACCAGTCCGCGTTACGGCAAGGCTGCCCTCGCCAGCGAGTCACGTGTTCTGCACCCGCCCCGCGGTTTGGGGCAGAAACTACTGGCCGGATTCTTGATCTTGATCATCCTCCTGATGGTTGTCATGCCGCTGGGCAGCCTGGTTACACGCTCGCTGGTCACCCTGGACGCAGAACGCGGACAGCGCGGAGGCATCGAAAGAGGCTTTACCCTGCGCTACTACCAGGAACTCTTCGTCAATCGGACCGGCTCGCTTTTCTACGTGCCGCCCCTACTGGCAGTTCGCAATTCCCTGCTCTATGCCTTCCTGGCAACCCTGATTGCGGCTGCCTTGGGGCTACTGGCTGCCTACGCGCTGGCGGGCAGCAGCGGGGCCTGGGGGCTCCTGGAGCCGCTTTTCATGCTGCCTCTGGGTACCAGCGCGGTCACGCTGGGCCTGGGCTTTTTGGTCGTGTTTAACCGGCCACCCTGGAACGACCCGCGCCTGCCCTTGCTTATCCCCATCGCCCACGCTCTGATTGGTCTGCCCTTCGTGGTGCGCAGCCTGCTGCCAGCCATCCGCAGCCTGCCGGCCAACTTGCGTGAAACCGCCCGGGTGATGGGCGCCAGCCCCTGGCGGGTTTTCATGGAAGTGGACCTGCCCATCCTCCTGCGTGCTTTGCTGGTTGCCATGGTTTTTGCATTTACCATTTCCCTGGGGGAATTTGGTGCTGCCTCCTTCCTGGCCTCCCCGCAGAACCCCACCATCCCGGTGGCGATCTTTAGGTACATTTCGCAGCCCGGTGCGTTAAACTATGGCCAGGCACTGGCGATGTCTACCCTGCTTTTGCTTGTTTGCGCGGCAGGCAGCTTCCTGATCGAGAAGATCCGCCTGCCCGGCGAGGAAAGTTTTTGATGCTCCAAGTTGAAGGTATCCGCAAAGATTACGAAGGCCGTCCGCTCCTGCGCGGCGTTAGTTTCGAGGTGCAGCCCGCTGAGCTGGTCGCGCTTCTGGGCGCGTCCGGCAGCGGCAAGAGCACCATGCTCCGCATTATCGCCGGCCTTGAAGAACCCGAGGGCGGCCGTGTGCTCTGGGATGGGCAGGATATCACCGATCTGCCTGCGCACAAACGCGGTTTTGGCTTGATGTTTCAAGATTACGCCCTCTTCCCCCACCGCAACGTTTACGAGAACATCGCCTTCGGCCTGCGCATGCAGGGCTTGCCCCAGGACCAAATGGACCAACGGGTTGCGTCCGCCCTGGAGATGATCCAAATGGGCCCCTTTGCCCAGCGCGCCGTTACAGAACTTTCCGGCGGTGAGCAGCAGAGGGTTGCCCTAGCCCGCGCCCTGGCCCCACGGCCCAGGCTTTTGATGCTGGATGAGCCCTTGGGTGCCCTGGACCACAAACTTCGGGTGGACCTGATTCAGGAGTTGCGCCGCATCCTGCACGAACAGGAAGT
>DHPL01000069.1:16625-23945 GCA_002407905.1 Anaerolineaceae bacterium UBA5365
AGTTTTGGCGTCCTGGAGGCTGCGGGGCCGCCGCCTGAAAATGGCCCCATCATGCTGCTTTTGCGCCCGCAGGATGCCCAAATCAGTGCTGCTGAAGAGCTGAACAGTTTCACCGCCCGGGTGGACGACGCGATTTTCAGCGGAGAAAGCTACCGCCTGGAACTCCTCACGTCCTCCGGCGAGCGCCTGCAAATTAATAGCCCCAATGCATACCCAGCGGGCGCCGAATTGCGGATCAGCTACTCACCCCAAACCCTCCTGCCGCTCCAGGATACTGAAAATGAATGAAAAGCAGATCACCGTGCGCAAGCTCCACCCGGATGGGCAACTGGCCTTCAGCTATGGCATGACCCTCTTGCACGAATCACCCACCCGTCGGGATATTTTTGGCATCTTCCAGGTTGGGCCGCACCGCCAGGGGCGCGTGGTTTTTGAACCGGGCGACCATTTTTACGAGGCCTACTTTACGGACCGGCCTTACAACATCTATGCCGTGCACAAAGGCGATAACCCCGAAATGAAGTGCTGGTATTTCAACATCTCCGGCCCGGCCGAATTCAGCGCGGACGTCATCACCTGGACTGATTACGCTCTGGACCTGATCCTCTACCCGGATGGCTGCCTGGAACTCTTGGACCAAGACGAACTGCCCGGCCTGGGCTTGGATTGGCCGCAGTACTGCCAGGTTTGGCAGGGAGTTAAGGACCTGCTTTTCGCCCTTAAAAGCGAGGCGCCCCTGCTGATGCCGGGGCTGCCTGAAATAACTTTGAGAAGCTCTTAAATAAACGGCGTCATCAGCGGCAGGAGCAGCTGAAATTCCCACTTGCCAGAAAGCAGCATGGCGGCTACAACCACCACCGCCAAACATCCAACCGCGACCAAAGCCAGAAGGACGATCAGAATCACCGGCAGGCCCTTTTTCTTGGGCGGTTGGCCGTAGGTGGGCTGTCCAAAACTGGTTTGGCCTGGCTGGAAACTGGTGGGGGGTGTTACTGGCGTTGCAGCGCTTCCTTGCGGTGGGGGCGGGGTGTAGCCCTGAGGGGGCCGGTAGCCACCCTGTGCCGCAGGCGGCGTGCTTTGCGGAGCCTGAGAAGTCCCCTGGACTGGCGTCTGGGGCTGGTACCCGCTTTGAGCAGGCTGATACCCGCTTTGCGGCGCCTGGTAACCACCCTGGGGCGGCTGGGACTGAGGAACCTGGCTGGTCCAGGCAGGCTGGCTGTTGGGAACCTCTTTAAATCCATCATCTTGGTCGGCCATATCTACCTCTTTCTATGATTTCAACAGTTACAAGATTATACCGTGCGGGGCGAGCTGCCTTTGCGCCTGTCGACCCACCAGGCAAAAAACCAGATGATCAGTACCAGTACGATCAGCATCAGAATGGGCAGCACAACTGAAAGCAGCGAGACCGTAGCCGCCACTAGGTCCTCAACGAAGGAGACCACCGGCGTACCAGCCCCGGCCGTGGATGCCGCCACAACCGGCCGCACCGCCACGGATTTCACACCATGTACCGTACCGGCCACCAGTAAACCCATAATCAGCGAGAGCACTGGGTTGACATCCGTGATGGCTTTGGCGCTTGCCGCGAAGAGGATCGCACCTGCGGTTGGCCGGACAAAGGTTTGAATTGCGTCGTTCACCAGGTCCACGGCTGGCACCTTATCCGCGAAGAATTCGATCGCCGAAAGCAAGGCCAAAACCCCGATCGTCCACCAGCTGGTCAGCGCGTCGTAAGGCTGTGCCAGGGTGATCAGGTTGGTAAATTTAGCTGTAAGGGCAACGATCAACAGGGGAATATACGCGTTCAGGCCGGCAGACGCTGCCAGGCCAAAGGCGCCCAAAACGCCGCCAATAACTCCATCCATCATTTCCTTCTCTTCCACGGAACAAGGGTATTCCGCAATTTAATTATAGCAAGGCTCAGGGGATCAACCTTATAAAATCATAGGTTTATCGGCGCCCAGGTACCTGTAAGCAGGTAACGCAGCAAGGCGATGGCGCTGATCTGCAGTAAGGCCAGAAGGGCGCCCAGCATCAGCGGCGCGCGCAGTTCGCCCCAATCCTTCGCCTGGCCGTCCTGCCTTAAGAAGATCAGCGCCAGGCTGGTATGCAGCAGAATAAGCAGCAGCAGGAAACTCAGGGGGGTAAAAATAAAACTGAAGTAAAGCAATGGAGCCCAACCGCTGAGTATCCCGGCCGCGGCGCCAGCCAGGAATACGAGCAGCAGGCTGAACGTACCCCAATTCAGGATCCTTTCATCTTTGCCCTCGCGCCAAAAAGCCCGGTTAAAGATCGGCATGGCAATCACAGCAATGCCCAGCCCCAGGCCAAGGCCGCTCAGCAGGCGCAAGCTGTTCGTACTGGTATAGAGCCGCCATTTATCCGGCAGGAATTGGGCAAAGGAATTCAGCCCATCCAAACCAAAGAAAACCAGAAAGGCTGCCAGGACCAGCAGGATGCTTAAACGCGGCCAGCGAATCCGCCTGCCCTTGAAGGCCAGGGCGATGATGCCCACCCCCGCGCCAAGGTACATACCGGTGCACCGGGCGCAAAAAGGCCCCTGATGCTCATGCACAAAGAAGGAGCGGCTTGGGATCTGATGGCAGGAGCTATAAGCGATTGCCCACAATTTGCCCCAAAAACCTTTTCGCGTCAAACCCAGCCAAACACCGGTCCCCAATAAAAGGCTGCTTTGCAGAAACCAATAGGTCAGCCAGTCCCGAAAAAAAAGCTGCCTGTGCCCAGCCGGGCCAGGCAGCATTAACTGTTGCCAGAATTTCATCTAAGCTTCAATGGGTTCAGTGAGATAGCGATGAGCTTTCTTCAGACCCTCAATGATCTCCAATTGCTGCGGGCAAAGTGTTTCGCACTGACCGCATTCCACGCACATATCTCCTCGGTTTTCAGGAGCAATAAAGGTGTTGTAACGCCTCTGAGCACTCTTCTGAACACCGTACATCACCCCGGAATTCCACATATCGAATACTCTGGGGATGTGCACACCGCTCGGGCATGGCAGGCAGTACTCGCAGGCCGTGCAACCGATGGCTTTAAGCGTCTTGTAAACCTTTTGCACTTCCAGGACCAGGCGTTTATCTTCCTCGCTCATTGTGCCCACACCGCCCTTCGAGGCGGTTGCCAGGTTCTGCTCAACCTGCTCCATGGTGGTCATGCCAGAGAGCACCACGGCCACTTCCGGCTGGTCCCAGAGCCATTGCAGGGCCCATTCCGCCGGCGTCCAGCCCTTATCGCTGGCATCGAAGATCTTCTGGACCTCAGGCGGGGCCGGATCCTTGGCCAGGTTGCCCCCCTGCAAACCCTCCATGATCACAACCGCGATCCCGCGCTCTGCGGCCTGACGCAGGCCTTTCATACCGGCCTGTTCATGGATGTCCATGTAGTTGTATTGGATCTGGCAAAAGTCCCAATCGTAGGCACTTAGGATCTCATCAAAAACAGGGTATTTGTCGTGGAAGGAAAAGCCCAAATACCGGAATTTTCCGGCAGCGCGCTGTTTCTCCGCCCATGCGAACACCTCCAGGTCCCGCAGGTTCTCCCAGCGGCTGCGATCCAATGAGTGCAGCAAGTAAAAATCGATATGGTCGGTTTGCAAACGATTAAGCTGCTCTTCCAGGTGGTAATCCATATCCGCCTGGCTTTTGATCAGCCAGGAAGGCATCTTGGTGGCCAGGCGCACTTTTTCACGGTAGCCATCCTGCAGCACCCTTCCAATTACCTTTTCGCTGTTTTCGCGATGGTAACCCCAGGCGGTATCTACATAGTTCACGCCCTCATCAATGGCGTGCCGAATCATGCGCGTGGCTTCCGGCTCGTCGATCGCGCCGCTATCTTCCCCAATGATCGGCAGCCGCATTGCTCCAAAACCTAAAGCGCTCACTTGCCAATCCAATTTTCCAAAATTGCGGTATTGCATCTGCATCTTCCTTTCCATCAGGGGATAATCTTTAGGGAAAACCCTCTCCCTAACTTTCTAATTGTACCCAATCATCGCTTTCCTGCCGTTTAATCCGCAGAAAACTAACCTATTAATTACAACTGCGTTTTTCCCTGCGGTTTGGCATTAAAATAAATGCATGACCACCCAGCCAACTCCGCCTCCTCAAGAACCCACTATTCTGCCGGTTCCGCCCCCACCCCAGGACGAAGCCCCGCTCTCGCCCAAATGGGAGTGGCCGACCAAGATCATCATCGGGCTGATACTGCTCGGGATTCTCGTTTTTCTGATTGCCCGATTCCATAATTATCTCAATTTGATGATCACCGCCTTCGTGGTTTCCATCCTGCTCCAGCCCTTGGCTAAACTGTTGGAACGCCTCTTGCGCATCAAATGGCGGCTGGCGGTGCTGATCGTTTATCTGCTGGTTTTTGGTCTGGTGATTTTCCTGATTGCGCGGGGCGGGGTATTTATTCTTGAGCAGGCCCGCTCCCTGGTGGATAGCCTGCAAACCTCCTTACTGCCCATCATCGAACAATTATCCCAAAAGCCGGTCAACATCGGCTCATTCACCTTCACCCTGCCCAAATTGGATACCAACTTCCTGGTCACAATGGTACAGGAACGCCTGGTTCCTCTGGCCGGGCAAGCGCCGGGAGCTGTGGGCAAAACCGTGTCAGTCGTTGGCGGATTCCTGTTCAACTTCTTTCTCACCTTCATGGTTTCGCTCTTCATCACCAGCGAGTCCGAGGCCACAAACGGGCACATCTTCCAAATCAGCATACCGGGCTACGAGTACGACCTGCGGCGTATGGGCCGGGAACTCTCGAACACCTGGAACGCCTTCATCCGCGGCGAGTTCATCGTCATCGGTACGGCCATCCTCATTTTCTCCACCATGCTCGGCATCCTGGGCCTGCCCAACTTCCTCATCCTGGGCATCATCGCCGGCTTGGGGCGGCTGGTTCCATATGTGGGTGCCTGGGTAGGCTGGCTGGCTTTCGGCCTCACCGCCTTCTTCATGAAGACCAATGTTTTCGGGGTCCAGCCCATTGTCTTTGCGCTGATTGTCATCGGGATTTCCCTCTTTGTGGATAGCCTGCTGGATAATGTGCTCACGCCCAAAGTGATGGGTAACGCCCTGGAAGTCCATCCGGCAGCCATCCTCATCTCCGCCCTGGTGATGGCCCAACTCTTTGGCCTGCTGGGCATCGTTTTGGCTGCCCCGGTTTTGGCTTCGCTGAAGCTTTTCCTGCGTTACATCACCCGCAAACTAATGGACCAGGACCCCTGGGAAGGAATATCGTACTATAACAAACCCAAACGCCCCGCGATCACCAAACTTATCAAGCGCAACTCCCCGCTGGGACGGTGGCTGGAGAGCATCTGGGAAAAGACCCTGGCTTTTGTGGACCGGGCAGTGGAAGCTGTGAAACGCTTTTTCAGAACCGATTCGAAATCCCCAGCTGCCCAGCGGACCACCGGTAGCGCAGCCGGTTCGGAAAGTTCAACCGGGAAGAGCGCCAAAGCCAAGCCCAAGTCGGATAAAATAAGCAATGCCGGTACTAAGAAACCGGACAAAAAGAAATAAGGAGCATACAATGGCAGAAGAACGAGAGCCCATTACCACCACCCTGGCCGAAACTGAAAACTACATGGCCTGGCGCGCTGAAGAACCAGACGGGGAGACGACCTACCACCTGGAATTCAATGACGTGACCCTGCATTTTTTCAGTGAGGAATGGCAGGAGTTCATTAAACTCGCTCAGAGCGTTCTGGACGAAGAAGCTTAAACGCCAAATAACCGAAACCAGGGCCCCGCACGGGGCCTTAATCGTTTAAACCTTTGGAGCGTTAATTCCCTGCCCGGGATCAAAAACGGCGCGGGCAAGCCCGCGCCGTTAGCAATTTCGGAGGTACTAAAAAGCCAAGACCAGCAGCACAATAATGCCCGCCAGCAGGAGTACCGCGCCGGCAACAAAAAGCCAGAAACGCGTGACGGCGGGCTTGTCCGTCCGGGCCAGGTCCAAACGCACTGCATCGGCATCGCTGCTCAGCTGAGCGATCTTTTCCTTGCTGGCATCCAACTTTTGATAGAAATCACTCAGCAGGTTGGGCTGGGGCCGAACCCGGTCGGCTTCCACACCCAGCTCACGGATCACCGGCTGCATTGCCGCCCTGATCCCGCGCAGCTCCTCTTCCCGCGCGGCACGTGTATCCCGAATGTTTGCCAAATTCTGATCGATCGGCTGCAAGGCTTCCTTCTCCGCTGCCTGCATCTTCGCGATCGCGTCCTTTGCCCGGTCCACCTCGTCCTGGAAGCTGGGCAGTTTGGCGCGCAGTTCAGCCATCCGCAATTCCTTGACCGGCAATTGGTCCGAGATCTCAAAAACCTGCTTGCCCAGGGTGGCGATGGTGTTATTCAGGGTCGTGATCTGCTGTTCTTTATCCGGCAGGTCGCTTTCCTGCAAAGAGGCCATTTTGGTCTGGTGACCATGCAGCTCGTTGAGCAGGGAAGTCTTTTGTTTAGTCAGTTTGCCCAGCACATTTTCCGTATCGTCAATCTCGCTGCGAGCCCCTGAGAATTGTTCCATCGCCTGGGTGAGCAGTACCTGAAGACCGCCGATCTTCTCCTCATATTCTTTAACCAGCCCTGCCCGGGTTTCCTGAGCCTTGGTCATATCCAGGTCCAGCGAGCGCAGATGGTCGCCGATGGGCGCCAGTTTTGCTTCCAGGGCTTCCAATTGCTGGTAAGGCCCGGTATAGCCTGGGTCGCTCATTTTCTCGGCCCACACTTTGTTGCCCAGGTTGTCATAGAAGAGCACCCGCTCCTGCTCCAGCTTACCCAGGTCGCCCTGCAGGCGCGAGGCCTTGCGCCGGTTTTTGGTGAGCGCGGTGTTTTCTTTCACCCAGCCCTGCAGCAAGCCCTTTTGCAGCAGGAGGATGACCGCGGCGATCAGGATCAGCAGCAGAACGCCCGCCCCGACCAGATAGGGCACCTGCGGGTTTACCTGCCCCAACTGGACCACTGCTTCAGGCCGTGCGGTTGCCCCAGCCCACTGCACAGTGCCCGCGTCCAGCAAGCGCCCGTTGTGGCTGAGAACTTTGGCCGTATGCAAGGTTAGGCTGCGGTCAGCTACCTGGCCCAAAATTTCATCAAAGAAGGTGAAAACGAATCGGTAAGCGCTCTGGCCTTCATAGGTAACCGGCGTCAGGGAAAAATAGTCGTTCCGGTCCGTGCTTACCTTGGTCAAGGTGGTTTCAGCGCTGTAGACTACCGCCCCGGCACTGCCTTCGCTGCGCTTCCAACTTACATTGATGCCGTGGTCCTGGGCCTGGGCGGCCGTTTGCTGGGCTTGTTG
>DHPL01000069.1:24156-25090 GCA_002407905.1 Anaerolineaceae bacterium UBA5365
CCCTTGCTCAGGTAGAGATCGGTGCTCACCGCTCCGCAGCCAGTCAGAACAAAGGCCAGGAGCAAAATGATCAGGCCTTTCAGCCAGCTCAGCTTCCTACTCATTTTCACCTCCGGGAATCGCGCATGATGCTTCAATTTTACATTAACTATCGGCCCAAACCGGCCAGTCTGGAGGCTTTATTGCCAGGCAAGTGCATCCAATCCAGACGCCGAACAGCCTTAAAGCCAAATTCTTCCAATACCCGCTCCGCCCGGCCTGCCGGAAACTCCAGCTGCAAAATCTGGCCTGGCCTTGCTTGCCGGGAAGCGATTTCCAGCAAAGCCAATAAGGCTTGCGGCTCATCATTTTCTGCGGCCAAAACCAAATAGTCCCGCAAACCATCGCCCGCTACAAGGCTGATAAAAGCCTCCGGCTTCCCCTTTTCCTTCGCTGCGAATTGGGCCATCAGACGTTTATCCACCCAGTAGCGGGGGTTTAGTTTGGCCCAGGGGCTCAGCAGCTCAAAACTAAAAGGCGCGTACCAGCGTACCTTTTCCGGGTATGCTTTCGCCAACGCGGCCTTATGCGCCCGCCAGTCCCGAAAGCCTGGTTCAACGATCTGATAATGTCTGGGTTGGGGCCTGTATTCCGGCGGGTCCGGAACACGAAATTGCCATTGCACAACCGAGCTGAAGCTTTCAAAACCCAGGTTGCGGTACATCCTCACCACCGGATTGTTATCGCTGCGGACTTGCAGCCAAACCTCGGTTGGAGCCGCCCGGAAAACCTGCCGCAGAGCCTGCCGGGTTAACCCGGAGGCAATCCCCCTGCCGCGATACGCTTCCGCTACTGCTACGTTTGCCAGCAGCGCGATCCGCCTGAACCCGCTTTGGTAAGGCAGCACGCTCACGTTGCCAACGACCTTGCCGTCTTCCTCCCAAACTACCCCCTG
>DHPL01000048.1:0-7978 GCA_002407905.1 Anaerolineaceae bacterium UBA5365
CCCCGGAGAAGAGCCGCGCTGGCGTGCTGTTGAGCGCGCCTTGGCATTGGAATGGTACGGAACCGATGTGGACATCCTCTGCGAGTGGCGGATGATGGGGCAGCTGGAAGGCAAAACCTACCTCGCGCCGATCTGCGAACCGGTGGATAGGAACAAACGGGTGTTCCGCATCCCTTATTGCATCCTGGACGAAAACCAGGACGGCGTTTTGCAGGCCAACTGCTACCAAGCCGTGGACCTGAACGGTGCCTACACCTTGGACCCTGCCGTTTTTCCTGCCCCTGTACGGGAGAAATACCTGGCGGTTTCCAGCCAGAACGCCATGCCTCTGCTGGACCATTTGGAACTGCGCCGCTGGTACCCAGACCTGCCGCCCCTGGCCGCGGCTGAGCTGCAGCCCTGAATCCCAAATTTGCGCTGTACGCCTCCCTTAGCCCTGAACTAAAGCCAGGTTGGGAAGGCTGAATCGGGTACAATCCAGGCAATGAAAATTAAAAAATGGCACTTTTTGCTGGGCATCGTCATCTCTGCCCTCTTTTTATGGCTGGCCTTCCGTAAAGTGGATTTAAATCAGGTGCTCAGCGTGCTCTCCCAGGCAAATTGGGCTTGGGTGGCTGCTGGCATAGCCCTGTATCTGGTGCCCACCTGGCTGCGCGCCTTGCGCTGGAAGCTCCTGCTCAAGCCGCTCAAGGAAGTATCCCTGCCCACCGTCACCTCGGTAATGGTGATCGGCTACATGGGCAACAACATTTACCCGGCCCGGGCCGGAGAAGTGCTGCGCAGCATCCTCCTCAAGCAAAAAGAGGATATCGAGATCAGCGCTTCGCTGGCGACCATCGTGGTCGAGCGTCTTTTTGACGCGATCGTGGTCATGGGCCTGGTGCTGCTCAATCTGGGCACCCTGACAGCGGTGGCTACCGATGCCGGCATGGTGGCTGGCATTCAGCGCGGAGCGGTGATCGGCGCGGCGGTCTTCTTTTTGGCACTTTTCCTTTTTCTGGCGATGGTGGTCTTCCCGGACCATACCCAGCGGTTTTTTGGCTGGTTTATCCAGCGCCTCATCCCGTTCAAAGCCCGCCCCGCCTTTACCAATATCGTTCAGCGTTTCCTCAACGGCCTGATGGTCCTGCGCTCTCCCGTGGAAACCTTCAAGGTTTTCCTGCTTTCGGTTGGCGTTTGGGTAACCGAAGGCGGCCTGTACTGGGCCCTGGCGAAAGCGCTCAACCTGGATATTTCCTTTGGCGCATTATTGCTCTTGATTGGGGTAGTGAACCTGGTTTTACTGATTCCTGCCGCGCCGGGAGGTCTGGGCACATTCGATGCTGCTGGCAAGAGCGTGCTGCAGTTATTCGGCATCGCTCCGGATGCCGCAACCGGCTATTCCTTGCTGCTCCGGGCCGCACTGTGGATACCGCTCACTGTCCTGGGATTGATCCTCTTCATGAAAGAAGGCCTCAGCCTGCGAAGCGACCTGGGCGCCCTGCAGGCGGAATACCGCGCTGAAGAGCTGCAAGCGCTTACCGACGTACAAACTGCCCCGCCGGAAAACATGCTGGAGACGGGCACCGATCAAACTGCGCACGGAACCGATGCAAAGGAGAATCCGCATGCCTGAAATTAAAAAGATCGCCATCGTAGGGGCCGGCATGGCTGGCATGGCTGCCGCCTGGGACTTGATTCGCCAGGGGCAGCAGGTGACCGTCTTCGAGGCCGCAGATCATCCCGGCGGTTTGGCAGCCGGCTTCAAGGAGCCGCACTGGGACTGGAGCGTGGAGCGCTATTACCACCACTGGTTCGCCTCGGATAAATACATGCTGGGCCTCATCCGCGAGCTGGGCTGGAGCGAGGATGTGCACTTCCCCACCCCGATCACCGTGATGTATTACAAGGGCAAGTTCTACCCCTTCGATAGCATCAAGAACGCGCTGCTCTACCCTGGCCTGGGCTGGGGTATCAATAAGATCCGCTTCGGCCTGGTGGGCTTGTACTTACGCCTCACCAATAACTGGCGGGCCCTGGAGAAAACCACCACCGATGCCTGGATGCGCAAGTTTGCCGGCAACAAGGTGTACGAAGAAATGTGGCAGCCGATGATGGAAGGCAAATTTGGCCAACGCTGGGCAGACAAGGTGAGCATGGCCTGGATGTGGGCCCGTTTGCACGCCCGCACCACCAAGTTGGGCACCTTTACCGGCGGTTTTCAGGCATTCGCGGACCGGTTCGCGGCCAAGCTGCAGGACCTGGGGGTTGAAATTCGTTACAAAACCCCCATCCAGTCCATTAGTTCCCACCCATCCGGAGGCCTTCAGCTGGAAACGCGTGACGGGCAAACGGAGCGTTACGATCAGGCGCTGGTTACCCTGGCCCCTTCGCTGCTGGCACGCATGGCTCCGGACTTGCCGGAAGATTACCTGCGCGGCCTCCTAACGCTCAACAGCATGGGCGCGGTGGTCATGACCCTCACGCTGGACCGCCAGCTCTCCAAAGAAGGCTTCTACTGGTACAGCATCCCTAAACAGGCAGGCTTCCCCTTCCTGGCCCTGGTGGAGCACACCAATTTTTTGAAGCCGGAATACTTTGGCGGCGACCATGTGCTCTACATCGGCGACTATCTCGAGGCAGACCATCCCAACTTCAGCAAGACGGACGAGGAACTGCGCGATGAATTCCTGCCCTACCTCAAGAAAATCAACCCCGATTTCGACCCCAGCTGGGTGAAGAAGGTTTGGGTAAGCAAAACAGCTTACGCGCAGCCCATTCCGCTGGTGAACCACTCGCGGAACATCCCTGCCATCCAAACCCCAATGGATGGGCTCTACTTTGCTTCCATGAGCCAGGTTTACCCCTGGGACCGGGGCACAAATTTTGCCGTCGAGATCGGCAGACGCGCAGCCGGATTGATGCTGCAAAACACCGAAAAAAACGATCAGCAGATTTAAAAACGCTTTAGGTCTGATTCAGAATCCTGAATCACTATCAGGAAATATTGCCAGATAGTCCCGCCAACTGGTCTTGCGTATATACCTCCTAATTGGAGGGTTATTTGTCGGTTTTTAGAGAATAAGGCCATATATAGGGGTGGTAACGGGGCGCCTTTCCTGCCAAATAGGGCTAATGAATAAGGAAAGCCAAGCCTAATTTATTCAGACCAAAATGGTAGATTCTTTAAGGTTCGGCGAATCTTAAAGAATTGCTTAGTTTTAGACGATTCAACGGTTTTTCGCTTGCCTTAAGCAAGGCCCAAGGGGTAGAATCTTTCAACCACCGTCCGAAGATCCTCGAGCACAAAAACGTCTTTTGGGGGAACGTCTACTCGGGCAACAATCGAAAACCAACAATCTTCGCCTCGACAGGAGAGCGGGGCACAGGAGTAACGCATGGATGCTAATCAGGCGTGGCTGGCAGTCGTCGGTCAATTAGAGATGGAACTTCCCCGGGCAAGTTTTGATACTTGGGTCAAGAAGACCCAATTTCTGGCTTACAACCCTGAGGCCCTCCAATTCGAGATCGGCGCCCCCAGTGCCTTCATCCGCGATTGGCTGGATAGCCGCCTGAAACAGCTTTTGAGCAATAAACTTACCGGCCTCATGGGCAAAACGGTCGAGATCGTCTTTAAAGTCAGCACTGCCCCCCAACCGCCGCGTGAACCCGCAACTCTCACCAGTTTTGAAAGCGCAGAGCCGCAAGGCCTAACCCCTGATTTGGAAGGCACTGGCCTGGTCAGCCGCTACGACTTTGAAAGTTTTGTGGTTGGCCCAAGCAACCGCCTGGCGCATGCCGCTTGCATGGCTGTGGCCGAAAACCCGGCCAAAGCCTACAACCCGCTCTTTCTTTACGGCGGCGTGGGCTTGGGCAAAACTCACATTCTGCATGCCATCGGCAACGCGGTCGCCCGCCAGGGCAAGCGTGTACTCTATGTTTCCAGCGAGGAATTCACCAACGACCTGGTAGCGGCCATCCGCACGAAAGCCCAGGCAGGACTGCGCGAAAAATACCGCGAGGTGGATGTGCTGCTGATCGATGATATTCAGTTCATCGCCGGCAAACCCCAGACCCAGGAAGAGTTCTTCCACACCTTTAACGCCCTGCACGGTCAGGAAAAACAGATCGTGATGACCAGCGACCGAGCCCCGAAAGCCCTGGCCACGCTGGAAGAACGCCTGCGCTCGCGCTTCGAGTGGGGCCTCACGGTGGACATCCAGGCTCCGGATTACGAAACGCGGATGGCCATCCTGCGCAGCAAGAACGAGCGGGCGGACCGTAACGTGCCCGCGGAAGTGCTGGAATACATTGCCCGCCAAGCCCAGGCCAACATCCGCGAGTTGGAAGGCGCCTGGAACCGCGTGCTGGCCTTTAGCGACCTTTCCGGCCGCAAGCTGGACCTGCCCCTGGCCCAAAGCGCACTGGCGGATTTTCTGCAGCAAAAAGCCGAACTCAGCCCCTCGGACGTGCTGGCGACGGTAGCCAAATACTTCGGGGTCAGTCAGGATGGAATGGTGGGCAAGCAGCGCACGAAAGACCTGGTATTGCCCCGCCAGGTGGCGATGTTCCTCCTGCGGGAACAAGGCGGCATCTCCCTGCCGCGCATTGGCCAGGCCCTGGGCGGACGCGACCACACTACCGTGATCTACGCCTGCGAAAAAGTGGCCGGCATGATCGAGACCGATGATCAGATCCGCGGCCAGGTACTGGAACTGCGGGAGCGCCTGAACCAGGGTGCAGCCGCCTGAGACATTCCGGGCAGCAAGTTCATGCCTAAGCTGTGGCAAAGGCCTGGAGCAGGAAAGAATTACGATAGAATAACGCCATGGAAGAACGCGTAGCAATTTTCATTGATTTTCAAAATCTGCATTATCTGATCGATTTCAAAACCACTAATCTGCGGCTTGATTACGAGAAGTTCATCAACAAGATCACCGGCGGCAGGCGGCTCTTTAGGGCCTATATCTACATGGCCCTCCTGGAGGATTGCGACATCGATGAGGTGGCCGTAGACAAACAGCGCAAGTTCATCTACGCCCTCAACCGCATCCCCTGCATGCACGTTGTTCAGGGCGTTTTGAAAAGCCGCGGCGATTCATTCAAGGAAAAAGGCGTGGATATCGCCCTGGCCCTGGATGCCGTAACCCTCAGCGACCACTACGACACCGCCGCCCTGGTGAGCGGTGATGGTGACTTTGAGAAGCTTTTGCGCATCCTGCAGGAACGGGGCAAGCACACCGAAGTGTATTCCTCCAGTACCCAACTGGCGCCGGAACTCGTGCGTTATGCCGATGTGCTGGTAGACCTGAACGACACCTTTATCAAAGAGTGCCAACGCGACGTGTAGTCGCGAATTTTCCCGCGGAGAAGGGGAAAACGAGACGCCTGGTCAGCCAGGCGTTTTTCACGCATTAATCAATTGACCGCTGCCGGCTAATCGGCGAAAATAGAGCCAGGTACGCGCCAGCAGTTTCCAGCCGGAAGCCAGGCCCAAGCGCAAGGGAGGGAAGAACCATGAAGATCGTGATCGCACCGGATTCATTCAAAGGCTCCTTGACTGCCCTGGAGGTAGCCGAACGGATTCAGATCGGCTTTCAGCGGGTTTTTCCGGACGCCCATTTCACCAGTCTTCCGCTTTCAGATGGCGGTGAAGGCTTTGTAGAATCGCTTTTACATGCTGCCGCGCAGGTGGAATATCGCTCCGCACAAGTCAGCGACCCCTTGGGCAGGCCGATCGAGGTGAAGTATGCCCTGATCGATGGGCATACAGCAGTGCTGGACCTGGCCAGGGCCTCCGGCCTGATATTGCTTAAGCCGGAAGAGCGCGACCCGCTGAGTGCCAGCACCTACGGGACCGGGCAGTTGATTCGGGCAGCCATCAGCCAGGGCGCCACGCAGGTCTTTCTGGGTTTGGGCGGCTCCGCCACCAATGATGGCGGCAGCGGTCTGCTGCAAGCCCTGGGGTTTGAACTCCTGGATGCCGCCGGGAAAGGCATTGGCTATGGCGGGGGCAGCCTGGCAAAACTAAGCCGAATCCGGGCGCCGCAGGTACCCGAGGAAGTTCTCAACACGCAGTTCATCCTGGCCACCGATGTTACCAACCCACTCCTGGGAGACCAGGGCGCTACCGCGGTCTTTGGCCCCCAAAAGGGTGCTTCTGGCCAGGTTTTGGCGGATCTCGAAGCCGGGATGACCAATTGGGAAAAAGCGGTTACAGACTTTACGGGCAAAGCCCTGGGCCAGGTGGCGGGCACCGGTGCCGCGGGAGGCACGGCTTACGGCGTCCTGAGTTTTCTTAACACCCGCATCGTCAGCGGGTTGGATTTCCTCCTCGATTTCATCGAGTTTGAGAAAATAGTTGAAGGGGCGGATTTGGTAATCACCGGTGAGGGCCGCATGGACGGGCAGTCCCGCTTTGGTAAGGTGCCGGTGGGGGTGGCCCGCAGGGTCAAACAAAGGTCTGGAGTGCCCGTGATCGCGATCAACGGCAGCATCGAAGGCGAGAACAGCTGGGTTTACGAGGAAGGGCTGGACGCGGTTTTTTCAAGCGTGCAATCCGTGACCAGGCTTGAAACAGCGCTGGAAAACGCGGGCGAGAACCTGGTTATCGCGGCTGAACGCGCAGCGCGGGCGCTAGTGGTGCTCGCTAAGGACAAAGCCTAAGCTATCCGTTCGGCCGTAAGTTCAATTCAAGAGATTTAGCCTTCGCCGGAAGGAAAGTTGCCAATCCAGGGGCCGGTCATTTGGCAGCAACCAATCCATAATGGCCGCCTGCGCCTGATTACCCTCAAACCCAAACTACAACTCGAAAACCTGTCCCTTTTCAGCATAAATGGCCTCCGGAAGGGCCCCGCTTTCACGCATTTTTGCCGCCAGGGCCATGGCCGGCTCTTCCTCCGCGTGGAAGAGGATCAGCTTTTTCAGGCTGTCCTTGGTAGCCAGAGCGTATTCCATCAGAATATCCTGCCCGGCATGGGCGCTCAACCCATCGATCTGCACCACCTCGGCCTTACGGAAGTACTCCTCGCCGAAGATCTTGATCTTCGTGGCCCCTTCGGATAAACGCCGGCCCAAAGTGTCCGGTGCCTGCCAGGAGATGATCAGGACGGTGTTGCGCCCATCTTCGATATTGTTTTTCAGATGGTGCAGGATGCGCCCGCTTTCAGCCATCCCGCTGGCAGAGATGATCACCATCGGCTCATCAAACTCGTTGAGCGCCTTGCTCTCATCCACGCTGCGGGTGAGAATCACATTATCGAACTCCAGGCCTTTCATGCGGTGCTGGGCAATAAATTGCCAGGTTTCATCATCGTAGCACTCGGTATGCTTGCGATAAATATCGGAGGCATTCACTGCCAGGGGGCTGTCCACCACCACCGGGATGTCGGGGATATCGCCTTTTTCCATGCCCTCGCTCAGCAGATAGCTCAGGTTCTGGGTACGGCCCACCGCAAAGGCAGGCACAATCACCTTACCCCCGCGCCGGGCAGTGCGGGTGATCACGCTGGTCAGCGCTTCGTAGGCGTCTTCCAGGTCCAGGTGGGCTTTATCACCATAGGTGCTTTCCATAACCAGGTAATCCGCTTTTTCCGGGTAAACCGGGTCGCGCAGAATCGGTGTGGCCGGCCGGCCGATATCGCCGGAGAACCAAAGCCGTTTGGGCTGGCCGTCGTCCACCCAATCGATGCACACTGCCGATGAGCCCAAAATATGTCCCGCGTCGCGCAGGGTCACCTTCACGCCGGGAATGGGCTCAAAAGGCGCGTTGTACCAGATGGTGCGGAAAAGCGGTTCGGTGGCCAGGGCGTCCTTTTGAGTGTACAGCGGCTCCATGGGCGGCAGGCCCTTGCGCTTGCGCTTCTTGTTCACGTACTCGATATCCTGCTCCTGGATGTGGGCAGAGTCGCGCAGCATAATATTTGCCAGGTCCACCGTTGCGGAGGTGGCGTAAATGTTGCCGCTGAACCCTTGCTTGACCAGGTTGGGGATGTTGCCG
>DHPL01000048.1:8036-10236 GCA_002407905.1 Anaerolineaceae bacterium UBA5365
GCCAGGTCCATGGCTGCATAGGTGCAGTAAATGTCGCCGTCGAACCCGCTCTTGACCAGGCTGGGGATGTTGCCGCTGTGGTCGATATGGGCGTGTGAGAGCACCATCGCATTCAGTGTCTTGGGGACAAAGGGAAAGTTGAGATTGACCGCGTAAGTGTCATCGCGTTTGCCCTGGTACATGCCGCAATCCAGCAGCAAGGTGAAGCCGTTATGTTCAAGCAAGTGCATGGAGCCGGTTACAGTATGGGCCGCGCCGAGAATGCTGAGTTTCATGGTTTCTCCTAAATAAGCAATTGATAGATTTCGCTGCCGTAGCGTTGGTAACGGCTCGGGCTGGCAGCCATACGCTCCTCCAGGTCCGCCAGGGAGCTTAACGGGGTGGCCGCGATCAGGTCCAGCAAGTCCTTAGGCAGCACCACATTGGAGGGCTGGCCTTCGTTCCGGCCCACTTTTTTCCGCCACTCCGAAAGCCGTTCACGGCGGAGATGCAGGGCTTCGTTCATCCGTTGCGGCCGGGGAAGCTTGAGCGTGTAGGGGTTCGCGCGCCAGGCTTCGATGGTATGCAAGATCTGCCGGCCGAAGCGGCGGATCAGGCCTGGGGTCAGGGAGGAAAGCAGCTGCAATTCCTGTGCGTAACGCGGCTGGTTGATGGCCAGCTCGACCAGAGCGTGGTCGCCCAGTATTTTGAAGGGCGGTTTATCGTGCTTGCTGGCCAGAGCTTCCCGCATCAGCTGCAGTTCGCGCAGCAGACCCAACTGGTTGGGCTTGAGTGCTTGGGCTCCCCGTACCTGTTGGATCTGCGGCTCGTGCCCTTTTTGGGCCGGAGGTGTATCGGCCAGGGCGGCGCAGTCCTCAATAAAAGTGGTGAACATGCCGCTGGCTTCCAAACGCGGTTGGAGCGCCTCGCGCAGGGGCAGGAGGTAATGAGAATCGTTCTGGGCATAAACCAGCATCTCATGCGGCAGCGGGCGCTGGCCCCAATTGGCCCGTTGGAATTTTTTCTCCAGTTTGAGCCCGAAGGTTTTTTCAAGCAGGGCTGCCAGCCCCAGGTTGGTTTCGCCCAGAGTTTGGGCAGCCAGCATGGTATCAAAAAGGTTGGCAAAGCTGAAACCAAAATCGCGCTTGAGGCAGGCGATATCGTAATCGCCGGCGTGCAATACCTTTTGGATCTTCGCGTCAGCAAATAGCGGCGCCAAGGGCTCCAGGTTGGGCAGGGCAAGGGTGTCAACCAAATAATCCCGCGACGCGGTTGAGATCTGCATCAGGCAAACCCGCTCGTGGTAAGCGTGCAGGCTGTTGGATTCGGTATCGAGGGCGAAAGCAGGTTCTTGGGCCAGCTCCTGGGCAAGTGCACGCAATGCATGCGAGCTGGCTATGATCGGGGCGGATTGCATCGCAAAAATTATAACAGCCGGCAAGGCAGCCTCTGGCGTCCATGCAAATACTTGTTCTTCCTTCTTGGGCCTACCTACGGTTCCCAGACACGCCTGGCAGGGTAGAATCAATCCGCGAAGGTTTAGGCAGAAATGACAGAACCAAGGTTAATCGACCTAAGAAAAACAAAACTGGACGGAACCATCCTGGATCTTGGGGGCGGGGGCGAAGGCGTGATTTCGCGCCTCTTTCCCAGCCAGGTCCTCGCTTTAGACAAACGTTTTGACGAATTAGAAGAGGCACCTGGGATTCAGCGAGCCCTCGTGGCAGATGGTTTGCACTTGCCCTTTGGGAGGGCCTCTTTTGCTGCCTGCACCAGTTTTTTTACCTTGATGTACTTCTTGAATGAAGATCTTGCTCCGCTGGCTCGGGAATTACACCGGGTGATCCAACCAGGCGGCAGATTACACCTCTGGGAGCCGGTGATCAATTCCGCGGACCCATTCTTGATCGACCTGGAAGTCTGGCTTCCCAATGAGATAATTACCGTTGGCTATGGCGTGATCTCGCCTGGTAAAACACAAAACGCGCGGCAGCTGCGCCATGTGTTTTCCGAAGCCGGCTTTAGGCTTGATCAGGAAAATGAGTCCATGACCAATTTTGAACAGAATTGGATAAGAGTGTAAAAGAAGGGCAGGGAAGATGCGTGCTGTATTACAACGAGTCAAGAAAGCGTCCGTGACCATCGCGGGCGAAGTAGTGGCCGCGATCGATAAGGGCATGCTGATCCTGCTTGGAGTGGACGATGAGGACACTGAAGCCGA
>DHPL01000048.1:10413-10800 GCA_002407905.1 Anaerolineaceae bacterium UBA5365
TTTTCGAAGACAGCGAAGGCAAGATGAACCTGGGCTGCCTGGAGGTGGGCGGCGAGGTAATCGTGGTCTCGCAGTTTACCCTCATCGCGGATCTACGCAAAGGCCGCAGGCCCTCCTTTGTGCAAGCCGCCCGCCCGGAGCAGGCCATTCCGCTCTATGAACAATTTTGCGCGCTGCTGCGCCAGCACGGTTTAAAGGTGCAAACCGGCCAGTTCGGCGCGGAGATGCTGGTTGAAATCCACAATGATGGCCCGGTGACTATCATTCTTGAAACACCTTTTAAATAAACAGGAACTTATTTAGCCCAGGGAGAAGGTATCTTGCCGGATTCATCCTCCTGATCCGGCTCTTCATCGCGCACAATCACAGGCATTGTGGTTTGAGTAG
>DHPL01000048.1:10987-14842 GCA_002407905.1 Anaerolineaceae bacterium UBA5365
GCTGAGGTCCAGGTCCAGTTTCTCTTCCATGCGCATCTGGCCGCGTAAAAAGGCGCCGTCTTCACTGCTGAAAGACTCGGTAACTACATCGCCCCAAATGCGGCCTGTGGCGCGAATCTCGAGCCGTTTGGTTTGGATATTGCCCCGCACCTGGCCAGCCACGATCAGCGCCTCGGCCTTGAGCAGCTCGCAGGTCACTTTACCGCTCTCACCCACAACCACCAGGCCATCAATGGCCAATTCGCCTTCAAAGGTGCCTTCAATGCGGATTCCGCCCCGGCCGCGCAAATCGCCGCGCCAGTTGATTCCCGGCCCAATAACCGATGAGACCCGTTCGATCACGGGTTCTACGTTGAAACTGGGGTCGGTTTTACGTTTACTAAAGATCATCGGCTTAGATTATACCGTTCCAAGCGCGGCATGCAGGGCCTGTGGACTTAAGCGCCAGCGCCATGGCATGCTCAGCCAGGGCTCCGGGGTCTTGCCCAGGCCCACCCGCGGCCCGGGGATCAGGTCTTTGCTGCTGAAGTGAATACCAGAGGCAATGAAGAGCCCCGAACCAGGATCGCAGGCATCCGTGCCATTCAAGGCCCGATCAATCGCCAGCGCATGGGTCAATTTGGCCGGGCCATCCAGCCAGGCACGCTGGCCTGCCAGATGAGGCCGGTTCTGGGCAAGCATCTCATGCCCTTCAAGGGGATGCACCGCCCGGACCAGCACTGCCGCGGGGAACCTTTCCGCCTCGCAGACCAGGTTGAGCATCCAATGCATTCCGTAGGTGAAGTACACATAGGCATGTCCGGGAGGGCCGAACATCACCGCGTTTCGCTTGGTTTTCCCGCCGCGGGCGTGGCAAGCCTGGTCCTCCATGCCCTGGTAAGCCTCAGCCTCAGTGATCAGAACCCGCAGCCTTTGGCCGCCCAGTTCACGCACAAGCTGGCAGCCCACTAGTTCTGGGGCAGCCTGCCAGGCCGGGCGTTCAAAGAAAGCCCGCGGCAGCACCTGAGCTTCATTCAACATGATATTGGGGGTCGCGTTCAACGGTAAGCCGCAGCCCGGTCTCCAGGCTGGTCAGCGGCAAATAGTTCAGCAGCCGGTACGCTTTGGAAATATCCGCGCACATGCGTGAAAGACCAGCATTCTTAAGCGGGTTAAAGATCTCCTCCGGTTTTTTGCCGGTTACCTGGCGCACCAGGCGCACCAGTTCGAGCACGCTCGTCTCCACGCCGGAGCCTACGTTGATTACTTCCTGGTCAACATTATTGGCATTCGCCGCGGCGGTGATGGCGTTGACCACATCGTCCACGTAAACATAATCGCGGGTTTGGGTACCATTGCCATGAATGACGATCGAACCGTTGGTGATGGCGTGTTTGAGATAGTTGGCGATGATGGGCGGGTGGCTGTTCGGCACACGCTGCCCGGGGCCATAGGCATTGAAAACCCGCAGGACCACTGCTTCGACGCTGGCCTCAGCCGCAAGCTCGCGCACGTAATACTCGGACGAAAGTTTGGATACGGCATAAGGGGAGGCCGGGTTGGCCTGGGATGTCTCGCGGTAGGGCACTTCGAGTTGCGGGCCATACACGGCGCCGCTGGACACATGCACAATCCGCCCGATCCGGGCATCGCGAATGGCTTCCATCAGGGTGACCGTCCCGCCTACGTTCACGTGGTTATAGTCGCGCGGGAAAAGCGAAGACTCCGGCACGCTCACTTTAGCAGCCAGGTGGAAAACGCAATCCACCTCCTGCAGGAGCGACCAGAGGAGTGGTTTGTCATTCACATCACCGCGGGTAAATTCAACTTCCGCGGCCAATTTGCTTTCATCTCCCGTGCTTAGGTCATCCAAAACGCGCACCAGATGCCCCTGCTTGCTCAGGCGATTAGCGAGCGCGGCGCCTAAAAAACCGGCCCCGCCGGTAACCAGATAGTTCATATGTCCAGGCCTGTTCTCTTGAGTTGAAGCCATTATAGTCAAAACGGGCTGGTTTGGGAAAGACAGCAAAATGCCGCTACACGGCATGGAAATACGCTTTGGTACTGGCTATCATTTCTGCGGAAAGCGAGGTGAACATGAAGATAAGCGGTAAAGGGCCCTTCGAAGTGCAGATGCAGCCCCTGGATACTTGGTTTCAAGCAAGCGGGGGTAACAAGGTGATGCGCATGCGCCTGAACAAACAGTACCTGGGGGTCTTGCAAGCAGAGGGGCAAGGCGAGTTATTAGGTGCAGCCACCAACGCAAGCGATGGCCAGGCCTACTGTGCGATCGAGGAGGTGAGCGGCAGCCTGGAGGGACGCGACGGCAGTTTTATGCTGCAGCACTTTTCTGGCTCTGACGGTGAGGATGATCGCTTTTTCCTCAGTGTGGTAAAAGGCTCCGGAACCGGCGACCTGCAGGGACTGGCAGGGACTGTGGGTATTGAAGTGGAGGACGGCCAGCACTTCTACATTCTGGACCTAACGCTGCCATAGCCGGCTCCACTCCCAAAACACCCTAAAATGCCGGGCAGATCGTATAATTGCCGCGGTAATTATTTCATTTGGCCGCTAAAACCGGATTAATTCCAACGTAAACTTTCTTGAATGGTTTTTCCTGTTTTAGCAGCGAGAGGATCAGTTTGGGCTTCATTAAGGACCATTGGAAAGGGATTGCGCTTTGCCTGGGAATCGCATTGATCGCCTGGCAGGCTGGCAAACTGGTGCCGGTTGCCGGCGGGCCAATCCTCGGCATTTTGCTGGGAATTGTGCTCGGTCTACTGATCAAGGATAAGCGGTCACTGGCGAAGGGCACCGGCTTTGTCTCGAAGAAGCTGCTCCAGGCTGCGGTTGTGCTCCTGGGCTTTGGGCTCAACTTTAGCGTTGTACTCAAAACCGGATGGCGGTCATTGCCGATCATTTTAGGTACGATCACCATCGCCCTGGTCACTGCCTTTGTACTGCAGCGCGCCCTGAAGGTTCCTGAGAAAACAGCCACGCTCATCGGCGTAGGCTCCTCCATCTGCGGCGCTTCCGCCATTGCTGCCACCGCGCCGGTGGTGGATGCCGATGATGAAGCAGTGGCCCAGGCAATGTCTGTTATTTTTCTGTTCAACGTGATCGCCGCGCTGGTCTTCCCAGCGCTTGGGACGGCCCTGGGCTTTTCGCAGGCCAACGGGGAGGCCTTTGGTCTCTTCGCGGGAACGGCGGTGAATGATACTTCTTCGGTTACAGCGGCTGCCTCCACCTGGGATACGCTTTACGGCCTGGGCACCCAAACCCTGGACCACGCTGTCACGGTGAAGCTCACGCGGACCCTGGCGATCATCCCGATCACCTTGGGGCTCTCGGCCTGGCGCGCGCGCACAAATGAAAACGCTGGCCAAAAACGCAACCCGCTCAAGGCCTTCCCGATTTTCATGGTCTTTTTTATGCTGGCTTCCCTTGTGACCACGCTTGCCTCAAACCTGGGGGTGAGCGGCGCGGTTTTTGCCCCCCTGAAGGACCTGAGCAAATTCCTGATCATCATGGCCATGAGCGCGATCGGCTTGAACACCGACCTGGGCAAGCTGGTCCGCAGCGGTGCCAAACCCATCCTGCTGGGCTTCAGCTGCTGGACCATGATCACCCTCACCAGCCTGCTGCTGCAGAAATTGCTCGGCATTTGGTGAGTTACTTCGCATAATACAGGAAAAATAAATAAGCGGGCGGCCGGATTCGAGCCGGCGGATCTTAGCTTGGGAAGCTAATGCCATGCCCCTTATGCAAAAGCGGGTTTTGATCTCTGCCTGCGGGGTCTACTGCCTACCGCCGCCGGGCAATAAAAAAAGCGGGCGACCGGATTCGAACCGGCGAATGTTAGCTTGGAAGGCTAAT
>DHPL01000048.1:15008-15619 GCA_002407905.1 Anaerolineaceae bacterium UBA5365
ACCACTTGGCGACGCCCGCGTGGTCTCTATTCTATGCTTTTAAGCCCTCTTGTCAATGAAACTTGGTAGACTAGAAGCATGGATCTGCCCAGACTAAGCCTCACACCCATCGGTACCATTCACGCCAACGCCGAAACTCAGGATTTCCATCTCCAGCTGGAACCCGAATACCGGGCAGGCCTGATGGGCCTGGAAGCCTTCAGCCACGCCCTGCTATTCTGGTGGAGCGGCGGAGACGCCCTGCAAGGCACTCCGGAGCAAGTTATCAGCCACCCGCCATACCCAAATGCCGGTGAACAAGGCTGTTTTGCTACACGCAGCCCGCGCAGGCCAAACCCCATCGCGATGACCGTCGTCAGCATTCAGGCAGTCGACCAGGAGGCGGGAATCGTCAGAATCGGCAGTGTGGATGCCCGAGACGGCTCCTGGCTTCTGGATATCAAACCTTACATCCCGGCCAATGAGCGTATCAATCAAGCTCGCACCGCCGATTGGATGGCCGGCTTCCCTCAAGCGTGGGAAGAGCCGCGCCCCGCAAAATAAACCGGCCTTTCGGTCGATAAAACCAGAATTAAAGAAAAAGACGCCAAAATGAACTGCACCCCGAAACT
>DHPL01000059.1:0-431 GCA_002407905.1 Anaerolineaceae bacterium UBA5365
GAAGGCAGGTTGCCGTCGGCGTGGCGTCGGCTGCGCTCACGGCGCAAATCGCGGAGGAGGCGATTGGCCTCTTCCAGGTCGTCAATGCCGGGGGTTTCAGCGATGCGCCGGGTGGCGTAAGCTTCAAGATAGGTTGAGAGGCCGCTTTCCGCCGCGCTGAGTGCCTCATCGCTGGGGTCGCGCTGGGCAAGTACCTGACGGGCAGCCTCGATTAATTCACGAATCATGATTCTCCTTCGAGCTTAAGGCCGTTTGCGCTGCAGGACCGCGATGGATTCCGCCATCGACTCCGGTGTCTTGAAAGCGCCGTCCAGGGCCTGCTCCAGAAAGGCCATCTCGTCCTGATTGAGGCGTTTTTGCACATCGTAGGAGTAAGAGGCCTTGTAGTGGGAGGGGGAATTGGCGATGTCTTCCGGGCGGTTGGGGCCAAC
>DHPL01000059.1:599-13894 GCA_002407905.1 Anaerolineaceae bacterium UBA5365
GAACTGAATTGGATCATATCGGCAGCCTGGACTTCAGTTTTGAAATCGTCCGGGGTCCAATGCCCGATGTTCCAGTCGATCATGATCACTTTTTCGCGCACATCGTTCCAGTAATAGTGCAGGAGTTTGTGGTCCAGGTAGGTCGCGCCGCGGGCATGGGCCTGGCCGAGAATGCTGACCATCTGGCTGGCAATATCCAGAACCTGGCGCATGCTGAGGTTGTGAATGAAATCGCCGCGGGTGTAACCGGCATCGGAAACGAGGTAGAGGTTGTCTTCCCAGCGCCGTTCCAGGATCACAAAGGGCAGCCAGCCATCAGCGATGCGCTCATCGAATTCTTCCAGCACCTGGTCGGTCTCGTCTGGCTCAAAGATTGCCAGGGTGCCGCTCATTCGGCTGGCTTGCCCCTGGTTTTCCATGGTTTTCGAAAGCGGCGCGATTTCGCTGGGCCATGCCAAGCCGTCCAAAGGCTTAAAAAAGCCGGAATGAAGCATGGGGGTGAGCCCGTGCAAGCCTTGTAAGCCGCCCAATATCCGGTATTCTTCCTTAAAAAGCGGGATGGCATACGCAAGCTTGTCGTGCCGCATTACTTTAAAAGCGGGTTCGTAGTCCCAGGGCAATTTACCCGCCGCGGTCTTCATCAGGAAGACGCGGGCGCTCGACCCACCTGCTTCAGGAATGGCGTAATCCTGGTGGTTGGCCGTGAGCCAGGTGTCCAGGGGCTCGGCTAAAAAAAGCCCGGAGCGGGCATCCAATTTTTCTTCGCGCATTTATTGATCCTTGGGCGCCATTTTACCATTGCCGTGAATCGCGGGTTTCAAAGTAATCGGCATCACGGCGGACGAGTTCATCAAACCAAGGCAGCAGCGGGTGGATGCTTTCAATGGCCTGGATCTTGCGCTGGATGGCATTGCGATCGTCCTCCTTGAGCAGGTCCAGGTACTGCTGCTGCCAATCCCGGATGGGAGAGCGCTTGCGTGAAGGCGGTTTGAGCAATTCGTCCAGCTGGACCAGGGCAAAGATCAGGTCCGCGGCGCTGTTGCGTGCCAGGCGGGTCCGGGCGATTTGAGGTGTATTCACCACATCCAAGGCCCGTAATACTGTGCGTAATTGGCGGCTGAAGGAAAGCAGCTGGTGGTTGATGCCGCTCAAAAAAGGTTGATTTGCCTGAGCCAACCAGGCTAGGATGGGACCGCGGTTTTGCTCCACCTCATGCCAAAAACGCAGAAATGCTTCCTGGGCTGCGTCTGCATCGGCGAGCATTTCATTCACCTGGGCGGGGTACAAACCCTGATCAGCCACTTTGCCCCAGGCAAAAGCCAGGCGGGCAACCGCGGCAGAGCACTGGCTTAGCGGGTCTTTGGAAGGCGGTGCCTCTGGGTCAGGCAACTGCTCCCAAAGGCGCTGCCGGATGGCGGTAAGGTTGGGCAGGGTCTCCTTCTGCCAGGATACACCCGCCTTTTCCAGATCCTGGAGGACGCTCCAGCGCTCCAGGAGCGCGTTATCTGGTTTGGGATGGGCTGGCCGGCCCTGGCGCTGCGCTTGCTTCCATTCTTGAATTTGGGCTAGAACAGATAGCGCTTCAGCGATGGCAGCGCGCTCGGCAAGCGGGAAAGCCTCCGGAGTCAGCGTGAGAATGGGATGCTCAATAGCGTCGAAACTGTGGCTGAAGCTCTCCGCGAGCGAGCGGTAAAGGGATTGGAAGGCGGGCAGGCTGCGAGCCAGCTTCGCGAGGTAAGCCGCGGTGTTCATACCGGTTCTGAGCGCTTTGTGAAATTCCTGCGCGACGGCGCTTTGCTCATGATTCAGTTTGGTCTGGCTGGCTAGTTCCAGGGGCAGGTCCAGGCTGGCTGAGTCGAGCTGCAGCCAGGGCGTTGGCCAGGCTTCTGCCAGCACTTGCTCTTGCAAGGTCAGGATGTCCCGGGCTGCGATGATGGTGTGAACCGCTTGCCAGGCCCCCAGAAGCCAGGCAGGTACACCGAGATGGTTATCACCTTGCGGGAACTCGGCTGCCAGATCTTGGGCAAATTGGGTGAGGGTTTGGCCTTCTGCGGGGCCAGCCTTGAAGCGTTCGAACCAGGTTTCGACCTGATCGACCCAATTGGAGATCAGCGGCAAGTAAACCAGGCTGGGTTCGGCCAGGAAACATAGTTTCAGCTTGTTTTGCAAGGCCTGCAAGTCGCCTTCCTGCCAGGCACGGTGGATTTCGCGAATATTGGCAAGCAATTGGGTGAGTTTTAGTTTGAGGGCTGGCAAGCTGGGCGCGGCGCTGCCCAAACCCTGGTTTGCCCAAGTGCGCAACTCGAAGGCACGGTTGCCCAGGGTTTCACCAGGCGAGATTTGGCCCCATGCAGAGAGGATCTGGAGAAGCTCCTGCTTGCGGGCTTCCAATTCAGCCAGTGTGCCGGGATCAGAATGCTGACCAAACTCCGGGTCTTGGGCCCAGCGGCCTAATTCCGCCGCCGTATAGGCCATTAGCTGCTCCACAGTTTCCGGATGGGCTTGGTCCTTCAGGCTGGCATCCCGGAATGCCCGAAGGAGCGGGCTAAGATCGTGCTGGAATTTCGGGCTGGCCTGAATCTCTTGGAGGGACCACGCCGCTGCGGGCCAGTCGCTGGTGATGCTGGCTTCAAGCAAAGCTCCGGCCAGATTATGCCCATCCAATGCAGCCAAACCCAAGGTGTAGTGACTTAGCTTCCAGTTATCTCCGGCTTGGATGGGCAGGCGTTCGAGGATGAGCCCGGTTGCTGCGCGCGCTTGCGCGTAGTCACTAAGGCTGATCAAGTGTAGAACCAGATTCCCAGCCGCTTCCAGTATGGAGGCATGGTCTACTGCTACCCCGAGGCCTTCAAGCGCCTCGCTTAATTCCAGTGTGTCGCGCAAAGTTGCCAGGTTTTCCACCCGGCTCAAATACTTGCGCAGGAGCACCTGGTACTCCACCACGCGCATCCCCAGATAGGCTTCCAGGTATTCCACACGGAAGCGCAAGGCGTTGATCTCGCTTTCGGTCATCCCGTGCGCCGTCAGCGGCCAGGCCAATTCCAACAGTAATTCCGGGGCGGTTTGTTCCGTGAGCAGGCGGCCTTCGCTGAGCAATTGCTGGTAGTCCAGCAGGGGGTTTGCCTGGTCGCTGCCCGGATTCTGCGGGTCGAAACTGAGGCTGTTGCCCCAGTCGATGAAAGAGAGTTTTTTCTGGGTCTCGTCCCAGAAGATGTGGTCCATTTTCACATCATTCCAGAGCACACCCTGGGCGTGCACCTGGGGCAAGAGCTGGAGCATCCCGGCCAATACGCGTACAACCAGCACCTGGCTTAGGGGAGGACCGCCCATCAGTGAGTCTCTGAGCAGGCCAGAAATGGCCTTGCCGCTTACTTCCTCCGAGACGATGAACAGCTTGGATGTACGCGAACTGCCTTCCGGGCTTTCGTCCAACAGTTTGGGGGTATGAACCCAGAGGTTATTTCGGCGCTGGTCGATCCCGGCTAACTTTGCCAGGGTTTGACCTTCGGTCTCGATTTGCATCGCCTGGCGCAGGATGGTGCCGCCGGAAGCGTTCTGCAGCGGGCGTTTCATCACCGCCTGAGCGCCAGCCTGGTTTTGCACGCGCAAAACTTCACCGGCATCCCCAGAGCCGATCACATCCAGCAGCTGCCAGGTATCTTGCCGTCCTATTGCCGTTTTTGCCATGCCGCGATTATAAACCGGGAGAACCTCCAACGATTTGGGAGGGTGGCCGCTTCACCCGCCACAGAAAAATCCGTGCTCAAGGAATCTACGCAAGGATTGTGCGAATTAATGGGGAATAATTTCCCGAATCAGCCCATTCTGAGGTGTGCGCTGTTATACTTGCATCTGGGAATTAATCCCTGCTAAATTACGCTGCACCTACACAAAGGAGAACATCGCAAATGAAGTACGGACGTACCTACAATTTCTCTGCCGGCCCGAGCATGCTGCCGGAGCCAGTATTGGAAGAAGTGCGTGATGAGCTGATGAATTTCAACGAATCAGGCATGTGCGTGATGGAGATGAGCCATCGCAGCAAGGTCTTTGAAGACATTCTGGCTGAGGCCGAAAAGGACCTACGCGACCTGCTGAATATTCCCGATAACTACAAGGTCATGTTCATTCAGGGAGGCGGAACCCTCCAATTTGCCATGGTGCCGATGAACCTGATGAAAAACGGCGTGGCGGACTATGTGAACACCGGCGCCTGGTCCAAGAAGGCCATCACCGAGGCCAAAAAGTTCGGCAAGGTGAATGTGATCGCCTCCAGCGAAGACAAGAACTTCTCCTACATTCCCGATCCGGCTGCCATCCAGGTTTCGGATGATGCGGACTACGTGTACATCTGCGAGAATGAAACGATCAACGGTACCACCTGGCAGAGCCTGCCGGACACCAAGGGCAAACCCCTGGTGGCGGACCAATCCTCCATGTTCCTCTCCAAACCCTGCGATGTGAGCAAATACGGCTTGATCTGGGCTGGCGTGCAGAAGAATGTTGGCCCAGCCGGCATGGCCATTGTGATTATGCGTGAGGACCTCATCCGCCGGGAAGACATGGACCCCAAGGTGCCCACATACCTGCGCTACGATACGCATGCCGATTCCGATTCGCTCTACAACACCCCCAATGCCTGGGCGATTTACGTCTGCGGCAAGGTGTTCAAATATCTCAAGAGCCTGGGCGGCCTGGAAGGTATGGCCAAACTGAATGAAGCGAAAGCCGCGCCGCTGTATGAGTTCCTGGATAACTCCGAAATGTTCAAGGGCGTAGTGGAAAAGCACGACCGCTCGCTGATGAATGTGCCTTTCTCCACGGGTGACAAAGAATTGGATGCCGCGGTTGTGAAAGCCTCCGTTGAAGCGGGTTTTGACAACCTGAAAGGCCACAAGAGCGTTGGCGGCCTGCGGGCTTCCATCTATAACGCCATGCCCAAGGATGGCGTAGACGCATTGATCGACTTCCTCAAGGATTTCGAAGCCAAAAATCTGAAGTAAATTTGTCTTTCCTGATAATGAAGCTGGCCTGAGTGCCAGCTTTTTTTTATTTAACTAGAAATCGAATTCCTTTGCCCGGTATTGCAGGGCTTCAGCCAGGTGTACCTGGCTGATCTCTTTCTCACCGGCCAGGTCCGCAATGGTGCGGGCGAGCTTGATCACGCGGTGATAGCCCCGGGCAGTAAGCTGCATCTGGCGCATGGCGGTTTGCATCAAAGCCTCGCAGGCAGCATCCAGGTGGCAGTATTGGCGGATCTCCACCGGCGTCATCTCTGCGTTATTCAGAAGCCGGCCGCCTTCAAACCGCTGGAGTTGGATCTGCCGGGCGGCTTCGACCCTGGAGCGAATCGCCGCGGAACTTTCGGCCGGACCGCGGCTGCTGAGTTTTTGGTATTCCACCCGCGGGACATGCACATGGATATCGATTCGGTCCAGGAGCGGGCCGGAAATGCGTTTCTGGTAAGTGAGGATGGCTCCGGAAGTACAGGTGCATTGCTTCATCGTATCGCCGTAATAACCGCAGGGGCAGGGGTTCATGGCGCTGATCAGCATGAAGTTTGCCGGGAAGGTCAGCGACCCGCTCGCCCGGGCAATGGTCACTACCTTGTCTTCGATCGGCTGGCGCAGCACTTCCAAGATGCGCTGGCCAAATTCCGGGAGTTCATCCAGGAAGAGCACACCTCGATGTGCCAAGGAGATCTCACCGGGATGGGGCACATTCCCACCGCCAACCAAACCGGCATGGCTGATGGTGTGGTGCGGCGCGCGGAAGGGGCGGGTTTGGATCAAGGGAGTGGCGCTGGGGAGCATATCGCAGATGGAGTAGATGCGGGTGATCTCCAGGGCTTCATCAAGCGAGGGATTGGGCAGAATGGAGGTGATGGCTCTGGCCAGCAGGGTCTTGCCCGCGCCTGGAGAACCGGCCATCAGCACATTATGCCCACCAGCCGCGGCCACTTCCAGGGCGCGTTTTACATGCTCCTGGCCCTTCACTTCACTGAAGTCCACCTGATCGAATGCCGGGGCTTTGGCTGTGGGGTTTTCTTCCGGCAGGGCCTGGGCGATCAGCTCCTGACCGGTGAGGTGCAGGAAGAGTTTCTCCAGGCTCTCAACCGGAAAGACCTCGATGTCCGGGATCAGCGCGGCTTCGGGGGCATCCACAGCTGGAACAAAAATGCGTTCAAAACCTTCCTGGCGGGCCGTTGCTGCCATTGCCAGGATCCCGCGCACGTGGCGCACGCTTCCATCTAAAGAAAGTTCTCCGATCACCATCGCGCCTTGCAGGCCAGGCTGCGGAATTTGCCCATTGGCTGCCAGAATGGCGATCGCGATCGGCAGGTCGAAAAATGGGCCCTCTTTCCGTACTGAGGCGGGGGCCAAATTCACGGTGATCGAACGGCGGGGGTTGCTGAGGTTCGAATTCTTGATGGCTGAGTAAACGCGCTGCTGGCTTTCTTTCACAGCCTGATCGGGCAGGCCCACGATGAATGTCTTGGGTTCGCCATGCCCCAGGTCTACTTCGATGTCAATTACGACCCCTTCCAGGCCGATAACAGCAGATGAGAAGACGTGAGCAAGCATCTTCATAAGTTTATCCAAACCTGTTCGCAATATCAACATCAATCCAACAGGGCTTATTCATCCGCTTATCCGAATATATAGGCACAAACTAGTTGAGGGTGAAACTAATATGAGTAAGAAGGTCAACAATATTTTAGCGAAAGTAATGATAATCATCAGCCTGCTGGCTGTTTCATTTACTTCTCTGGTGCAACCAGCCTCGGCCAATGCCGAGAATCCGAACTGGCTCTCTTTTAATGGTATGCCACTTGCCGAAGCCCAAGCCTTTATGGCTGCCAGCTTCGATAACAGCACGAGTGTGCACGTGCAAATTCCGGGTATCAGTTTCGAAACTGTCGACTTTGCCGGTCAGCTTTTCACCCAATTCAAAGGTGACAGCTTTGTCTTCAGCAACGAGACTGGTACCCCGGAACTTCCGCTTTACATGGTTGAGGTGGAGATCCCTGCTGGTTCCAATTATGAACTGCAGGTGAGCAACGTGGTCTCGCAGACCGTCAGCACCCAGGCCCTGGGCATCACCCTGCCCATCATCCCGGTGCAGCCTCCTTTCCGTAAAGCCGAAAATCCGGACGCTCCTGTTTTTTCCTACGATGCTAATTACATGGCCCAAAGCGGCTTCCTCCCCGTTGAGGATGTTCGTGTGACCGGTGAGTACACCCTGCGCTCACACCGCGTGCTTCAGATTGAAGTTGCCGCCCTGCGCTACTCACCCAGCACCTCCGAACTGCAGATGCTTTCCTCCCTGGATATCACCGTGAACTATAGCGGCGGCGACCTTCAAGCGCAGCGTTATTCTGCCTTCAACGACTCCGATAACATCTTCGGTGACATGCTCTCCAAGTCCGTGGTCAATTACAGCAGCCTCTTCGCTGCCGAGACCACCCAGGCTGCCGCCAGCAACAACAACTACCTCATCATCACCGCGGACGCATATCGGGACGCGATCGGCCGCTTTGTCAGCCTGAAACAGAGCCAGGGTTTCAATGTGACCCTGCGCACCGTTTCGCAGGCCGGCGGCAACGATGTGAACAAGATCCGCAGCCTCATCCAGAGTTTCTACAACTCTCCCGCCCGCCCCAGTTATGTTCTGCTGGTGGGCGACTACGGCACCGATAGCTTCTCGATCACCAACTGGAATTACTTCAGCTCCAGCGATCTCTCCGCCCGCACCGACCTCTATTACTACACCATGGACGGTGATCAGCGCCAGGACTACGTTCCGGACATGATCGGCGGCCGGATGCCCGTACACAGCGTTGCGGAACTGAATTCCGTCATCGATAAATACGTGGCTTACGAAGCCAGCCTGGGCATCGAGGGCTACCACAAGAAAGCCGCTTTCCTGGCCACCAGCGAACGGCTGAACAACTTCTACAAATTGGTTGAAGACACCCACAACCAGATCATCAGCAGCTACACCGCTCCCCTGGGCTACACCGGCACCTTCCCCCTCGCCAAAAACGCGGGCGGAGACCAGCTCTATGCCATCAGCCAGGGCGCTACCTCGACCAACGTGGTCAATGCCTTCAACGACAGCCGCTCCATCGTGGTCTACAGCGGTCATGGCAACCAAATTGGCTGGGCCGACCCCAACCTCTACTCTGGCAGCATCTCCCGCCTTAACGGTTCCCCGGTCCCCTTCGTGGCTTCCCTCGCCTGCCTAACCGGCGACTTCAGCTACCAGGGCACCAGCGCCTACCCTCCTTTTGCCGAGACCATGGCTAACACAGCTGGCACAGGCGCGCTCACCGTCCTGGCTGCTACTTCCTACACCTACTGGTACGAAGATAACACCCTGGAGCGCGGCCTCTTCGACACTCTGTATCGCGACTCTTCTGACTTGCCGACCATCGGCGAAGCTGTTCACACTGCACTCACCAAGGTGATGGACTCCCGCACTCCGTTGCGCCAGTACTACTGGGAGACCTACCACATCTTTGGTGATCCTTCTCTGACGATCAAGATCGAGCCCAAAATTCAATTGAGCTACCAGACTTACATCGGCTTCATCTCTCGTTAGCAGAACCAACCTTAGGGGTAACAAACGGGCTTCGGCCTGTTTGTTTTTTAAGGCGGGCAGCGGCGGTAAAATGAAGCCGATGTTTGCCTTTAAACCCCCAAGCTTGACCGCGTTATTCCTTATCTGTACTTTTGTGATGAGCGCCTGCACATCACCAGCGGCGAGCCCGGCGGCACCCACAGCTGCTGAAACCTCAGCACCAGCCGCCGCGCCGCCAAGTGTTACAGCCCCGCCTATGGCAGAGCCCCAGGCTCCGAGCCCCACGCCGCCGCCGGAGTATTGCCTGGTAGAGCCCTGGCCATTCAGCGCGGCAGACTTAGGTGAGGCAGCGGATATCATCTGCCAGCCCGGGCAGGAACAACAGGCACGGCTGGAACCTGGGGAGGGTCCGATCCGCTTTGTTTATGCACTCGTGGCTCCCTTTGCCACCGTGACCGACGAGATCAGTTGGCAGGCGTTGGAAGCGGTTTGGAGCGGCGAGACCCAAACTGAAGTACGGGAGATCCTGATCAGTCAGGCAAGCGCCAAAGCGCTTGAGAGCATCCTGCCGGCAAGCGGCCCAACGGTCCGGCTAAGCGACCATGAACCCCAAGCGGAGGACATCCAGCCTGGAGCCAGAACCTGGGCAATTCTGCCTTTTGGCGAGATCCGGCCTGAATGGAAGGTGATCGCCATCGGAGGACAGAACCCGGTCCAGAAAACCTTTAACGCCGAGGCCTGGCCGCTGACGGTGCACTTCGGCATAGAAGAGGACCTGGCTCAAGCCCAATTACTCCAACGCCTGCCGTTGACGAATCGGGATCCGGATCTCTTCGCCACGGTGCTGCTTACCGGCGTAACGGCTTTGGTCCGTGCCACGGCCGTAGGCATGGATGAATACGGAGTGCTGGCGCCGGCAGCAGTCGTTGGTGATACCCTGCGCGAAGCAGACCTGCTGCACATCAGTAATGAAGTTCCGTTCAAAGCGGATTGTCCGCCGCATACAACCGGGCTCTATTACCGGTTCTGTTCGCCGGACCGCTACCTGGAACTGTTGCAGGACATCGGTACGGATCTGGTAGAGCTCACAGGCGACCATTTTCAGGATTATGGCGATGAAGCCATGCTGCACACCCTGGAACTGTATCGAGCCCAAAATTGGCCTTATTATGGGGGAGGTGCCAACCTGGACGAAGCCCGGCGGCCGCTCAAGCTGGAATTGAAGGGCAGCAAGATCGCCTTCCTGGGCTGCAACGGAAAGGACCCCTGTTTTGCCTATGCCTCCGATACCCAGAGCGGCGCCTACCATTGCGATATGGATTACATGCAAAAAACGATCCGGGAGCTGAAGCGCGAGGGATATCTGCCCATTGTGACCTTTCAGCACGAAGAACGCTATCACTGGCTGCCGAATGCCTATATGCTGCGGGATTTCCGCCTGGCTGCAGAGGCCGGCGCTGCGATCGTGAGCGGCTCGCAAGCGCACCAGCCCCAGGACTATGAGTTCCGCAAGGGTGCTTTCATCCATTATGGTCTTGGCAATCTATTCTTTGACCAATATGGCATGGGGGACTACACCGATAAGGCCTTCCTGGACAGGCACTATTTCTATGCCGGGCGGTATCTGGGTGTGGAACTATTGACTGTGAAATGGACTGATTACATTACGCCGCGCTGGACCAGCCCCGCCGAGCGTACCCATATGCTGGAAACGCTCTTCCTGACCAGCGCCCAGATCATCGATTGAGGCAGGCATGAAACCATTCATTCCACAACCCAAATTTCTGCTCCTTCTGCTTATCGGAAGCATGCTGATGGCGGCTTGTGAGCCCCTGCAAACACCGCCTCCCCAGGTGGAAGGCATGGGTACGGATCTCTTTGCGCCTGCCCAAACACCAGAAGCGAGACTTGAAACATCATCCAGTGCTGAGGAAGCAAAGCCTCCAACGGAAACAGGGCTGGCATCGAGCGGTGAAGGCTGTCTCGCTTTAAGCCCAAGCCTGCCCAGTGGCTTTAGGAGAGCAATGCAGGATCGCGAAAGCGTCTGCCCTGCGAACTCCCCTGACCTGGCCGCGACCTTTGGCGTGGATGCCGAACATCCCGTCCAGCGCTGGGTGTATGTGCCCGTTGCCCGCTTTCCGACACTTACCGACGATTTGAGTTTGGATGAATTGCTCGCTGTTGCCGATAGCGGAGAAGGCACCTCCTTTACGCGGGTACTGATCAAAGCTGAGGATGCAGAAGCCTTTAAGGCCTGGTCCCTTTGGAATGGGCTCAATTTGGAACCCTTGCCCGCCGAACAAATTCTGGACGCGCTCTGGGAGGATCCTAGCGCTCTGGCCCTTATTCCCTTCGAAGACCTGGAACCGCGCCTTAAGCTGATCAGCCTGGATGGAAGTTCCCCTCTGGACCCAGGTTTCGACCCGGAAACATGGCCGCTCAGTATGCCGATCGGGCTGCAAAGAGCTTACAACTCGGTTCCAGAGGAATTAATCCAAAACTTTGCCGCCGAATTGCCCGCGAATTGGCAGGCAGACAAACTGACGGACGTGATGGTCACCGGTGTGACCGCCCTGGCGCGGGCCACAGCCGTGGATATGGAACGCTACGGGGTGCTTTATCCCCAGGCCGTTATCGGGGATACACTGCGCGCGGCGGACATCCTGCATATAAGTAATGAGGTGTCTTTCGCCGAAAACTGTCCGGACCCTGTGGGCATCATGCCAAACCTGATCTTTTGCTCTAAAGACCGCTATTTGCGGCTCCTGGAAGACATTGGTACGGACGTCGTTGAACTTACCGGTGATCACATGAACGATTGGGGTCCGGAAGCTTTGGCCCATACTCTGGAGCTCTACGAAACAGCCGGGTTGCCGGTTTACGGCGGCGGAGCAAATGCTGCTCAGGCTGCGCTGCCCATCACATTTGAAACCAAGGGAAACAAAATTGCCTTCATTGGCTGTAATGCCAAAGGGGTTTACTCGGCGAATGCCGGAACCAGCACCGGTGGGGCGAACCCGTGCAATATGCCCGAATTTTCGGCGCAGATCGAGGATTTGAGTGAGCAGGGCTATAACGTGATTGCGACCTTCCAGCACTATGAGGGCTATGGCTGGTCGCCGGAATCGGCGATCGTCCGGGATTTCAATCTGGCCGCCGAGGCAGGCGCGGTGATCGTGAGCGGCAGCCAGGCCCACCGGCCACATAGTATGGCCTTTAGCGCGGATGGGAAATCCATGCTGCGGTACGGGCTGGGCAACCTCTTCTTTGACCAACTGGACGTTGGCAGCGATACCGATAAAGCCTTTATTGACCAGCATTTTTTCTATGAGAACCGCCATATCTCAACCAGGCTGACCCCGATCTACTTCACGGATTATTCGCAGCCCAAGTTCCCACCCACCGAGATTGCGGACGCTCTGCTGCAGGCTTTGTTCAGCACCAGCGGTTGGTAAGGCAAAAATTAAAGCTTCTACCGATCGAGAATTACGCCCGACTGCCAGGCTAAGCGATTAAAATGATAAAAACCGATTCAGTAAAGGAGAAGCCATGACCGAACAAAGCAATAACGCCCTGCTGCACTACCTGGAACGGATTGCTGTTGCCCTGGAAGAGATCAATGAAAAGCTTGATGAATTGGTAAGTTACGAGGAAGAATTTAACATGGAGGACTTCGATTTCGACCTGAGTGAGGAAGATTGGGACGAGGACGAAGACGATGATGACGATGATGAGGATGAAAGCGGCGATGACCTGCCCCCGGAAGGCGGGGAGCGCTTTAACGACAGCGGCCGCAGCATCTATGACGTCAGTGATCCCTCCAACCTCGGATCGGATCGTTTTTAGATCGAAGTAAGAACCCTCAAAAAAGCCGCGACACTGCGGCTTATTCCATGTTTTTAATCAGTTTTAACTGACAGCGTAATACTGCTACCGGAAATAGACCAACTGCAAGCGAGTGAGCAGGGGAGCGTCAAGGGTTCATGGGGTCATAGGGCTAGTAGCATAGTTAGCTGTATTTTGGCGTTTTTTGGCTCGTGTGAGCAAAAAAAAAGACCAAGTTTCCACCTGGTCTCTCGTTGTTTGTGCCCTCACGGAGATTCGAACTCCGGTCTTAGCCTTGAAAGGGCTACGTCCTGGTCCCCTAGACGATGAGGGCATCGAGTGCAAGATTTTACACGACATCCCCACCAAGGTCAAGGCTTAATCTGAGACGAAATATCGTCTGGCGCGCTAGTTATTCGCTTTAGAACAGGGCGCGTAAAACCAACTATTGCTCTCTCTTTCTATACCTAGCAGGAGTATAATTCAACGGTCGATTTTCCTTGGAACGCGGTGGCATCGACACTCCACTTTTCACACGCTTTCGTAAGATCTTATGGCTAGTTCGGGGGCATAAAAATGAAAAAAATAGGCTTACCTCTTCTGTTTTTGACGGTGGTGTTTTTTCTGGGTTTAAGTACCGAAGAAGCACAGGCTGTAAACCTGGACACGGCACCACCACTAGCGCAAAGCGCAGCAGTGAGCCCTTCACCGGCCGCAGAGCTTTCGGCTCAGGGGGGATACTTCTGTCCGTCACCAACTTCACTGCCCGACTCAATTCCAGAATTATCACTCTTTACTTATCAGTTCGATAACCCGGGCAATTATTGGGATTTCGCCGCCGCTGATGTACCAGATGGCTTGAGCATTGGTCCCAAAGGAGCACTTTC
>DHPL01000049.1:0-14780 GCA_002407905.1 Anaerolineaceae bacterium UBA5365
TGAGCGAACTGCAGCAGGCAGAGGATTGCCCCAAGGACCAGCGCTCAGTCATTTTGCTCCCGGGCATCATGTACCTGCAAACCCACGAGACCATCGGCCACGCCTTGGAGCTGGACCGCATCCTGGGCTACGAGCTCAGTTTTGCCGGCGGTTCCTTTGTGCGACTGGAGGATTTTGGCCGCCTGCGCTACGGCAGCGAAAAACTGACCGCCCGGGCCAACGCCACCGAGCCCAACAGCCCCGGCAGTTTTGGCTACGATGATGACGGCGTGCCCGCCCAGGATAACCTCCTGATCGATCAGGGCATTTTGGTCGGCGCGATCAACAGCCGCCAGATGGTGGAAGAAGCCAACGCCAAAGCCAAACGCCAGATCTTCGCAGGCAGCAGCGGCGCCAACCGGGCCACCGCTTTCTACCGCGTCCCCATCGAACGCATGACCAATATCAACATCGATCCGGGCACGGATGGCAGCCTGGAAGACATCATCGCCAATACGGAACACGGCGTGGTGCTGGACGGCGATAAAAGCTGGAGTATCGGCAGCAACCGCGAACAATTCCATTTCGCCACCGATATCGGCTGGCGCGTAGAGGACGGCAAGGTGACCGGCGTGGTCAAGAACGCCACCTACAAGGGCGACACCGTACCCTTTTACAACTCGCTCTCGATGGTGGGCGATGCAAGCACCTGGCAACTGATGTACGTGGATAACTGCGGCAAGGGTGCCCCGGGCCAGGTGATGCAGTTGGGCCACGGTATACCCGTCTGCCGCTTTGACAACGTAACGGTGGGAGAGTAATGATGGAAAAAGCAACGATTGCCCTCTTGAAGGACCTGCGCGCTTACGCCCTCAATAAGGGCCTGACCGCCGTGATCCGCTACCATGCGGAGCGCAGCCACCTGATGCGCTTTGCCAACAGCGCCATCTCCCTGAACACCAGCGAGGACCTGACACGCTTTGAGATCTACGTGTACGATGGCCGCCGGCGGGCAAATTACAGCCTCATTGCGGACCCCTCCAACCTGGAAGCCCTGCACCGCGGGATCGATACGGCCGCCGATATGGTCAGGCATGCCCAAGCCCTCTCTTACGAGCCCAGCGTGGCGGAATACAAGGAAGACGTTGTTGACACCCGCGCTTACGACCCCGCTTTGGCAGCCTTGACCAACGCGGAATGCCTGGCTTACTTCAATCAGGCCGCGGCAGGTTTGGAAAACGCTGACCTGCAGCTCAGCGGTAACTTCATGAACGGCGAAACTTTTACCGCCCAAATCAGCACCCTGTCCGAACACACCCAATTTTTCGCCAGCACGGACGCTCAGATCACTGTAGTGATCTCGTCCCTCTCCCAAAAATGGGAAGTGAATGGGGAGCGCAGCGCCCAAAAAGCCAGCGACCTCGATGCCGCGGACCTGCATGCCAACCTGGCTTTCCTGGTAGATAAGTACCGGAATTGCCCGCCCGTGCAGCTGCCCTTGGGCAAGTACCGCATCGTGCTGGGGCCAGCCGCCACGGCTGAGCTGCTTAATTTCATGACCTGGATCGGCCCGAATGGGGCTGCGCTCAAGCGCGGTTATTCCTTCTTAAAGGAAGAGGATCAAGGCAAGCAGATCTTCTCCCGGCAATTTACCCTTACGGATGACCCGTGTGAAGCCCAGCTTTTTGCCCAAAGCCACGATGAAAGCGGCCTGCGCCGCCAACGTTTTGCCTTTTTTGACGCAGGCATCTTCAAGGATTTTATTTGGGATCAGGATACCGCGGACGAGTTCGATAAAACCCCAACCGGTCACGATGTGATGCATGGTTCCCTGGTGCTCGAGGGCGGCCAGCAGGATTGCGGCAGCCTGGAGGCATTGGCAGCCCTGGCCAAAGACCAGGACATTCTCTACGTGCCCTACATCCACTATATGAACGCAGTGAACCCCAGCAAAGGCCTGCTCACTGGCAGCAGCCGTTTTGGCGCCTTGTTTTTCAAGCGCGATGGCAGCATCGAAGTGCCCTACAACGTCCGCCTCACCCACAGCTTCCAGGACTTTTTTGGCGATCAACTGGCCTGGATGAGCCGGCAGCAAGCGGTCTACAATGCCAGCGCCTCCTACGAGCGCCGCAATCCCACCGCCTTTTTGCTGCCGCGCTTTGTCTGCGTGGATGGTTTGGAGGTATCGCACTCAAATAGCAGTTACTAGGACGTCCGGTTTAATCCTGACCGGGGTAAGCCCCCCGCCCTGAACTGCAAAGGAACGGATAGAAAAAGGAATTGAATAATGCAGAATGAAAATAACGAGTTCACTCGCCTGATCTTTGTACGCCATGGGCAAATCGATTCGAATACGGCCAATAAAATGGCTGTTTTGGATGAGGAGCCCCTGAACGCCAAAGGTATCGGGCAGGTTGAACTGGCCGCCCAGCGCCTTGCCCGCGAGTTTGAACCCAATATCCTGCTTTGCAGTCCTGTATATCGCGCGCGGCAAAGCGCGGAAATCGTCAGCGCGGCAACCGGCCTGCCCGCCCAAGAGCTCGCGGACTTGAGCGAGATTGACTTTGGGTCGCTTTCGGGGCTTACATTCCCAGAGATCTCCGAACGCTTCCCCCAAAAGTACGCGGAGCTGCGGGCCTTTGTGGAAACCCCTGACCAAAGCCAGGTAGAGCGGCCCCAGTTCCCGGATGGGGAAACTTACGCGCAGATCACAGCCAGGGTCCAGCGTCTCACCCAGCGCGTGCTGGCGGAATGGCCAGGCAAAACCCTGGTTGCCGTAGCCCATGGGGGCATCATTAAATGCGCGCTGATGCTCTATGCTGGGGGCAGCTTTTCCCGCAGTGTGCCCTTTGCCATCGATAATGCCAGTTTAAGTGTGGTGGATTTTTATCGCGGCAAGCCCATGATCCGCCTGGTGAACGATATCAGCCATCTGGGAACAAAACTCAAGTACGTTAAAACCCGCCTGCTATAAACCCCGATGGTCAGGCAGGGACGCCTGAGCCCATTCTTATCTACTTAATTAAAGGAAGAGGCACGCTTGATAGCGTGCCTCTTTGATCTTCTAACGCCTATTTGGCGAATTTTTTATCCAGTCCTTCGGCGATGATCTTTTCTTTGATCTCAGCGGCAGACATCACGTTCCGTAAACCGATCACGTGCACGCCCTTTTTGATAGCGCCTTCAAACATGTTCAAAAAGGTGTTGGGCACAAAAACCATCTCGAATTGCGTGGCGATGCTCTTCGCCTCCGATATGGGTGAATGCGTGACCTTGGTCACGTTCATATTCAATTCTTTCACTACCTTTTCAACAGCCATCTTCATCAGGAGGCTGGAACCCGCGCCGTTAGCGCATGCTGCCAATATTGTTGCCATTGTCTTCCTTTCTTTGCCTTACGGTTTGCACTATTATACCAACAGGGGCGCTCGTGCAAGGGCGCCCCTGTTTGATTTTCCTTAGAATGTACAAGTGGCCAGCCTAATTAAACCTGGCCTTTCAGTCTAATTAATCGTCGCCAGCAGCGGCGTGCTGCGCGGCTTCTTTTTCGGCCTTCTTAGCCTTGTAGGCTTCGTAGTCCTCGGTGACCAGGAAGTAGGTATCCGGGTTGGCGCGGTACTGCAGCTGCGGGATAACCAGCAGAGCAACAGCGATGAGGGCAACACCAGCGAAGCTGAGGTATTTCATCACGGCCGTGAACACGGGCCAGAGCACAGCCCAGTCCCACATGCCCAGGTAACCGCCGTAGGCAGCCATGCCCACCCAGCTGGCGATAAATGCCGAGCCAAATACCTGACACAGACCGGCAACAAAGGGCCAGAGCATGGCCGCTTTAATACCGCCCTTATTGTTGGCGAACACACCAATGGTGGCATTATCGAAGAACACAGGCACAAAGCCCGCGATCACAACTACCGGGCTGCGCAGCGCGATGAGGGCTGCGATGGCCAGGAACTGACCCAGGGCGCCGAAGAGGAAGCCGATGGTGACCGCGTTGGGGGAACCGAAACCGTAGGAGACGGCACAGTCCACACCGGGAACGGCACCGGGCAGCAGGCGTTCCTGAATACCATGGAACGAAGCGGAGAGTTCGGCAACGAATGTGCGCACACCCAGCTGCAGGATGGCCAGATACACGGCAAAGTTCAGCGAGGTGGTCAGCACGTAGAACAGGAAGCTCTTATCAGCGGCCAGGAATTTCTGCTCCACCAGATAGGGCTTGCCCAGGATAACCAGGATGGTGCCGAAGAAAATCGTCATCAGAATGGAAGTGGCAACCATGTTCTCGTTGAAGATGGAAAGCCAGCCAGGCAGGTTGAGGTCTTCCAGGCGTTTGCTCTTGCCCTGTCCGCTCTTATTCATCTTTTCAGAGAGCCAGGAGAAGAGGCGCAGGCCGAACATCTGCTGGTGGGCGATGGCAAATCCGGCGCCGTCAGTAAGGTCCTGCGTGGGCTCAACGGTAAGGTTGGAACCCACAGCCCAGTAAAGGCCGAGGATCAAGCCCATGATCAGCAGAATGGAGGTGTCGCCCAGGTTGGGGAAGGCAAACAGGATCAGCCAGAAAGCGGTTGAGGCCTGCTGCACCTGAACGTGACCGGTGGTGAAAATGGAGCGCAGTTTGGTAACTTTGCGCAAGGCCACCAGAACGATGTTAAAGATGAAGGCAATCAGCACCAGGATCATCACCTGACCAAAGGTGCGGCCGAACACTTCTTCAACGCCAGCGGTGACCGCGTTTTGGCCAAAGTACGGGTCGATGACCATGGCGTCCAGATTGAAGCGGTCCTTGAGGCCCACAAGAATGGGGCGGAAGTTGTTGACCAAACCGCCGGAACCAACACCCAGGATAAGGTAACCAACGATGGCTTTAATTACCCCGGCAAGCACTTCGTGCCAGGGTTTTCTGAGCAAAACGTAACCAAGCAGTACCAACAAACCAATAAAGTATGCCGGCTGAGTAAGAATGTTATTGACAATAAGTGCCCAAGCAGATTGAAGGAATTGCATTTTTTACTCCTGTATGAACCCGAAATAAGTGAAATAACTGGGAATAGGACTGCGGATTATGCTATCTGGATACTGCCTCCTTTTCTAAAAGTCTTTTTTCGCGGCATTCCGCGCGATCAGCGAAACTAATAACCAAATCTTAAACTAGGTTTAATTATAGAAATACCGTCCAATTTGGGCAACAAATTTTGAAAATAATGCACATAAGTGCGCTTAATTCATCTCATCTTGCCCTGTTTGTCCAATTCTGCAGGTTCTGTGCCAGAAATAAACGCAAATTCGTGCTAATTACGAACTATTTATATCACATTGGATAGTAATATTTCTTTGTCATTATACCTTGTCAATTTTCAGATTCCTAAACTATAATCTTCAAACTTACTTGATAAGTTCTATACACTATCTTTACTAAATACTAATAAGCAGGATCATGGATAGAGACAGTCAGTCTTCCAGACCACGCAACCCCATTTACCTTAGTCCAGCACAGCCCATTTAGGCTGCATATATAACCAAGCGAACTCACCATCGCAAGAGAGTCAGGTATCAGATGGTCGAATTATCAGTACCCACCAGAACAATCAAGGCCAAACATTTTTTATTATTGATTCTGCAAACTAGCCCGGGAAAAAACTCATGAAAAAATTATCTGCATTGATCGTAAGTTTGCTCATCTTCTCCATGCTCTTTGGTTCGGTAAGCGCGGCCACCCTGCCGCCCGGGCCTCAGGGTATGGAAGGAAGAGGCAGCCTGGAAGTTAATAAGTTCCAAGCTGCAGAGGTAGAACAGCTTGACTTTGCGTCTGAAACGGGACGCTACATCGTCACCTTCGAACAGCCCCCTGTGGCTGCTTCGCAAGTGTGGCAGGGCAAAATTGACCCCCATGCTGAACAGACCGAGCGGTCCCACGCTTATCAAAACGAGCTGGACGCCGCTGCCGCACGTCTGGAGGCGTACCAGCGGGACAAGGTACAGGAAATGCGCTCCTACCTTAATAAAGGTGAGCTCAATGCCTTCTACCACTACACCTATGTGCTCAATGGTGTCTCGGTGGCACTCTCCTCCCAGGAAGCCTTGCGTGTGATGCGCATGCCCGGTGTAAAAGCGGTGTACCCGGTCACCCTGGAACAGCCGCTCACCGATGCCGGTCCGCAGTGGGTTGGGGCTGGCGGCATTTGGGATGACACCATGGCGCCAGACAATCTTGGCACCAAGGGCGAAGGGGTTTTGGTTGGCATCCTGGACACGGGTATCAACTTCGACCATCCCTCCTTTAGCGATCAGCCTGCGGATGGCTTCCAGTACTTCTGGCCTGGCTCCTATAGAGGTGTGTGCAACGCCTACGATCCCCAGGCCGCGGCTAATCCGGGCTATACCGCTATGTGCAACAACAAACTCGTAGGCGCCTTTTCCTATACCAAGGAAACGCTGAGCCCCGAAGATGCCGACGGCCATGGCACGCATACTGCCAGCACCGTTGCCGGCAACGCCGTGGAAGTTGAGGTCAAGGGCGTTACCACTACCATGAGCGGCGTTGCTCCGCATGCCCAGGTTATCGCCTTCGATGTATGCGATGCCACCGGCTGCTGGGGTGATGCCTCCGTCAAGGCCGTGAACGATGCCTTGCGCGAGGGCGTGGACGCCTTGAACTACTCCATTTCGGGCGGCAAGTCTCCTTACGGTGACGCTGTTGAGCAGGCCTTTCTGGAGGCTACCGCGGCCGGTGTGTTTGTGGCTGCCTCAGGTGGCAACCTACGCACTGAGCCCACGGTTGATGGCAATGTGAACCATGTGAGCCCCTGGGTGATGACCGTGGCGGCCTCGAGCCATAACCGTAAATTCTCACCCGCCTTCTCCGTAACCAGCCCCGCTGGCTCGCCCTGGGCGAATATGGTGCTCATCCCGAGCAGCAGCCCCCAGCCCTGGGTCCCAACACCCGACATCGAAATTGTTTGGGGCGGTGATTACCAACTCAGTGCCGCAACCGATAACCGGGATGGCTGCGCGGCTTTCCCGGCCGCATTCTTTGCCGGCAAGGTGGCGGCGCTCAACCGCGGCGTTTGCAGTTTCGCCATTAAAGTGACTAACGCGGTCAACGCCGGCGCTGTTGGCGTGATCGGCCTGGCAGATAACCGGCCTCCCATCTCCTGGGGCGGCCTCGATGAAGATTCCGCAACTGCGATTCTTTCCCCTATTCCGGTGGGAACCCTGTATTACACCGTGGATGAAACTCGCGCCTTCGAAGCCTTCCTTACAGCTAACAAGCCCGTTCGGATGAGCATCAGCGATAACCAGCGCCTGGTGAACGATGTCTGGGGTGATATCAAAGCCGATTTCTCCTTCAGAGGGCCCAGCGCGAACAATCTGCCGGTGATCAAGCCGGATATCACCGCCCCTGGCCTGGAAATTCTGGCCGCTTATAAAGATGGTGATACCGCGGCAAACGGCTCAGCCGAAGTAGACCTCCTGCAGGGCACCTCCATGTCTTCGCCGCATGTTGCTGGTTTGGGAGCCTTGATGAAGGCCTTGCATCCCAGCTGGAGCGTCTCGGAGATCAAGAGCGCCCTGATGATGACGGCGATCACCGATAACCTCAAAAAGACCGACATGGTCACCCCGGCCGACCCCTTCGACTACGGTTCCGGCCGGGCCTGGATCAGCGGTGCCGCGAATGCCGGCATGGTCCTCAGCGAATCGGTAGCCAATTACAAAGCTGCCGACCCAAGCAATGGCGGCGACCCGCGTACCCTCAACCTGGCATCCATGCAGGAAAATCTCTGCCTGGGCTCCTGTTCATGGACGCGCACCTTTAAATCCGTGGCGGATGAACCTGTGCAATATGTGGTTGAAGCCCCTGCCTGGGTCACGGTAAGTCCGGCAAACTTCATCATCCAACCCGGAGCCAGCCAAACCGTGACGATCACGGCAAATGCCCTGGACTTCGAGGCAGGCACCTGGCAATATGCCTATGTCTTCTTTAAGGTTGTTCCGCCAGTAAAACCTGCCCTGCCTTTCAAGTTCTTTTTGCCCTTCGTCTCAACTGACCCCGAGGAAACGCCTCCGCCGCTTCCCAAAACACCGCCAGCATATAGCGACCTGCACCTCAGCCTCGCGATCATGCCCACAACCAGCACGCTCACGGATAAGATGGTCTTCGAGACACATCGCGATGCCGATACAGGCCTCATCCCCAATGTGCAGGCCATGGCCATCACGGATCTCACTGTGGACAGATTCGGCTGGGTAAAGGGCACCAAGCACACCATTGATCTGGCAAAGGATGCCACCCGGGACGAAGTCTTTGACGATGTAAGTCAGACCTACTACGAGGTCCTGCCAACCCAGGGAATAGACTACATGCGCTACGTGGTCGAGATCACCAGTACCACAGCCTCGGACCTGGACCTTTTCTGGGGCTACGATATTAATGGTAACGGCCTGCCTGAGGAATCGGAAGCCTGGGGCATGTCTGCCACGCCTTCTGCCCTGGAATACATCAGCGAAATCATGCCCTATCCGAATTTCGACCTCTGGTTCCTGATCCAGAACTGGGGAGGTTCCGCTGCACCCACCGACCAGATCACTTTCAGTTATGCTGTGGTTCCCTTTGGGCCCGACCCCGGCAATATGACCGTGAATGCCGAAGTGAATGGCGCACCCACCGCCAGTATCCCGGCAGGCCAACCCTTTGACCTGCGTGTGGGCTGGGACGTGCCCACCGAACCGGAAGACCGCCTGTATGGTCTGATCAATGTCTTCACTGACCCCACTTACGCAACCAATCTGGGTTACACCGTACTGGACGTACGCGTTGGCGCCGATGATGTGGTGAAAACCGCCTCGCCTACTCTGGCCGGCCCTGGCGACACGGTAACTTTCAACCTCAACATCACCAATTACTATCCCACCGAGATGGCCTATACCTTAAGCGACCCCATCCCGGCAGGAATGACCTATGTTGACGGCTCAGCCACTGGCGGTGCTGTTTATGACCCCGTCGCCAATGCGGTGACTTGGGCGGGAACGATCAGTGGGCCGGTGACCCCGCATTACGAGATGACCACCTCGGATGATGACCCGGATTGCACGGGCTGGTATTTGGATTTGGCGGTCCTCGGTATTAAAGCCAACCCTAACATTTCAGGCGATGAGGGTCTCTGGGCGCCTGCAGCCGGTGATATTCCCTTCAACTTCTTTGGCCGTGATTATCCTGCGGTAGGCTTCACGGATGATGCCATGCTGGTCTACGATTACCGGACGAACTGGGTGCCCGCGGAGAGCATTGCCCCCACCAACCTGCCCAACCCGGCCTTGCCCAATAATTTCATGTCCCCGCTCTGGCAGGACATGGAGGTTGTTTATGATGCTGCTGCGAATAAAGGTGTCACTATTGCAACATCTGGTAAACCTCCTGTGACACATATAATCGAATATGACGACGTGCAGGTGAAGGGCAACCCTGCCCAAACTTACGACCTGCAGATCTGGCTGGAACACCAACCCGATAAAACAAGCTATCCAGAGATCGTCTTTGCTTACAACAACATCACCGGGCCAACCACGGCAGCCAAAATTGGCGTGGAAGACCCCGATGGCGCAACGGCAACGGTGTTCTCAAATGGTGGGGCAACGATCCGTAACGGCTTCAACATCTGCTTCGACTGGTTTGCGCCTAGCTCTTCGGAGACGATCAGTTTCAAGGCCACGGTTGATGCCGGCGCGAGCTTCCCGCTGACCAATACCGTGAACCACGATAATGAGCATCCTGGCACCCGTCTGGAAGCTGCCGCGGTCACTCTGGAACGCGACCCCGCGAACGTGGATGTGACCGACGAAGCTACTCTGCGCGCTGCCCTGGCCAACCCGGATGTCACAACCATCAACGTCAAAAACGATTTTCCAGTGGCTAGCAGTGTCGTTCTGGACCGTCCCCTCACGTTCAATGGCGGTGGGTTTACCCTCAGCTTTAGCGATGGGCCCGGTAGCCGCGTGATCATCACCGCTGAGTCGGTGGTCAATGACCTCAAAGTCAACGCCGGCCTAACCAATCCAGCCGCCTGGAACAGCGCCTACGGCATCCAGGTGTATAACACCAAAGCCACCCTCAATAACCTGAGCGCCTCAGGCGGAAACGCCGGCCTGATGGTCAATAGTTCAGATGTAACCCTCAAAGGTACAATCACGCTTTCCGGAAACGGCTTTGGCGGGATGGAAGTTTCGCAGAGCCCAACGCTGGCCCCAGCCCGCAAGCCCAGCTTGACTGGTGCGAATGTGACCTTCGTCAACGCGGATGATGCATCGCTCAAGCCCACGATCTGGGTGGATAAATACGCCGCGGACTTTGGCAGCCTCACACCGGTGGCACTGACCGGTGGAACGCAATTCACCCAGACAACGCTCACCACAGCAGCTGATGGCAAGGACCAGCTGCAATACAATATTGTGGTCCCAGTACCTTAAACCAAATTCTTCGACTGATAGAGCGGGCTTGTAAGGCCCGCTCTTCCTTTAATAACCCGGATCTGGCGGCTGCCTGCCAGCCCTAACCACTCGCTGGGGGTACCTCCCAGCGCAACTCTAACTTCCTGATAAACACTTGCCCAAGAAAATAATGCGGATTTATAATTTACAAGGCCTTGGACGCCATTTTGATTTCCTCACACCTAACCAGTTCTGATTAATCTGTAATTTGCTCGACGCAGGGGATAATTTTAAAGGTTAACTTAACAGAGGAGCACGAAATGAAATTTTTTAAACTACTGGCCTTCATCTTGATCATCGCAATGCTCACAAGCCCGGTTGCGGCACAAAGTTCCTTCCCGCCAGCTGAGGATCTTCCCCCAAAAGAACTCCCCATCAGGCCTGTTCCAGAAGAGTTCAAGGCGGCCTTTAGGGAGGGTATGTCCATCGAGGAGTTTATCCAAAACTTTAAGGGGCCCATCCCGCGGGCGCTCTGGCCCTATACGGACCTGCCTCTCACCGTCATCGTTGAGCTGGATGACGAACCCCTAGTTCCTCGCCTCAAAGCCCTCGCGGCAGAATGCGAAGACCTGGCCGATGTGCAGAAGCGCCACCCGGAGCTGACGAACGCGGTTAAGCTCCAGCAAGATCTGCTCCTGGACCGTATCGCGCGCACAAACACCAGCTTCGCCCGGATGGTCCACGAGGCCGACTTCTCGCGTTACTCACTTGTGCTCAATGGCTACCGCATGTCTGTTCCCGCCAGCCAGATTGCTAGTCTGGAGAAGGTTCCCGGTGTGAAACGCGTCAGCATCGCCCGGGAATACCTGCCAAACCTGGCTTATAGCGTCCCATTGATCAAAGCCGACCAGGTGTGGTCCATGATCGATGGCACAACCGGATATACCGGAAAAGGGGTCACCGTTGCGGTCATCGATACCGGCATCGATTACACCCACATGATGTTTGGTACAACCGGGAATCCAGCCCTCTATGCCAACAACGACCCGACCGTGATCGAGAACGGGTCCTTCCCAACCTTCAAAGTGGTGGGTGGGATTGACCTGGCCGGCACAAATTACAATGCGTCCAACCGCACCGATCCGGCTGTCTATACCCCAATGCCAGACCCAGACCCACTGGATGAGAACGGCCATGGCACGCATGTGGCCTCCACTGTGGCGGGCCTGAATGCTGGCTGGGGAACCGGCGTTGCCCCGGACGTAGAGCTGGTGGCAATCAAGATCTTTGGGGCAAACGGCTCCACGAACCTGGTGATCGATGGCATCGAACGGGCAATGGACCCCAACGCCGACGGTTTTATCAACGATAAGGTGGATATTGCCAACCTCAGCGTTGGATCGGCCTGGGGTGTGGCCGACCCGGACGATCCTGAAATGCAGGCGGTTGAAAATGCCAGCGCTGCAGGCGTGTTCATGGCCATCAGCGCCGGCAACGAAGGGGATAACTCTTATATCGCTGGCGCCCCAAGCGTTTCGGATTCAGGTATATCCGTGGCCTCCACGGCTACAGGTCAATCTGCATTACCTTGGGTGAGCTTTAATAGCCCCACGGGCGACACGCTAAAAGTACACTACATGCCCACTGCTAACACCATTAGTAACCGCGTAGGCGGAGACCTGGTTTATGCCGGGACCGTTGTGACGGATGGGAATGCCAGGCTGTGTGATGCTGGTAAATTGACCAGCCCCGATGCCTTCCAGGGCAAGGTGGCTTTGATCCTGCGCGGGACATGCACCTTCGAGACCAAGTTGAACAATGCCCAAGCGGCAGGAGCGATCTTTGCCCTGGTCTTCGACGCTGCATCCAAGGACCGGATGACCATGGCGGTTGGAGATGCAACGTTGCCAGCCGGTTTCATAACCGCGACCGAAGCCGGATTGTTAAGGAGCTTGGCGCCGGTGCCAGTGCTGGTGGGTACCCCGGGAGATGCGGAATACATCGCAACAGAAGCTGCTGTTAATACCATCAGCGACTTCTCCTCAAGGGGACCGCGCGGTTATGATTCGAAGCTCAAGCCCGAAATCAGCGCCCCCGGCGGCGGTATCTTTGCCGCCATGATGGGCAGCGGGAATAAGGGCGTGACCATGAGCGGCACTTCGATGGCAGCCCCGCACGTGGCAGGTGTGGCAGCGCTGGTCAAGGAAGCACACCCCAACTGGACCGTAGAGCAGATCAAGGCGGCCTTGATGAACACAGCCGCACCTTTTACAGCTGAACCAGTGGATATTGCCCGTCAGGGCGCGGGGCATGTGGACGCTTTTGCGGCTGTGTCAACAGACGTGGTAGCGATCGGTGACCCCAAGTTGGTTTCACTAAGTTGGGGACTGGTGGAGATGGGGCCTGGCATGTTCGAATCAACAAAACAGATCCACCTACGCAATTTCGGTACGGCAGCGGCGACCTACGCAATAGGCTTCGAATTCAGCAGGAGTGATGCACCCGGCTTGGGCTTCAGTTTTGGTGTCGGCGATTTGGTTGTTCCGCCCAATGGCGGCATGACATCCAGAGACATTACATTGAGCATAGATCCGAGCCTGCTGCCGCCTTATAAATACTACGGCTATGGGCTTGAACAGGTTCTGCTGCCCAATGAGTTTTCTGGTTTTCTAACGCTTACCGAGAACACGACCGGGCAGGTGCTGCGCATCCCCTGGATGGTGGTGGTGCGACCGTATGAGGTAGTGTCTTTGCTGCCAGATACGCCAGCCGCAGAAATTGATTACCGGGTCGACGGTGAGAAGATCGTAAACCGGGACCCGTATGCGGATAATTATGCTGGGGCCCTGGAAACCGCCACCGTCTACATGACCAGCCCGAACGACCCCATGTTCAAGGATGCTGCCGAGGTGCGGTATGTTGGTTTTGACTATTTGGAGTCAATCGGCATCAACGTTGTCAATTTTGCCATGTGGGGTCCGGTGCACAGCCCGCAGCCTTATTTTGATGAAATTGACCTGCTGGTGGATGTGGACCGGGACGGGGAGGTAGATTACACTTTCTTCAACTTTAATCTGCAGAACCTGGGTTACAGTGATGACGCCAACTTGTGGTGGCTGGCAGTTGTGGACGCCAAGGCGGGTACTGTTGACTATGCTGGTGATTGGGCAAATATCTACACCGATTTCAACAGCGGTTGGCAGCAATGGTTCCTGGAGCTGGACCTGTACGGCATTGATGACACAGCTACGGTCCTGGTAGCAAGTTTCGATGGCTTGGGCCAGGCCAAGGTGGTGGGCCAGGCCGATATCAACCTCCGGCAAGTGCCCTTGGGTTCGAGTTTATTTCCATTAATGCCGGATGGGACCCGCTATTGGATGCCTTTCTGGGTCAATGACCTGGGGGCCTATCTGTTAAACAAACCTTTGGGTGTGATGCTGCTGGCCCCGTATGGGAAGGCAGGCGTGGGGCAGGCTTATTTCGTCCCGATCAAAGTGACTGGCTACCCAATCCAATACATGCCAGTGATTAGCAAGTAGTTCCTAAGATTCTTGCATGGCAGGGCTGAGCAAACTCAGCCCTGCTTTTGTATTGCTGGAATAGGGAAACCTGCAATGGATGCTCTGGGTATGCTTATCCTGGCTGACGCACCGCCTTGCAGCACCCAGTTGCTTTATACACCCCGGGCAATGCCCCTCGCATCGGCTATCCCGGATGGGTATACTTGCAAATCATGCCCCATAAAAAGGAAAACCATGCTCTTTATTGACAACGAAAACCAACACGACGCCCGCGTCAACCTCGCCATCGAAGAATACATCATCCGCAATATTGCCCCCCAGGAGGAGATCCTCTTCTTCTACATCAACGGGCCTTCCATCATCATCGGCCGCAACCAAAACACGATCGAAGAGATCAACGTGGACCACGTGGAGGCAAACGGCATCACGGTCGTGCGGCGCCTATCCGGCGGAGGAGCGGTCTATCACGATCTGGGCAACCTGAATTTCAGCTTCATTGCCCCCAATTCAGTGGGCAATTTCCATAACTTCCGCAAATTTACCCAACCCGTAATCGATGTCCTGCAAGCCATGGGCGTGCCAGCCGAACTCTCCGGCCGCAATGACATTTTGGCCGATGGCCGCAAGATCAGCGGAAATGCCCAGTACGTCAGCGGACCGCGCATGGTCAGCCACGGCACCCTGCTCTGGGATACTGACCTGAGCGTGGTGGGGGAGAGCCTGCGCGTCAAGCAGGCCAAAATTGAAAGCAAGGGCATCAAGAGCGTGCGCAGCCGGGTGGCCAACATCACTGAATTCCTGCCCGAACCGCACATGGACATCATGGCCTTTCGGCAGAAGATCATCGATGGT
>DHPL01000049.1:14885-18321 GCA_002407905.1 Anaerolineaceae bacterium UBA5365
TTTTTGCCGGCGGTGAATTGCGCCAGTACCAGCTCACCGCGGATGACTGGAAAGGCATCATGGCCCTCTCCAAAAGCCGCTACCAAACCTGGGATTGGAATTACGGCCGCTCGCCGGCCTTTAACCTCAAGCGCGAAACCCGTTACCCGGGCGGCGGCATCGAGGCTTTGCTTGAAGTGGAAAAAGGCAGGGTCCAGGGCCTGAAGTTTTACGGCGACTTTTTCGGTCAGCGCGATGTAGCCGAACTGGAGCAAAAGCTGCTGGGCTGCCGCTACGAGCCGGAAGCGCTGCGGGCTTGCCTGGGCGGCGTGGAAATTGGGAATTACTTCGTGAACTTCGGCCTGGACGAACTTATCAGCCTGCTTTATTGAGCGCACCTTATCGTATTACGATAATTATATATTGACAAACGATAAATTATCATTTATACTTCGGGTATTGACGGAGGTGAAATGAATCGTTTGCGCACAATTATCATGCAAGTGGGGGTGGGCTTGGGGGTCATGATCCTGCTCTACCTGATGGCTTTCAGCCTTGAGTATTCAGTTGCCTATGCCCAGAACTACCCGGAGCTCGCCCACATGCGCGGCCCAGTAGTTTTTCTGGTCATTTGCGCGCTGGCAGCCGGCACCGCCATCCTGGTACTGGGGTTCCTGCTCCTGGAGCGCGTCCGGCGGAACATCGCCTTCGCGCCTCAAACAGTAAAGCTGCTGCGGGCGATCGCCTGGATTTCCTTTGGCGCGGTTCTGCCGCTGCTCTTGCTTGGCGTTTACACCGAGGCCAACGTGGCTTCTTCCATTACCAACCTCTATGTTTATGGCCTGATGGCCCTCGCGTTCATGCTGGGCAACCTCTTTATGCTTCTGGCAGCCTTGTTCCAGAACGCGGTGAGCTACAAGCAGGAAGTAGACCTCACGGTGTAGCATGGCGATCATCGTGAACCTGGATGTAGTGCTCGCTCAACGCAAAATGTCGCTCACAGAGCTCTCTGAACGGGTGGGTATCACCCTGGCCAATCTTTCCAACCTCAAAACGGGGAAGGCCCAGGCAGTGCGTTTCAGCACCCTGGATGCCATCTGCAAAGCCCTGGATTGCCAGCCTGGGGAAATTTTGGAGTACCGGCCTGAAACCTGCCGTTCTTAACGGCTTGAACTTGCCTGATCGTTCAGATCGCCCGATTCCCGGCCCGGCCCATCATCTGGCGATCCTGGAGGCAGGGGCGCCCGCAGCTTTTGAGCGGCGGCACGCTTGCTCTCCTCGGAACGCCGGTCGTAACGCCGGGTCGTGTCGGTGGAGGCATGCCCGGCAATCGCGCTCACCGTTAACACGTCCACTTCGGCGTCCAGCAAATGAGTGATGGCCGTACGCCGCAGGTCGTGCGGGCTGAAGGCCTCCAGGCCGGCCTGCAGCGCGCGGCGGCCAAGCAGGTAGTAGATGGCCTGCGGGCTCAGCCGGCGCAATACGATTTTCCCGCCCTTGCTCACCCGGCAAAACAGCGGGCCCAGTCGCCGGCCGCGCAAATCCAGCCAGCTCTGCAAACTCAATAGCGCGGAAGGCGAAAGATACACGTACCGCCGCTTGCTCCCCTTGCCCTGAACGCGCAGGCGGGCTTCCTCCACGGAAAGGTCCGCCAGGTTCAGGTCCACAACTTCCTGGCGGCGTAAGGCGCCAACATAAAGCGTTGAGATTAGGGCTGCATCGCGCACGCCCAGGTTGGGGTTGCCTTCGTCCGCCAGGCAAGCCGCCACCAGGGCTTGCAGTTCATCTTCCTTCAAAGCCCTTCCGCGCGGAAGGGCTTCATTGCGCAGGGAGCGCACCGCGGCCGCCTGGTAGTAGCTGTTGTGGTCGCTGTAAAGCCCCAGGCGGTAGGCTTCTTCCAGCACCCGGCGCAACGCAACCAGGTGCTTGTTCACCGAGGATTTGGCGTAGCCAATATCCACCATGTAAGCTGCCAGGCTGGAGGTCTGTTCGTAGCGCAGGTTCTGCCAGGCGAATTGCAGCGGGTCGTCCAATTTGCCTTCAGAAAAAATCCCCGCCAGGTTGGCCAGTGCCGTGGCCTGCGTGCGCCTGCCGCTGGGGGAGAGCGTGTTCAGGTAAGCTTCGGCCGGGGAAGGCTGCCCGGCTTCTGCCCAAACCAGCTGGGCAGTCAGGGGGGTAGGGTGGGGTTTAGCGCTTGCAGGCATACCGTATTCTCATAAGTAATTATAAATGCACCTGCCCCTTAGTGTTCCGGAAAACCGGTGGGGAGTAAAATTGTCGTCAAAAGAATACCGGAGGGGATAATGATCGATTTCAGCAATAAAGTTTTATTCAAATTAAAGCCCGTAGACAATCGCTCTTTTTGGAATATGATTGCGCCGCTCTTCCTGCCAGGTGAGACGCTGCTCGCCTCGTTTCAGGCCTTGCGCGATGGCGTGGTCTTTACCAATAAGCGTATTATTACCATCAACGTGCAGGGCATCACCGGGGCCAAAAAGGATTTCACCACATTGCCGTATTCCAAGATCCAGGCTTTCTCAGTAGAAACTGCCGGCATTCTGGATAACGATAGCGAGCTGGACCTTTGGTTCGCCAACCTTGGCCGCGTCCGCCTGGAATTTACCCGCGGGACGGACGTAGCTGGAATCTGCCGCACGATCAGTGAATTTACCCTGCAGTCAGCGTAAAACTCCCCCTGGCCTGGGGCAAAAGTGCGGCCTTAAATTAACCTGAGCCATCCTGCGCGCTCATTCTGACCCTCCGCAAGCCAAGAGGAGTTGAGCGGAAGAATTGATAGCGTGTTTCAGCTTCAATCTTTGCCTCAGTGGGGCTTCATGAAGCTACAATTGCCTATGCGCAAAAATAATCACCTATGACTATCGAGAATATGTATTCTCATAAGTAATTAGCTGGGTCCTTAAAACCCCTGACCCCCTGCCCAAAAGAAAAGCGTGGAAGAAGGTCTTCCACGCTCCTTTGTCTAAAATCTTGGGGTTACGCGCCAGCCATCATTGCCGCCACGTCGGCTTCAGCCTCCTGGGTGGGCATGAGATCATAGGCCTGTACGATGGTCGCGGCCACATTCGGCGAAAGGAAGGCCGGCAGCGTGGGGCCAAGCCGGATCTTCTTGACGCCCAGGGAAAGCAGCGCCAGCAAGACGATCACAGCCTTTTGCTCGTACCAGGCGATATCGAATGAAAGCGGCAGCTCGTTCACGCTGCAGCCAAAGGCCTCGGCCAAAGCCTGCGCGATCACCACCAGGCTGTAGCTGTCGTTGCACTGGCCGGCATCCAAAACCCGCGGAATCCCGCCAATCTCGCCCAGGCCCAGCTTGTTATAGCGGTACTTGGCACACCCGGCAGTGAGGATCACCGTGTCCTTGGGCAGGGCCAGGGCTACATCGGTGAAATACTGGCGTTCCTTATGCCGGCCGTCGCAGCCGCCCATCACCACAAAG
>DHPL01000049.1:18638-18775 GCA_002407905.1 Anaerolineaceae bacterium UBA5365
GCGCTAAAGTCCTTATGGCCGCCTTCGGGCCGATCCGCGATGTGCGGAACACCGGGGTAACCGGTCATGCCGGTGGTAAAGATGCGTTCGCGGTAGGAATCCTTCAGCGGGATGATGCAGTTGGTGGTCATGAGGAT
>DHPL01000025.1:0-1778 GCA_002407905.1 Anaerolineaceae bacterium UBA5365
CTCGGACCTGACGGGGTTCGCAGGTCTTCGCCGTGCCGAGCCCGCCCAACGCGCGTTAAGGATAATCGAGGGGGCGAGGGCTGTCAACGCTATTGCGGGTAGTTAAATCCTCCCAAAATATCAGACGTAAATCGCATTTTTTTGACAGCAATAAAACCTCTGGGTTTGATTGGGTTATTAATGATAATTGTGTGTAAATAATTGTTTACCATCCCCCTTTTGTTCACCCTTTTTAAATGCCCTCGGGTTGGCACTTTACTATAATCTGCAAAGAGGAGGCGCACATGCAGACAAAAAGAGTGTTGTTCCTATGTACGGGTAATACAGCGCGGAGCCAGATGGCTGAAGCATTCCTTAACCAGGCCGGGCATCCGGGCATTGAAGCATATAGTGCCGGCCTGGAACCCTCGGTTGTAAACCCGCTAACAATCAAAGTGATGCACGAAAAAGGCGTTGACCTCAGTGAAGCACGGAGTAAAAGCGTTACAGAGTTCCTTAACAAGGTCTTCATTCACCAATTGATCACCGTTTGCAGTCAGGCAGAAAAGAATTGCCCCGCCATTTGGCCCGGCGTTCTAAAGGTTGAACATTGGGCTTTCGATGATCCGGCAGCTGCGCAGGGCAGCGAAGAAGAGCGCTTGCAGGTCTTTCGAAGAGTCAGAGATGAGATCGAGTTGACAATTAAGGAGTGGCTCGCGGCCCAGGAATGAATTCCTGCCATTCAGGCTGATCTCGCGGGGCCCGAACCTTGGCTTTGGGCCTTATTTCCATCCTGATTCTGGACTAGAATATCGCCATGGTTTCGCCTCTCCCTGCGCCGGCCTGCTGGCCTATGTCACCAAACTCCCCAATAAAACTTCGGGAGCTAAGTCTTGAAGATTGCACCCGAATTTGGACCTGGTGGGAGGACGAAGCCCGCGCTCAGGGCCAGACTACAGCTCCACAGGACCCCGCTGTACCCAACCCCGCAGCCTGGCACGCCCAGATAAACGAAGATCAGGGGCTTCGGCACATGCGCTACGGCATATGGGCTGGTTCTGAACTCATTGGGGATATCGCCCTGCAAGACCTGGATTGGCGCAATGGTACAGCCACAATAGGGATGGGTATCCGCTCCGGCTTACGCAACCAGGGCCTGGGTCAGAAAGCCCTGGCTTTACTGCTTGACCTTGCCAGGCATTTAGAGCTGAAACAGCTATCGGCAAGGACCGATAAAAACAATGGCCCCGCAATTGGTTCCCTGCTTGCCAGTGGATTTAGTTCAATTGACCAGGAAAACTTTGTGCGCGCGTTGGATTAAAGCAGCCGGGAAACCTAGATTTTATTCTGGCGCTGCTGTTCAGTAAGCCTGCTTTTCCATCTCCATGCCGGGGATGCGCGCCTTTTTCTCCAGATAACCAAAGATCAATGCCAGCATAAGCACCATCGCCAGGTAGATCAATGCCGCGGCGATGTAGCTGCTGATCGGGTCATAGGTGGTAGTTGCCGCGCGCTTGGCCTGCGCCATCAGGTCCTGAACGGCGATCAAGAAAACGACCGCCGTAGTCTTAAGCAGGGCGATGGGTTCATTGCTCCAGGATGGCAAAACCAGGCGCAAGGCTTGGGGTAAAACCACAAACCGGATCGTCTGCCACTTGCTCAAACCCACCGCGCGCCCGGCCATCATCTGCGTATCGCCGATGGCCTGCAAGGAACCGCGCAGGTACTCCGCCTGATACGCCGCGCTGTTCAACCCCAGGGCCAGGTAGGCCGCCATGCGCTGGTCCAGTACCAATCCC
>DHPL01000025.1:1906-10083 GCA_002407905.1 Anaerolineaceae bacterium UBA5365
CGTCCAGTACCAATCCCAGGCTGGGCAAGCCGTAGTAGATGATGAAAAGCTGCACCAGAAGCGGCGTGCCTCTGAAGACGGAAACGTAGGCATTACTCAATTTCTGCAGCCAGGCTGGGCCAAATACGCGCCCCAATGCCAGGGCCAGCCCGAGCGCGAAACCGCCAATCAACCCAACCAGTGTAAGCTCCAGCGTTACGCCGGCTCCGGCTAGCAAGTCTGGCCAAAAACGTTTGAGGATCTCCAGTACCGCGTTCAAACCTCGTCCTCGTTAGGTTTCCAGGCTGGTTCTGCCTCAAAACCATCGGCCGGCGCACCCTCCTGCTGCTGCCCATACAGCTCCGTGATCTTCCAGAGAAATTCGCGGGTGCGCGGGTGCTCCGGCCGGTACATCAGGTCCTCCGGGCTGCCCTGCTCTACGATGCTGCCTTTTTCCATGAATACGATCTTATCGGCTACTTCCCGGGCAAAACCCATCTCATGCGTTACGCAGAGCATGGTCATACCTTCTTCAGCCAGCTGGCGCATTACGCCCAGCACTTCCCCGATCAATTCCGGGTCCAGCGCGCTGGTTGGCTCATCAAAAAGCATGATCCGCGGGTCCATCGCCAGAGCCCGGGCGATTCCAACCCGCTGCTGCTGGCCGCCCGAGAGCTGCCCAGGGTAGTGGTGCGCCCTGTCTGCCAGGCCCACCCGCTGCAGCTCGCTCAGGGCCTTTTGGGTAGCCTGGGCATCCTTCATTTTCTTCACCTTGGTCAACCCCAGTTTAACGTTCTCGAGCGCCGTAAGGTGGTTGAAAAGCAGAAAATTCTGAAAGACCATTCCAATTTGCTGGCGCACGAGGTCCTCATCCACGCCCGGGGCGTTGATCCGCTGCCCATCCAGCCAGATCTCGCCCCCGTCTGCGTGCGTCAGCAAATTGATGCAGCGCAGCAGGGTGCTTTTACCCGTACCGCTGGGGCCGATGATCACGATGGTTTCGCCTTCCGCCACATCCAGATCGATGTCATGGAAAATCAGGTTCTCTCCATAATGCTTCCTGAGCTGGCGGATCTTCAGAATTGCTTCGTCCATATGTCCTCAATGGCTCCCGGGGATGGCCAGGCGCTTTTCGAGCCCAACCAGGCTCTTATTCGCCAGCCAAACCAGGATGAAATAGATCGTGGCTGCAGCCCCATAAGCCAGCAGGTAATTTTGGTTGCTGGCGCCGATCAACTGTGCCCGGCGCAGCACTTCGGGAACGCCCAGGGCATAAACCAGGGATGAATCCTTGATCACGATCGCAACTTCGTTGGACCACGGGGCAATGGCGTGCCGAAAAGCCTGGGGCAGGACAACGCTGCGGATGGCTTCAAGCCGGCTGAGGCCCACCGCCCGGGCGGCCATCATTTGTCCCGCATCCACGCTGAGGATCGCCCCGCGGATGATCTCCATCTGATACGCGCTGGACACGATCCCAAGGGCCAGAGCCCCGGCCGTGAAAGGGCTCAGGTTGATCGCACCGCTGACCACGAAGTAAAGAATGAAGAGCAAGACAATGGGAGGAATGCCGCGCAGCACAATGCTATACGCCTGCATTGACCTGGAGCCTGCCTTGCCGCCGTACACATACACCAGCGCCAACACAAGCCCGATCAACAAGCCCAATGGCAGGGCGATCAAGGTGACACCCAGAGTGTACGCAGTTCCGCTGGCAATGTACTGTAAAAAGTTAGCCGCGTTCATCAGTCAGGATTATACGGGCAGGCAGTACCTGCCCGATTTTCTCCGAGCTACTTAAAATACTTTTCGGCTAATTCGTCCACAAAGCCTTCGCTCTGCAGTTGCTTGATCAGGGTATCGAAAGCAGTCTTGAGGACGGTATCGCCCTCAGGTACAACGATGGCCATCGGCCCCGTTGACAGTTCCGCCGAGAACACGATCTGCAGGTCAGGGTTTTGTTCCATGAAGGCCTTCACAGCCACCTCATCTGCCATAACAACCACAATACGTCCGGTTGCCAGGTCCATAAAGGCTTGTTCCGCGCGCTCATAGCGGCTCAGGTTTTCAGCCGGCAGAAGCCCGGTTTCCACCAGATTTGAGGTCAGCCAGCCATCCTGCACGGTACCGCTCTGGACGCCTATCTTGTAATGGGCGGCATCCTCCGGTTTAGTGATTGCTCCGGAGAAGCCTTTCCCCACCACAAAGGCATCGGTGCTGGAGTAGTACGGCACGCTGAAATCCACCTGCTCATCGCGCTCTTCACTATAGTTAAAAGCGGATATGGAGGCATCCAGTTTACCTTGCTGAACCGCTGCCACCAGCGAATCGAAGGGCATGTCTGCCCATTCCAGTTTAAGGCCCATGCGCTCAGCCAATTTAGTCATCAATTCGATGTCGAAGCCAGTTTTATTGCCCTGGGCATCCAAAAACTCGAATGGCGGATAATCGGCAGAGGTACCCACAACGATCTTGCCAGCCTGGCTTAGTTTCTCGGGCAGTTCAACTGCCGCGGGAGCACTCACAGGCGGGGCAGCCGTAGGCACTGTGGGTTGGGCACAACTTGCCAGCATTGCTGCGGCAAGGACGAGAGAAATAATGACTGCAAATTTTCTAAACATCTCTTCCTCCAAGACTTGGGTTCCGCGCGCTATTTCAGCGGGGAGGTCACTGCTATCGGTGCTTCGCGTTTGCTTTGCACCGGTCCTGCAAAAAAAAAATATACTTCCCGGAATATCGCAAGTTTTATGCCAGAACTGGTGAGTGAGAGAATCTGAGATAAAGTTGTTCCAAGGACTCGATCAATAAGAGAATTCAATGGCCCGTCAGATTTTTTGAGTATATCACTCCCTTGATTCAAGGTTTTATAATTGCAGCAAATTTTCCAATGGTGAGGTTCTGTGATGAATATCCCTGCTGAATTGACCCAGTGGCTGCTCGACCCAGCTGATCCCGGCCCGCGTTTTATGGCGCTGGCTGCGCTTCCTTGCTTGAAGGCAGCCCCGACGGACCTGGAGGCCGCCCGCCTGGCCGCCTACGCCTCGGGGCCCATCGCTACAGTACTCTCCCGGCAAAAGCCTGAAGCCTATTGGGAGCAGCCTGGACCCGGCTACGGCCCCAAATTCACGGGCACGGTTTGGGCTTTACTGCTCCTGGCCCAGTTGGGTGCGCACGTCAGCCAGGATATCCGTGTGCAAAAAGCAGCAGATTATTACCTGGCCAACGCCCTGTTCACTGATCAATTCCTTACCCGTACAGCTGCCAGGGGTACCATCGATTGCCTGCAAGGGAACATGCTCTATGCGCTATTGCGTTTGGGTGTTGAGCCGGAACGCCTCGCCGGAGCGATGGACTTTCTGGCCTGCACAATCACCGGCACAGGCTTTGCCCCATATGGCAGCCGGGGGCAGGCCCGTGCTTACAATGGCTACAAAATTGGGCCTGGTTTTCTATGCCGCGCCAGTTATGGCTTGCCTTGCGGCTGGGCCGCGGCGAAAGCCTTGCTGGCGCTAAGCGCGTGGCCGGTTGATCAACGCAGTTATGAGATTACCGCGGCCATAGAGGCCACTACCGCGTTCTTCCTGAATACCGACCTACTGGACGCGCCTTGGTCCAAAACACCCGAGGGGAAACAGGACCCCCGCTGGAAGGCTTTAGCCTTCCCGCTTTACTACGCAACCGATCTTCTGCAGATTGCAGAGGGGTTGACTGCCTTAGGCCATGCCCGGCACACAAAGGTTCAACAGCTATTGGATTTCATTGAAAGCAAACGTCAGCCTGAGGGCTATTTCCTGCAGGAATACGCCTATGGCTCACGCACTTTCCCTGGCTTGGGCAGCAAAGGAAAGCCCAGCAAATGGGTGACGCTGCGGGTCCTGCAGGTTTTACAAAGCGCCGGCCGTCTCTAGGCCCGCACTACGCCTAGCCCCCAGAGCGCGGGTATAACCGCTGCTTATTGCGTTAAAGGCTTTATATTTGCATTGGATGAGGCCAGGTCAATCTGAGTATTTAGGGAATAAAAAAAGGCTGCTCTTTGCAGTGCAGCCTGTTATTGGCGGACGCTTACTTCTTGTCCTTCTTTTTGTCCTTCTTATCTTTCTTGTCTTTCTTATCCTTCTTGTCTTTCTTCTTGTCGGCCATCTTTCCTCCAGGGGTCTCGAAACTGATCAATCCAGGGCCTCGGGGCGGTTTCCTGTACAGCGGGGCAAGAAAGCTCTTACTTCAACGGATTGTAACCTAAAGCCCAGGGAAAGACTAGACGGTCCAGCCGGGTTTAAGATCAGCACTCGTACCAAATAGAAAAGCCCGGCGTTAGAGCGCCGGGTTTTTCTTCGAGCAATTTGTCTAGAAGAGCAGAAACTTGAGCACGATCGAAACCATGATCGTGGTTATGGCCATCGAAGCCACATTGCCGATCGTAATGTGGTAGCCCTCGGGCAGGCGGCTGTAAAGATATTCCGCCAGGGGGGCTCCGATGATCCCACCCAGAACTCCAGCCAGGATAGCTACGGGGAGTGTGCCGCCCAAGAGGAGCACCGTACCTGGTGCCGCACTGACCACCGGAACGTAGGTGGCATACCAGCCCTGGTCTTTAAACTTCTGGCTGTACAGGAAAATGCCAACACCAGCAGCCACAAATTGGCTTAGCAAGATCCCGGGAACAACGCCGGAACCATACGCTGGATGGTTTACATTCACTACACTATCCACCAGCACACCAGCTACAACAAATAAGCCAGCCAGTTCGTTGCCGTAGAATTGCGGCTCGGAAAAGTCCGCGAAGGCTCGCCGGACAGCCCAGAGCGGGCTATCCAAATCGTCCGCAGGCCGGTTCTTCCTCTCAAGGGCTGGCGCGTCGGTCTTTTTCATCCAGGGCAATGCCTTGGCGATGGCGCAAACAATGATACCGGTGATGGCCATCGTAGAAACGTTCGCCACCACACCCGGGATCTCCAATATGGGCATAATGGTCTGGTTGAGCCAGTGGGCGGTTGGGAAGCTGACCAGTGATGCCAGGAGCGAAACGGTAAGCAGTTTTTCCAAGCCTGGCCCATAGAGCAGCATCAATGCGGGGGCAATACCCACAACCGTGATGAATGTGGGCAGCCAGGTGAACCCCTGGTCAAAATAGCGGGTGAAGTTGAAGACAAAGATGGTGAGCGTTAGGCTCAGCAGCTGCGATGCAAGCACCCAGGGGAACATATTACTGGAATACGAAACCGGAAATCCGGCGAATTTAGAATTCGTTTTATCCAGCACCCAGGCGATGATGCCTCCAACAATGATGAAAAGCGACGAGAACAAACCAGCATAGAATTGCGGCTCGGTGAAGTTCATGAAGAACCAGACGAGCTTGGACGATGTATTGCTCGTCACAGTTTGGACGATTTGGTTGTAGTCCAGTACCGTTCCCACCCTTTGGATCGCGCTCACCAGAAAATAAAGCGCGAAACCGATCAGGAGGTTGATCAACAGGCCGACTACAGAACCCAACTTGAATTGCTTGTCAGTATTCATTTGGCCACTCCTTAGTCAACAAATTTACATACAGCTCATAGGTATCTTTTAATGATCGAATCTCAAGGTATTCATCTTCCACATGGGCCTGGTCGGAAATACCGGGACCGATGATCGCGAATTCATTACCCAAACTCTCAAAACTGGAAAGGTCCGTATAGTAACGAACGCCGATCTCCTTGTACTCGAAGCCCAAATCAGCCATCGCATTTTGAATCCGGCTTTTAAGCCGGCTCTGATTATTCGCCAGCGCCGGGCGATGATTGAGGATCTTAAAGCGGGTTTCACAGCCTTCAACGGCCGTCTCGGCAGCAGATTCTTCCAGCGCCTTCGTTAATTGCTCCATGCTTAGTTCGGGCGGGTAACGCAAATCGAACTCCGCTATGGCATAATCCGGGACAACATTCACTTTATTCCCACCCCTGATCCGGTTGAGGGAGAGGGTGGTTGGACCAACCAGTTTGTTCTCCGCGGATATTTTTCGCGTCAGGGCTGCTTTGAACAGGTAAATGGAATCGATAGCGTTACAGCCTAACTCCGGCGCTGACCCGTGCGAAGCTTTTCCAAAGGCTTCCAGCTCGAACCAAAACGCGCCTTTTTCCTCATAAGCCACAGCCATCTGTGTCGGCTCAGGGATGATCAGCAGTTCACCCCGGCTGACCACGTTTTCTTCGATCAGCACCCGCATACCTATCCCGCCAGCCTCTTCGTCTGCCGTAAATATGAGGCGGAGATTGGCCTTTAAGAGCTCAGGGTTCTGAAGGAACGCCTCGCCCAGATGAACCATGCACGCCAGGCCGCTTTTCATGTCTGAAGAACCGCGCCCATACATCCTGCCGGCCTCGATAGTGGCCTTTAAAGGATGGTAGGACCAGTTTTCCCGAGAGAACGGAACCGTATCCATGTGACCGATGAAGGTTAGGGTGGGGCGGTCTCCCCTCATTGGCCCAATTTCAGCCAGAAGGGAAGACCGCTTCTCGTCATGTTTGAATTCAGTGAGCTCAGCCCCCCTCAGAAGGGATTGCAGTAAAACTACAATCCCTTTCTCGTTCCCAGGGGGATTCGTTGTATCTACTTCGATCAGTAGTTTTAGTATTTCAGTCAATCGACTGAGGCTCATGATCAGCGCTTTACAGAGTAAAGAGTGATATCGCCAACGCCAGTCTTCCTGACCATGCCAGACTTGGTCACCAATCCGCCGGCACCGATGCCGCGGCGAACAACACGCTTTTCAAAGCCGGTGATCTCGCCGTTGCAGATCGTGTACATCATGCTCTTATTGCTGCGATCGATAACCGTGATATTAGCCAGAGCACCCACACCCAAATGGCCAACCTTCTCGTCCCACCAGGCCACACCGGTGCGTTTGTAGAAGAGTTTCGCGGGGTTGCAGGTCATGGTAGCCACTGCGTCGGAGAGGCTCAGCACTTTCTTTTCAACCAGCTCCAGGATGCACGGGATGTTGTCGCGGCAATCGCCAAAGCCCTTCATCGTGGCATCGTTCTGGCCATCGGAAATGAGAATGTCTACAATTTTGTCCGAAAGTGCCTGATAGGCGACATCCTGCGCGACCTTATCCATCAGCAGGCCTTCGCGGGAGCCGCGGTTTTCGCGCAGCATCGTGGTCACAAACTCACCCGTGATGTGCTCTTCTTTACACAGATCGATCATCCTCTTCATCGATTCCACTGGGTCGCCATGCGTGCCGCAGGCCACCGCGGTTGTATGGCCCAGGTGGAATGGCCGGCCATTGGAAAGGTTTGCCAGGCGCATGGAATGATCCGGGTCCTGGGTATGGGACATGAACAACATCTTGGCTTGGGATGTCACATCGAACACTTTGTTCAGCTTTTCATCATCCATGATGTAGTGGCCCATATGGTCCTTAATGCCCATGACCAGATTGCCCGTGGAAAGCGTGAAGGGATTGCGGCTCATTTTGGTGCCCGCGACCTCGTCGGCACACTCGCCGCGGAAGAAGGCCGCCAGCTCGCCGGTATCCATGCAGGTTGCCAAAACGTTGGACGCACCCAGGTACACACCCAGGTTGATCGGCAAGCCCCTGTCCACCTCAGCCCCGAGGAGCGAAGGCGCCATCAGGGTGTTGCCCGCGCCAGGTGAAAAGGCGTAGGTGATACCATGGGTTGCAGCTTCGAAAATGGGGTTGGTCGTGACTTCAAACAGGTCTCCAAGGTGCAGGTGCATGTCGATAAGACCCGGCACGACCAGCAAATCCTTACAATCCAGGACCACATCCCCGGCTGCCGGCTCGATGCTCCCTACTTCGACGATCTTGTCGCCTTGGAAGGCGATATCGGTTTGCATCTCAAGATTATTTTTAGGATCAACGACGTATCCATCCTTAAGGATGAATCTTCCTTCAACCTTCAAAGGAAAGATGGACTCAAGTAATTCATTATTTGTGATGTTTGCGAGAATTTTGACTTTATTTACTGGTGCTTTGTACATTAGTGCCTCCTTTTTTAACCACTTTATCAAAAGGAGGGGATTCTTCACATATCTGAGTTGGACACTCTTTTCTTTGTCAGATGTACTTTTGATTTCCTTGTTAGCAGGAAGATCTTGAAGGCTATTTCGATGTTGAATTTCTCTTCGCGCGTTTCAAACTGCCAGGTGGTCAGCTCCTTGATTTTCGCGGTTCGGTTTTTCATTGTGTTGTA
>DHPL01000025.1:10274-17062 GCA_002407905.1 Anaerolineaceae bacterium UBA5365
AAGGTCCTGATGTGATCCGTCCCGGTCTCCCGATCGGTTTGGTCCAGCATCTCAACCGCATCCAAATAAACGAAACGCTCCAGTTCTTCATCAGACATCCGCGTATACAAATCGTAGATCGAGATCGAGTCAAAGAGGTAGAACTGGTCTGTGCCAAACAAAGCCTGGCCGATAGAAACAGCCTGTTTGGCTTCGTTATAACTATTGCAGGAATGATTGATATCCGGGTAGGTTTTGCCAACACCTATCGTTATCGAAAATTCCTGACTGCCAAACTCTTCAATCAATGCCGGCAGCATATCTACAAAGGCCTTTTTCTGGGCTTGCTGCTTCATGCCCACCAAAAGGAAGACGATGTAATTGCTGAACCTTACATAGTAGCAATCTTTACAGCGTTCTTTCAGCGCCAGGCGGATGGACTCCAGCTGGTGCGGTAGTTTTCTGGATAAATTCACCCGGGTGTCCGGTTTTTTGGGGTCTACATTGAATACGGCGCAAAACACCCCGTCATCCAATTTCCAGCCATACTCCTGAGACCTGAAGTCAATCTCTTCCTTGCTGTGGATGTTGTTCAAAATCAGGTCCGAAAGAAAGTCATTCCGGCGTTGTTCTTCGTACCGTTTGGACGAAAGGATCGATTGAATGCTCAGGCGCAGCATCGTGATCGCGTGCGTGATCGCCATCCGTTCCTGAAAGCTGGAAGCATTTCCCTTGACGAATAGGGTTCCATAGTGCACCCGCTGATACTCGATGTCATAATTCGAGTAAGCGTCTGACTTTAATTCCCGGATGCTCGGGGGTTTATCGCAAAATTGCGTTTTATGAATTTCCTGGTTCCGGGCGTTCAGGTAAAAAACCTGGTCACCCAGATAACGCGAAAGCAGATTCAATATCTTTTCATACGATATATCCGCAATGCCAATCTCAAGAAACTTGCGGTTCATCTCCTCGTTAACGGTAAGTTCCCGGTACCTGCTGTTGACGATCTCCGCCAGGACCGGATTAATAATGTCCGTAAAGGCGTAGTGCTCCGGTATCTCAATGATGTTGAAGTTGAGAGAATTTGCCAATTCCAGGATGTCTGCAGGGATCGCGTGCATAAATCGGCTTACTTTGATCCCCAGGGCAGCGATTTTCCTGGCATCCAGATCGCGGATCAGTTTCCCGAATTCTTCAATGCGGCTCACCAGGGTAAAGCCGGATGTGATCAGGAACTCTCCGCCCTTCATCCATCGCTCGATATCCGGTGCGTCCATCACCGAAACGGAGGAAACTTCTTTACCAAGTTCTGTGTTTGTCAGCAGAGAAAAATCCGGAAATCTTTCCAGCAGGTTTCGGACTGTGAGCATAGGCACCTACCATTCCAGTCGCAATTTCATCCCGGTGATGAATTTACAAACAAGCACACACGGTCAAGAACTCTTTAGCCCTTTTAATATAATAAATGTGATTTATCAATCATAACAGCAATTATTCGCTTGGTTGGGAAAAAGTTCAAACGAGGCGCTGGTCGCATTCCTGCCGATAGCCGCAAGCTCTGCAACGCTCCGGGTGATTATGGGAACGGGGCGGTAAGCCAGCTTCAGCAGAGCAATTGGTCATCTCCTGCAATGCTTCTCGCAGCCTGGTTTCCAATTCGGAACTGTAATTCACCTGAAAAGTCTTGTTGCGGTAACGAATCAGCCCGTGGGTTGGGCGTTGACCGCGATGCACCTGCGCCAGGCGCAAGTAAGCAGCCAGTTGCAGCACATGCCCGGCATAAGGCTGGGCTGGCGCTTGAGCGTTTTTATACTCTATCGGGATCCAGGAACCATCCCGGCCCGCGATCACATAATCCGGCTTTCCCACTAGGCCCCATTCTTCGTCGACCAACGGACCCGGGAGTTGCTGGAACAGTGCGCTATCGGCAAGAACTACTCTCCCAGCTGGTATTCCGGTACGTCGGCGGAGCATCATAGCCCAAAGGGCAGCCACAAGGCCGATTACCAGGAATACCAAAAGCAGGCGGTTCACTTGATCACCTGGATTAAGTAGATGATCAGCGCGGCCAGAAAAGCCAGCCCTGCGATCCAAGCCAGCAAGATGCCCGCTTTTACCCCAGCCGCGTGGCGGGTATGCCCCAAGCTGCCGCTTGCAATCTCGTTTTGATTGTTGCTAGGCTTGCCCTGCCGTGCGTAACCCCACGCCCGCTGGCAATACGCCCAGGTGCCCAATTCCGATGCTCTTACCTTACGCATGCCCTAATTATCGCATGTTTGGGCACCAGCTTGGGTCTGACCCTTTCCCCCATCCGCAAGGCATTGTTTCTTCCCTGCGCCCTCAGAGTTCGACCGCCTAGAAGCACAAAGAGCAGCAGCCATGAAACATGGCTGCTGCTGAGTTTATAGAATTCAGAAGATTGCCGAGTCTTATTCTTCAGGCAATTTCCTGCTCAGGCGTTCCAGGGCGGCTTCCAACTCGTTTTGCCTGAACGCGACGGTGATATCCGCGCGTGTGCGTTCGATGATCCCCCTGGCCATATCCGTCCGCCGGCGCAGGCCATCGGTCACAGCATCCGGGTAATCCATGGTTACCAGCTGGGTGAAAATGTCGTCCATGGCAGCCAAAAGCCGTTCAACTTCGTTGCTGTAACCCGGGCGCAGCAAATCCAGGCAGCGGCGGCGCAATTCGCCCAGGGTTTCCGTAAGCCCGTTCAGCCAGGCCGGGTATTCCACGCCCAGGTCTTCGGGGGTCGGCAGGTTTTCGCCGCGGATCAAAGCCACGGTCAGCGCTGCTTCGGCATGTTCCTTCAGCGCGTCCTGGGTGTAACCAGCGAAATACAGGTCAGGATATTCCTTCAGGCGCTCGCGCATTTCATTGGCCAGAGTGGTCGCGGCGGCAAGTTCCTTGCGCGCCTCGCCTTCTTCCTCCCGATGGATGGCCCGAATCGCCAGGGACGCGTGCCGGGTCAACTCGCGGGCCTTGGCCAGAGCGGCATCGCGCAGGGCGGTACGTTGGTCAAAATCCGCCCGGATACGCTCACAGATGCTGTCAAGCTTGTCCATCAGGCCCCTCCGGCGGGTTCTGGTTCCCCCTGGGTTTAAAAAGATCGTCCGCCAGGGTGTGGTTGTGCGGCAGGCGAACTTCGCCAAAGCTGGCTTCGTAGCGCCGCAGATTCTCGTTGATTGCCTGCTGCATCAGTTTGAGCCCCAAGGGCGAAAGCACGATGCGGGAACTCACCTGCGGGTCGCTCACTCCGGGCAGAATGGCCGCAAAATCCAGCACAAACTCGCCGGGCGTATGCGAGATGCGCACCATATTGATGAACTGCGCCTGCAAGTCGGCTGGCAGGCGCAGTTCCAAAGGTCTCATTTCGGGCATGCTGACCTAGAAGGGAATGTCGTCATCGCTTAGATCTTCAACGCCGTCCGGGCCGGTATCTTCGCCCTTGGCCGTCAGGAAGCGTACAGATTCAGCAAAAACCTCATAAGACGAACCCCAGGTGCCGTCCCGTTTCTGGAACACTTTAGGGGCGCCAGTGGCCTGATCTGGCGCCAGGCGGCCTTCCACAAGAACCCGGCTGCCCTTGTGCAGGTACTGGTTGCAGGATTCCGCCTGCGAGCCCCATACCGAGATCCGGAACCAGGTGGTTTCATCCCGGTCTTTAAAGCGGCGGCTGGTAGCCATGCTAAAGGAAGTAACTGGTTTTCCATCGGCCGTGTAGCGCATTTCAGGGTCGCGGCCAAGGTTGCCAATCAAGATCAATTTTTGATACATAGGGATTTCCTTTCGTGTAAGCGATCGTAACGATGCAGTTAGTAGATTAATTTTACCCGAAAGGGCAAGACGATTGATGCGGATATCGCCTTTGGTGCCCTTTCAGCCCCGTTTACAGCCCTTACCAATCCTTTGCGTACCAAAGCAAGTAGTCCGGCAGCTTACCCTGCCAATACTCCTCCGTGTGCCCGCCATCGCCGGGATGCCAATCATGTTCAACCTTACTGCCTTCAAGCACCTGATGCAGGGTCTGCGCCGCGGGAAAGGCGGCATCGGTCATTCCAGAATCCAGGTAGACCGCTGGCGCCGGATCTATAGCGCTGATCAAACTGCTCAGCCGGTTGATTTCCTCAATCCGCAAGTCCGGACTGTGCAAACCCAGCCGCCCCCAAGCCTGGGGGTAACTCGTGGCGAGATAGATCGCCCAACTCGCGCCCATTGAATATCCGCCGATGGCGTGGGCGTCGCTTTCCCCCTTGACGCGATAAGCTTTCAGCAAGTGTTGGTAGAGGCCGTTTTGCAGGGCGCGCTGGTTGGCTTCCAGTTGGGGGTTGATCAGGTCTGGCAGTGTTGGCGCTGCTACGATCATTGGTGAAATTTGCCTCCGGCTGATCAAGCGATCGAGCGCTTCCACCAGCCCCAGCTCTTCCCAGCTGGTACCGCTGGCGTAAAAACCATGCAAAAGCAGCAAGATGGGGTAACGCTCCTCCCCGTTTGTGTAACAAGGGGGAAGGTAAATGTGATATTCCAAATCGCCCCATTCGCCCTGGAGATAGACGCTGATGCGTTTATCTTCCCAGGTCCCTGATGTCTCTGTACACTCCTGCGGTTCCTGGGCCTGGGCGCCTGGCTGTTCAGCTAGCCTTATACTATGTACCTGCGTTGCCTTAGGAATACCCTGCAGGCCTGTAAAAGCCATGGGCCCGCACGCCGCGAGACTTAATACCAAAAGCAGGGCAATACCTGTTAAATATAGTTTCACAGGGCAAGTATAAAAGCCGCGCTTAATTCCTGCCAGTTTGACGGGACCGACCTACTCCGCTGCTTTTTCCTGGGCGTTATCCCAGCCCTTGGCGTACCAGAGCAGGTAATTAGGCAGTTCTTTCTCCCAATACGGCAGCATGTGGTTGCCGTTATTCAGCTTAAACTCATGCCTGATCTTATGCTGCGATAGCAAGATATCTGTATCGATGCAAGCCCCCACGTATTCATCGTTGCGTCCGCAATCCACCCATATTTTAGGCAGGACATCCGGCATACGTAAGGCAATATTGGCTGCCAAAAGGTTGGTCTCCACTGCACTCATCGCGGTGGAGTGCAGACCCAGTTTTCCCCAGGTGCCGGGGATTTCATCATTAAGGCGCAGGGTCCACAGGGCACCGTAAGAAAGCCCGCCCAATGCCCGATACTTCACTTCAGGCAGGGTGCGGTAATGGGTATCCAGGTAACCCAGGAGTTCTTCCCCGAGCGCGGTAGTGTTCAAAACCCGGCCCAGGTCTTCAGCGTAGGGGATGGTGGGCATGGCAACAATAAAAGGAGGCATCCCCTGGGCGATCAATGCGTCCATCTGTTTGGCAAGGCCCAGAACCCCCCAGGTGCGGTAATCCCCATAAGACCCATGCAGGAGAATAAGCAATGGATACCGCATATCCGTGTTTTCGGCATAACAGGGCGGCAGGTAAATATTGAACTTAGGCTCATACTCCTGATAGGGGCTCGGGTACTCGTCCTCATAAAAGGTGCCCGGCTGGGAACATGGCACCGGTGTGGGATTAGGCACAAAGGTCGCCGTTGGGATGGCTGGAACTGTCGCAGTGGGTAGCGGGATGCCAATGGTTGGCAAAGGCTCAGCAGTCGGTAAGGGAATCGCCTCGGGCTTAGGCTGGCAGGCGCCGATGATCAGGGCTAGAACAATAAAGAATAATTGCACACGTAAAATTCTAGGCATAGTCTTGCTTCTTAAAGTTTTAGCCCTGAATGTTGCATCCTCTATGCCAGTTTTTTCTAAGCGAATGTCAAACCGCGCGCGGTAACGAGCGGTTGATCAGGAGTAAAGGTAAATGATGGTCTTAGCGGTTTGAAGCGCCTTCCCCAAAAGTATTGAGTTTGATCGTGCGGCGTAAGTGGCGGCCTTTATCGGTAAAAGGCGTACTCAGCCAGATTGCGATGGCCTGTTTCATCTCATCTAGGGTCATGAAACGGCCGGAAAGCGATAGGACATTGGCATTGTTATGGGTGCGCGAAAGGCGCACGATCTCAAAGGGGTCGTCGCTGGCTGTGCCGGAGGCATCAATTGCCGTTTTAGCCTTGACTGGCCCGTAGAATAATGCGCAGCGCACGCCTTTAAAGCGGTTGGCCGCAATTGCCTCGCCCTGGCCGGAGCCGCCCATGATGATCGCTCGCTCCACCTCCCCGGCCGCAACTGCCTGAGCAGCCGGAAAGATCAGATCCGGGTAATCGTCCTCAGCATCAAAACAGCACGGCCCAAAATCAACGATCTCATGACCCTCTGCGAGTAAATATTCCTTGATTTCCCGCAAGGCATCAAAGCCTGCGTGGTCGGTAGTGATCGCGATTTTCATCTGGCCTCCTGATTGCTCGAAAGTATCTGTATTTTACCCTTTCTGCCCAGTAAGCTCAGCCTATGCCCAAATACCACGCTCAGCCTATGATAAGATTTAGATGATAGAGTTAAAGGAGCCCAGCATGAGCGAAAACGCCCCCGATTACAGCCTTGAAGAAAAAATAGCCGGTTTGATTGACCAGATTAGCGCTTACATCGAGCAATACCACAGCGGCTCGGTGGAGCTCGTGGCCATTGAAGGCAAGATCGTGAAGGTGCGTTTGGGCGGCGCCTGCGAAGACTGCCCGCTCCTGCCTGTTACCCTGCAGGGCTGGGTCACCGGCACTATCCGCCAATTCTTCCCAGAGATGAGCGTGGAAGCCGTTCTCTAAGCCTTACTTTTTCGGTAAAACAAAGCGCCCGGAAAAAATTCCGGGCGCATTTTTCATTATTAAGAATGCTAGGCTTC
>DHPL01000025.1:17247-22947 GCA_002407905.1 Anaerolineaceae bacterium UBA5365
GGCAGGGGTTCTTCAAGCGTTACATTCACCGTCTCGCTCATAGGCTGATCATGCAGAAAACAGGCTACAAAATGGCGCGGCCGCACTTCGATCAAAGGCGGTTCACTCGCCAGGCAGCGGTCAAAAGCATAATTGCAGCGGTTGGCAAAGCGGCAGATGGGCTTGGGTTCAATTGGCGAAGTGATCTCGCCGCGCAGGATGATCCGCTCGTTCTTATGGTGGATATCCGGCACCGGGATGGCAGAGAGCAAGGCTTGAGTGTACGGATGCATCGGGGTGGCAAAAAGCTGGTCTGAAGGCGCCATTTCGATGATCTTGCCCAGGTACATCACGGCGATATCATCGCTGAAGTGGTTCACCACGGAGAGATCGTGGGTGATGAACATATAGGTAAGGCCCAGGCGGGTTTGCAGTTCCTTCATCAGGTTTAAGATCTGCGCCTGAATCGAGACGTCCAGCGCGCTCACCGGTTCATCGCAAACAACGAACTTCGGCCCCAGGGCCAGCGCCCGGGCGATGCCGATACGCTGCCGACGTCCGCCATCTAGCTCATGCGGATAAGTGTTTACAAAACGTTCCGCCAGGCCAACAATGCCCATGATCTCCAGCACGCGTTCCATACGGGCGTTGTTATCCTCGCCGATGCCATGAATGATCATGGGTTCCATGATCGTCTGGCTCACGGTTTTGCGCGGGTTCAGGCTGGCAAAGGGGTCCTGAAAAATGATCTGCAGGTCCTTGCGTGCTTCCCGTAATTCCCTGGGGTTCAGGCGGGCAAGGTCTTTGCCTTCAAACAGGATGCTGCCGGCAGTTGGCTCCAAAAGCCTTAGGATCGCCCGGCCGGTGGTGCTTTTACCACAGCCCGATTCGCCCACCACACCCAGGGTCTTGCCCCTGTCGATGTTAAAGGACACATCATCCACGGCATGCAGCATGCCCCGGCGCGTTTTAAAGTACTTTTTGAGGTTTCTTACCTCCAGGAGTGTGTCAGTCACGTTGGATCATCCCTCCCTGCTGGATGTTGTCAGCATTATAGAGGTGGCAGGCAACATAATGCTCTTCAGTGCGGTACACCCGCGGCGCGCGTTCGGTACTGCAGATATCCATCACATAGTTACAGCGCGGATGGAAGGGGCAGCCGCCGGGTAAATTGGCTGGGTCCGGCATCAGCCCTTTGATGGGCTTAAGCATGGCCTTGCGGTCTCGCAGGTTCGGCAGCGAGTTGAACAAACCCTCCGTGTAGGGGTGGCGGGTCCGGTCAAAGATGTCTTCCAGGGTGCCGTGTTCGATCACCCGGCCGGCATAAACAACGCTTACCTTGTCGCAAATCTCAGCCACAATACCCAGGTCATGGGTGATCATCAGCATCGCAGTGCCCAGGCGGTCTTTAAGGTCTTTCATCATCTTCAGCACCTGGGCCTGAATAGTCACATCCAGGGCTGTGGTAGGTTCGTCAGCGATGATCAGCCCGGGAGAGCCGGCCAAAGCCATCGCAATCACCACACGCTGCTTCATGCCGCCGCTGAATTGATGCGGGTACTCCTTGCCGCGTTCAGCCGGAATGCCAACCAGTTCAAGCATCTCGTGCGTGCGTTTGATCGCTTCAGCGTGGTTTACTTTCTCGTGCTGCTCAAATACCTCGGCAATTTGGTCCTCAACGACCATCACCGGGTTGAGCGACGTCATTGGGTCCTGGAAGATCATCGAAACCACAGAACCGCGCACGTGCTCCATCTGCTTCTCGGTGGCTTTTTGCACATCCAGATAGTTCAACTGGATATCGCCCGAGACCACAACACCAGGCGGATCCGGGATCAGTTTCATGATTGCCAGGCCGGTAGTGGTTTTGCCCGCGCCGGTTTCCCCCACAAGGCCGTGGGTCTCGCCATGGCGGATCTGCAAACTCATACCGTTCAGGGCCTTTACGATGGCATCGTCAGTCCGATACTCAACGTAGAGGCTGTCAATATTCAGCATTAAATCTTTGTTGTCTTCGCTCATAATGCCACCTTACTTCAAGCGCGGGTCGAGCGCGTCGCGGAGGCCATCACCCAAAAGGTTGAGAGCCAAAATCGTGGTCATGATCGCCAGGCCGGGGAACATCGTGTAATACGAGGCATTGCGCAGGTAGGTGCGCCCGCTGGAAAGCATGGCGCCCCATTCCGGCGTCGGCGCCGAAATCCCCAGGCCCAAAAAGCTCAGGCCGGCGATGGTCAGGATGATGGTGGCCACGTTCAGGGTGGTATGCACGATTACCGGGGCGAGGCTGTTGGGGATGACATGCTGCAGCAAAATGCGTCCGTTGCTGGCCCCAATGGCTTTGGCGGCTTCGATGTATTCCACATCCCGCACTGTCAGCACAGAGCCGCGCACAATACGCGCGAAACCCGGTACGCTGCTGATGGAGAGGGCAATGATCAGGTTGATCGTGCTGGGTCCCAGGGCTGCCGCGATGGTGATCGCCAGCAGCGTTCCCGGAACAGCAAGGAAGATATCCATGATGCGCATGATCACGTTATCAACAATGCCGCCATAAAAGCCCGATATTGCGCCCAGAGTGCCGCCAACGATCAAGGCAAAAAGCACAGCCGTAAAGCCGATCGAAAGCGATGTGCGCGCCCCCCAGATCACGCGGGCCAGGATCTCGCGGCCCATTTCGTCTGTGCCAAAGGGGTGCGCTGCTGAAGGCGGCTGCAAGCGGTTTTTGATGTTCTGGCTGATCACGTCCCCATCGTAGTCGTAGATCAAGGGCGCAGCCAGTGCCAGACCAACCAGCAGGATCATGATCGCCAGGCCCAGCATGGCGGCTTTGTTCTTGCGCAAGCGGCGCCAAACTTCGCTGAACTGGCTTTGTTTTTTGTATTTCTTGGTTAGGGCGGCTGCGTCAACAGTGGTTGCTTGTGTTGTCATTTCGCCCTCCTTTATGAGTATTGGGCCCGGATGCGCGGGTCAATAAAGCCGTAGAGCAAGTCCACGATCAGGTTCACCACCGAGAACGTAAGGGTGAACACCACAATGCAGCCCAAAACCGCCGGAATGTCCCGGCCGGAAATGGACTGGATCATATAACGCCCAATCCCCGGCAGTGAAAACACTGTTTCAGTAAGCACCGAACCGGAGAGCAGGGCGCCCATTTGCAAACCTACCACCGTAACAGTGGGGATAAGCGCGTTGCGCAGAGCGTGTTTTTGAATCACATCGCGGTAGGGCAGGCCCTTGGCCCGGGCAGTCCGCGTGTAGTCCTGACGGATGACTTCCAGCATCGAGGAGCGCGTGATGCGCGCGATGGAGGCCATGCTATGGAAGCCCAGAGCAATGCCTGGCAAGATGAAACTCTTCCAGGATTGGGCTCCGGCGCTGGGCAAGAGGCCCAAACGCAGTGAAAATAACAAAATCAGGAGCAGCCCCAGCCAGAAGATCGGGATCGAAACCCCCAACAAAGCCAGGAACATGCTCGCCCCATCAATGATGCTGTTTTGCTTGACCGCCGCGATGATGCCCAATGGTATGGCGAAAAGGATGGCGATCGTCATCGCAGAGAAAGAAAGCTTCAGCGTGGTGGGTATTCGCGAAGCGATCTCCATGGAAACCGAATCTTTCGATTTGTAAGACAAGCCCAAATCTCCCTGCAGCAGTTTGCCGAACCAGCGCACGTATTGCACGATGATCGGGTCATTTAAACCCATTTCTTCGCGCAGGGATTCAATGGCTTCGGGAGTGGCTTGTTCTCCCAGGATAGTCTTGACCGGGTCGCCCGGTGCAAGACTCATGATGAAATAAACGAGGAGGGTCACCCCAACGATGACCGGAATAAGTGCAAGAATTCGTCTACCGATGTACTTCCACATGAAAACTCCTGTAAGACGTCTTGAATGACACACTCCCATCCCATATGGGATGGGAGTATGAATCAATAGGTACTAAAGTCTAAAGTTTACTGCCAGGCCCATTCCTGCACCCAAAAACCGCCGCTGCCGGTGATGAAGGTATTCAGCAGGTTGGTCTTGTGAGCGCTTAAGGTCCAGGGCTGGTACAAGGGCATCTGAGGCGTTTCCTTGTTCAGGAAGATGGTGGCTGCCTCGAGGATCTTGCCGCGTTCGTCCTGGTCAACGGTGCGGAAGGACTCGCGGATCATTGCGTCCAGTTCGGGCTCGTTGGTACGAGTTTTGTTGGAGGCGTTGATGTTATCCGAGAGGAACACACCATTCAGGAAGCTCATCATGTTATTGGTGGTGTAACCGCCAATGAAGCCGGTGAAGTTGCCAGCCGCGGTCTCGGAGAGGTAGGTGGCCAGGTCCATCGAAACGATGTTGGCTGTGATACCGATCTCTTTGAGGTTCGCCTGAATAACTTCAGCTGCACGGCGCTTGGTGTCATTGGAGCAGATCATGTCCAGCTTGATGGTCGCCGGATCGCCGCCCCAGGCAGCCAAATATTCCTTAGCCTTGGCCACGTCGTAGGGATCGGCAAATTCGTCGGTCGAGCCCAGCATGCCGTTGGGGGTCTGGCTCAGGGCAACTTCGCCCATACCATTGATCGAAACTTCAATGACGTCTTCCTTGTTGATGGCCGAGTTGATGGCCTTGCGAACGTTCACATCATCAAAGGGAACAACTTCGTTGTTCACGGTGAGCCAGTTGTGGGAAGCGGTCGGCACTTTCATGACGGTGAAGGCCGGGTTGGCATCCAGGTTCGGCACCGAGGTTGAATCCAATTCGATGATGTAGTCCACCTCACCAGCCTCAAGGGCGATGGTGCGGGCGGAGCCTTCGGGGATGATGCGCCAGATCACGTTTTTGATCTTGGGGGTGCGTTCTTTGTTGAAGTAGAACTCGTTGGCGGTGAACTCAATCTGTTCGCCGCGTTTCCATTCCACCAACTTGTAGGCGCCGGCGCCAACAGGGTTGGCATTCCAGTCGTTATCAGCTTCGATCAGGGCTTTCGGCAGAATGTAGTTGCCATGGTGGCTCAGATCGTAGAGCAGGGTGGCGGAAGGACCATCGGTGGTGATCTTGACGGTCAGGTCATCAACCTTTTCAACCGTGATCACGCTCTTGGTGTAGGTGGCCACGTTCTGCTGCGTCTTGGCGTACATCAGGGTGGCAACCACATCGTCGGCATTCATGATCGTGCCATCTGAGAAACCAATGTTCTCGTGCAGTTTCATGATCCAAATGGAATCCTCGCCCTTGTCATCCTTCTCAGTGTGGTATTCCGCCACCAGATCAGGTTCAGGGTTGAGTTCCGCGTTGATCCTGAACAGCCCATTATGAGTGAGGGTGTTCACATAGTCACCGGCAACAGCATTATGGCCAGCTGTTGAAAGTGAGGGGGTTTCGTCAGCCGTGGCAATCACGACGGTGTCGGCGTCCACTGCCGGATCCATACCTTCGCCGGCAGGTGCGGCGGGCGCGGCAGGTTCAGCAGGTTTGGCAGGCTCGGCTGGTGCCTCACCCGGTTTGGCCGGTTCGGCAGGCTGAGCAGGCTGAGCGGGCTGAGCCGGTGCGGCTGGCTGTGCTGGTTGAGCTGGGGCACCGCATCCGGCGATCAATGCCGGAATGAGGAGTACAGCAATCACCAGGCTAATCAAACGACTTTTCTTCATGCTTTACCTCTTTCTATTATTAGGTTGGTGGTAGAACGGAATTATTATAGTTTCTGAATCAATTTCTGTGGTTAATCTCAAGCAAATCAGCCATT
>DHPL01000025.1:23216-26048 GCA_002407905.1 Anaerolineaceae bacterium UBA5365
CGCGGCCAGCCGAAGGCACAAAAAACCGGGCGGAAATTCCACCCGGCATCTCATCCAATATTGTGATTTACTTCGACCAGTCGAAGCCCATTTGCTTTTTTCCCCGCAGCCGTTTTTCAACCGCGATCGCCGCGATAGCCCCATCGCTGGCCGCGATAACCGCCTGCTTGATATGCGAACAAAGCACATCCCCCACCGCAAAAATGCCCGGAACAGAGGTTTCGTACTCCCGGTTGACCCGGATACAGCCAGCCTCCGTAATCTCAAGCTGGCCTTGCAGCCAATCTGTAACGGGCACCCCGCCCTGCAAGTAAACGAACACGCCGTTCACCGGCATATCCCGGTCTTTCTGAGCCCGCATGAGATAGCGGATGCCTTGTACTTGCCCTTCACCCAAAATCTCCCGCACCACCGCCCCCTTCAGGATCTCGGCATTGGGTTTTTCGGCCAATTCCGCGATCAGTTCCTCCGGTGCGCGCAATTCCGGTGTGGGTGACAGCAGGGTCACCTTGCTGGCAAAGCGCGTGAGATACAGTGCTTCCTCCACGGCCTCATCGCTGTTGCCGGTTACGGCTATCGGTGCATCTTTAAAGAAGGCTGCGTCGCAAATCGCGCAATAGGACACCCCGCGGCCTAAGAATTCGGCTTCACCCTTGATCAAATTACTGCGGCCCATGGAACCGGTGGCGATGATGACCGCTTTGGCTTGATATACCCCCTGGTTGCCATATACCTGTTTGATTTCACCGCTAAAATCCGCGCCGATCGCCTTATCGTCAATAAACTCCGCCCCAAAACTGGCAGCCTGTTTGCGCATGATCGCTAAAAGTTCAGCACCGCCGATCTCGCCATCGATCCCGGGATAGTTGGCGATCTTACTGGTAATCCCCAACGCGCCTGTGGTCAGCCCTTTATCCAGAACGGCTGTTTTTAATGCCGCTCTGGCACTATAAATCGCGGCCGTAGCCCCTGCCGGTCCTCCGCCTACGATAACCAGATCATAAATTTCTTCGCCTTGCATTGCTCCTCCATCAGGCTAAAACCTCCAAATAGTATATATCCGGAGGGCAATTTTGAGACTTTTTAACCTTTCACAAGGGGCATTGCGTATAATCAAATCCCAAGTACTGCTGAATTGATAGTTTTTTAGAGCCCCAGCCCCGTATAAAAGGAGCGTTATGAGCAACAAGTTTTACGAACTGAGCCAGCCCGAGCGCCGGTACCGTCTTCTCGATGCTGATTTAGACCCGGAAGACATTAACACCTACACTTTCCAGGGCGGCCTTCAGCCTGAAACTGCTGAGAGCATGATCGAGAACGTTGTTGGCCTTTACAGCCTTCCTGTGGGCATTGCTCAACACTTCGTAATCAACGATCGCCCGGTGCTCATACCGATGGTGATTGAAGAACCTTCCGTTGTTGCCGCGGCATCCTATATGGCCCGTTTGGCGTTGCCCGGCGGAGGCTTCAAAGCCAGCAGTGACGCCCCTGAGATGATCGGGCAAATGCAGGTCCTGGACCTGCAAGACGTATATACCGCGCAAAAGTCCATAATGGAACACGAACAGGAATTGCTGGATGCCGTTAAGGGTCAGGACCCCCTCCTGGAACGCTACGGAGGCGGGGCACACGCGATTGAAACGCGGGTCATCCCGGAATCAAGCATCGGTGCCTTCCTGGTTTTGCATCTTATCTACGACGTGCGGGACGTGATGGGCGCGAATGCCATCAATACCGCCGTGGAACTGCTGGCCCCGCTTGTGGAACGGCTCACTGGAGGACGCGTGCATCTGCGCATCCTCTCCAACCTGGCCGACCGTCGCCTGGCGCGCTCCGAAGTGCGTATTCCGGTGGAAGTGCTTGCCTTTGATAATTTCAGCGGAGAGCAAGTGCGTAAAGGCATTCTGGAAGCCTATGCTTTTGCGGCGGCCGACCCTTACCGCGCCGCTACGCACAATAAGGGCATTATGAACGGCGTGGACGCCGTGCTCATGGCCACCGGGAACGACTGGCGCGCGGTTGAAGCCGGCGCGCATGCCTACGCAGCCCGCAGCGGAACCTATACTTCATTAAGTACCTGGAGCCAAAACGAAGCCGGCGACCTGGTAGGCAAGCTTGAAATGCCAATGGCGGTCGGAATCGTTGGCGGTGCAACCCGCGTTCACCCGACGGCCAAAGCGAACCTAAAACTGATCAACCCCGAAAGCGCGGGAGAATTGGCTCAAATCATCGTGAGTGTTGGTCTGGCCCAAAACCTTGGCGCATTGCGCGCCCTGGCTACTGAGGGTATCCAGCGCGGACACATGGGGCTCCACGCCCGCCAGGTTGCAGTTGCTGCCGGAGCAAGGCCTGATCAGGTGATGGTGATTGCCAGCCAAATGGTAGAAGAGAAAAACATTCACATTTCCCGCGCGCTGGAATTACTACAACAATGGAGAAATAATGACAGTTAACCCCGAAAGCAAGCCTGGCTTGCTTTTACAACCCAAAGTAAAAATTGGAATCATTGGCTACGGTGCTTACATTCCCCGTTACCGTCTGCCAGCCAAAGAAGTTGCCCGCATCTGGGGGGGCAACGAGGACGGGCTGCCCGTAACGGAGAAGGCAGTCGCCGGCTTGGATGAGGACGTGATTACGATGTCCATCGAGGCTGCCCGCAACGCTCTGGCAAGGGCCGGCATCCACCCCGAAGAACTGCGTGCCGTTTGGGTGGGCTCTGAAAGCCACCCCTACGCCGTGAAACCTTCCGGCACCGTGGTGGCGGAAGCCATTGGCGCCTCGCACAACATCAGCAGCGGCGATTGGGAATTTGCCTGCAAAGCCGGCACCGAA
>DHPL01000025.1:26115-29105 GCA_002407905.1 Anaerolineaceae bacterium UBA5365
TGCCTGCAAAGCCGGCACCGAAGCATTGGTCGCGGCCCTGGGAATGGTTGGCAGCGGTATGGGACGCTACGCTATGGCCATCGGCATGGATACTGCCCAGGGTAAACCCGGGGATGCCCTGGAATACACAGCTGCCAGCGGAGGCGCCTGCTACATCCTTGGGCCGGCCGCTGAAAGCCTGGCCGAGATCGAAGCCGCTTACTCTTTTGTTTCCGACACCCCGGATTTTTGGCGCCGCGCCCACGCCATCTACCCCGAGCACGGCCAACGCTTTACAGGTGAGCCCGCCTATTTTGAACACGTGGGCAGCTCCGCGAGTACGGTCATGAGCGAGATGGGCCTGCAAGCCAGCGATTTTGATTACGCGGTCTTTCACCAGCCCAACAAAAAATTCCCCCAGCGAATCGCCAAAGAGTTGGGTTTTAGCCCTGAGCAAATTGAAACGGGATTGCTTTCCCCCCGGATTGGCAACACTTATGCCGGCGCTGCCCTGGTTGGCCTCTCGGCTATTTTGGATGTCGCCAAACCCGGCCAACGCATCCTCATGACCTCCTATGGCTCAGGCGCTGGCTCTGACTCTTTCATTTTAAAGGTACGCAAACCGATCACCGAACGCCAGAACAAGGCACCCGGTACTGAAGCTTACATCGCCCGCCGTTTGGAGATCGACTACGCCACTTACTTGCGCTACCGCTCCGAAATCAAGGTGAAATAATGCCCCGCTCCAGCAAACCTCAGGTGCTGATCGCCGGCGTTGGCATGCTGCCAGTGGGAGAACATTGGCAGGAATCCTTGCGCGGCCTGGCTGTGCAGGCCATCCGCCTGGCTCAAGCGGATGCCCCGGCAATGCCCCGGCCTCAGGCCATTTTCGTAGGCAATATGCTGGCCAGTTCAGCATCCCACCAGGCCAACCTGGCCGCCCTGGTTGCCGAGTACGCCAATTTGGTTGGGATTGAAGGTGTAACCGTAGAGGCGGCTGAAGCCAGCGGTGCTGCCGCTTTACGCCAGGCCTTCATAGCCATCCGCAGCGGCCTCATTGAAACCGCCCTGGTTTTAGGTGTGGAGAAGGTGACCGATCACCCCGCTGAAGATCTGGACGCGTTGGTCGCCCGCAGCCTGGATAGCGATTACGAATCCGCAATTGGGCTTACACCCCACAGTCAGGCAGCCCTGCTGATGCAGCGCTATATCGCGGAATACGCTCCCTCTTCTGAGGCGCTTGGCGCTTTTGCGCGGATATCCCACAGCAACGGCGCTGGCAACCCTTTGGCTTTCCGTCCGCAGCCCCTCAGTGCCGAGGCCTATGCTAACTCCCCTCTTCTGGTGCCGCCCTTCAAAACCTGGGACCTGGCGCCTGTGGCAGATGGGGCCGCGGCGCTGCTTTTGACCCGGGATGATAAATTGCCGAAACCCCTACGCCAGGATGCGTTGCGTGTAGCCGGCGTAACATTAGTCACAGAACGCCTCGCCCTGCACGACCGGCCAGACCCGCTTTTCTTTGGAGCGGCCGCTGTAAGCGTGCAGGAGGCCTGCCGCCAGGCCGGTATAGGTTTGGCAGACCTGGACTTCTTTGAATACACCGATGCCACCGTGCTGCACGCCTTGCTCTCGCTGGAAGCAGCAGGTTTTGCCCCCCGCGGCCAGGCCTGGCACCTGGCACAGGATGGCAGCCTGGACCGAAATGGTTCTTTACCCGTGGCTACCATGGGCGGCTCCAATGCCCGCGGTTTCCCATTGGGTGCTGCCGGGGTTTATCAACTCGCGGAAGCAGCCCTGCAGCTGCGGGGTAAGGCAGGCGCCTGCCAAATTGATCACGCCCAGCGGGCATTGGTGCAAAGCCTGGGCGGTACCGGCACAACAGCCGTGACCACCATCCTGGAACGTCTCGCATGATCTCCCGCACCTATTGCATTCTTCTAACCGCTGGTTGAAACAGATGCACCTTCAGGAGAGCCCCCAGCGGATTCGCTGTACCCGGCAGGACCTGCCGCGCCTTGCCGAAATTGCAGCCGCGGCTTTCCTTGATTACCCCGAGACGCGCTTTTACTTCCCCCAGGCTTCCACCCGGGAACGCGACGCCAGATGGCTTTGCGAAACTCTGCTCAAAGTGGCTTTGCGTAAGGGTGAAGTGTACGCTGACCCTCAATTCCGATCCTGCATGGCCTTCCTGCCTCCGGGCGTAGCCCCCGCGAGCAACTGGGAATATGCCCTGGCTGGCTACTGGCAATTCCTCTTTCGCTATGGGGCAGCTGCCACCCGTAGGATCAGTAATTACAATACCTGCATGGATGCCAAACAGCACGAATTAATGGCCGGAAGAAGGTACTACCACCTTTGGCTGCTGGCCGTTCACCCTCAGCATCAGGCGAGCGGTTTGGGCGGGCACCTCCTAAAAGCCCTGTGCGCCGCCTCCGATGCCGAAGCCAAGGCGGTTTACCTTGTTACGCATACCCAGGCCAACACACGCTACTACGAGCGCTTCGGTTTTGAGGGTCTGGGGGTGGTAGAAGGCCCGGATCAACCTCCGTTTTGGCCGATGAAACGCGAGCCTCTGCCTGCGGACACAGCGGCCTTATAATCAAGTTCATGGACCCGGAACTACCCTCCCCGCAAAAACGCATCCTCATCCAAAAGGCTGGCCCATACCGGGTTGAAGGCGGCATCCCGCTTTTTGTCTACCGCCAGGAAATGTCGCCTTACGGCGAACCGCTTGCCTGGAACCCGGGCGAAGAGATTACGCCGGCACGCCATCCCTACCTGCTTTGCCGCTGCGGGCACTCAAAAACCTTTCCCTTCTGCGATGGTTCGCACACAGCATGCGGATTTACCGGCATTGAAACGGGTCCCACCGCACGGGCGCTGGAGCCCACCTTGGTCTTGCAAGCCCCAGACGGTCCCACCATCCGCAAATTCCAGCCCCTCTGCATGGTTGCCGGTTTCTGCATCCTGAGGGACGCAGGCATTGATGACCTGAGTGAATTCAGCGACAA
>DHPL01000025.1:29303-36076 GCA_002407905.1 Anaerolineaceae bacterium UBA5365
CCAATGCAGATCGCGCTGACTCAAGAAGGCTGTGAGGGCGAGATGATCAACGGTCCTTTTTGGGTCATGGGGGGCATTCCCATCTTTCGCAGCGATCATGTGCCTTTTTTGCCGCGGAACCGGGTAACGCTCTGCAATTGCGGCCGCTCCAGCATTATGCCGTTATGCGATGGCACGCATCGCAGCCACGCCGAAGCTCAGATCAAAAAGCGCAAACGCGGCCAGGCCTAAACCCAACTTTCTGCTGTAAATAATTAATACTTTATACAATTATTCGCATTATTTCTATACAACTGGCTAGAATCGTTGAAAGGAATAACGGGGGTATCCGAAATTAAATCATGAGAGGAAAAACTATGTCTAAGAAAATTGCAGTAATCGTCGGCAGCTTGCGGAAGGGGTCCTACAGCCGCCAAATCGCAAAAAATATGCTTGGCCTCTTCCCTAAGGGTTACGAAGCCGAGATCGTTGAGATCGGGCAGCTGCCCTTCTTCAATCAGGATTGGGAAGCAGACCTGGAGACCCCGAAGGAAGTGGCGGAGTTTCGCAAACAGATCGGGGGCTTTGACGCGATGCTCTTTGTGATCCCGGAATACAACCGCTCCATCTCCGGGGTGCTGAAAAATGCCCTGGACGTTGCTTCGCGCCCCTACGGGCAGAGCATATGGAATGGAAAACCCGCCGCAATCGTCAGCCAAAGCACCGGTGTCATCAGCGGTTTTGGGGCCAACCATCACCTGCGCCAGATACTCACTTTCCTGAATATGCCCACATTGCAGCAGCCTGAGGCCTATATTGCCAAGAGCCCGGACCTACTGGACGATAAGGGCAAATTGGCTGAGGGCACACTGAAATTCCTGCAAACAGTGGTGGATGCCTTTGTGGAGCTGATCAAACGCTACTAGATTAGAAGTTGAAAACATCCTTTGAGCATGAGGGCGGGAAGATCTTCCCGCCTTTTTTATTCGTAGCCTGGTACTCCGGGATATTGGCAGGAAGACCTGTGGCTGCTTTCCTGTATACTTAAATTGACCAGTACGGTGAAAGGAGCCGCTATCTCGCGACGATCCATTCTGGGTATGAGCATCTTGCTCCTCCTGCTTTCAGCTTGCGCTGCCTCCCCGGCAGACCTGCAGCGCCAGGGGATCATCCCCACGAGCATCAGCATTCTGGAGGAGTCCACGGCGGCACCTGCGATTTCCGCGACCCCCAGGCCAACGAAAATAGCCCAACCTATCCAAGAGCCCAGTGCCACACCAGCTCCAACCAGGGTCAAACCCAGCCCTACTCCCCGCCCAACCCAAAACCGGATCATTCCGCCGAGCCCCTTGCCTACGCTGCCTCCAACCGAAGTAATCAGCCAACCGCTCCAGGCTGTAGGGTTTGCAGCTGCCTCGCTTTGCCCTGAAGGCTGCAAACAGGAGCAGCCTGGCTGCGATATCAAGGGCAACATTAATAATGAAGGGGTGCGCATCTACCATACGCGCCACTCCGAATGGTACTCCCGCACAAAGATCAGCCCGGAGAAAGGCGAGCGCTGGTTTTGCACACCCCAGGAAGCCGAAGCCAACGGTTGGCGCGCGCCGCGCAATTAGTCCGAATTCCTCCCGTAATAATTCTGCTTTTTAATCTTGACGCCCTAACATGTGTTAGGTATACTCAATCCTAACAAGCGTTAGGAGTTAGCCATGGAAACGAAAGACCGAATTTTACAGGAAGCTCTCAAGCTCTTTGCCGCCAAAGGTTACGATGGCGTGTCCATGCGCCAGATCGCCGCTGCGGTGGGAATACAGGCCGCTTCACTTTACAGCCATTACGCGGGCAAGGAGTCGATCTTCAATGCCATCATTGCGCTCTCCCAGGAGCGTTACGCCCAAACTATGCAGCGCCTCGGTTTTGGGCCTGGCCCCAGCCCCGACCCGCGATCAATGTTGGGGCTGAAGGAAAAAGACCTGCAGCGTATCTCCCGGGAGCTCTTCCTCTACCTGCTCAAGGACGAGACCGCCGCTCCGCTGCGCAGGATGCTCAGTTCGGAACAATCCCGCGATTCGATTGCCGGAAAAACCTATCAGAGCCTGTACGTGGACGAGGTTCTGGAATCGCAAACGCGTGTCTTTGAGGCGCTAATCGCTGCCGGGGAGATCCGCAAGGGGGACCCGGCCGTTACTGCCCTGCACTTTTATGCTCCCTTCCTGCTCCTGCTTAACCGCTACGACCGCAAGCCGGAGCGGGAAGCTGAAGCGCTGGCGGCCGTGGAAGCGCACGTTTCCCAGTTCCTGCGCCGCTATGGCAAGAAGGCGAAGTAAGATGCGCATCGTGGTTTTGCACGGTCAAGTTCACCACGGGGTCACCTGGCATCTGCTGCAGGCCTTGCTGGCCGGCTTGCATGCGCCGGATGACAGCCTGCAGGAATTTACCTTGAACAACCTGCCCTCCTGCACTGGCTGTTTTACCTGTTTTAAAGTGGACGAGGCGCGCTGCCCGCATCGGGCGCAGTATGGACGGATCGTCGAGGCAATTGAGGCTGCCGATATCGTTATCGCCACTTCGCCCACCTACTGCATGGAGATGAGCGGGCAGCTTAAGACCTTCTTCGACCATATGGCTTACCGCTGGGCGCCGCACCGGCCGCATCCGGCGATGTGGAATAAGGTGGGCATCGCGATCAGCAGCACGGTGGGGGCTGGGGCCGGTAATGTTGTCCGTTCGATCGCGCGGCAGTTTATGTGGTGGCTGATTCCGCGGCGCTATACCCTTGCCCTGGCACTCCAGGCCGCCAATTGGGCCGAGGTTTCACCTGAGAAACAAGTGCGGGCCGCGCGTCAGGCCGAGGCATTGGGCCGGAAGATCCGCCAGCGCGGGCTGCCCAAGAGGATGGGCTTGCTGCAGCGCCTGATCCATTTTGGCATTGGCATGGGCGTCCGTTCGGGCAAGTGGTTGGCGCGGGATACAGAGTATTGGCTGGCGCAAGGGTGGGTACGGTCTGTGAAATGCAAGGGAGCAGGCTAACGCTTGTTAGCGTAGTTTAGATCGAGTACCCGCCTAACACCTGTTTGGTTACCATCAGTGGTTGGCAACCTGGAGTGTAGGCGGGCGAGTGCGGCCTTGAACGTTGGACGGCAGTTCGGGTTCTTAAGCTGCTTGGGATAAGTTGTCGGCGGGTGACTGTTCCGAAGATTAGGGGGAGGCGAAGCGAGCTGCTCCTGAGGTACTTGACGCATATGAGATGCAGGACGAGCTCACGGGGTTCGATCGTCCCCTACCACAGGGGTTCTGGGCGCGGGTGCTCTGTGCTTGGTTGTGCAGGTTGGTCATGCGGGACGAGCTCGCGGTGTTCGATCGTCCCCTACCACAGGGGTATTGTGGGCTGTGTTCTTTGCTTGGTTGTGCAGGCTAGTCGTGCGGGACGACCTCACTTTGTTCGATTGTCCCCTACCGCGGGAGTTCGGCAGGCTAATACAGCCCGGGCACCGGGGGAATGGCGGGGCCGTAGAGCCAGGCGGCGAAGAAGGCATCCAGGTCCCGGCCGCTAATATCCTTGGCAGCGGCAATGAAATCCGCAGTGGTCACGTTGCCCCCGGCGTGGCGCTGGTAGTACTCTCGCACGACCTGCCAGAAGAGCTCATCGCCCAATTCCTCGCGCAGGGCATACAGGGTGAGCGCGCCGCGCATGTAGACGCCATCGTTGAAGAGGTTATCCGCGGTGGGGAGGCCGGGCGGGGTGATGGGGTCGGCATCGGCATCGGGATAGCGCAGGCTGTTCAGCCAGAACTGGGCATAGGCCTGCAGGGTGAATTCGCGGTTTTCTTCGGCCCAGAGGGCGTGAGCAAAGGTGGCAAAGGCCTCGTTGAGCCAGATATCGCGCCAGGAACTGATGCTAAGGTTGTTGCCAAACCAACTGTGGGCCAGTTCGTGGGCGACCATGTGGCTGCCGTAGGGATCCTGGAGGTTCTCGGCGCCGAAGGTGGACATCGTTTGCGTTTCCAGGGCCCAGCCGAGGGTGCTATCCACCAGGACGCTGCCGTAAGTTTCGAAGGGGTAGGGGCCAAATCGATCGATGAAGAACTCGAACATGCGCGGCTGGTTTTGGACCAGAGTGTAGCAGGCCACGCTGTTGCGCTGGGGGCAATAGTTAAGGATCGAGAGGCCGGAGGGGGTATCCTGGCGCAGCTTGACGTAATCCTGCACGACGATGAGGGCGCTGAGGTAGCTGGCCATGGGGGCGCTCATGGTGTAGGTGTAGCGCAGGCGGCCATCCTCCAGGGTTTCCATGGGATCCGGCCGGCCGTTGCTGATGGCCAGGTAGGGCGCTGGGACGGTGAAACTGAGACGGTAGGTGGCTTTATCGCTGGGGTGGGCATTGACGGGGTACCAGAGCCATGCGATGCTGGGCTCGCCGTAGGCGTAGATGGCCTGGCCGGTGTTCTCCCAGGCGCCGGAGAGGTTGGTGAGCTGGGCCTCGGCGGCGGTGGGGCTGCCCTGGTATTGGATGCTGAGGGTGAAAGGGGCACCGGCAGGCAGGGTGTGGACGGGGGTGATGACGAGCTCGTGCTGGAGGTGCTGGGCGAAGGCGGCAGGGCTGCCGTTCACCTGGACATCATTGACCTGCAGGCGGGCGAGATCGATGTTGAAGCGGCGCAGGTTTTGGGTTGCGGTGGCCTGGATGCTGGCCTGGCCGATAATTTGGTCTGTGGGGACGTCGATTTCGAGCTGGAGATCGTAGTGCTGGACGTCGTAGCCGCCGTTGCCGAGGTAGGGAAAGAAGGTGTCGCCCAGGCCGGCGGTGCCGATGTTTCCCTGGGGGGTTGAGGCGGGCTGGGGTATCTGCGTGGTTCGGGGTTCGGCGGTGGGGGCGGTTGGCTGCGGGCCGGCTGCGGGGGCCGGGCTTGGCGCGGCGCAGGCGGTGAGGGCCAGGGCCAGGGCGAGGCTGAGGATCTTTTGCCAGGGTTTTGCGGACGGATTGGGCATCGTCTTTATTATAGGGCAAGGATGTGTGGGCGGTTTTTTGGAGCGGGGACGTGGCGGTTATCGGGTTGGGGGTGGTTGGGTCGGGCGATAAGACTGACCCCTGCAACGAGGGGCCACGACGGATAGTTAGCGGGTCGACACAAGTGGTCGACCCCTACATGATGGGGCCTAAGACTATTTCATCTTATTCCAAGGTGGCAGAAGTTTACGAATAAGGGCAGTTTCGTAACCTGCCGCTTTATCAAGAAATAGTCCATCGGCATTTTCTGAACCAGGGTCGACCCAGGAATAAATATCAACTTGCGGATGGGTCTTCAAGAGGTCGGTGAGCATGGCATTAGCACGGATGTTAGTCCGTTGGGACGGACCGGGGCGACGATAGGAATAAAGCCGCCGCTTGAGCGAGTTGCTCGTTTTACCAATATAGAGGACCTGATCGCCGAGAACAAAGGCATAGAGCCCATGATCTGAATTGGGCAGGTCGTTGAGACGGGAGTTCAATTGACCTTCTTCCAAGAACCAGTCTCCTGCTCGTTTGAAGCCAAAGGACTCAAGGTAAGCCCTGCCATCAATCGATTCAGAAATAGGTCTCACCAGGGATGAAGGAGAGAAGATTTGCGTAATCTTCAATTCAAGCGGCCCGGAATTGTCTGAACTGAAAAGGCGATACAAACCGCGGCTCACGCGTTCGAGTTCTCCCCTTTGTGTTCCCAAGTTTTCCGGAGCATTCCGACACATCCAAGAAACAATATGGGTTCGTATAGTGGATTCTTCATATTTCAAGCGTTTCCGACGCATGCAATCAAGAATGTCCATGATTGAGAAGGTGTTCCGACCAGTATTACGATAGATCTCTTGGGCACAATTGAGGATTTCCGAACGACAAGTCATGTGCGTCTCCTTGGTGATAGGATATAAAAAGATTATAGGAAGAAATTTCTGGTTTGACTAGATGACCTATCTCATCATAGGATAGACGCCAGGTGTAAGGATTAGAATACGTTTATTAATAATTTTCCCAGATATGGGGGTTATATGCAACATTGAGATGACAGATAAGCAATCATTCAACAAAAGAATTCTGCGCAAAATAGTTGATTCTCATTAATAAAAGGAGATGTCCTCCATTTTGCGTGGAAAGCATCAGCCTTAGGGCTACGCAGTGCTAACTGCAACATTTGAAAGGTATAAATGCTATAATCCCTGCTTGCCTATGAACAATCGCGTGTTATTTCCATTTACGGCCATCGTGGGGCAGGAGCGGATGCTGCGGGCCCTGATCCTGAATGCTGTTGACCCCAGAATCGGGGGGGTACTGATCAGGGGGGAGCGCGGCACAGCCAAGAGCACGGCCGCGCGCGCCCTGGCGGCGCTATTGCCCGAGGTTAAAGTGGTGGCTGAGTGCCGCTTTGGCTGCGACCCGCACGACCCGGCGCATTTATGCACGGAGTGCCTGGAGCGCATGGCGGCGGGCGAAAGCTTGCCCACCGAGCCGCGGCCAACGCCTTTTGTGAACCTGCCGGTGAGCGCCACTGAGGACCGGGTGGTGGGTACGCTGGACATCGAGCGGGCCATCCAACACGGACAGCGGGCTTTTGAGCCGGGCGTTCTGGCGGCAGCCAACCGCGGCTTGCTCTACATCGACGAAGTGAACCTGCTGGATGACCACGTGGTGGACATTCTGCTGGACAGCGCGGCGATGGGGATGAACATCGTGGAGCGCGAGGGGATCAGCTTTAGCCATCCGGCGCGCTTTATTCTGGTGGGAACGATGAACCCGGAAGAGGGCGACCTGCGGCCGCAGG
>DHPL01000025.1:36194-37133 GCA_002407905.1 Anaerolineaceae bacterium UBA5365
GCAGCTGCTGGACCGCTTTGCCTTCAGCGTTGAGATCCGGGGTATTTTGGATAAGCGCCAGCGGGTGGAGATCATGCGGCGCAACATCGCTTTTGAGGCGGACCCGGACAAGTTCAGGGCGGAGTGGCAGCCCCAGGAGGACGCGCTTTCGAGGCAGATCGAGGAGGCGCGGGCGTTACTGGAGGGGGTGCGGTATACATCGGCGGATCTGCTGACGATCGCGGACCTGACGAGCGGGCTGGAAGTGGACGGGCATCGTTCGGACCTGGTGATTTTGAAGGGGGCGCGTGCCCAGGCGGCGTTTGACGGCCGAGAGCGGATCAGCAGCCGGGATATTGCCCTGGCGGCGGAGCTGGCATTGCCGCATCGGGTGAAGAGCGGGCCCTTCAGGAAGAGCGAGATGGGCCTGGAGGCCCTGGATGAGCGCATCGAGCAACTGAAGGTGAGCGCGCAGGTGAGCGAAGAACAGCGCCTGGAAGAAGCCGAAGTTGACGACGAGGCTAAAAAAAAAGCGAACCCGGTGAAGTAAGCGACGAAATTAATGATGAGACCCCGGCACCTGTAGGCGAGGCCCAGCAGGAGATTTTTACGACCCTGAACGCGCGCTGGTGGGAGGGGGGCAAGAGCGTGAAGGTGGGGGAGACCTTTGAGCCGCGCGCGCTGGATACGCCCCTGGACGAGATGGTGCGCAAGCAGGGCGGCCGGCGCAGCCAAACCCGCAGCAAGACGAAGCGCGGGCGGTACATTCAGGCCCGGCCCACCCCGAACGATGCGAGCGACCTGGCCTTTGACGCGACGGTGCGCGCGGCGGCGCCTTTCCAGCGGGAGCGCGAGGAATTAAAGGAAGAGCGCGGGGTGGCATTCGCGGTGCGGGGCGGTGATTTTCAGAAAAAAGTGCGAGTGCGCAAGACGGCGAACCTGATTTTGTTTTTGGTGGAC
>DHPL01000025.1:37219-38189 GCA_002407905.1 Anaerolineaceae bacterium UBA5365
CCTGATTTTGTTTTTGGTGGACGGCAGCTGGAGCATGGCGGTGAGCGAGCGGATGAGCGCGACGAAAGGCGCGATTTTATCCCTGCTGACGGATGCTTACCAGCGGCGGGATCGGGTGGGGCTGGTGGTCTTCCAGAAGGACCGGGCCACGCTGGTGCTGGCGCCGACGAACAGCGTGCTGCTGGCGCAGCGGGCACTGGCGAACATCCCGGTGGGGGGCAAGACGCCCCTGGCGGCGGGGCTGCAAATGGCTTACGAGGTGATCAAGCGGGAGCGGATACTGCACCCGGACGTGCAGCCGCTTTTGATCGTGCTGACGGATGGGGCGGGGAATGTGCCCATCGGGAATTTACAGGCGAAGGTGGGGGGGAACCTGGTGCAGATGCAGATCGATCAGCTGGCGGCGATGTTCCCGGCGGAAGGGATCCACAGTGTGGTGATCAATATGGAGCACAAGGCCTTTGACCAGGGCCTGGCGCGCGACCTGGCGGACAAGATGCAGGCGCCGTGCTACAGCCTGGAGCAGCTGCGGGGGGATACGCTGTACGAGACGGTGCAGCGGGAGATGCAAAGCCCGGGGAGCGCTGGCTCGGCGCTGCCGCGGCGGGATGGTTGAGGGAAGCCGGTTTTTTGTTTGATGTATTGCAGCCCTTGCCCGCGCAAGGGTTTTTTGCTGCCTTTGGGTGGCGTTGGCTGGGTGTACAAAAATTGGGAACGGCGGAGGGACTTGATTTAGACTGGGAGAAAGCAGTCATGGTTATGCGGCAAGTGCATGGGGGCGTTTTTTTGGGGCCGCAGAATGGACTGGGATGATAGCTGGAGCCGCGGGTTTGAGCTTTGTTAATGCGTTTGAGGGGAATGAGCCGGCAGGGGTGCGGCCTGCCAAAGGATTGCGCTGGGTGTTGGAAAGGATGCCGTGATGAGCTATTTACCATTGAAATACTGGACCGATTTTGACCTTAAGTGCACT
>DHPL01000025.1:38446-44995 GCA_002407905.1 Anaerolineaceae bacterium UBA5365
CCCCAGCCGGACCTGAGCGCCATGAACCTGCAACTCTTCACCGATGATTTTGGCGCGGTTTTTGCGGAGCTGCAGCGGCGCTGCCCGGGTGTGGAGCTGCGCTGGCAGGCCAAGCAGCGCGTTGCCTATACGCGTACCCCGGCCGGCCTGCCCTTCGAGATCTGGAGCGGCTGGGAGGGGTGAGGCTGGAGGCGATGGAAAGAACTGTGGGATCGCGGGGCAGCTGAATTCCCCTCAGGACTACGGAATCCAGTTACATCCTCAAAGCCTGGCTGGGTGGCTGGAACTCACCAAAGCATTACTGGATTCATCGGCGTTCTGGAGGCAGGCAAGCGGTACAATCACTCATTGAGGTGAAAGAATGACTGAACCAAAACTTGCCCAGGTTGAAGCCTGGGCTAAACATGCCGGCAAGCTGCTGGCTGAGATGCAAAGCGAAGACCTGCAAATTATGCACAAGGGCGAGGCAGACCTGGTAACCCGTGCCGACAAGGCCAGCGAGGCCTACCTGATCCAGCAAATACGGGAGGCCTTCCCCAGCCACAGCATCGTGGCCGAGGAGAGCGGCAGCCACCCGGGCGATCCGAATCACCAATGGTTTATCGACCCCCTGGACGGCACCCTCAACTATGCCCACGGCCTGCCCATCTACTGCGTTTCAATTGCTTACGCGCGGGATGGCCAGCTGCAACTTGGCGCGATCTACGCCCCGGCCATGGACGAGTTTTTTAGCGCCGAGGCCGGTAATGGCGCTTATTTCAATGGCAAGCCTGCTCAGGTTTCCGGCACCAGCCGCCTGATCGACGCGATGATGGTCACGGGCTTCCGGCGCTACCTGCTGGATACCCCGCGTTCGAACATCGATAACTTTTTCCGGGTCAACGCGGCTTGCCAGAGCGTACGCCGACTGGGATCCGCCTCTTTGGACCTGGCCTACGTGGCTGCCGGGCGCCTGGACGGCTTCTGGGAGATGGACATCCACTCCTGGGATATCGCCGCGGGCATCCTGTTGGTGCAGGAGGCTGGCGGTACAGTGGAGGCCCTGCAGCCGGAAGGCGGCCTGCTGGCCCTCAGCGTGGACCTTATTGCCTCCAACCCTCTGCTCTTCCCGGACTTCAAGGCGCTTATCCATTACAAGCAGTAGTTCCAAAACCCCTCGGACCAACGCTAGAATACCTATCGAGCCCATGCGTATGGGCTCGATTGATTTAAAGCTGCTGGCACTACCGGTCATCCACATACAGGCGCCCAGGTGGGCTTCCAAAGCGTGGTAAGAGCTGGTTTGACGGTATAATTTTCGAACGCAAAAATCATCGTCCGAACGAGGAGGGATATGGACTTATTAAATGAAAGCGTTCTCGCAGCCGAAGGCGAAATATCTGTCCGAACCTATGCCTGCACCTACTACCGATCCAAAATTTTAGGCTTCACCACCCAGGGGTATCTGGCCGTAACGAACAAGCGGGTCATTTTTCAGGCTATCAGCAATCTGCGCAATGGCTATAACCTGATCCAAAGCGAAGTGCCGATCTCCAGCGTGGCCGGCATCAACAGTTTTAAAGGCTTTTATTTCAGCCTGCCGCGCCTGCTGCTCCTGCTTTTACTGAGCTTTCTGGTCAACACCCTCACGATCGCCCTAATGACTTCGCTCTCGTTTACCTTGCAGTCTTACACCGCCTACATGATCGTCGGCTGGCTCTTAGCCATTTTAGGCGTGGCCGGCAGTTTGTTCCTGAAGTCTGGCTCCACGGGGCAGATTCTTGCCGCCAGCCTGGGCCTAGGCGCGTTGCTGGCCATGGCTGGGTCTGAATCTTTGATGGATCTCGGCCGCATGTTTTCACGCCGCGGGCTCTCTATCTACGCGCTGCTTGCGATCGCCCTGGTTTTTTACATCTTTTACCTGGCCATCCGCAATTCGCGCCGGCCTACCTTCTCGCTTGCCATTCAGGCCACGGGTGCCGGCACCCCGGCCATCCAGATCGCCAGTGCCACCGGCCTTGGCCGCCTGAACATCAGCGCCAGCCGCTCACTGAACGCTGAACCGGGTACTGACTCTAATCAGATGCTCTTCGAGCTGGGCGCCGTGATCATGGACATCCAGATGCTCGGCGACTATGGCATCAACAAGTGGCGGCAGATCGGCTGATGAACGCGCAGATGCCCTCCAACCCCGCGTATGAACTCTCCAGCGGAGAGTATCTCATCCGGCAGTATCGCTGCGCCAAGGTGAAAGCCGGAATGGGCGCGAAGACCGATGCCTTCCTGGACATCACCAATAAACGCGTGATCTATAGTTCGGACCGCCTGGAGCGCAGCCCGAAAAGCAAGGTCCTGGGTGAAATGCCCCTGCAGGAAGTCAGCGGGATCGAGCTGTCGATCGCTGAATCATTCGCCTTTCCCCGCTTTTTGCTCTTTTTCCTCCTGGCCTACCTCCTCACCTCGCTCCTCGCAGAGCTGATCCCCTTCATGTTCGACAGCCTGATCTTTGGTCTGCTCCTCTGCCTTCCATATCTGGTTTCACTGCTTTTTGACCGCCAATTGCTTAACCCGGAGTTGAAAAACCGGTTTAAAGAACAGCTTTCCCAGAGCGATGTTGGCGCTTGGACCCAGAAAAACCAGGGTTTGCCCTGGGATAAGATTTTCAAGACGCTATTCCTGGTTGGCGCTTCGATCCTGATCTATAAACTGGGTGAAAGTGATGTGTTTTCAGGCCTGGGCTCAGTCTTAAAATACCCGTTGATTTTCCTGGCTTATCTCATGCTCTACCTGCTGGCCTTCCCCCGCGGCAAGGAGTTCAATCTCTCCATCCATTCGCGCAGCGCCGGCCCCAGCAGCATCACGATCAGCAATTCTCTGTTTTCCCGCCTGGGCGAGACGGTCGATGCCGGAAAACAAGGCACGCTTGACCCCGGGGAGGATGCCGAAAAACTATCACGGGAATTAGGCGCGCTGGTCATGGACCTGCAGCAAATGGGAGATCTGGGCGCAGAAAAATGGCAATCGCGATAACGGATTATCGGGAAAAAGACCCTGCCGCCTTCCAGGCCTTATTCCGGGAAGGCTGGCAGGAGGCCAGCCTTGAACAGCGCCTGCAGGGTTTTATGGCCTGCGATCTCGCTCAGAATTATGCAAGTGCCGCCCACGACATCTCAATGATCGAGGCCGCAGAATTAAACGCCCAAACCCCTTTCAGGTTCAGCCCCGCAGAGGGAGATGCGGTTTCTAAAATCGAGATCAATCGCTCGCTCATGGAAGCAGCTCAGCCTTACGAGGCCATGCGGGCCTTTCAGTCCGCAGAGTGCGTGAAGGCGAACCTGAACGAATACCAAAGACTGCCTGAAGAAAAAGCAGTGCAGGCCTATGCCGATCAGCAATCCCGCAGTTTTTACGAGGGCATGGGCAATTCCCCCGGTTATTACCTGCATACCATGGCCCACCCCCAGGAATTGGAACTGAGTTCCTCCTTAGGCGAGGGCCAGCGCAGTGCCAACAGTTATGCCACTGTGGAAGGCATTGACCATAAGATGCCCAGCCTGGCCCGCTCTCAAGAAGGCCAGGACCTGGCGGCATCCAAAGCCCGGGAAGAGTCCCGGGACCGCGACCAGGACCAGTTCTACTCAATGAGCTATTAGCGGAGGTATCCATTGCTGCCAACCAGCGGTCTCAACCAATCCAGCGTCTTTGAGGGTAACAGCTTGCTTCGCGATATGCCCCAGCCTGCCGGGCAGGACGCCTTATGCTGGCTGACGGGCAAGGCCCAAAACGGCAGGGACTTTGCCTACCCCCTCAGCCTGGATTTGCTCAGCAAGCATATGCTGTTCATCGGCGGCATCGGCATGGGCAAAACCAACGCCATCTTCCAGATGCTTGACCAGTTACGCGGCAGGGTGCGCCCGGAGGATCTCATCATTGTCTTTGATACCAAGGGCGACTTTTACAAGCGCTATTACCGCCCTGGCGACGTGGTGATCAGTAACGATAAAAACGCCTGCGGCCCCTCCGGCCCGGACTATTGGAATATTTTCAACGAACTTAAGGCAGGCTTTTCGCTGGAAGAAGAAATCAACGAGATCACGCGGTCCCTCTTTTCAACGCGCATCGAAAACTCCAACCAACCCTTCTTTCCGAACGCCGCCAAGGACCTCTTCGCGGCCATCCTCTACCATTTCAGCGCTGAGGGCCTGCCAGCTAACAATGCCTTCCTGCGGGATTTTCTTGACCAAGCCGATGCCCCCTTGCTGCGGTCAATCCTGGAAAAGCACCAAAACCTCAAAGCCATGGTGAGTTACATCGCGGACGACCGTTCCCCGCAGACCCAGGGCGTAATTTCGGAGCTGCAGCAAACCGTGCGGGAGATTTTTGTGGGCAATTTCCGCCAGGCGGGAACGCTTTCGATCCGGAATTTGGTGCGCAGCAAGGGGCAAAAACTGATTTTCATCGAGTACGACCTGGGCATAGGCAATTTGCTCACCCCGGTTTATAAACTCCTGATCGATCTGGCGCTTAAAGAAACCCTCTCGCGCACCCAGGAAGCCGGTAATGTTTGGTTCATCATCGATGAATTCCGCCTGCTTCCCAAGCTGCAGCATATTGATGACGGCATCAACTTTGGCCGCAGCCTCGGGGCAAAATTTGCCCTGGGCATCCAGAACATCAAGCAGGTTTTTGACGCCTACGGCGAGGCCAGGGCCTATTCATTGCTCTCCGGCCTTTCAACCACCCTTGCCTTTCATGTGAACGATGAAGCCACCCGGGATTACATCAAGGGTTTGCACGGCAAAAACAGGAAAAAAGAAGTTTACATGGCCTCGGTGCAGTCCCGGGGGATCGTTGAGCAGATCCGGGACGCGAACGTTGTGGAGGACTGGGATATTTCACGCCTGAAAGTTGGTGAAGCCATCATCGGCAATCCATCGCATCAGCCCTTCATCATGCAGCTCAACCGCGTGAACTAAAGCCTAAGGAGCCAACCATGCGAAAAAGCATCCTGATCGCGATACTGATGAGTCTGCTGCTAAGCGCTTGCTCCGGCGGCATTGGCGTTGAAAGGGAGATCTTGGGCAGCTGGCAATCCGAGGGCGGTTTATTCAACCTGAGCCAAAAAGCAACCTTTACCTCCAATAAGGAGCTTATCCTGGAAGGGGCTTTTGGAACAGAAGAGGTGATTGAATATGCGATCATCGCCCCCGGCAAGATGCGTTTGGGTAAAGGCGCGGATGAGCGGGTGGTCCAGTTTGACCTCCAGGGCGATCAGCTTGCGCTGGAGTTGGATGGCGGGATGCTCACCTTCACCCGGGTACTGCCGCCCCCGCCGCAAGCGCTTCAAAATACCGCCGCGCCGGAGAAGGCTGCAGAAGTAAAGCCGCAAAACAGTTCGGGGGCTGAATCTCCGCAGAACACCCCCGTGCCCTTCAGCCAGAGCGCGGGCAGTAGTGCCGGCAGCAGTGCTGGAAGCAGCGCCGGCAGCCAGGAGAGCCCGCCGCCGTTCAAACCTGCCACCGATGAGCGTTTTATTACGCCAACGCCCCGCGTGTATCACCCCATCAATAACTGCGCGGCCTCACAGCTGCACAAGGGCGATACAGCTTTCATCTCCTGGGATACCACGCCCAACGCCCTGCGCACCACGCCGGATACCCACCCCTCCAACAATTTTGTAGATAACGGGCGGGTGCCCCCGGGAGGGGTTCTGGAAGTGCTGGATGGACCGGTTTGCAATTATGGCTGGGTGCTTTGGTACGTGCGCACCACCTGGGACGTAGAGGGCTGGACGCCGGAAACCGATGGGAATGAGTTTTGGATGCTGCCCATTGCCACACGCCAGCTCTGCAAAGATTCGAAACCAACCCGGCTCATCGCGGGAAAGAAAGCCTTTGTGGAAGAAGAGCCCAATGACCCGGTTGAGGTTTACAAGGAGATGGTAGCCACCATCAACGACCCTTCCAGCATTCTGTACCGCATCCCGATCAAAGAGCAGGTGGACCTTTTGGAAGGGCCGTTCTGTGATGGCAAGGGCGCTAACTGGTGGCGGGTACGCACCAGGACCAACGTAGAAGGATACATACGCGAGAATGACAAAATCAAAGACTATTACTTTATGGCACCCGTGCCCTAAATTTACCAAATCCCTGCCCCTTTTATTGCTGCTGGTCCTGTTATTGGCCCTCGCTTCCTGCGGCCCATCCGGGGAGCTGGAAGGGGAATGGCGTTCAACCAGCACGAACATCTTTGAAACCAACCCATTGGGGCAAACACTGATCTTTAAAACCAACGGGCTCCTGGTAAGCGATCAGTCCGCGGATGCGGAAATTGGCTATAAAGTCATTTCGCCCGGGAAGATGATGATCACTGAGGGCAGCGATAGCCTGACGATCCCCTTCACGCTGGAAGGCGACACCCTTACGCTCACCATTTCAGCCAGCGATTTTGCCTACGAGCGCGTTAAACCAATTGTCCAGGCCACGGAAGCCCCTCCCGCCGCGGACCAGAAACCTGCGGTGGCCGCCCCGCGCGGGGAATCTGTTACGCCTGCCCAGCCGGCCAGCGCCC
>DHPL01000025.1:45082-59303 GCA_002407905.1 Anaerolineaceae bacterium UBA5365
CATGCCCAGCCGGCCAGCGCCCCAGACCCCGCGGCTTCCATCTCCCGGGAACAAGCGCTCACCCAGGTTGCCCATGCAATCGAAACCGCCAGCGCGCTTGGCCTTCCCAGCCCAGTACCGGATGCTGCCGTGAACCCAATCCCGGCCCAGCCCACGCCAGAACCCCTGCCAGATCGGCCTCTAACGGCACCGCCTGCTGAGGAGGCAGAAGTGTATTGGCCCCTGGGAAATTGCGCCCCCTCGCGCCTGCGAATCGGCGACTCAGCCTACGTAAGCCTGGGCGGCACCAAGAGTTCCCTGCGCTCCGAGCCAGACACGCATTCCGCCAATAACATCATCCAAAAATACCTCCCCGGCTCGGTGATTGAGATTTTGGACGGTCCCTATTGCAGTTACGGCATCCTCTTGTGGATGGTAAGCACCACTCAGGACGAGGTGGGTTACATGGCTGAAGGCAACACGAGCGAGTTTTGGATGGTGCCTATCCAGCGCTACGCCGCCTGCCCCGGCCAATTGCCAACCCGGCTGGAACCTGGAGGCCAGGGTTTTGTGGAAGAAATGCCAAAGATGCGCAACATCATGCGGGTGGATCCCCTCTCTAGTTCGTCGGAGGTTTACCGCATTGAGCCAGGCCGCAGCTTTGACGTTTTGGACGGCCCCGTATGCCGGGATGGGCAAATCTGGTACCAGATTCAGGCCCACAGCAACGGCCGTATTGGCTGGGCGCGCGAAAGCGGTGACGGCCGCTACTTCCTGGCGCCGCTTTTCAAGTAATCCATTTACTGGGTTGCCCGGTGAATCGCACCGCCTTCGTGCAAGCGCGCAGCAGTAACCCCGCAAATTTTCAGTTCCCCTGCCGTGTTTTGCAGCTGCTTGCCTTGACGCCAGCGCAAGATTACAATCCAAGCGCTCTCAACCAGAACTCAAATGAGTAAGCCCGGAGAAAAAATGGCCGCGAACACGCCTTACACCTATAACAGCCTCGTGATCTACGAAGTTTACGTACGCAACCACACCCCTGAGGGCACCTTTAAAGCCTTCGATGCCGACCTGGACCGCATCCAGGCGCTGGGGGTGGACGTCATCTGGTTCATGCCCATCCACCCGATCGGCAAGATCAATAAAAAAGGCGGCCTGGGCTGCCCCTATTCCATCAGCGATTACCGGGCCGTGAACCCGGAGTACGGCAGCCTGGAAGATTTCAAGCACACCATCCAGGCCATCCACGCCCGCGGAATGAAGGTAATGATCGATGTGGTCTACAATCACACCGCCCACGATTCGCTCCTGGTGCGGGATTACCCCCACTTCTTCCACCAGGACGCATCCGGCCGCCCGGTGACCACGGTGCCCAATTGGTCCGATGTGATCGACCTCCTGCACCCGGAACCGGAACTGAGCCAGTACCTGATCGACTCGCTTAAGTTCTGGGTGAGCCTGGGGGTGGACGGCTTCCGCTGTGATGTGGCCTCGCTGGTGCCGGTTGAGTTTTGGACGGAAGCCCGCAGGCAGGTAGCTGAGCTGAACCCCAACGTTATTTGGCTGGCCGAATCCGTGCATGCGGCTTTTATTGAATTCCGGCGCAAAGCCGGCCTCAGCGGTTACTCGGATAGCGAGCTTTACCAGGCCTTCGACCTCACTTACGACTACGATATCTGGCCCATCCTGCACAAGGCAATCGCCGGCAGCGTGCCGCCAGCACGCCTCCTGGAGATGCATCGCTTTCAGGAAGCCATCTACCCAGGCACTTACGTGAAAATGCACTGCACCGAAAACCACGACCAGCCGCGCGTGATGAGCGTGGCCCCCAGCCGTGATGCTGCCCTGGCCTGGACCGCCTTTGAAGCCTTTAATAAGGGCGCCTTTCTGATCTATGCCGGCCAGGAAAGCGAAGCCGCCCACACCCCCACTCTGTTTGACCGGGACCTCGTGGACTGGGGCTCTTACCCACTCACCGGGTTCTTTACCAATCTTTTCAAAGTCAAGCACCATCCCCTGGTGCTGGAGGGCGTGTTTAATATCCTGCAGGCCGAGCCTGTTATCCTGGCGGCTTACGCGGCGGAGAGCGCCAGCCTCCTGGGTATCTTCAACCCATCCAGCCACGGGGCCGAGGCGGCCCTGCCGCTCAAGGACGGGGACTACCCGGATCTGCTCAATGGCGGAACCATCAGCGTGCGCAGCGGCAAAGCCAGGCTGACTGCCCCTGCCATGATCCTGGAAGTGCCGCAAGCCCTGTCCATCGAACCCTTCCGCTCGTCCCTGATGGACGAAGACCGGGAGTACATCTAGACGCAAATACCAAGCCCGCTGCACGAGAGCTGTCAGCGCCGGACACTTCGGCCTCCCGGCGGCATGCCGTCCCGGGCTTCAGGTAAAATAGGGCGCATGCCGCATTTGATCCCGGAAGACCTCGAAAAAGCCGCCGTGCGGGGGGAACCCTCGCACGTTTGGCGTGCCGGCCAGGAGCGCCGCTTTGAAATGCTAAAAGAAGCGGCCGGCCCCCTCATCCAGGGGCGGGTGCTGGTGGATGGCAGCGGCGTGGGGGCCTACCTGCGCAGGCTGGTGCCCATCGCCCGCCAGGCGATCGGCCTGGACATCGAGCTCCCGCGGGTAGTCGAGAGCAAGCCCTTTGCCCCCCTGGCGCTTTGCGGCGCGGGCGAATACCTGCCATTTCCCTCGGCCAGCATGGACCTGATCTGGAGCCACGAAGTGCTGGAGCACGTTCAGGACGACGCGGAAGCCATCCGCGAGATGGTGCGCGTGCTGCGGCCGGGCGGGCGGATTTTGCTCTTTTGTCCCAACCGCGGCTACCCCTTTGAAACCCACGGGCATTACTGGAAGGGCAAGTACCACTTTGGCAACACCCCCCTGATCAACTGGCTGCCGCGCAAATGGCGCGACCAGCTGGCCCCGCATGTTGAGGTATATACCCGGGCGGACCTGGCGCGCCTCTTTGCCGGCTTGCCGGTGAAGGTGATCAGCAAACGCACCGTGTTTGGCGCCTACGATAACATTATCGAGCGCCGTCCGCGCCTGGGCCGCTTGCTGCGCGGCTTTTTGCAGGCCCTGGAAAAGACCCCCTTGCAGCGCCTGGGCCTGAGCCACTTTTGGGTGGTGGAGAAGCTTTAGCCGGCATTCATTTTTAATAACAAAACGCTCAGGCATCTACCTGAGCGTTTTTCGATGGCATTCCGCTTTCACTCCCGCAGCAGAATCGCCGCGCCCCGCGGGTAGAGCCGCAGCTGCAGCTGCCCGCCCGGCCCGGCCTGGAAAGTTTCCCCCGGATGCAGCAGGCTGCGCCAGCTTGATCCAGGTATGTCCGGCAGGTTGAGGGTTAAATCGGCAGCCTCTGCCGCGCTATTCAGCGCAACGATCATGCTCTGCCCTGCGCCTTCGCGCAAAAAGGCGAACTGGCGCGGGCCAACGCTGAGTTGGCGGTAGTTACCCCGGCTCAAGGCCGGGTGCCCGCGCCGGATCTCCGCCAGGCGGCTTATATGCGCCGGCAGGCTGGCCCGTTCCGGATAAGGCGGCTGGGCCAGGAGTTGGTCTGGCTGGATGGCCGGCCGCAGCTTCCAGTCATCCTGGTCCTTGCGCCCCTCCAGGCCAAACTCCGAGCCGTAGTACACGGCCGGGATGCCCGGGACCGTGAAAAGCAGGGTGTAGAGCATCCAAAGCTGAGCGGGGTCGTTTAATTGGGTGGCAATCCGGCTGACGTCGTGGTTATCCAGAAAACTATATAGGCCCAGGCCGGTATATATGCCGCCCTGGCCAAACTGACGGTTCAGGCTATAGGCCAATTCGAAGAAATTGCCGTCATTCAGGGCCGACCAGGAACTCTTGAAAAGCTCGTAGTTGGTCGCGCTGTGCAGCATCTCCGGGTTGACCCAATCCCGGTAGTCGCCATGGATCAGTTCCCCCATCAGCCAGAGCTGCGGGTCCAAACCGTTGGTAAAGCTGCGCAGCTCACGGATAAAGGCCAGGCTCAGCGCATCGGCCGCGTCCAGGCGCAACCCGCTGATGCCAAACTCCTTATGCCAGAACCGGATCGCCTCAAAGATGTGCTGACGCACGGCCGGGTTGGCCAGGTTAAGCTTCACGAGGCCGGCGTGGCCTTGCCAGCAGTCGTAGCAGAAAGGGTCGTTATAGGGTGAACACGCGTCAAAGCGCAGGCCGCTGAACCAATCCCGGTAAGGCGATGCCTCTCCGTTGGCCAGCAGGTCCTGGAAGGCCCAGAAATTGCGCCCCACGTGGTTGAAAACGGCATCCAGCACCAGTTTAATGCCGTGCTCCCGGGCAGCGGCGGCAAAGGCGGCAAGGTCCGCGTTGGTCCCCAGGCGCCGGTCCACCCAAAAGAAATCGGCGGTGTCGTAGCCGTGCGTGCTGGATTCAAACACCGGCCCCAGATAGATCGCCGTGGCGCCAAGGCCGGCTGCTTGGTCCAGCCAGGGGGTGAGTTCCCGCAAGCGCGGCGCTGGCAGGGAAGCATGGTCGTTCGTCCGCGGAGCGCCCAGGGCGCCCAGGGGGTAGATGTGGTAAAAAAGGTCTGTTTCCTTGATGTAAGTCATGTTTTCCTCATTGATATACCGTACGGTATAGCCCTCCAGGCAAAAAAAATTACGAGAATATGCCGTACATGAATTGCTGGCGGGCCTGGTAGATGGTATTTTGGTCCAGATACTGGCCTTCGTCCAATGCCTGGCTGATATAGGCATTGAGCATGCCCAGAAAGCTTAGCGTAAAGGCCCGTGCCCGGCCGCGCATATTGCCATGATCCCCGGCGGCAGCCTCAAAGAGCTGGGTCAGCAAGGCCTCCTGGCGCTTAAGCTGCGGCTGAAAGGCCCGATACGCGTCAGACTCGACCGGCGCGTGGCGCAGAGAAAGCTGCAGGCGGTAGAACACTGGCTGGGCCGCGGCAAAGTTGAAGTAAGCTCGCAGGACCTGCTCCAGGTTGAGCGTGAGATCGTGCCGATAGGCGGCTGCCGTTTCCAATGCCGGCCAAAACGCCTGAAAACGCGCTGCCAGTAGGGCTTCCAGTAAGCCGAGCTTGGAACCAAAGTGGTGGTAGAGCGTGGGTTTGGTCAGCCCGCAATCGTCGCAGATTTCCTGCACGCCGCTGCCATCGTAGCCATAGGCAGCAAACCGCGCCAGCGCCGCGTCCAGAAGGGCTGATTTCGTGTCCATGCTGCCAATATACCGTACGGTATAGCAGTTGTCAAGTGTTTTCTCCCGTGAAATATGTCGCAGGTCTTAATTTCGGCCCAGGAAAGCCTTTATTAACATTGCTGTAACACTGTGGCAACACTTGATAACCACGGGGCCCTGCCGCCTCACTATAATCTGCTTAGTCTATTGAAAGGCGGGTTAGCCCATGAAAACCAAACTGCTCAGCATTTTCTTTCTGGCCCTTATGCTTGCAAGCCTCTGCATTGGCAAGGTCTCAGCGCAGGGCCCCAAGATTTTGCCATCAGGAATCAACTATGCTGAAATTGGCCAGCACATCGAGGCTTTTGTTGCTGAACACCAGGCCACCACTGCTGGTCTGGCCCTGGCCGTCTTCGATTCGGAAGGCACCATCTACAAGAACTTCTTTGGCCATGCCGACCTGGAAGCCAATTTTCCGGTAACCCAAGATACCGTTTTTGAATGGGGCTCAGTTTCCAAGCTTTTGGTTTGGGTGAGCGTGATGCAGCTGGAAGAGCAAGGGCTGATCGACCTGGAAGCAGACATCAAAACCTACCTGCCCGATGGTTTTCTGACCAACTTAAAATACCCGGAGCCCATCAGCATGCTCAACCTGATGAACCATACGCCCGGTTTCCAGGAAAAAATCGTCAATCTCTTCATCGAGCCTGGAGTAGAAGTGAATAACCTGGCTGAAAACCTGCAGGATGTCCCGCCTGCCCAAGTTTATCGGCCTGGCGACCTGCACGCCTATTCCAACTGGGGCGTCGCCCTGGCAGGCTACATCGTGGAGCGCATCAGCGGCAAACCCTTCTTTCAATACGTTCATGATGCGATCTTCGAACCCCTGGGGATGAAGAATACAGGGCTTGCCCCGGACCTTTCCGATAACCCCGCGGTGAGCCAGGCGCGGAAACAGCTGCGCTGTTACACCTCAGATCGCCAGCTCATCGCTGACTGTCTTTTTCAAATTCCTTTGTACCCCGCCGGAATGGTTACGGGCACCCTGGAAGACTTCCTGAGTTTTGGTCGGGCCTTGGTTAAGACTCCTTCGCCCTTGTTTAAAAGCCCCGAGACCGCAGAAAGGCTCTTCCAGCCTACTGCCTATTTTGGCGATAGCGGCGTGGGGCTCAATTCGCATGGTTTCTGGGCGCATTTTTATAAGGTGAGAACTTTGGGGCACGGCGGAAATACTGCAGGGGGCTCATCCATGCTGCAGATTGACCCGCTTTCAGGTACCGGCATGGTGGTCATGACCAACCAGGCCACAGAAAAAACCTACAACGCCAAAATGCTGGAACTGGTGTTTGGCAAATTCTCGGATTCAGACCTGGCTGGCTACAACACGGCGATCCCAGCCGGAGTCTTCCGCCCGGCCCGAGCCGTTGTTACGGGGCCGCTCTCCCTGGCCAGCAACAGCCTGGCCGTTATGGACGCAAGCGATCTGGAAACTTTTTGGGTGCTCGAACAAAAAGATGGCCGCGAGCGGGTGGTCTACGCCTATACCGATCTGGTGCGTCTCTCAACGGGGGAACTGATTCTGGTGGGCGTGCTTTGGGGGGGTCTGGTTCTGGGCATCCTTTTCGCGCTTATTAACCTCCTTGGGGATGGCCTGATCGGCAGCATTGTGCGCCGGCTCAGAGCAAAAATGGCCGGCCAGCCGCTTCCTGCTGACCCTCAGCGCCGCTGGCGTTTGCTCAGCTCTGCGCTGCAAATTCTGGTTCTGATCAACCTGGCGGTCCTCTTTATCCAGGTGATGACTTACCAGCGCCTGCAAAGCTTCCTTTGGCAAAGCGTTCTCTTTGGGGTGATGGGAATCGGCATCATCGTACTGATGGTCTATTCCCTGCGGAAAATCCGCCATATTGGCACAGCGAAACAAAAGTGGATGAGCGCCGCAAGCTTCATCTTTCTATGCTTAACTGCCCTGAACATTCTGCATTGGCAGCTGTACCGGTTTTGGGCCTTCTAGCCTGCTATAGGCGCAGCGGCAGGCAGTGCCGCTGCGCTTCTTGACGAACTTGTATTGCTAGGGTTTACGCAGGATCTCGCCTTCGGCGTCCTTCAATTCCTGGATCAGAGCCGCGGCCTCGGCCTTCACTTCCTTGGACGCGCTGGGCGAAAAACTGATCAGTTTGATCAGATCGAAGCCTTTGCGCAAGGTGTCTTTTACCTGGGCTGTGTACTGAAAGCCTTCCCAGCCAAGAGAATCGGGGCGTTCAAGATCGCGCGCTTCCTGAAGCAGCTTACGCGCCTGAAGAATGCGGTTTTCGGGGGTGAGGGGTGCTTTAGCCATGGCTTAATTCTACCTTTGCCTAATCTATTTCATCAGTTGGCGGATGAGCCTTAAGTTCTTGGCCTGGTAGGGCAGGTACCGGAAGGGCAGGTCCAGCCAAGTGGACTTGCGTACAATGCTGCGGGAATGGCTGAAGGCATCAAAGCCCTGCTTGCCGTGATACTGGCCCATGCCAGAGCTGCCAACCCCGCCAAAGCCCATGTGCGGGGTGGCCAGATGGATCACCGTATCATTGATGCAGCCCCCGCCAAAGGAACAACTGCCCAGCACTGCATCCTCGGCAGCCTTGCTTTCCGTAAACAGGTACAGCGCCAGCGGCTTGGGCCGGCTGCGCACAAACTCGATCGCCTCATCCAGCTTCTCCCAGGTGAGCACGGGCAGGATGGGCCCAAAGATCTCCTCCTGCATCACAGGCGATTCGGGGTCTACATCAATCAGCAGCGTGGGGCTGATTCGCAGCTTGCTATCATCCGTTTCGCCGCCCAGGGCGATGCTTTGCCCTTCCAATAACGCCTTCTTGGCCAGATAGTGTTTCTGGGAGACGATGCGCACCATGCTGCTTGTATCGCCGTCAGGGAAGAACTGGGCCAAAGCCTCCCGATAGTACGCGATGAATTCGTCGCGCTTGCTGGCCTGGATGAGCACGTAATCCGGTGCCACGCAGGTCTGGCCTCCATTGAGCAGTTTGCCAAAGGCGATGCGCCGCGCGGCCAGCCTCATGTTTGCGCTGTCATCCACAATCGCCGGGCTCTTGCCGCCTAATTCCAGGGTGACCGGGGTCAGGTGCCTGGCGGCGGCCTGCATCACCACTTTACCCATTTCGATGGACCCGGTAAAGAAGATCTTGTCGAAGCGTTGCTCCAGCAAGGCGCTGTTTTCTTTGCGGCTGCCCTGAACCACCGCGATGTATTCCGGCGGGAAAGCGGCGCCCAGCATCTCTGCCAGGGCCTGGCTGCTTGCCGGGGCGTAGGCGGAGGGTTTGACCACCGCGCAGTTGCCGGCAGAGATCGCGGCGATCAGTGGCGTCAGGTTGAGCAGAACCGGGTAGTTCCAGGGGGCCATGATCAGCACCACGCCGTAAGGCTCCGGCGAGGTGAACGAGCGGGAATGGAACTGGGCTAAGGGCGTGGGCACGCGTTTTCCGCGCATCCAGCCCTTCAGATGTTTAATATGGAAGCGAATTTCGTCCAGTACCAGCCCAATTTCGGCCATGTACGCTTCGTGGGCACTCTTTTGCAGGTCCAGGTAGAGCGCCTGGTTGATCTTGTCTTCATTTTCCTGCACGGCCTCGCGCAATTTTCGTAGCGCGTTCAGGCGCCAGGCCAGGGGCCGGCTTCGGCCGCTTTCGTAAAAAGCGCCCTGTTTGGCAATGATGGTTTCAATATCCATAAGGGGTCCTTCCGCTCTTTCTGGTCCAGGAATAGTACTTGACTATACCAAAACAATGCCCGGAGGGTACGCCAGTTATTGAGAACCATTCTGATTCGTTCAGCCGCGCGGCTTTCCCGGTAAAAGCCTTGACAGAGCCCCAGAGTCTTGTGTTATACTTGCGCTTCGCGTCCCGAAGAGTTTGGGCGCGTTTTACACTGTATTAAGAAGGACTGCAAGATGAACCATAGCGAACTGATGAAATCTGTCCAGGCTGAACAAAACCCGAACATCCCGCATATCTTCCCCGGGGACTCGGTTTCGGTGCATTATAAGATCAAAGAAGGCGATCGCGAACGCATCCAGGAATTTAAGGGTGTGATCCTCTACGTGCGCGGTTCAGGCAATAGCGCCAGTTTCACCGTTCGCCGTGTAGCCAGCAATGGGATCGGCGTGGAACGCACTTTCCTTAAGCGCTCACCCCGCATCGCCAAGCTGGTGGTAGAACGCCACAACAAAGTACGCCGCGCCCGGCTGTACTTCCTGCGCGAGCGCACCGGCAAGAGCGCCCGCCTGAAGCAGCGCTTCTAGGATGGCGCGGGCCTTGCCCGCGATGCGACCGAAAAGGCTTTGCCTGGCCAGCTTGACTTTATAATCAGGCGGTGAGGCAAAGCTTTTTTTATTTGCCCGCTAAAAGGAGAGAAAAAGATATGCAGAATTTGCCGCTTATTGGCATCCCCGGGGTTTACCGCACGCATAAACAGCGCCGGCCGGATTACGGCGTAAGTACCACCTACGCCAACGCTATCCTGGCGGCTGGCGGCCTGCCGGCCATCCTGCCGACGAACATCGCTGCAGAAAACTGGCCGGCCTTGGTTGGGAAAATGGATGGTTTTATGTTCGTGGGCGGCGGAGACATCGAGCCCAGCCGTTACGGCGCCCCGGAAGCGCCGGATAGCTACGGCTTCAGCACGGAACGCGATGATTTTGAGCTCGGCTTTTTGCCCCTGGTCCTCGCCGCGGATAAGCCCCTTCTGGCCATTTGCCGCGGCTTGCAGGTGCTGAACGTAGGCCTGGGCGGCACCCTCATTGGCGACATCCCCAGCCAGTGCCCCCAAGCCCAAAAACATGACCAGTTCACCAGCCCGCGCGATACGCTGGCGCATTCTGTAAGCGTGCAGCCTGGCAGCCTTTTAGCCCGCGCCCTGGGAAGCACCGAGCTTAAAACCAACAGTCTGCATCACCAGAGTATCCTCCAGCCGGCTGGCAGCCTGGTTGTCAATGCCCAAGCCCCGGATGGCATTCTGGAAGGCGTTGAATTGCCCGGCAAGCGCTTTGTGCTGGGCGTACAGTGGCACCCGGAAGAGCTTTTTACCAGCCAGGAAGCGATGCTTAATATCTTCAAGGCTTTCATCGCCGCCTGCACGGCCTGAACCCAAAATCGGATTTTCAATGAACCCCAAATCGCTGATTTTGCTCGAGTTTCACAAGGTGTTGGCCAAACTAAAGGCCTTTACCGCATTTGATGCCTCGGCAGAGTTGGCAACCAGCCTGCGCCCTAGCTCCAACCTGGAGAAGGCCCGTGCCTGGCAAGCCCAAACCCGCGAAGCCCGCCTGCTTTTAAGTATGAACGCCGGCCTGAGTTTTGAGGGTGCCGCGGACCTGCGCCCCCTGGCAGACCGGGCTTTGCATGGCGTTACCCTGGAGGCGGCTGAATTCATCGGCATCCGCAACACGCTCACGCTCTCGCGCGAGGCAAAACGGGTGCTGGAAGAACACGCCCAGGAAGCACCCGGCCTGCTGGAAATCGGGGAGAACCTGAGTGACGGCCTGGGCTTGGTGGACCTGATCAACCGCACGGTGAGCGAACGCGGCGAGGTGCTGGATAGCGCCTCGGAGGAACTGGGCCGCATCCGCTCGGAGATGAAGGTAACCCATGCCCGTCTGATGGACCGCCTCACGCGCTATATCACCGATGCCGCCCACAGCAATTTCCTGCAGGAGACCATCATCACCCAGCGCAACGGCCGCTATGTGCTGCCCTTGCGCGCCGAGTTCAAAGGCCGCATCAAGGGCCTGGTGCACGACCAAAGCGCCAGCGGCGCAACGCTCTTCATCGAGCCCTTGCAGGTTGTGGAATGGAACAATAAATACCGCGAGCTGGAACTGGCCGAGCGCGACGAGGTGCTGCGCGTTCTGCATGCGCTTTCCGCCCGCATCGCCGAGAACGCCGCCCCGCTCATTGCCTGCACGGAGGCCATGGCCCAGTTGGACCTCATCTTCGCTAAAGGCCGCTATGCGGACGAACTGCGCGCGTCGGAGCCGGAGCTCCTGCCCTTTACGCCAAACCCCGCTGAGCATCACCCGGGCTCCATCATCCGTCTGATCCAGGCCCGCCACCCCTTGCTGCCCCTGGACAAGGCCGTAGCCAGCGACATCGAGTTTGACCCCCAAACCTTCGCCATCATCCTCACCGGTCCGAACACCGGCGGCAAGACGGTCACGCTTAAAACATTGGGCCTTGCGGTGCTGATGGCCCAAAGCGGCCTGCAGATTTGCGCCCGGTCAGGCAGCAGCCTCTCGCTTTTCAAGGATGTTTTTGCCGATATCGGCGACGAACAGAGCATCGAGCAATCGCTTTCCACCTTTAGTGGGCACATCACCCAGTTGGTGCGCATCCTGCGCTATGCGGATGCCCGCAGTTTGGTGCTTCTGGATGAATTGGGCGCGGGGACGGACCCTCAGGAGGGGTCTGCCCTGGCGCGGGCAGTTTTAGATGCCCTCCTGGCGCGCAAGATCACCTGCATGATCGCCACGCATTACCCTGAGCTGAAGGCCTACGCCCATGCCGCCCAGGGCGTGGCAAATGCCAGCCTGGAGTTCGATATCGAGACCTTGCGGCCCACCTACCACCTCACCATCGGCCTGCCCGGGCGCAGCAATGCCCTGGCCATCGCCGAGCGCCTGGGCCTGGACCCGGCCATCATTGCCGCGGCCAAAAGCGAACTGGACCCAACCGAGCTGCGTGCTGAGGACCTGCTGGCAGAGATCTACCGTCAGCGCGATCTGGCCCGCACGGCTTACGCCAGCGCGGACCAAGCCCGCGAGGAAGCCGAGCGCGCGCGCAATAAGGTAAACGCGCGCCTGGAACAACTCGAGCGCGACCAGGGACGCATTCTGGAACGCACCCAACGCGAGGCAGAAGCCGAACTGGACGCCATGCGCGTTGAGCTGGAGGAGCTGCGCCGCAAGATGCAGCGCCAAAAGGCCGCCCCTGAGGCCCTGGAAGAAACCGACGAGCTGCAGGACCTCTTGGAAAAGTTGGAAAAGGCCCATGCCAGTGAAAAACGCAAAAAACAGCGCAAACCGCGCCTGTCCGGACCGCGCCAGCCCCTAAAACTAGGCGATAAAGTGCTGGTGCGCAAACTGGGGACTGAAGCGCAGATCACCTCGATTAATGGCGATGAACTGGAAGTGCAGGCCGGGCCCTTGCGCATGCGCTTGCGTGAAAATGAAGTGGAACGTAAAGGCATGGCAGAACCAACGGACCAGGCAACCGAAACGTCCAGGCCCGCGGCACGCCCTGCCATGGGGCGTACCCGCCTGCCCAGCGCCGGGCAGGTACCGCTGGAATTGGACCTGCGCGGCTTGCGCGTGGAAGATGCTTTGGAAAAACTGGACGACTACCTTGAGGCTGGTGCTTTGGCCGGCATGCCTTTTGGGCGCATCATCCACGGTAAAGGCACCGGGGCTGTGCGCCAGGCGGTTCGACAGGCCTTGCGGGAATCCCCGCAGGTGGAACGCTGGGAGGCTGGGGGCGAAAAAGAGGGCGGCGATGGCGTAAGCGTGGTTTTCTTCGTTGATCGCTAACCTCAATGATTATTACTTGTTGATGGTACTGGATATAAAATAAAGGATCGCCACTAATCTGCTCCGATTTTACTGGCGATCCCTTCGCGTCGTTCCCCTAGGCCAACGCCCTATCAACAAACGCATTAGTTCTCACCACCATTTTAGTCCATAATAGGGGCCTTGTTTTGTATTAAATGTTCTGATTCCGACGTTAATGCACGCTAATTCTACGCTTTTTGGTCCTTAAAAAGCTTTTTCAGCAAGCCCGCGGCCCAGACATAGTGACTTGAAGTACATGAGGCGTAATAGCTAGCCACGCTGCTGCTGCCCGTCCATTTGAAACGCGCCTTGCCTTCGATCTCTTCGGGAATGTACTGGCCTACCCGGCGCATGGCCTCTTGGTGGTGCGCTTTGAGGCTCTGGCGAACCTCCATGAGGCTCCGGTTCTTGGATTTTTGGTAGAGCATTTCGTTAAATGCCGGCGTGTCCTTCCAGGTGTAGCCTGGGGCCGGGATTTGGGGCTTCTCTCCGGCTTTAGCCGCGTCCTCCCAATTGAAGACCAGTTGCAGCCAGTCGTCCAGATGGGCCAGGAGGTCCTTGATGCTACGGTTCTCAAAGACCTCCAGGCTGGCTAGTTCTTCCAGGCTGAACCGATCCACCAGTTGATTAAGCCGGGCGAATTCTGCCTCGCCGTATTCCAGCAATTGGGTTTGGGTATTGGCGCGCGGCAGCTTTACGCCTGACGGATGGGGTGGCGGATGACGGTTTTCAAAGCCTGCGGCGCGGTCTTTTGCGGGTCATTCAGGTAGATTTCGTGGTGCCTGCGGCCGCTGGCGAAATCCTCACTGTAGCCGGAGTTATGGATGAAGGTAACGAGATTGCGGATGGTGGCCGGCTCTTCATCATAACTTCCCGTATGCATCACCTGGGCACAAAGGCCTTCTTCCAGCAGCTCCAGCCGCGCGAGCGAGAGGTCCAGCTTTGGCTTCTTGCGCGCCAGGCTGCTCTTGGCAGCCAGGAAGACTGCCGGCGTCACAAATTCCGGCTGGCGGATCATCGATGTCCAGACCAGGGACTCTTTGTCGATCCTGTCGATGGTGCTGTAATCCGTGATAGGCAGGGTCCACAGCCCTTCCAGAGGCGGCACAACGTATTCGAAGTAGTCTGCTGGGGCTGGTCCGCTCTTGGGGCTCATCTTGATGGCGTAACTGAGGCCGTAAAGCACTTGCAGGGCGTCCTTGTAGGCGGGGGAGGTGTTCGGGTCACCAGAGCCATCCACCATGATGTAGAGCAGGGGCGGCACGCTGATGATGTTGGGCTCGGGCCCGGGAAAATAGAGCGCTTTGTCTTGCTTTTTGAAGTCGATGGGCGGCATGGATGACCTCCGGCAGGATTGATGCGCTAATTTTAATTCAGGGGGAAGTCATTTTTTGGATAATGCCGAAGGTGGGAATCGAACCCACATACCTTTCGGTACACGATTTTGAGTCGTGCGCGTCTGCCTGTTCCGCCACTTCGGCAAGT
>DHPL01000025.1:59433-59607 GCA_002407905.1 Anaerolineaceae bacterium UBA5365
GCCTGTTCCGCCACTTCGGCAAGTAGCAGCAGATTTTACCATAATATCCGGTCTGGTAAACGGGAAACTGTTGACCGCAGGACTTCTAGCGGACGGCCTTGGCCCAAGGGCTTGGTTGGCCTGGATCTTTAGGATGGCGCGCAAAGGATGAGGCGGAAAAGGTATAATCGCTGG
>DHPL01000025.1:59800-88542 GCA_002407905.1 Anaerolineaceae bacterium UBA5365
GGAGGTGAACACGGAGATCAGCAGCGGGCACATGGAGGTGCACACATCGGTGGTGGATGTGCCGGACCCGCGCGTTGACCAACTGACCGAGATCTACAAGCCCAAAAAGGTGGTACGCACCAAGGTGACTTACGCGGATATTGCCGGTTTGGATGGCAGCGCCGGCAAGGAAGGCTTGCCCGGGGCGCTGATCAACCAGTTGGCGCAGATGGACGGCTATCTGCATGTGGTGCGCCAGTTCGAAAGCCCGGTGGTGGCGCATATCAGTGGCAGCATCGACCCCTTGCGGGACATCCAAACGATGGATACGGAATTCATCCTGAACGATCTGATCATGGTGGAGCGGCGGCTGGAACGCCTGCGCGAGGAGCATCGGCGCGGAGTGGCCCGGCCGCGGGAACAGGTGCAGGCCGAAATTGACGTTTTTGAGCGATTACTGGCAGTGCTGAGCGAGGAGAAACCGCTGCGTCACTACAATTTCACCTCGGAGGAAGACAAGCTCTTGGCTTCGTTCGGGTTTTTGAGCCGCAAACCGCAGATCATCGTTTTGAATCAATCCGAGGACCAGGCTGAACTAAATTTCAAGAGCCCGCACCCGCATACTGATGTAGTAAGCCTGCCAGCCAAGCTGGAGATGGACATCGCGGCGCTGCCGCCTGAGGATGCAGCCATCTTTATGGAGGAGTACGGCATCCAGGAAACCAGCCTGGAGCGGCTGATCCGCCTGAGTTACGACCTTTTGGGCTTGCAGACCTTCTTTACCGCCGGCGAGAAGGAAGTGCATGCCTGGACCCTGCGCCGCGGCGGGACCGCCAAGGACGCTGCCGGCGTGATCCACAGCGATTTTGAGAAGGGCTTCATCCGGGCTGAGATCGTGAGCTTTGAGGATATGATCACGTACGGGAGCACAGCGGAGGCTCGCAACAAAGGCCGCCTGCGCGTGGAGGGTAAAACTTACCCGATGGTCGATGGCGATATCATCGAGGTGCGCTTCAATATTTAGTGCGTGTACTGAGACAAAAACAGGTCCGGAATTCCGGACCTGTTTTTGTCTATATAGGCACGATTTAGCGGTTGACGAAGGGCAGGAAGATCTTGGGCGGTTCAGCTTTCTTTTCAAGGACGTGGATGGTGACTGTTACAGTATTACTATCTGTTTCGCCGTCGTTGGCTTTATAGGTGAAGCTGTCGGCACCAAAGAAGCCGGCCTGAGGCACGTAAGTAAAGCTGCCATCCGCCCTGAGAGTGAGGGTCCCCTTGCTGGCGCTGCTGACCAGTATTGCGGTCAGCGGGTCGCCATCCGCGTCAGTATCGTTGACCAGAACACCCGGGGCAGCGACCGTCAGAGTTTGACCGGAATCCACGGTGTAGGTATCGGCAACGGCTACCGGGATTTCCCCGGTGGAGATCACTTCGATCGTGACGGTGGCTGTATCGGTCATGCCGCTTTGAGTACGGAAGAAGAAATCCGTATCCATGCTATAGGTAAATGTATCTTGACCGGCAAAGTTGGCATTTGGTGTATAAACGAAGGACCCGTCTGCATTTAAGACCAATGTGCCATTGGCAGGCGGAGTAACCAAGCTGGCAGTCACCTTATCGTATTTGTTCAACTCAACGTCATTCGCCAAAACGCCATCCAAACTATTGACTGAAAGTTGTGTGTTGTCGTAAGTTTGGTAGAAATCATCGTTAGCCATGGGCGGATGATTGAGCAAAAGCGAGATCAGAACGGGATCGTGATCCGAGGAGCGGTAGGCATTGGGTTCATAGAGTGCATCGATCGCCGCAGGCTTAAAGGACATGTCATAATCCAGTACACTAGGTTCATCGGCGTTGATATGCCAGTAGTCAGCATCCAGAATGTAAGAGGCCAGGCGGCGGTTTGCAAGACCGTGGTCGAGGTAACTCACTGCGCCATCGAAACCATATGAATAGGCGTGTTGACCCGAAAAGCGCATAACCGTATTGATAAAGTCATCCGCTGTGCCTTCCACGCCGTCCGGACCAGCCTGGATGGCCATGATGGGATCTTCCAGGGGGTAGGCGTTTAAGTCGCCGATGATCAGGAACTGATCCGAGCCCTGGCCTGTGGGATCGTTAGACAGCCATTTCACCAGAGCTTTTGCCGCTTTGGTGCGGGTAAGGTTACAGTTGCCCTGGCCATCGAGCAAGTCCGGGTCGCCTGCGCACTCACTGCCTTTGGATTTAAGGTGGTTGACCGCGATGGTGAGCAGTTCGTTGCTGGCGTGGTCCCGGAAGGTTTGGGCGAGCGTGGGGCGCTGGACGGAGACATCAAAACCGTCTGTTGCCTTAATGGCAGCGTAGGGGCCTACAGCAGTTACTTTTGCGCTGTTGTAGATGAGGGCTACTTTGATCACATCGGTACCAACAGCCCCAGTGTTCACGACTTTCCAATCCGTTCCTCCCAATGCCGTATTGATGCCGTCCACCAGGTCTTGAACCGCGTAATTTGCTGGTTGACCTGGGCGATCGTTTTCGATTTCAACCAGGCCAACGATGTCTGCCTGCATGCCGGTAAGCGCAGATAATATTTTATTGCGCTGGCGAGTGAGTTCTTCCTGAGTGTCAGCACCGCGGCATTCCATGTTGCCGCTGGGACCGCAGATATTTCCTGAGTTGTCGATTGTTGTGAAGTAGTTCAGCACATTCATACTGGCCACACGCAATTCCCCGGGGGTTATTTCAGGTGCCGGGGGACGATTGTTTAACGCAGTATAAATAGCGCCAGTGGTGGGTTGGATTTTGTACTCATCAAAGGAATAATGGACGAAACCAGTTATTCCCGCGAATGTGTCGCCGCCGCGGAAACGGTTATCAAGGCTGAAGACGCTACCGTCCGGATGACGCAAAGGTGCTGGGTTCTGGCTATTGATTAAGTCGTCCAAGAGGATCGTATCCATGGCCTGGCGTTCCATCTCGGCTACTGCCTGGGGACCAGGTGGGAAGAGGGCTGTCGGAGTGTAATGCCGGCTGCCAGTTAGGGCTACTGTACCGTAACGGCCATAGTCGTAATACTCACTAATGGTCAATGCTTGCGGGAAGGTGACCAGCATGCCTTCCACGCTCTCGCGTTGAGCAGCAGTCATAGGCAAACTGACTGGAGTTGCTGCCAATTGGACAGGCTCGGTGCTCAATTTGGTAAAGGTGGTCGCCGTAATTTGGGTTTGATTGAAATACTCGCTGACTTTTCCGGTAATCTGGATAAGGTCGCCGACGTTTAGATTGGGCAGCGGGCTAGTGCTGTTGGTGAAAACGAATATCCCGTCCGATGTCGCTGGATTTCCATCCCCATTGAGGTCCTGTAGGCCGTATCCGCGGAAAGCGGGCAGAAGAATGGTGACCACGCCTCTCACAGTAACGGTTTGCCCAGCCAGTGAGGTGGCATCACCGCTGCCCTGAACTTGCATGATGGTGTTTAGCGTACTGAAACTAAGCGTCAGTTCAGCATCCGGGTTATCCGGCGGGTCCATCAAATCGGCGTCGCTGACCGCGGCAGGCGGCACAGTCAGGGTGCAGGTATTCCCCGCGGGAAGCGGAGCAGTAGGAGTAAACACCAGTGTGGCGGGGTCATCGGTTTTGTTCGCCGTGGTGAAACTTACCTCTGTTCCGCCACAGAGCAGGGTGGCAGAGTTTCCGGGTATAAAGTTCACAGCTTCGCTATATGTCAGGCTGATGGTCGCCTCCGGCAGCACACCTGTGGCATTTGCTGCAGGCACCGAACCAATAAACACCGGGGCTGCGTCCGTTGTGGGCCGAACAGGGATGCTGAGGACGTAATCCTGCCCCAGATTCGGAGTGAGATTGGCCGCGCCGATCGTAAGCGTGCAGGCTTTACCCAGGGGCAAGGCTGCAGCAGGCGTGATGGTGAACTGCGTGGAGCTGGCATCAGCGCTAACGCTGCTGGATACCGTGCTGCCATCGCAAACCAGGCTATACCAATCCAGAGTCGGCGTTACAGCCTGATCGAAGGTCAGGACGATCGTTGTGTCCGGAAATACCCCATACGCGTCTTGTGCCATGACTGCACTCGCTACTGAAGCATGCACCGGGGGGACCGGCTGGGTATCGAAGGCGTAGGTATAGGGCGCTGCCATGGGCAAGGGGGGCGTGGCCAGGTCGTGCACGGCATCGGCTGCGATGTTGAGGCTGCAGTTTGTGCCGTATGGCAGGTCAGTATCTGGATTGACGGTCCATTGGGTGTCACCGGCAGTGGGGTCGGTAGCTGTGACCGGGCTGAGCGTGGTGGTGATAGTGTCCGTACCGCAGGTGATGCTGGCTGCCGTGAAGGTGACTGCCACGTTAAAAGTGAGCGAAAAGTCCGTTGTGATCAAAGCCAGATCGCTGGCATCCTTGGAGTAGGCCAAGCTGCTCACGGAAGGTGCGGAAGGGGTGCAGGGCGCTAGAGTGGTTCCCGTGTTGTACGGGGCAGGAGGGTTCAAAAGAAGTTTGAAATCTTGGGAGTTATCGTCAGTATCAATACAGCGGGCTATCCTCTGACCGGAGTGCAGTTTTGATAGGGCAGGTGCCGCAGCTGTATCTTTTGTCGCAGCGCCGCCAAAACCTACCAAATCAACCGATTTACCTTCTGTTACGCCATAAATTTCTACAGCAAAAGATGAAGCAGACATATTGATAGAGGCTGTGAAATCTGGGTTCTCTACCGCTGAGTCCCCGGTACCGGTCGTGCCGGACTTGATCAGGAAATAACCTCCCGCTGCTATCGACCCAGACAAAGTGACCTTTGACGAAAAGGTCGTTGCGCCCACCGAGTAATAGCGCAATTCGTAATCCGAGAGATTGATTGACGATGAAGACATGTTAAATAAAACAACATAATCATTTTGGAATGTTGCCAGAGGAGCTGTTGTACCAGTAGAGCCTCCTCCTCCATAAGCCTCGTAAATCACTAGCGAGGTAGAGCCTGTTGTTTGGGCCTCAACTGCCTGCTGCGGCAGGGGGCCGAACGCCAGTAAGGCCAGGATCAGAGCGGTGAGAATCTGAAGTGCCTTCATTCTATTTTGCATTGGAAAACCTCCGGGAGATGGGACATTTTGCGTCCGTTAAGGTTATCATGCAATGCGTATTTTGTGAGGAATTTGTTGGTACAAAATGAAGATTCTGTATTTTATTCTATTATTTATAATTAATCCTGCTTAGCATCAATATCGGACCTTAAGTTCGCTTGGCGGCGGCAAATTCGAGGCCGGGTAGAGGCCGGCGGGGAGACTGTGGAGAAGCTGTGGATAAGCGCGGCGGGGTGGTGGAAAAAGCAGGCAGGCCTGTGCATAACTGCGCTTATAATTGTGCAAAACCGGGCCCTGGCTGTGGAAAACAGGGGCCAGGATCTTGTCCCTGAGAACCGCCAGGGGGCGGTGTGCATTTGAAACCGGCGCGGCAAAGCGCCTGATGGAGGCTGAATGAGCCAAAATAGTCTGCCCAGATTTGCTGTTTTGCAGCTTTCAGGCTGCAGCGGCTGTGAAGTTTCATTATTAAACGCCCATGAGTGGGTGGATCGGTACGACCTGGTTTACATGCCACTGGTGATCAGCGCCAACAGCCTGCCGGACGAAGTGGAGGTGCTGCTGGTTTCCGGCGGAGTGCGCAACGAGGAAGACGAATACAACCTGCGCACCGCTGCCAGCATCGCCAAGAAGGTGGTGGCGGTGGGAACCTGCGCCATCAGCGGCGGAGTGGCCAACCTGGGCGACCGGGACGAGGTGCGCGAGCTCTTTCTGGCGGATACCAAGCGCCATGCCCTGCCCAGCTTGCTGCCCAAAACCCATCCGGTGGACGCGGTGGTTAAAGTGGACCTCTACCTGCCGGGCTGCCCGCCCACGCCGGAACTATTCATGGCCGCGCTCACCGAAGACCCGGATTTCAAGCCGGCGGCCATCGTGTGCGTTGAATGCGGGCGCAAGAAACTGGGCGACCGCAAGCCAGAGCATCTGGTGGGGTTTCAGTCCGGACGGGTTGAAGAGGGCATCTGCCTGATCAACCAGGGCTACCTTTGCGTGGGCACCAGCACCCGCGGCGGCTGCCGGGCGCTTTGCACGCGGCCGGGCCACCCCTGCGTGGGCTGCCGGGGACCTTCAGACATGTTCATCGAGAAAGAGAGCCAGGTTTGGCTGGAAAACATCCAGCGCACATTCTCGCGGATGACCGAGATCCCGGCGGAGGAAGTGAGCCAGGCGCTCAAAAGTCCGCAGCTTTCGCTCTTTCTGTTCCAATTTTCCGATTATGAAGGCGGCGACCGTCCGCCACGCGATAAAAACAGGGTGCTGTGATGACGACCCTAACCTTTCCCCTGAGCCGCATTGAAGGCCACGCCCGCGTGGTGGTGGAAACCTCTGAAGGCAATGTGCTTTCGGCCCAATTTCAGGCCATGGAGCTGCGCGGGTTCCGGTATTTTGTGATCGGGACGCCCGCTGAACAGATGCCGGTGATCGTGCCGCGCATCTGCGGGGTTTGCTCCACGGCGCACCATGTAGCTTCGGTTAAGGCGCTGGAAAACGCCTATGGGGTGAAGCCCACGCCCCTGGCGCAGACGGTGCGGGAGATCCTGCTTTTGGGGCAGCTGATCCAAAACCAGGCCACTTCCCTCTTCCTGTTCACGATGCCCGACCGGGCCGGCGTGGATTCGATTTTCCATATGGGTGAGGACGAAGCGAATAAGGCACAGCAGTTCAGCATCGCCCAACGAGCCCTGAGAGTGCGCAAACTGGGCACGGACCTGATCACCCTGGCGGGCGGCCAATTCATCCACCCCGTGAAGGCTGTGGTGGGCGGCGTGATCAGCGGGATCGAGCACGAGCGGGCGGAGCAAATGCTAAACTCGCTGGATGAGCTGATCCCGGTGGCAGCGGAACTAGTGGACATCTACTGGGAGCTGAGCATGGCCTTGCGGGACCGCATTGGGACCTGGGGCGATGACCTGCCCACTTACTACCTCTCCTCCACCGAAACGCGGGGGCTGCGGCTGAACAGCGAGCGCCTGCGGGTGATGAGCCCGGCGGGCGTGGAAATGGCCAGCTTTTTGCCCAGCGAGTACGAATGGTACCTGGACATGCGCGACAGCCGCTACTCCTACGCGGGCGAGAGCTCTTACCAGGGCAATATCATCCGGGCCAACAGCCTGGCGCGCATGAACCTGAGTGAGGGATTGGATACACCCCTAGCCGACCGCTACCTGCGCCGGCTGCGCGGCACTTTCGGCGCGACGGTACATGCCATTTTGCTGTATGACCTCTGCCGCGGGATTGAACTGGTTTACGCGATGGAGCGCGCCAAGGAACTGCTGCAGCAGGACTTGAGCGCGGGCGAGTTTGAGGTGCCGTACACACCCCGGGACGGCGTGGGCTACGGCCTGGTGGAGGCCCCGCGCGGGCCGTTGATCCACCGTTATGAGATCGAGAACGGGCTGATCAAGAGCGCGAGCTTCATCATCCCTACTACGCACAATATGCTGGCGATCAAGCGGGCCCTGATGGTGGTTAGCAAGCGCTACATCAAACCCAGCGGGATCAATTTGGAGCTGGAAAAGGCCGTGGGGCGCGTGGTGCGCGCCTTTGACCCCTGTATTGCCTGCGCAACGCAGTGAGCACTATACCGATGAGGGAACGGCGGGCTTGTTGACCCGCCGTTTCTTTCTTAAGGCTGGCGGGCTTGAGGGTTAAGGCCACAAGCAGCCTGGCGTAGAGGAAAAAGGATGGGCAAAACCTGAGGGTGTCTGTGCTGCAATTCTGCTGGGTTTTGTGGTCCCGCAGTTTTTGATTAACAGGTCCAACGAGGAGATCTGACCGGTTTTGTGGTTTTGTGGTCAAAAGCGGGGGGTACAAAAGTGGGTGGAGCACCAAAGGGGCATAACCGAATAAGGAAGCAGCACCGTGATGCGCCAGCTAGAAAACTGGGGGTATCCATAATGCAGACCACCCGCTAAGCGGGTGGTCATGCGGGAGTGAAACTTAGTTTTCGGACTGAGTCAGCGGCGCGTGGAGGTCATCGCCAATTCCGGGACTTACTTTTTCTTGGGCAGGCCAAAATCTGGCACGGGAACCATTTCCTGGCTGTATTCGCTCTGGAGGTCCTGGAGGTATTGCAGGAAGTCGTCGCGGGTCATGGGGGCCTGGTAATCCGCGATCAGTTTTTGCGCTGCAGCGGCATCGCCCTTGAGCAATTTGTAAGCGATGAGGGCGAAGATCTTGGCTGTGGCGATGAAGAAGATATCCGGGTCTTCGATGGCATAGCTGGGGGTGTGGCCGCTGCCACTGTAACCGCTGGTTCCGAATTGCAGCACGGGCATGATCTGGCTCACATCGCCGAAATCCGTTGAGCCAGCGATGTGGCTGCCGGGATCGTTATAGCCGTCTTTGATGGTTACCGGATCGCCGGGTTTGGCCACCTGGCGCACGGCCTCCTCCAGGATGCTGATATCGTGGATGGGCTTGAAGGGCAAATAGCCGGCAATGGTGCGGAGCTCCAGCCCGGTGCCCAGAGCAGTGGCGGCACCCTGCATGGCCCGGTCGAACTTGTAGCTGGCATTTTTGATGGCCGGCAGGTTATTGGCGCGCACGCTGTAATCCAACTCGCTTTCATCGGCGATGATGTTGGAAGCGTCGCCGCCTTTAACCACCATGCCATGCACACGCACGCAGTCTTCGTCCCGGAAGGTTTCGCGCTGGGAATTCAGGCAGGACACGCCCAAGTGGGCTGCTTCCAGGGCATCGATGCCTTCGTCCGGCACGGTGCCGTGGGCGCTGCGGCCTTTAAAGACCACGGTTTTGTTCACGAAGCCATTGCTGGACCAATTGAGCACCACCAGGCCGCCCTCCCAACTGTGGTGGCCAACGGTGAGATCGATATCGTTGAGCTCTCCCAGGCGGATGAACTCGCTCTTGCCGCCCAGGCAGCCGATCTTGCCTTCCTCCACGAGTTTGAGTTTGTAGGGGACATCGGAGGAGAATTCCTCGGAGGGTACGCCGATGAAGCAGATGTTGCCGGCCATGGCTGCCTTTACTTCAGGGTCTGAAAGGGCGATGGCCGCCCCCAGCACGCCGGTGAGCTGGGCACAGTGGCCGCAGGCGTGGGCAGCGCCGGTTTCGGGGTTGGCCTCCGGGTGGCGGGGCATGGGCAGGGCGTCCAGCTCGCCCATCAGGGCGATGGTTGGGCCCTGGGCTTCTTCAGGCGGGCGCAGGTAGGTTTTGGAGCCAGTAATGGCGATGCCGCCGCGGGGCTGCAGGCCGATGCCCTGCAGGGCTTCTTCGAATTTTTGGGCTGTGCGGTGCTCCCGGTAGCCTACTTCGGCGTGGCACCAGATGTCCTGGCCAAAGGCCTTGATCTCATCGGCTTTATGATCGATGATTTGCAGGATGCGTGCTTCGATGGGGTCCATTCTCGCTCCTTATGAATATCAATTGGATAGGGCAATCTTAACACGCAGGGCGCCTTTTGCGGGGAAAGCGGACGGCGATCAGACTTCCAATGGAACGCGAGGCGATGGTAAGGGCATCTGATGCTTAAAGTCTGGCCCAGGTTGAACCGCGGTTTGTGCGCTGGGTTTCAGCCTGAGTGTTTCAAGACTTGTTTGCGTTTTACGCTAGACTCCCACCTCCGCTGACGGGGCTGGGCGGCTGCCGCCATCAGCGGGTAATGAAGGGCAGGTGAACGTGCAGGATGACCGGTTCCGTGATTTGGATAGTGAACCCCTTAGTGTCACTGAGGCCGCCTTTATCCGTCACCCGCAATTGCAGGACGATGCTTTGGCCCAGGTACGGGCGCAGGTCCGCCGCCGCCATTAGCTTATCGGCTTGTAGCGAAAACAGCTTCGCAGCAAGGGAATCCGGCTCGGCCAGGCTGAAACTGAGTGTATCCAGCGAATCCGGGTCACTCGCCATTACCTGGGCTGCCTCCGTACCGGGCCCGGCGTTCACAGGAATCGCCGTCCTGGATAGTCCGGTGAGCAGTGGCGCCTCGTTGACGTTATTCACGTAAATGGTGAGTTCCTTTTGCAGGCTAAGCGATGTTGGATCACGCACCTCCAAGTTAAGGGCGTATTCTGATTTGCTTTCAAAATCCAGGCTTGCGCTGGTGTACAGTTTGCCGCCATCCAGAGTGAAAAACTGCTGATTGGGGTCCAGGGTAAAGGTAAAGCCGGTGCTGGTGTCCTGGTCGGCCGCAGTTAGTGTGCCTACCAGCGTACCCGGCGGAAGGTTCTCATCCACACGATCGTTGGAAATCAGGATGTCTGAGGGCGGATCGTTCGCATTCGTGACGGCGATAGTGAAGGCTTTTTCAGTCATTAAGCCTCCGGCATCAGTGCTACGCAGGCGGACGGAATAGCTGTTCTTGATCTCATAGTCGAAGATGACCGCGCTATTAAGGGACGCGCCATCAACCGAAAAGGCCGCGTTATCTGCGGCGCCTGTACCGGGCACGAATGAATAGGTAAAACTGTCCGGGTTATCCTGGTCGTTCGTACTTAGCTGGCCGAGCGCGGTGCCAATGGGTGTGTGTTCCGCGATAGTGTTTGAGCTCAAATTGATATTCGTGGGAGCATCATTGGCGTTATTGACGGTGATGGTAAAAGCCTTTTGTGCCGTGAGGCCGGTGTAATCCTCGCTTTGGACGCGGATCGAATAGACAGCGTTGGCTTCATAATCGAAGCTGGCACGGGTGAGCAAAGCGTTTTGGCTGATTTCGAAGAGGGCGTTATTGGTATCACCTGCGCCGGAAACCAAAGTATAGAAAAAACCTTCATATGGGTTCGAATCAACGGACGTGAATTGGCCCACCAAAGCGCCAGCGGCCTTATTTTCGTCGATACTGGTTTTATTCAAGGTGATATCGGTTGGCGCGCTAAGCGGGGCCAACCTGACGATGCTTACAGACTCCATCACCATATTCTGGTAGCTGCTGCCCCAGGTCATGGTGTAAAGGTTGGGATTTGAATCCCAGGTGTCACGGATGTAAATCGTGCTTCCGTCATAGCCGTAGCCCACGATGGAATGCCCATCCAGGTTGATGAATACCGGGTGGCCGGCGTCGATTTCGGCCTGGAAGTTAGCCAGGGTGAAGCCGGCAGCCGCAATATTATCGGTGACCTGGTTATAGCAATCGGAGACAGCATAATGACGACTCTGATAAAAGTTCCTGCGGCCGAGCGTTCCATCCGGGAAACCCAGCGTGCCATCATCGAAAATCGCGGCTGCGATTTCATCACAGGTAAGCCTGGACCCATCCGAGCGGACCCAGATGGAGGTCCCGCCATCGAGATTGCCCTTGGTGGACTTGCTGGTATGCATGGGTTCACCAATGGCAGTAGAGGTGATCCAACGTGTTCTTTGGGCCGTGATATAGGGGTCCGGCGCGGTATTCAAGTAATTGATCCAAAGGTCATCGATCATGCCATACTGAGTTAAGCCGTTCAAGCCAAGGCGGGTGGCCACTAAGGGATTGTTGGGGTAGACGGTGTTGGCAGCATCCGTCCAGGTGCCAAATCCAGTATCAGTCAGGGGGTAGGCCGCGCTCGAGTCCTCCCAGAGATTGAAATACGAACCCCGGTCATAATACGCCGCGATCATTGCCGCGGAAACGGCTGAACATCCAAATTCCCAGTTGAAGGAAGGAAAATTGGTCAGGGTATTCGCCAGGGCTGAGGTTTGCTCCAATGCCATGGGTTGGACCAGGCGCGGATAGGGCGGCTGGCTGGGGCCATGGATCTGGGTGCGCTGCAGCATGCTGCCATCGGACATCTGATAATCCTGAGTGGTGTAATAAGGGTTCACCGCTACTTCAGGCGCTTTATGAAGTACCGTGAGCGCCTCTGGCGGAGGCGGCGCGGCCAGAGCCGGGTGGATTGCAGGCCCAAGCAGGCTCACCGCAAGCAGGAGTACACAAAACAGTTTCAGCATAAAAAGACGTTTTCCAAGCCGAAGTGGGTTCATCATGCTCTCAGCGGGCGATCTGGTTTAATGCTTCGCGGTGATATTCCGGATTCGGAATCCGCCAATAGCGACTGTACCTATGGAGGTGAGGCATCATTTCCGGTTCGCATTCATGACAGTTAAAAACTCCATTTTTTGTCCCGGTATGGCGTGCCTGGTTCTGAAACCTGGTCTGCTATTGCCGGGTCAGAAGATCTGAAAACCTCATGCCCCGCTATTCAAGCAGGGCATGAGCCGGCAGAAGGGACGCTAACGCGTGATGAATGGCAGGCTGACCGTAAAGTTCAGCTGTTTGGCAGGGAGGACCGACACCTGGTACACGGCAGTGGCGCTCAGGCCGCCTTTATCCGTGACCAGCAACTTGACTTCGATGTTCTGACCTTGATAGGCCATGAGGTCCGCTGCCACCAGCAGCCTGGCGCCAGCAAGCTTGAAGAGCTGGGCTCCCAGCGAGGAAGGCTCGGACAGTGTGATCAGCAGGGTCTCGTTCTGGTCCGGGTCGGACACCTGTACCTGGCCCACAACTGAGTCCGGCAGGGCGTTCGCCGGCACGGTATTATTCGTCAGGGAAGTGAAGGCAGGGGTTTCGTTCAGGTCGTTGACTGTGACCGTCATGCTCTTCTCGAAGCTCAGATTGGTGGGATCAACCACCTTGACGCGCACGGTGTAAGTGCCGCCCGCCTCATAGTTGAAGCTGGACCGGGCAAGCAGCTGATCACCGGCGATCTCAAAGAGGCTATTGCTTGCCGCTGCTGGGACCAGGGTGAAGTTAAAGCCAGCGGCAGTGTCCGGGTCGACCGCAGACAAGGTGCCCACCGCGCTGCGTTCCGGCAGGTTTTCATCGATGCTGTTTTTGGAAAGCGTGATGTCCGTAGGGGCCTGGGGCGGCTTGGGTCCGTCTGGGAGGTCGCGCACACTGATCGTAAAGGTCTGCAGGGCCATCCCGTTCATACCCCCGGTTTCATCATTGACGCCAATACGAATCTGGTAACTGGCCTTGGTCTCGTAATCCATTAGGGCATTCGTCAAGAGTTTATTGCCCTTAACCTGGAAATTTAGGTTATCACCAAACCACATGCCCTCAGCCAACCCAAAGCTAAAACTGGTGCTATCCGGGTCGGTGGCTGTGAGCGTGCCGACCTCTGTTCCGATCGGGACGTTCTCATCCACGGTTGTGGGGTTTAGCGCCAGGCCGGTGGGCGGATCATTTACATTGGTCACCTGGATGGCAAAGACCTTCTCGAATCCCAAACTGCCATCGCTGACGCGCACTCGCACGTTATAAGCAGACTTGGCTTCGTAATCAAAGGGAGCCGCTGTTTTGAGTACAGCCCCTTCGACCTTGAAAGAGGTGTTATCCGCATCGCCTGCGCCGGCTACCAGGCTATAGGTAAAACTGGGGTTGGCATCGGGGTCCGTGGCGCTGAAGGTTCCCGCGCTGGTGCCCGCCGGGGCATTTTCAGGAACACTCGCGCCGCTGAGCGCGATATCGGTTGGGGCTTCATTGACGTCTGTAACGTTCACAACGAAAACCTTGTCCAGGTAGAGGTTGGTGCTGTCCGTACAACGGATGGTCACGTTATAGGTTTTCACAGCTTCGTAGTTAAATGAGGCAGCAGTTTGCAGCTCTGCCCCATTCAGCGTGCCGATCGAGAAGAGGCCGGCGTTCGGGCTGCCAGAGACCAGTGAAAACGTAAACGCCCCTCCTTCAGGGTCCGTACAGCTTAAGGCCCCAACAGGTGAGCCCGCGGCCTTGTTTTCCGCGATACTCGCTGGCAGGAGGGTGATATTCGTGGGTTTTTCTGCCACATTGGTCACTTTGAGCGTAAAGATTTTTTCGGAATACAGACCGCCGGAATCCGTTACCCGCACTCGGATCGTTGGCAGGGATACAGTCTCATAATCGATCAACGCTCCAACTGTGAGGCTTGTGCCCGTGATCTTGAAAAGATTGTTATGGGCACTGCCATCCCCAGCCACCAAGGAGTAGGAAAGCGCGTTGCCCTCGGGATCCGCGGCGGCGAATGTGCCGATGGTTGTGCCTACAGCCGAGTTTTCCGCGACGGTGGTGTAGCTTAAGGACAGGTTTTGAGGTGCCTCATTGACATCTCTCACCCAAACGGTCAACGCTTCTTCAACGAACAATAGCGATGAATCTGTACTGCGCACCCGGATGGAATAGGTCTTCTTAGCTTCGTAATTGAAGCTGGCGTTGGCCATAATCTTATTGGTGGATAGGGTAAAAGATCCGTTATCCGTTGAGCCCGTGCCGGTCACCATCTCATATTTAAAGATATCTGCTCCATCGGGGTCAGCTGTGCCCAGGTTGCCGACCACCGTGCCTGCTGGCATGTTCTCGTTGATTGTGCTGGGGCTTAGGATGACCTTTGTAGGGGCTTCATTGACGTTTTTGATGGTGATGGTAAGCGCTTTTTCGAAAGACTCGTTACTATTGTTCGTGATGCGGACGCGTATGCTATAGGTGGATTTAGTCTCAAAGTCAAACACAGCCGCGGTCAGCAGGCTGCGTTGGCTTATGGTAAAGGAGCTGTTGTCCGTATCCCCAGTACCCGACACCAGAGCATAGGAATAAATCAGATAGGTGTCGCTGCTTGTGGAGCTGAGTGTACCAACCGTGGTCCCGATGGCCTTATTCTCATCAACAGTCGAAGGTGTGACCATCACGTTATATGGCGGCTCGAAGAGCTCCGATTGGACAATGTTGACAGATTCTTTGCTCATATCGGCGGAGTTAAGCCGAACCTCCGGCGCCGTGCTCAGGACGGCAGCGGTTTCCGAAGCGGGCCGCGCGGCCTGGGCTGGCTGGAAGGACAAGAGAATAAGTGCTAATGCAAAAAGCAGCCCAATGACTGCTTTCGATAGCCGACGAAATTTCAAGAGCCAAATTGCGTTCATGGGCCCCCCTTCCGGGTCGCTAAGTTGTGAATATTTTGTGAACTAAGGAAATATTACACCCGCGATATACAGATGTATATAATGAATACCTTACAAATCTTGACTCTCTTCAGCGAGGTTTTTATAAAATATATCCAAAAAGGCGGCTCTTTTTTCCCCGATCGCCCTTCCGGTGGGCGTAAAGAGCATGCCGGCCACTCTGCGGAGCTTGAAAAGGTATTCGTGGTAGGAGGAGTGCGGTTCGTCTGCCTCGTGCTCGCCAGTAGCCAGAAAGCGTTCGGAGGGTTTGGCGTAGGCCGGCTGCCCGGCCAGGGCGGCGTAAGCAATGGTGCGCGCCACCCCAATTGCCCCCAGCACATCCAGTTTATCGGCATCGAAGAGGCATTGCGCCTCGAGGGTTTGGGGGCGTTCGCCGGTATGCCGGAAGCGGTGCGCGCGGATGGCGTGCTGCACGGCCTGAATACGCTCCGGGCTCCAGGCCTCGGCGGACAAAACCGAGGCAGCGAACTCGGCGCTGGCAAGGTGGTGTCCCAGGCGGGTGCCGCTGCCGCTTTCCTGGGCGCCAACCGCGTCGTGCAAGAGCGCGGCCGCCCGAACGATCTCCAAATCAGCCCCTTCAGCCCGGGCGATGCGCAGGGCCATGGCCAAAACGCGGAGCACGTGCTCGAAATCGTGGACGGTATCGTGGGCCTGGTACCAGCCGCGGGCGGTCTCGATATCCAAACTCATCAGAAACTCAAGTTGGCGAAAAGGCCGTCCAACCAGCCCTGGCTGAGGGCCAAAACCAGGAGAACCATGATCACCAGCATGGCCAGGCGGGTTTTGGTGGCATTAAGTTTGAGCACTTTGCGCAAAATCAGCCAGACCAGGGAATACACGATGGAGATGGTGAGGGTGGTGATCAGACGGCGGGAGAGGTAGGGGTCCATTTATGCCTGCCAATAAACCTGGCCGCGTTTGATAACGGCGGCAACCTGGTTGGAACCGTAACGGTAGCTGAGGTTGCGGTAATCCGGCGTGTTCAGGATGAGCAGGTCGGCCTGTTTGCCGGGGTGCAATGAGCCAATGCGGTCCGCGGCACTGAGGGCAGCGGCGGCGTTCAGCGTGGAGGCGACCAGGGCCTGGGCCGGAGTCAATTTTAGGTAGCGGCAGGCCAGGGCCTGGATGAACTGCATGGATTCGTTCCAGGAAGTGCCGGGGTTGAGGTCGCTGGCGAGGGCCAGGCAGCCATCGGCGGCAATGATCTCGCGGGCGGGGGTGTATTCGCTTTCGGCGAGGCCAAACGGCGTAGCCGGCAGCGATACCGCTACCGTCTCGCTGGCAGCCAGGCGTTCGATATCGCCCTTGCCGGTGCGCACCAGGTGGTCCGCCGAGGCGGCTCCCAGCTCAGCAGCCAGGCTGGCGCCGCCTAAATTCGCGAACTCATCCACGTGCAGTTTAAGCGGAAAGTCCAGGGATCGGGCCGCCAGGAGGATCTGGCGCGTGGCGTCCAGTTCAAAAACGCCCTGTTCGCAGAACACATCCACAAAGGGCAGGGGGCGCTGGGGGGCGTGGCGCTGCCACCAGGCCTTTAGGTCCGGAAGGGCGCGCTCGCAGAGGAAATCCAGGTAGTCATTGGGGCGGTCCTTGTATTCAGGGGGGATGGCATGGGCGCCCATCCAGGTGGGCACAAGTTCCAAGGGGCCTTCCTGATCCAGGGCCAGCACCGCTTCCAGTTGGCGGTACTCGGTCTCCAGGTCCAGGCCATAGCCGCTTTTGGCTTCCATGGTGGTGGTTCCCAGGCTAAAGGCACGCTGGGCACGCAGGCGGGACTGGGCGATTAATTCGTCCAGGCTGGCCTTGCGCGTAGCGTTCACCGTAGCCGCGATTCCGCCGCCGGCTGCCATAATTTCCATATAGGTTTTCCCCTGGAGGCGCATTTCGAACTCGTTCACCCGTGCGCCGGCCCAAACCAGGTGGGTATGCGGGTCCACAAAGCCAGGCACAACGGCCCTACCGGCAGCGTCCAGGCGCTCGGCATGAGGGTAGGTAGCCAGAAGTTCCTCCTGCGGGCCTACGGCAAGAATGCGGCCATCGGCAAGCAAAATGGCGCCGTTTTCCAGGATGTTCAGCGTGCCTAAGACGGAGCCGCGCTGCGGCTGGGGACTGAGTTGCAAAATTTGGGAGGCATTATGGATGAGCAGCATGGCCTAATTGTAATGCAGGCAAGCGGCCGCTTGCCCGCCCTGCCCCTGGTTTTGATGAAGGCTGGCCCAGGCGCGCGGAATCATCAGGCTATAATTAGGGCCATGAGCGTTTCACTCAGAAAGGTCTTGGTTATCCCCAATGCCGGCATTGCCCCGGCCGGGCCATTGGCCGAGGAATTCAGCCAGGCGCTGAACGGTTTGGGGATGGAGAGCGTGATCGAAGCCTACGATTTTGAACACCCCGGCAAGCTGCCCCAGGTGCAGGGTTTTGACCTGCTGGTAGCCCTGGGCGGGGATGGGACCCTGCTGCGCGCCGGGCACCTGGCCGCGGCTGCGGGCATCCCGGTTTTGGGTGTGCAGGCCGGACACCTGGGCTTTTTGGTTGAACTGAGCCGCGAGAACTGGCGGACAATGCTGCCCAGGCTGGCCCAGGGAGACTACAAAGTAGAGAAACGCCTGATGCTGAGCGCGACTTTGGTGCGCGAGGGCAGCGACCTGCAAACCTGGGACGTGATCAATGAGGTGGTGATCAGCCGCGGACGCGCCATCCGGCCGATCGAGGTGCGCGTAGACTTGAGCGAGGGCTACTTCACCTCCTACATTGCCGACGGGCTCATCGTTGCAACGGCAACGGGCTCCACAGCGTATGCCTTAGCCGTTGGCGGGCCGATCCTGCCCCCGGAATTGCGCAATATGCTCTTAATCCCGGTGGCCCCGCACCTGGCATTGGACCGGGCGGTTGTGCTGGCTGAAGGCGCCAGCGTGATCCTGCGCTCCCGCGCGGAACACGAAGTGGTGCTCAGCGTGGACGGCATGCAGCCTGTTTCGGTATTGCCCAGCGACCGGGTGCGCGTGCATGCCAACCCCAATTCCTTGCAGATGCTGCGCTTTGGCCCGCCCAATTACTTTTACCGCGGCCTGGCCGAGATGGTGATGCGCAACCCAGCCCTGAGAATGGTGGAAAATGACGACTGAATCCCCAAACACCTTGGACCCTGAGGAAGAATACCTGGGCCTGCGGTGTAACCGCTGCAATAAACCGATCACGCCGGCTGAGGCCGTGCTGACCCCCACCGGATACCGCTGCCGGGATTGCCTGCGCCAGCAGCAGAAGGTTTTTGATAACACCCAGGGTTTGGATGTGGTGGTGGGCTTTGTGATCAGTATGCTCATCGCCCTGGCAGGGTCCTGGCTGTCAGCCCGGATCTCGTATCTGGTAATACTGCTCGCGCCAGGCGTAGGGCTTTTGATCTACAACGCGGTGCGCCTGGCCGTTAAACGGCGCCGCAGCCGCGCGCTGAGCATCGCGATTTTGGCCGGGGCCATCGCTGGCGCGCTGCCTGTACTGGCGCTCACGCTGTACTACGTTTTCACCAGCCCAGCCGCGGTTCCATTCAGTTCGCTGAATTTCCTGCCGCTGATCTGGCAGGCTGCTTACGCGGTCATTGTGCCCTCCAGCGCCTATCTGCAATCCAAAGGGGGGCGTTAGGCGCCTATGCTGCGCGAGCTTTCCATCCGCAACTTTGCCATCATCGAGGAACTGGACCTGGTTTTCGAGCCGGGGCTGACCATCTTTACGGGTGAAACCGGCGCCGGCAAGAGCATCATTCTGGATGCCCTGAGCGCGGTTTTGGGCGGCAAGGTGGATGACAGCCTGGTGCGCCGCGGCGCCGAGCGCGCCAGCGTGGAAGCCGTTTTTGAACTGGATGGCGAACTTGCCGAGGCGATCGAAGCGCTGCTGGAGCCGGAAGGCCTGAACGAAGAGCAGGGCAGCCTGGTTTTAAGCCGCGAGATCCGCGCCGAAGGGCGCAGCATTGCCCGGGTAAACGGCCGGGCGGCGGCAGCCAGCCTGCAGGCTGAGCTGGGCGCCTTGCTGGTGGACCTGCACGGGCAGAGTGAACACCTTTCCTTGCTGCGCGAGCGGCATCACCTGGAATTGCTCGATCGCTACGCGCATAACGAGGAGGCGCTCAGCGCCTGGCGCGGCGCCTACCAGAGCTACCGGGCCCTGCAAGCCGAATTAAAGGCCCTGCGGGAGCTGCAGGCGGACGCCGAAGCGCGCCTGGACCTGCTGCGCTTTCAGGTGCAGGAGATCGAGGCAGCCAAGTTAAAGGAAGGCGAAGAAGAGGAACTGCGCCTGGAAGGCAAGCGCCTGGCTAACGCTGAAAGCCTGCACAGCCTGAGCAGCGAGGCGCTGAACTGCCTGGACGAAGGCCAGCCCGACGCGCCGGCCGCCAGCGACCTGCTGGGCCAGGCCAGCCACGCCCTGAGCCAGATCGCCGCGATCGACCCGAGCCTGGGCGGCCTTGCCGAACGGGTGGAGGCCAGCCTGGCGGGCTTGCAGGATGCCGGCTACGAACTGCGCCAATACCTGGAGCGCATCGAGTTCAACCCGCGGCGGTTGGACCAGATCGAGGAGCGTTTGGAGCTGATCAAGCAGCTAAAACGCAAATATGGCGGCGAGATCGGCAGGGTGATTGCTCATTTGGAGCATAATAAGGCCGAGTTGGATAAAGTGGAGCACTCAGAAGAGCGGATTAACGAACTGGAGACAGCGTTAATCGACGCGGAGGGCGGTTTGATCACCGCCGGCCAGGTTTTGAGCCAGCGCCGGAAGGACGCTGCGCAGAAACTCGCGGCCGCCATTGAGGCCCAATTGGAAGCCTTAAGCATGCGCAAGGCCCGCTTTATGGTGGCGCTTGGGACTGAAAGCGCCGCGAATGGGCTTAAAGTTGACGGCCAGGAACTTAGTTTCGACGCAAATGGCTGGGACAAGGCCGCCTTCATGGTGGAAACCAACCCCGGCGAGGGCTATAAACCCCTGGTGAAAGTAGCGTCCGGCGGGGAAACCTCGCGCCTGATGCTCGCGCTTAAGCAGGCCCTGGCCGCCGCGGACCGCATCCCCACCCTGGTTTTTGACGAGATCGACCAGGGCATCGGCGGACGCGTGGGCATGGTGGTAGGTGAAATGCTCTGGCGCCTGGCGCAGCGGCATCAGGTGATGTGCGTAACCCATCTGCCGCAGATGGCCGCCTTTGCCGACCAGCATTACAAGGTAAGCAAGGCCCTGCACGGCGAACGCACCACCACTGAGCTGCGCAATCTGACCGACGAAGAACGCCTGCAGGAACTGGCCGCCATGAGCGGCCCGCTTGGTGCCGGAACTCTGCATTCAGCCACTGAAATCGCAACAATTGTCAAGGAGATCAAGGGTAAAATTAGCGCATAGCCTAATATCTTCAAGGGCAGTTTTTGTTTTTCTGTGTCATCATCAGCCAGAAACGTGGCGCGAAAGGAAACAATATGCCTAAAATGAACAATGTCTTGGCAGTGATCCTGGGGGGAGGGCAAGGCAAGCGACTGTATCCCCTCACCGTTGAACGTTCCAAGCCAGCCGTCCCAATCGCGGGGAAGTACCGCCTGATCGACATCCCCATCAGCAACTGCATCAACAGCGATATCTATAAGATCGCGGTGCTGACGCAATTCAACTCCGTATCCCTGCACCGGCACATCTCAAGGACCTACAACTTTGACGCCTTCCATTCCGGATGGGTGCAAATTTGGGCCGCGGAACAAACCATGACCCATACGGACTGGTACCAGGGCACGGCCGATGCGGTGCGCAAGCAGCTGATGGAAATTCGGTCGGCCCGGTCGGAGTATGTGCTGATTCTGGCGGGCGACCACCTTTACCGCATGGATTATTCCGAAATGGCGCAGTTCCACTGGGATAAGGAAGCGGATGTGACCGTGGCGGTGCAGCCAGTACCGAAAAATGAGGCCTCGCGCTTTGGCCTGCTTAAGGTGGATGGCGAAGGGAACATCACCAGTTTTGCCGAAAAGCCCAAGGATCCCGAGGTTTTGGCCAGCCTGGTCAGCCGCGATGACCCTGAACGGCCCTATTTGGGCTCGATGGGCATCTATTTGTTCAAAACCGACGTGCTGGTGGACATCCTGCGCAAGGATAACCACCCCGACCGTCTGGATGATTTTGGCGGGGACATCATTCCCTACCTGATCAAGCAGGGCGCGAAAGTAAGCGGGTACTCCTTTGACGGTTACTGGCGCGACATTGGAACGATCAGCTCCTTCTATGAGACCAACCTGCAATTAACCGAGGCGGACCCCGGCTTCGAGTTTTTTGACCAGCGCAACCCCATCTTCACCCACCCGCGTTTCCTGCCCGGCTCGCGGCTTTCCGGCTGCAAGATGGAGCGCGTGCTGCTGGCTGAGGGCTGCGTGATCGAGGACGCCCAGATCGAGCACTCGGTGATCGGCCTGCGCAGCATCATCGGCAAGGGTACGGTGATCAAGGATTCGATTGTGATGGGCGCGGACTGGTACGGCACGCTGCGCAGCGGCGCTCCGATCGGCATCGGGGATAATTGCCACATCGAACACGCAATCATTGACAAAAATGCCTGCATCGGCGACGGGGTGGTGATCAAGCCCTTCCCGGCGGACAAGGAAGTGGACCACGCACTGTATACCGTGCGGGATGGCGTGGTGGTGATTCCCAAGCACACCGTGATCCCCAGCGGGACGGTCATTCAGCCCTAGGAAAAAGATTCCTTTAAGACAATGCCCCTTTTTATGGGGCATTTTTATTTCGCGGGTTCAGACCGCGAAACTGAGGTGGTAGAGGGCGATGCTGAGGGCTTCGGCGACGTTCAAGGAGCCTTTTAGGCCCTGCATGGGCAGATGAAGCGCGGCATGGGCCGCCTCCAGCAGGGCTGGGTCCACCCCGGCGGCCTCGTTGCCGGCGATCAGGAGCAGGGGGCCGGCAGGCGGGGTGTAATCGAAGAGGCTGCTTGAAAGCGTTGTGGATTCCAGGGCCAGGACCGTTGTTGGCTTGTGCATGAGGGATTGCAGGAGCCTGGGGGCGTTCGGATGATATTCCCAGGCCAGGCTTTTTTCCGCCCCGAGCGCGGTTTTGCGGATGGCCGCGTTTTCATCCGGCCGGGGCGTAATGCCGCAGAGGTACAGCCGCTGCACACCGGCGCCATCCGCCGAGCGAAAAATGGCGCCCAGGTTATGCGCCGAACGGATGTTATCCAGGAGGAGGCTGATCTCGCGGCGCGCGGGGACCCGGGGCGGTTGAATGCCTGGATTGGAAGTTATGTCTACGCGCATCTCGCCGCCGCAGCGCGGGCAGAATTTACCGCTATATTGGGCCAGGTCCAGGGGCAGGCGTAATTGGCATTGCTGACATTCCAGGAAGGTCCACTTGGCATCCATGCGGCCATTTTATCCTTAAAAGGTTAGGCGCCTGGGTGAGGGGGGCACCCAAGCGCCTAACAAATCCTAGTATACATTTAAGTTCTAAAAATGCAAGCCTTTCTGCGGTTCTAAGACAACTTTTATGTATAAAGTTTGGCAGGCCCCTGCTAGTGCCAGATGATCGCCTGGCCGGCAGCGCCGCAGAGCGGCTTGAAGGCGTAGCCTTCCTTTTCCAGGGCTTCCAGGAGCAATTCCAAGCCGCGAACGCTGGTTTGGCGGTTGCCGCCCCCATCGTGCATCAGGATCACCCTTTGCGGCTGCAAGTTTTCCATCACCGCTTTGAGGATGCCGCTGGCGCTGGCACTCGCGGACCAATCCAGGGTGTCCAGGCCCCAGTAAGCCAGTTTGTAATCCAGGCGGGCGGCGCGCGAACGCAGGAGGACGTTTAGCTCGCCATAGGGCGGACGCAGGCTGCGGCAAACCTGGCTGGCGGCCGATGGCGCATCAGCCAGAGCCGCGCGGATGGCGGCTTCGGTGGATTTGACCTCGGATAAAAACTCTTCCGCGCTGACAGCGGTAAGGCTGCTGTGGGAGTAACCGTGATTGGCGATGGCGTGGCCTTCCGCGGCGATGCGGGCGATGAGCTCCGGATATTTGCCGGCCTTATGGCCCAGGACAAAGAAACTTGCCCGCGCGTTGTACTTTTTGAGCAGGTCCAGAATCTGCGGAGTCCAGCGGGGGTCGGGGCCATCGTCGAAGGTGAGGTAGATCACTTTTTCGTCCGGCGCGGGAGTGGGAAAGGCGGAGGTGACGGCCGGAAGGAAGGCGGAGGGGTCTTCCTGGGCGCCGGCGGCCTGAGGCAGGGCGGAGATTGGCGGACTGCCTGCCGCGGAGGACTGGCCTGAACCCGGTCCAGAGGCACGGTTGGCCTGGAACGGGTTTGTGCCCGAAGCCGCGCCAGGAGTGGGGGCAGCGCTGGCGGCGGGGATGGAGCTGAGCGGGACCGTAGGTTCGGCAAGCGCTTGGGAGGACCCGGCAGGCGCCTCCTGACTTGCCGCGTGCGGGGCAGCCGGCACGGGGTTGGCGGCATGCGCTCTTCCGCGCTGGCCGGCGCCGGGCGCCGCGATCATCAGTCCGGCGGCAAGGCAGACCAGGAGGGCCAGGAACAGGTAAGGGAAGTTCCGGGCGGTTTTTCTGGGCCTGGCCATCGCGTACCGCCCCGAGAAGGAGCGCGGACGGGCATTATTTTGGTGGTTAATCACAGGCTGATTATATGCAAGTTCCAGGGAGGCGTTGATTGGCAGGCCCTCGCCCAACAGCCGGCTGGGCTTTCCCAGGGGTTGATACGGGATTTGACGCCTGCCGTTACAGGATTTATCATCCCAGGGTGAACTATTTACTTTACTTTCTCATTGGGCTGGGCTTTGGCTTTGGCGACTGGTACTTTGTGCAGGCGCTGCAGGAACGCCGGCAATTGCTGGCCGAGGGACTGCCCCTGGCGGCACAATTCCTGACGGCGGTCAATTTTTTGGTATGGCTGCTGCCTTTGGCCCTGGTGGTGATGCACAGCGCGCGGCGCTATAAGCAGTGCTGGCAATCCGGACTGGCTGCGGCCCTGGTTTGGGGCAGCGCAATGCTGGCCTACTACGGCTGGGGCGCTTACCTGATGGCCGGAGGCAATTTGCCCGGCTGGTCGCACCTTAACCGGCATTTGGAAGGACCGCACGAGTATCAAGGCCTGGTTTGGTCAACGGTGCGCAGCGTGATGGGCGCGGAGTTCAAAGACTGGATCGTTTTCGCGATTCCAGCCGGCTTCCTGATTGGCTTATTGCTATGCGCATTAATTCGCTTTGAAGAAAACCGTAGGGGAGGCAATCGTGCCCGCTGAGCTAAGGCTGCTCAACCCGCAGCTGGGCTGGCACCAGGCGCAGACCTACAGCACCAACACAGGGATCGTCCTGCGGGGCCGCGAGGCATTGATTGTGGATCCGGGCATCAGCCAAGGCGATTTTGAACGCCTGGCAGCCTTCCTGGCGGATTACGATCTGCAGGCCGGCCTGGTGACCCACGCCCACTGGGACCACTTTCTCTGGGATGCACGCCTGGGCAGCGAGGTTCCGCGATACGCCACCCGCGCCACATTGGCCGGGATGCAAGCCAACCGGGAGCGGCAAGAGGCCCAGATGCGCGAGCTGGAAGAACTTAACTTTGAAGGCCGCGAATACTGGCAGCGGGAGCTGCTTTATCGTGAACTGCCATTGGATGAAGGCCGACAGCAGCTGGCAGGCTTTGAATTGGAGGTCTTGCGTCTGGATGGCCACTGCGAGGGCTCGGCGGCGTTTCTCTTCCCGGAGGCCAAGGCTGTGTTTGTGGGCGATCATCTTTCCGACCTGGAATTACCCTCCCTGGATGATGCCCCGCGCGCCTTGGAAGCCTATCTGAAGACGCTGGATGCCCTGGAGGAGCTGACTGGGCGGGCGGAATGCATCATCCCGGGCCACGGCAGCCCATGCGGCCCAAGCGAAGCACGCAGACGCCTGGATGCCGACCGGCGCTACCTGCAAGCCCTCCATACGCTTGAACCCGCGGAGCTGAACGGGGACTTGACCGAGCTGGCCACGCGTTTTCTGCGCAATCACCCGGATGCACGCGCCGGGGACGCGTGGAGCCAGGAATTACATCGGGAAAATCTGAAGGTCCTGGCGCAAAACAGCCCTAACCCCCCGAAACTCGTTTAACTTGCTCCGCGCTATCTTTTCCAGCCGGTTTTTACTCATTTTTTTTTGAAAAGCCACCCATTGTATTGACACACTGAAATAACTTGGATTGATAATTAGATTCTCCATTCAAGATTCATATTGGGGGCAGTCATGAGAAGAATATCCGTTTTGTTGATATTTGCCATACTGGTGCTCTTATTCACACCTGCCAAACCTGTTCAGGCCCAGGAAGGGGTCACCTGGGAGCCGGCACCTATGCCGGGCTTGTATGGTGAAAACATAACCGCCTTTACGCCTAACCCGGTGATCCAGGATCTGCTTTTCCTGGGATCAAATGAAAACGGGCTCTACCGTTCCGTGGATGGCGGAAAGACCTGGCTGGTTGTGCTGGGCCCCGAGTATCTGGCGCCGGTCACGGCCATCGCGGCGGACCACTACAACGGCAGGACGATCTATGCCAGCGGCCAGCCGGGCGGCGTGTTCCGCAGTGATGATGCGGGCGAAACCTGGCAGAAGGTTGGCGGCGAGACCTTTAACGGTGTGGCGGCCGCCATCGCTACCCACCCCTATCAGGTAAGCATGTTTATCTTGCCGCTGACACAGGCTTTTACCGCAGTTTTGATTATGGCATGCATTGGGAAAACATCGGCCTGACTGAGTCGTTGAAATACCTGGTGATCCTGCCCAACAACCAGAATGTGATGCTCACCAGCAGCGCGACGCATAATTACCGCACCTCTGATTTCGGCGCCACATGGGCAATTTTTGACACTGTAAATGGAACCCACCCCATACAAATGCACTTCGCCACAGTCGATCCCTTTAATCCCGAAACGGTGGTTGCAGTATCAGACAGTGTTACGTTATTTGGCAACCTATATATTACGAATCTATTCACCGGAACCGGGTGGACTTCGAAGGACCTGCGCATTAGTGGAACTTACGATACGGCCGAGGCGCTTTACATTGACAAGTTCACGCCTGGTGTTTATTACATCACCACCGATAAATCCGTGGCGAAAAGCACGGATTATGGCAGCACCTGGACCGATAGCAATGTTGCGGCGAATGTTAATTCAAAATGGATACATTCGTATGGCAAGATCGCGGGGGACCCCCTCGTTAAAGACAAGGTTTACGTTTTTAGCGCATATCAACTCATTACCTCCCTGGACGGCGCCAAAACCTGGCAGGTGCGCAATGAAGGCCTGATGGGGCCAACGATCACTTCGCTCACCGCGGACCCGCATGACCCCAATATCTCTTACGCCCACGTCTACGGGGCGGGGTTATATAAAACAGTGGATGGAGGCCTGCATTGGACCCGGCTTGAAACGGGTTACCCCCTTGGCCTGCGCAACTTTTTCATGGCCATCAACCCTGCCGATCCCAAACAAATTTACTTATTCCTGAGTGACCGGTATCTGTATCGGTCTGGCGATGGCGGCCTCAGCTGGACCACATGGGATCCTCAACCCGAACACACAAGCCCAGAGCCTTGCTTTGCCATAGGATTTGACCCCAACGACCCGAATACCGTTTTTGTTGCCAGATACGAAGGCATTTGGCATAGCGTTGATGCCGGCATCACCTTCCAACAATTAATAACAACCCCTGCCAAATTCAATCCGGTGTCGTTCATTTTTGCTGAGCTTGAAGATGGAAAGTTCGGCCTGATGGGCCTTTCTGCCAACACCACATTTTATGATATCGTCAGGAGTGAGGACGGAGGCCAAACCTGGGAGTCCTGGCCTGGCCCCGCGACAACTGATTATCTCCAAAGGGTTTCTCAAGATCCGGCTGATCCAAAAGTTCTTTTTGTACAAACCTCTACCGCGGTCTGGAAGAGTTCCGATTTCGGGAAAACCTGGAAGCGGGTGATGGCTGTTGGCATGAACAGAGGTTTGTTTCAATACGACCCTCTTGATCACAATATCGTCTACTTATCGGTGATTGGCCGGTTCATCTTGAAATCGACAGATAGGGGAGAAAGCTGGTATTCGATCACAGATGGGATGCCCTATGTGTATTCTTTGGGCGTTTGGCTGCGGTCTGAAGGCGGGCATAAGCTGGTTTACGCCGCGTTTCAATACCGCGGCCTGTATGTTTCAGATATATCCTGGCGCAATTACCTGCCGCTCACAACGAGATGAGGACCTCAGTAAAACATCGTTCCCGGGCAGGGCAAACACTTGCCCTGCCCGTCAGTATTCATAGACGAGCACGCAATTTTTGCCCCACACCCTCAAAGGACCCTGTTTTAAGGCCAGGGTTAAGCCTGCCGGAACTCAGTTAACGATCTCGCTGGTAAGCAAAACCCAGGTTTGGCCGCCATCGCGGCTGGCGTAGAGGAAGGCAGGGGCGTATGGTCCGGTTTGCAGGCTGCTGGTGAGCAGATAGGCGTTTTGACTATCTGCCAGGACTAAATCGATGATCGCCTGCCCGGCCGGGGGGTTAAATGGCAGCGGCTGCCAGCTTTGAGCGCCGTCTTCCGTGCGGTAGATGGTATTGGCCCCCGCTGAAAGGCCCGCGCCGGAACTCGTGAAGCTGTGCAAAACGGCGGCATCCAACTGGGAAGCAAAGACCCAGGTGCGGCCCCGGTCGCTGGAAATGCAGAAAAAGGTCTTATCCACCCCCACCGAAGCAAAGGCGCGTACCGGCAAGACCAGGCTGCCCGGGGTGCTGGCAAGGGGCGCCTGGGCATCCCACATATCGCTGCTGCCCAATTCCGGGATGCCGGCGCACTGTACCTGATTCCAGGAATAACCGGAATTATCGGACTGAAATGCGTAAAGTGACTTTGGTACAGGCCAGGTTCCGGTAAGTAATAAATTATTAGGGTCCAGAACCATTATATGGTTTTTGTTACCGGAGCTGGGCAAGCTGGCTTCTGCTTCCTCCGGCAGATGCTTCCAGCGGGTCACCCAGGTCGCGCCGCCATCGGCGGTCTGCTGGATCTCGACGGATTGATGGCTCATGCCGGCATCCAGGGTGATTAAGACAAATCCGTTGAGGGTGTTGCTGAAACTCAGGATGCCGCCGGGATTTGCCTGGGAGAAGCGCAGCCATTTTACGCCGCCATCCGTGCTGTGCCAGATGTAGGTATTGGATTCGGAGATGTTTTGGCTGATCCAGCCGGTTTTACCATCCAGGAAAAAGAGGTTGGTCGTTCCGCGGCCAAGCGCCGGGCTGACATCGCGCCAGGTCTTCCCGGCATCGAAGGTGTGAAAGACCTTGGTTTGCTGCAGGTCAGTGGCCCAGCCGCTTTGATCGGCATAGATCCACACACGGGCAAGCACAATGCCTTTATAGGCGTTGGGAGCGGCCGTGGCGGGGGCCTGGGCGGACGCGGCATGGGTTTGGGTGGGTACGGGGCTCGGCTCTGGGGGCGCCTGGGTGGCCGGTACCTCAGGGGTGCTGGCAGGCTCGGAGATGGGGGTGGCAGGCTGGGGGCTGCGCAGCGGGGCGGCAGTTGCCACCGGCGCAGGCTGACAGGCTGTGAAAAGCAGCAGGGAAAGCAGCAAAAGCAGAAGAGGTGTTGGCTTAATTCGCATCATTTCCTCCAAAAACGATTCTACCATTCCGGTTGGGATCTGCCCGGCGCTGACCGCCCCGGAGCTGGTTGGACGGGGAAATAAAGATCCCGCCCTTGACCCGAGCCCTTTTATGGTTTAGAATCCGGTCTCGCTCTTGACCTCGTAGCTTAATGGATAGAGCACCTGCTTGCGGAGCAG
>DHPL01000025.1:88669-94230 GCA_002407905.1 Anaerolineaceae bacterium UBA5365
TTGCGCGTTCGACTCGCGCCGAGGTCATTTTTTATTTTAACTAAGACGATGGCCGGACCTGTTTTGTTCGGCAAGGCGTTTCCGGGCATTTTCAAAGTTCCCCCTCTTATCCAAGGCCTCCAGGCTCACTGCCTGCAGTGTTCAACCGGGGTTGGCTGATGTTTTCAAGCCAAGTGCCATTGAGACTGAGTTCAGCATTGTTTCACGTGAAACAATCTATTGTTTTCCGGTAAAGCGAAATGTAAGCACTGGTTTAGGGTTACGAACGTTTCACGTGAAACACTCAGGCCTTCACCAGCCAGGCGATGGCCTTTCCGCTGACCTCATCCATAGCCAGGTTAAGCCGGTGACCGGGGCGCAAGTCCTCCACGTCCACCAGACGCAGGGCATCCAGGTGTCCATGGGCCTCCGGTACCCAATTCGTCAGGCGGTTGGGGGCCTTGCGCAGCCATTCGCGCTGAAAGATCTCTTCTTCGATGTTGATGGCCAGGGGGTAGATCTGGCCCTCAAGCAGATCCTGGAAGAAATGGGTGCCCAGTGAGGGTTCCGTGGCCACAACGCCTTCGCCAAAAGCCTCAATGAGCGCTTTGGCGTTGTAAATATCGGCGTAGTCCACTTTTACACCCAGGTCCGGGCTGGAGGTACCCCAGCGCCCGGGGCCGATGGCGATGAACTTGTGCCGGCCCATGGCGGCGTTCAGCCGGCCGATGCTGCGTTCCAGTTTGGCGCGCTCGATGCTGCTGTCTATGGCAAAGTAGTGCTCGGCGACCACGTAGAGCACGTAGCGGATTTTCTCGATGAGCCCCGAAGAAACGTAGGATGAGCCGGTAAAAAGCGTGTCTTTGACGGGAATGCCGATGGGCATGTGCGCGCTGCGGCTTTGGAGCATGGCCTGGGGGCGGCATTGGATGAGTGTGACCTGCGGGTTGGGGTCCCGGCCGCTGTCGTCCAGTTGAGCGGTGAATTCCATGTCCACCGGCGCCTCGTAGACGCGTTCCAGGATCTGCAGCATCTCCTGCATCAGCTGGGGGAAGCGGGTTTGGCTTAAAGCGCCATCGAAAGTGAGCACCAGATCACTCGGCGAGCCGTCCAGGAGGATGGTGCGCAGGCTGCGCAAGTAGCCCTCGTTCTCCAGTTGAGCGATGTAGCGCAGGCCGGGGGTATCGGTGTTGAGCACGCTGTGCGCCGGCAGGGTTTCGAATTTGTTTTCCTTGAGGTTGATCAGGTCGATGAGCTGCTGGGAATAGTGGCGGATGCGTTTGGTGTTGCCGGAAGGATTCAGTTTGGGGTGCGAGAGGGCGACCAGGCGCGGATAGTCATTGCCTACGCGGTCTACGGCCCGGGTGCCCAGGCCCCATACCAGGCGGATAAAGCCGTCTTCGGCGCGGATCTGCGGGGACCAGCGGTAGGCATTGTGGCTGAAGCCCACGCCGGCAAGCATGGGGTAGTAGTAATCGCCAACGGTATCGCCTTCCACCACCTGGATCAGAAGCGCCATGCGCTCGTCGTAGTCGATGAGGCCGCGGCTTTTGCGGTAGAGCATGGCGGCCGGGTTGAGCGTGGAGGCGTAGATTTCCGCCATCGCCCGTTCCATTGCGTGTAGATTAATCTGCGGCGTGCTTTGGTTGGGCAGGAAGACGCTTTCGTATTTGCCGGCGAAGGCGGTGCCGAAGTTATCTTCCAGGAGGCTGGAAGAGCGCACGATGAGCGGTTTGCCGCCGGCCATGGTCAGGATCGTCTCCAGGTACTGGGAAGCGGAAGGGGTAAAGACCCCGGCCCGGAATTCCGCGACCAGGGTGGGGTACTCCGCCCGCTGCTGGGCCTCGCTTTTGTATTTTTGGTCGTTCCAGCGCAGGAGGTTATTCACGGAGATGAAGTTGTAAAAAAGGTCCGAGCCAACGTAGAAGGACTCCGGGGTGCTTAAGGCAGCCTGAAGCTCAGGCGAACCCGCCGATTTTAGGATGCGGGCGGCCAGGAGCATGCCGGCGGCCTTGCCCCCGATGCGCCCCTGCCCCAGCTTGTGACGGCGGATCTCGGCGAGGTCGGCAACGGTGAACCATTCCTTGGCAATGTTGATGTAGCGCAGCTGGTCCGAGATCATATTGCGGATCAGGACCACTTTCACCTCTTCCAGGCGGGCGGCCTCGCGGCTGCCGGGCTGCGGATTGCTGTTTTCGATGCGCATCCCGTGGCTGAAAACCAGGTCCAGGGGTGCGGTTTCCGGGTTAAAGGACATTTCGCCGGTGTGCAGGGTGGCGCCGCGCTCCGTGAGGGCGGTCTCGATGAGGTCGTCCAGGTCTGTGGCTTCGTAATGCGAGACGAAATGCAGGTCAGTAAGTTGTTCGAGGACGGTGGCCAGGCGGCGGTCCCAGATATCCGAGGCCTCCTCGAAGAGGGGGTTATGGATGCCTTCGCGCACCTGGGACTGGATGGCGGCCCGGCGGGCTTCCTCGTATATATCGGCAAAGCTCAGGAAGCCATCCTGATGCAGCCGGAAACGCATGAGCTCGCGAATACGCGCAGAAAGGATGGGGTATTGGGCGAGGGCGAGGTGGATGGCGAGCAGGCGGTCGGTTGCAGGCGATGGCAGGGTCATAAGCGGCTCCGTAATTGGTCAAATTCTAACATCCGCGGGCCGGCTTTCAAAACAAGCTTAACGCGGCCTTGAGCGGTTTTGGCGTTATGATTGAAGCATGAGCCCCATCCGTTTGCCCTCGCTGCTGCCGGCGCATTTGGTGCTGGCAGTTCCAGAGATGCGCGTGGCCGACCCACAGTTCAACCTGGCGGCCATTCTGGCCCTGATGGATACCCGGCTCGACCCGGACGCACAGCAGCTCTTCCTTTTCCCTGAGCTTTCGCTTTCTGGGTCCAGCGCCGGGGATTTGCTGGCCCTGCCGCCATTGGCAGAGGCCTGCCTGCAGAGCCTGCTGGAGCTGGAGGCGGCCTGCCAAAAGCGCGCGGTTTGGGCTGCGGCAGGGCTGCCATTACGCAGCCGCTGGGGGCTGCACAACGCGGCAGCGCTGTTGAGCCCGCAGGGCCTGCTTGGTTTTTCGATTCCGGACCCGAAAACCGGCGCCTGGCAGCGGCCTTTCAGCCCGCCCCAGAACTTTGAGGAAGAGGCTGTGGACATCGGAGGGCGGTTCTTACCTGTTGGCAGCAACGCCCGTTTTGATTTGCAGGGCTTTTTGACTGAGCCGGTGCAACTATGGGTGGGAGTGCCCAACCCGGACGCGCTCGACCGGGATTGCGGCCTGGTGCTGAGCATGCATAACCTGCCGGCTTTAGCCTACGGCGTCAACCAGCCGGAGGATTGGGCCGCCAACCTTTCCCGGCGCTACAACCGCAGCGTGGCCACCTGCAGCGCGGGGCCGAACGAATCGACCACAGACCAGGTTTACAGCGGGCGCGCCTGCTTTTACCAGGCGGGCAGGCTGGAAGCCTGCACCCGGGAGCTGCAGTTTGACTCCCAGGCCAAAAGCGTGAACCTGAGCCAGGTCCAGCGCAAGCGCCAGCCGGCCAAAATGCCGGAGGACGCTGGTTTTATGCTGAGTAGGACGCCTTTTATTGACCAGGCGGCGCCAAAAGCCCAGTTCCAGCGCGTGCTGGACATCCAGGCCGCCGGCCTGACCAAGCGCTTGATGCACATCGGAACACGCAAGGCTGTTTTGGGGCTTTCGGGAGGCGCGGACAGCAGCCTGGCCCTGCTGGTCTGCCTGAGGGCCTTTAGGTTATTGGGCTATCCCGCGGAGCAGATCCTGGCTGTATCCATGCCCGGGCCCGGCTCCTCACGCGATTCGCAGGAGCGGGCACGCAATTTGGCCAAACTTTCCCGGGTGAGCCTGCGCGAGATCCCGATCAGCGCGGCAGTGGAGCTGCATTTACGCGACATTGCTCATCCGGAAGGGCAGTTCGACCTGACTTACGAAAACGCTCAGGCCCGCGAACGCACCCAGATTCTGATGGACCTGGCCAACCAGCAAGGCGCCCTGATGGTTGGCACCGGCGACCTTTCGGAGATCGCGCTGGGCTGGAGCACCTTTAATGGGGACCACATTTCCTTCTATAACGTGAACGCGGGGGTGCCCAAGACCCTGCTTTTGCAGGTTTTGGCCTGGGCCGGCGGCGAATTGCTGGGAAAAGAGGGCAAGGTGCTGGCGGAACGCATCGCCAACGCCTCCATTTCCCCGGAACTCTTACCGCTTCAGGGGGCCGAGCACAGCCAGCAGAGCACCGAGGAGAGTATTGGCCCCTACCTCCTGCACGACTTTTTTCTGTATCATATGCTTGTCTTGCGGCAGAACCCGCAGGAGATTTTTCAGTATGCCAGCCTGGTTTTCGAGGAGCGCGAGCCCGCCGAGATCCTTAAATGGCTGCGCGTCTTTTACAAACGCTTCTTCGCGGCGCAGTTCAAGCGCTCTGCCAGCAGCGACGGCCCGCAGGTGACGGAGGTTTCGCTTTCGCCGCGGGGTGGCTGGGTGATGCCTTCCGATGCCGTATCCGCGCTATGGTTAAACCAAGTGGATAATTTAATTCAAGGACTTAATTAAAGTGGAACAATATAAACCGCTCTTGCTCGTTTTCGGCACCTCTGCTGACCCATTTCATCAAGGCCACGCAGACTTGATCTGTGACGCTACGCGCGCCCTGGAAGCCCAGGGGGTTGATGTGCGTGAAATTACGCTCATGCCCGTCTTCAGGCACCACAACATCCAGGACAACATCAAAAAGAGCCTGCCGCTCACCTACCCCGACCGCCTGGCGATGAGCCAGATCGGCGCGGAGCAGATCTCCGGGGAATTGGGAGACCTGGTGGAGGCGGTGACCGTGAGCACGCTGGAGGAAGAGCTGGCCTTGAGCAACAGCCGGCCGAACTTTACCGCCGAAACCATGCAAGCATTGCGCGCGCGGACTGACGCGGGGATGGACCTGGCGTTTTTGATTGGTCTGGATGCCTTTTCCGGCCCGGACCCCAGCTTTGGGCACTGGTACAAGCTGCCGGACCTGCTGTCCAGCACGGTTTTGGTGGTTTGCCCGCGCGAAGGGTTCAAGCCCAACCGCGAGTTTATTGCCGCCTTGCAGGCCAAGGGCGCGCGGATGATCTTTTTAGACTCCGTGAAAGCCCGCGAAGTGTCTTCCACGGTCATCCGCAACCGCCTCACCCAGGGCGAAGAGCCCAGCCGCCTGGTAGGCGACGGGTCGCTTTCGCAGGAGGTGCTGGATTACATCCTGGCCAAGGGGCTGATCCACAGCTGGCGGACCCTGGATACCGACCAGCCGGTGATGGAGATCCTCAGCGCGCCCAGCGACCAGGACAGCCTGGAAGTGCGCCTGGGCAAACTGCTTTTTGAACGCAAACTGACCCTTGCCACGGCTGAATCTTGCACAGGCGGGCTAATTGGGCATTGGCTGACCAATGTGCCCGGGTCCTCGGAGTATTACATCGGGGGCGTGGTGAGTTATGCCTACGAGGCCAAGGTGCGCATGTTGGGTGTGAGCTGGGACCTGCTGAAGGCGCACGGCGCGGTGAGCGCCCCTGTGGTGAAGCAAATGGCCAAGGGTGT
>DHPL01000025.1:94405-98714 GCA_002407905.1 Anaerolineaceae bacterium UBA5365
GCCACGCCCACCAAACCTGTGGGCTACGCCTGGGTGGGCCTTTCCTGCGCGGACGGGGAAGAGGCGTTTGAGCTTCAGTTCCATGGCGACCGGATCCGCAATAAAGAGTCCATTGCGCAACGCGCGCTGGAACTTGTGATGGAGCATTTGGAGAAAACCGGGCAGGATTAATCCCTATTCTTTTTGATGTGTTTTAATGCAGCCGTCGCAGTAGAGGCTGTGGAAATGTGGATGGGGCGTGTTTTCCCTGCCAACGGGGGCTTGAGCGGCTGTGGTTTCCCCGTTGAGCGGGCTGTATTTCCCAGCAGCGCAAGGCATTTTGTTTCCACAGGACCCTTGTGGATGAAAGCGAGCTTTCAACAGCCTTATTCGCGCGCAGACCTGACCCCCGGGATTCGGGGAAAATACTCCCCAACTCTTCCCCAAGGCAGACCATTGGATGGGGAAAAATCGGGCAGTTGTACACAAGTTCAGGCGGGGTTATCCACAGAAAACGGGCACTTATCCACAGTTTAGAGGCCGTAATTCGTTTTCCATTCGGTGAGCACGTTCTGGGCTTCATCGATAAAGGCGTCCAGGGCACTGATCAGGGCTGTTTTGTTTTCCGGCTTGAAACCCAGTTCAGCCAGGAAAGCCAGCCAGGCTTCCTGCTGGGCCGCGTCCTCATTCAGGGTTTGGGCGGCCAGGCGCCAGCTTTCCAGCAAGGGCCAGAGCGCGGCATGCAGGCTGCCGGATTCCACCATGGCATCGCAGGCGGCAAGGTAGTAGGGTTTGCGCACCGGCAGCAGGCTGGGCGGGCAATCCGGAGCCTGGCCGGCAGCGGTGAGGGCTGCTTCCCAACAGGGGCGCCATTCCTGATACAAGTCCAGGCTGGCTTCCTCGGTGCCTACCAGGCGGGCCAGGGCGCCAGCCTGGGGCAGGCGGCCGACGGATTCGGCACGGGGGCCAAAATCCAGGAGCAGGCGCCGGGTGGTGAGGGCGGGGCCGCTGATGGCGGCAATGGCGTTGGCAGCGTTGAACACGGTTTTGAAGTAGAGGTCGGCCCAGGCGCTGTATTGGATCTCCTGCGGGTCGCCCAGGTCGAACCATTGCTGGCGGGCGCGCTCGGCGAAGGGCAGGGCACGGGCGTGCACGGTTTCCGGCCGGTCGTAACTGGAGGAGACACCGGCCTGGATGAACTCCAGCCAATGGTCGGTATCGTAGAGGATGGCCTGGTGGCTGCTGAGCGCCGGGCCCAGCCAGGGGTTCAGGCGCAGGCGGCGGTGGAAGGTGTAAAAGCTCTGGTGATGGTGCTGGATATCGTAGCTGACCTCATAGCTCAGGCGGCGGACTTCCCGTTCGATGGGCGGGTCCTCCTTGTGTACGAAAACGAGGTCGATATCCGTGGTGCCGCCCAGCAGGGGTTCCTCGGTGAGGGCTGAGCCGGTGAGGTAGATGGCCACGATGTCGTGCTGGCCGCGGGTGGCCCGGGCCACTTCTTCGCGGGCCAGTTTATTCAGCAGTTCAGAGGAGATGTACATGCGTCCTCGCTTATAGGGGCAGGCTTTCCTGATAGGGGGCCAGCTGCAGGGCCTGGCGGATGCGGTTGAGGATCTGGGCCAGGTCTTCGGGGCGGCTGATGATGTTGAGTTCGTCGGTATCTACGCTTAAAAGGCGGCCCTGCCAGCGCGGCTGGCTGAAGAAGGCCTCGTAGGCATCGTTGAGGGCCTGGATGTAAGCCCGCTCCATATCGCGCTCGTAGGGGCGGTCGCGGTGGAGGATGCGCTGCATGAGGGTTTCGGTGCTGGCGCGCAGGTATACCACCAGGTTCGGCTCGGGGATTTTCTCGGCCAGGGCGGCGTGGACGCGGTGGTACATGGTCAGTTCGTCGCCCGCGATGTTGATGCCGGCGAAGAGGGCATCTTTATCGAAGGTGTAGTCGCTGATGACCATGCTGCCCGCGCTGAGGGCCTGGGGGATGCCCTGCTGCTGCTGGTAGCGGCTGAGGAGGAAGAAGATTTGGGTTTGGAAAGCGTAGCGGGCACGGTCGCCATAGAAATCCGAGAGAAAGGGGTTTTCTTCGAAGACTTCCAGGAAGAGTTCGGCGCCGAAAGCCTGGCTGGCGAGGCGGGCGAGGGTGGTTTTTCCCACCCCGATCACGCCTTCGATGGCGATGTATTGCGCGGTGTTATTGTTCCCGTCCATAGGCAGTTTAGTATACCGCAGGGCTGCCGCCCCGATGCAGGGCTTGCGTTTGTGTCGGCCCGGGTCGTGTTGGGCAATCCCTCTGTGGGGGCGATCAAGCCAAACCCTGCGGAAGAGCCTCCCTGCGGTCGTCTCTCCCCTACAACGAACACACGGTGGCTCCACAACCCCGATGTAGGGGTCGACCATTTGTGTCGACCCGTTGCGTGTTCGGCAATCCATATGTGGGGCGTGCACGACAACCCCGCGGAAGAGCCTCCCTGCGGCCGTCTCTCCCCTACAGCGCGTTCCTGGCGGTTCAGTTGCTCTCTACCTCCTGATGCGCTACTTGTTCCGTGAGCACGCCATCGCTCATCTGCCAAACGTGGTCGGCCTGGGCAGCAATGTTCAAGTCGTGGGTAACGATGATCACGCAGTAGTTGCGTTCGTGCGCCAAAGCCTTCAAAATGTCGATCACGTTTTGGCCGTTGGCCTTATCCAGGTTGCCGGTGGGTTCATCCGCCAGCAGCACACGTGCTCCGCTGGCCAGGGTGCGCGCGATCGCCACGCGCTGCTGCTCTCCGCCGCTGAGGTTGGCTGGGTAGCGGCCGTGTTTCTCCGGCCCGATGCCTACCGCATTCAGATAATCCCGGGATGGTTCCTGGGCGTCCTTGGTTTCGATTCCGCGCAGTTCCATCGGGAAGGCAACATTCTCCAGAACTGTCAGTAGCGGGAAGAGCTGGAAGGCCTGAAAGATCATGCTCACCCGCTCCCGGCGGTAGTGGTCCAGGTCCATTTCGGCCAGAGGCTCACCATCGATATACAGCGCCCCCTCCGTCGGGCTGTCCAAGCCGGCCAGCATGGAGAGCAGGGTGGTTTTGCCGCTGCCAGAGGGCCCGACGACGGCATTTACCTTGCCCGCCGCGAAGCTGCAACTGACATTGTTGACCACTTTGCGGGTGGCGCCGGGGTAAATGTAGCTTACGTTTTCCAGTTTGAGTTCGCTCATCGTATCTCCCTGATCCATGTGATGATCATTTATTCCTTTACCTGTAATAATTCCATGGGTTTGCGCCGGCTGACGAGGGTGGCGCCGAGCAGGGTGCCCAAAAGGACGCCTGCGAGGTAGAGGCCAGCCGCTCCGAAGGCCTGGGGCCCCAGGCCGGCCGGGCCGCGCAGGAGGGCTAGCAGACCCAAGCCGACCAGCACCCCAGCCAGGGCCAGGAGTAATTGCGTGCCGCTCAGCAGCAGCCGCAGCGGCACGGCCCCCACCCCCAACATGCGCAAAAGGGCACTCTCACGGGCTTGCTGAAGTACCAGGCCCAGGCTCAGCCCAAAGCCAATCAAGACCGAGACCGCTAAAGTTACCGGATACAAAACCCCCAATAGGCTGAGATTCTTTTCCAGCGGCAAGAGCGCGGCAGTAAGTTCTTCATCCCAGAACTTTAGGTGGGCCGGTGTAATGCTCATGCCCGGCTCTGCTAATATGGCGTTCAACTCCTTTTTTACAAAATCCAAATCCCGGTAATAGGCACTGTCCAGATAGAAGCTGGCATGCATGTAGCGCGGTAATTGCCCTATGATCAGCTCATGTATTCCCAGGGGCATCAGCATATAATGGAAACGGTAAGCCACTAACAGTTCTCCGGACTTCGGGTCTACAGCGCCTTGGACGGCCATCCAGTTGCTGCTGCCGCCGCTGTAAGAACCGGCGATGAAGACCGTAAACTTAGCCCCGGCCTCTGAGACCCAGGTCACTTCCTGGCCTGGCGCTAGTTCATTGTAGGCCAATAAGTCCTCAGGCATGATCACTGGCGCCGCTCGGTCCTTAATATCGGCCTCCGTCCACTGTTTGCTGAAAATGCTGGCATCATAACCGGGCAAAAACTGCAGGGTCGTTCCTTTTAGAACACCCAGTTGGGCAGTTGATAAATCGTTGGTAACAAAAGCACCATGGGCTGGTACCCTTTTGATCCGGTAGGGGTTGTCCGGATCCTTGGGGTCAATGCTGCGGAGTTGAAAAATGGCGTCAACATAGACCTTTTCAATGTAGGGGCTCTCCTCCAGTTGTTCTTTCATCAACCTTGAGATCGGTTTACTGGTGAGGGGTGACCACGCTACGCCCTCTGAACTCTCAGCCAGCGAC
>DHPL01000025.1:98907-101301 GCA_002407905.1 Anaerolineaceae bacterium UBA5365
TCCGTAGTGGCATACAGGCGTTCCACCTCTGCCTGGTTGGCAAGCATGTTGGCCCGCAGCCAGCCCAGGGCCAGAACAAAACCCAGGGCCAGAATCAAGGCCAGCAGGCTCTTTATCAGCATGCGGCTGCTCTGGCGTCGGGCAAAGATGGCCAGGGCCCTCTTACTCAGCTTGCCGCTCGCCTCCTCTGGCGGGTACACCTCTGCAAATTTATTGTGAGCGTCGAAAACCAGGCCTTCTGTTAATGGCCCGATCCCCGCATCCACTGCTTTATTCTCTCTGGTGCCTTCCTGCAGAAGATTGAGCACGCTCAGTTTGCGCAAACGCCTTAGGCCCAAGACTAAGGCAGCGACCAATAAGGCAAATACCCCTAGCCAGAGCACGACCAACCAGGCGATGCCCAGCCCAGGTTCTGGCTGCACGCCAGCCGGTGTGGCCAGGGTTGAAAGCGTTTCAACTGCTTTGCCCAAAGCGTAATTCCAGGCGAAGCCTGCCCCAACCAGGCTGCCGCAGGCCGCCAGGAAGAGGTAGGGGATGAGCATCTGCCGTTCGCCGTCCTTTGCCGGGAGGCCCAGAGCTCGGCTTAAGGCAAAGTTGCGCAGGTGCTGGCGTAAATACAGGAAGGCAGCCAGGCCAATGGCCACGACCAGCACAGCGCTCAATAAAACCAGTCCGCTGGTGGCGGACCTGCGGGCCGGGTCTGCGCTGGTGAGAAAGTTGGCCGCGTTGTTGTTGACGAAACTTACGGCCAGGCCATAATCCTTGAGTTTCTCGTTATAGCTGGTTCGAAAAGATTCCTGCGCCCGGGCATCACCCAAAATAAAGCTATAGGGGTGTTCTACCGTCTCCGCTGCCTGGGTGCCTATTGCGTAAGCGGCCCCCTCGTTCAAGCAGGCATCCGGAATGAAAGCTCGCGTGGCTTCAATTTTGTGCTGGCCTTGCATCTTAAGGTCTATTTCGCTGTTGGAATAAAGACCCACGACCTCAAAACGCTCCGCCTGCTCTTCGCCCCCTTGCCATTGCCCCAAGTCTTTACTGCGCAGGTAGCCGTAATAAGGGTCTGGCAAACTGCGCAGGCGCAGAGTGATTTCATCCCCCAAGGCGATGCCCCGGGTTTGGGCCAGATCCTCCGAGATCACGATGCCGCAGTTGCGCTGGGCGTTATCAAATTGGTTCAGCCACCGGCCTTCCATCAGATAGAAGTTGCTCCGGCTTTCCTGCATCTCGGGCATGGCGCTCATGTCCCGGGTGGACACGATGTAAAGTGCGTGCAGGTTATGGTTCAGGAGTTCAAGGTTTTCCTGCACAAAGGCGTACTTGGGGTCCTCTAAGATCGCTTCCTGGCCCTGTGGGACCGCCAGATAGTAGAGGTCTTTGCCATCCAGGGGTTTGACCTGCCAAAGCTGGTTGGGGATATCAATGCCAGCCGTGTTTCCCCGATGAATCATGCCCGGGTCGATATAGGCGCGCATCAGGTAGCGTTGCCCTACGGTCATGCTCTTCAGGCTGGCAACCGAAGCTTCGGCGTTGGGGGCATGGGCCAGGCTGATGTAGATGCCATAACGGCCGCCCGCCTGCACTTTTTCAGGGTAGGCCGCCAGCACCCTGTCCACCTCTACGGCCATCTCATAACCCACAACCTCCCACTCGTCTTTCTCATTGCGCAGGGTGTAATCCCCAGAGTTCAAGACAGTGCCCAGGAACCAGTATTCCAGGTTGTTCACGCCCCGGTTGTTGACCTTGTAGAAATTGCTTTCTGAGGTGCCGGGGTGAAAATCGTGGTTGTAGATGCCTTCCATCACCCCCGAGCTGAAGCGGCGCTGGTCAAAGAGGCTCAGTTCCGGCGAGGTGCGGAGCATCTCGATTCCGGCCTGATAGCTTTCCTGCCCCAGTTCCTGAACGGTTTCCACTTCGCCGATGGCGCGGTAATAGCCTTCCAGTCGGCTTGTCTCCCGCTGGACGATGACGTATTCCACTGCCTTGCCCACAAAACCGTAGGAAACCACGCCTATCACCAAAAGCAGGAAGAGGTATAGCAGCGGGGCACGCAGGGAGGACTTCGCGAAGAGATTCAAATTTCACCCTTCGCAGGCCCAACATGAACACCGCCCAGGTTCCTGATCATTCAAACATCCTTAACATTTGTAAATTAAAAGAATACCAGATTGTCGTTATTAATTTTCCAAAGCATAAATTCACTCCTTCACCTGCAGCAGTTCCATGGGTTTGCGCCGGCTGATGAGGGTGGCTCCGAGCAGGGTGCCCAGAAGGACGCCGATGAGGTAGAGGCCTGCCGCGGCGAAGGCCTGAGGCCCCAGGCCGGCCGGGCCGCGCAGGAGGGCTAGCAGACCCAAGCCGACCAGCACCCCGGCCAGGGCCAGGAGTAATTGCGTG
>DHPL01000025.1:101421-131850 GCA_002407905.1 Anaerolineaceae bacterium UBA5365
GGCGGCACGGCCCCCACCCCCAAAACCCGCAGCAGGGCGCTCTCGCGGGCTTGCTGCAATACCATTGCCAGGCTCAACCCGAAGCCGATCAGAACCGAAACCGCCACGCTCACCGGGTAGAGCAGTTCCAGGAGGGCCAGGTTGTCCTCCAGCGGTACCAGCGCAGCGCCCAGGGCTTCATCCCAATACTTCAGGTGCACCGGCCATTTGCTTAGTCCCGGTTCCTTCATTAGGGCGGCTGTTTCCGCCTTTACCCGCTCCAGGTCGCGGTAGTAAGCCGGGTCTAGGTACAAGGCTACCCGGTAGCGGTCCAGCTGATAGCCGTAGATCGGCTCCAATAGGCCCAGGGGTACGTAGATCCCGAAGTAGGGCCCGTATTGCTTCGAGGCGCCTGTACGGTGATCGGTTGTGTTTGTCACTGTGCCGCAACCATCCCCTACCGTTGAGCCCACGATCAGAAAGGTCCGCTTTTTCCCTTGCACGTCCATCCAGGTTACTGTTCCGCCCAATTCCAGCCCGTGCTCGGCCATCATGTCCAGGGGCATCAGAAGCGGGGGCGGTCCGGCCTCCAGGTCCGCCTCGCTCCAGGCGCGGGTGAAGATGCTTTCGTCGTAACCCGGCAGCCAGGTGATCTGCGCGCCGACCAAACAATAATTTTTCGTGATCGCCAGGTCCGGGGTGAAGCGCAGGTAATGCGCGTGGACCTTTTGGTAGTCCGATGTGCCGGGGTCTGGGAAGATGCTGCTTATTTCCAGGAAACTTTCCACATGCAGATGCCTGAAGTACCCCGTGGCGGCCAGGGCGTCCACCAATTTACGGGAGAAGGGGTTGAAATCTGCATTCATCTCCGCTGGATTCGCGGGAATCCCCGGGTTCGGGTCTTGCGGATCCGGCCCGGTATTGAGGTCCGCGACGATCATGGTGTTTTCAAAGAGATTTTGAATCTGAGCCTGATTATTGACGATGTTGGCCCGCAGCCAGCCCAAAGCCAGCACAAAACCCAGGCCCAGAATGAGGGCCAAAATGCTTTTCAGTGTAGCCCGGGCTGCCTGGCGCCTGCCGAAGCCGGCCAAGGCCCTGCCGGAGAGGATTGCCGGTCCGCCAGTTAATGGCGCGGGGAGGGCGCGGAGGTTTTCATTCTGCGGCAGCCCAGGAGCCCCTTCATCAGCGGCGTTTTTGGCAGAACCCGCGCCCTGCTGCAGCAGGCTGAGTACGCTTGCAGCTTGCAGGCGGCGCAGGCCCAGCCAGGCCATGGCGGCCAAGAGCGCCATCACCAGGAGCCAGAGGCCGAGAAGCCAGGCCGGGCTCAGGCTTGCCGAGGGGTAAACGCCGGCGGGTGTGGGCATCTTGGAAAGCGATTCGGCAGCCTGGCCCAATGCATTGTTCCAGGAGGCATAGGCCCCGGCAGCACTGGCCAGCAAGCCCAACACCCCTAGCGGGATGAGCATCTGCCGGCTAGCCTGACTAGCAGGCAAGCCCAGGCCGCGGACAATGGCGAAGTTTCGCTGCTGCTGACGAAGGTACAAAAAGACGGCCAGAGCGAGGGCCAGGACCAGAACAATACTCAGGATCACGAGACCGCTGGATGTAGAAGCCTTTACCGGGTCGCTGCTGGCAAAGAAGGTTTCCGCGCCGTTTTCCACAAAGCCCAGGCTGAAGCCCAGCTCCGCCAGGGTTGCCTGCAGGCGCTCGGTGAACGCCTGGCGCTGCCGGGGGTCGTGCAGCACGAAACTGAAGCGCAGTCCGGGGTAGGCCAGCGGTTGGCTATCCGTGGGATAGAGGCTGGCTGAGGGCAGGCAGCTTTTGGGCACATAGGCCGTGGTTTCGGAAACATCGTGGTAGATGTAGGAACCGGAAAGGAAGCTGCTGCTATAAATGCCTACCACCTCGAAATTCATGTTGGGTCCCACGGCGGGCTGCCAGCTCTCCAGGACGGCATTGCGCGCGTAGCCATAATAGGGGTCCGTGATGCTGCGGGTTTTGAGCGTGATCAGATCGCCCAGGGCTAGGGTGCGCTCCTCGGCCAGGTTTTGGGTGATCACGATGCCGCATTTTTGCGCTGCCTGGTCGTCCCGGTTCAGCCAGCGGCCTTGGGTGAGGTAATATTCGCGGCTGCTTTCCTGCATCTGGGGCAGGGCGCTCATATCCTCCGTGCCCACCAGCAGGAGGCTGTGGATGTTCTCCTCCAGAAAGGCCATGCGTTTGCGCATATGGGCATATTCCGCTTGGTCCAGGAGGGCATCCTGCCCGGGAGGTACCTCCAGATAGTATTGGCCTTCCCCGTCCAGGGGGCGCAGCGGGAAGGCATAGTTGCGATTAAGCCAGGAGGTTTCGGTGACTGTATAGCCAAAAAAGGGGTCCGTATTGCCGCGCATGAGGTAGCGTTTGCCGATTTCCATCTCGCGCAGGGCAGCAGCGACGGCTTCGGCGTTGGGGTGATAGCGCATCGGGATCCACACCCCGTAGGTACCCATGCTGCGCATGCGGTCCGGGTAGCCTGCCAAACGGCGGTCCACATCGAAGGTCAGCATGATGCCGGCAAAAAAAGGCTCGCCCTGAGCGTTATTGGCAGTGATCTCCTTGCGATCGGTGAGTTTGCCGAGGAACCAAAACTCCATGTTGTGCACGCCGGGCTGCATATTGGGGTTGTGGAGGGAATCGTCGGTGCCGCGGAAGAAATCGGTGTTGTAATCGTTTTGCATCACGCCGGAACTGTAGGCGTATTCGTCCACGAGGTCGAGAGCCGGGTCGGCGCGCAGGAGGGCGATGGCTGTTTCGCGTTGGGATTGGGTGACGGGCTGCAATTCACGGAGGCCGCCGATATCGCGGTAGTAGCCTTCGATGCGGCGGGTCTCGCGCTGGACGATGATGTATTCCGCGGCCTTGCCCACGAAGCCAAAGCTGATCAGCCCAATGCTCAGGAGGAGAAAAAGGTAGAGCAGCGGTGCCCGCGCGGTGGATTTACTGAATACGTTCATAGGGCTCCCTTGCTGTCTTTTCAGCGCGGCTTATCGTTGTGAACGCAGGCCCTGGGCCGTAATTAATGATAACAGGCTGCGGCCCTTGGCGCCGGGCGCCAGGGCAAGGCCATTGTTGGTTTGTCCTATTTAAGTTAAGACGCAGCAGGAGCGGATTCGGGCCAAATTAGCCTGCTGGCTTTGAGGTGGAATGCAGGGGCTTTCCATGGGTGCCAGCCCGTGTTGGGCCAGGGATGCGGAAGAGCCTCCCTGCGGTCGAACATGTTCTTGGTGGTAGGGGTTGAGCATGTGCCAGCCCGTGTCGGGCCAGGGATGCGGAAGAGCCTCCCTGCGGTCGTCTCTCCCCTACAGCATGCTCTTGGTGGTGGGGGTTGGGCTTGTGGCGGCCCGTGTTGGGCCAGAGATGCGGAAGAGCCTCCCTTTGGTCGTCACTCCCCTACATCATGCTCTTGGTGGTTCCACAGCCCCGAGGTAGGGCCGAGTTTGTGTCGGCCCGGTCAAAACGAAAACCCGCGGAAGAGCCTCCCTGCGGTCGTCTCTCCCCTACAATATGCTCCTGGCTGAAATATCAGGCTTAAAACAAATTGGAAATGATGAAGGCGCCGATGAGGTAACACAGAACCCCTGCCCCCAAGAGCAGGTAGGCGCGGCGGGGGGCGTGCTTAAACTCGCCGTAGGCCAAGCCCCAAACCTGGTTCCAGAGGCTGGCGGTCATCGAAAGCGGCCAGGCCATCACGGTACTCAGGCTGCGGGCGGCGTAGGCATGCAGAATGTTGCCGGCGTAATGCACTGCCGCTGCGGCAAAGATCATCAGGTAGAGGCGCGGCCGAAATCGCTCGAATTCACCCCATCCCCTGCGGCGGCTGAGCTGGATCCCGCTGATGAGGCTGGAACTCAGCCAGGCACCGGTGAGCAGGACGCAGATGAAGGGCATCACGGCCAGGCCAATGGGCTGGGTTACGCTTTTGAGCCCATAACTGATGCCCAGGGAGTAGATCACCCCGCTAAAGCTGGAAAGCACCACCATCAGCAGGATTCGGCCGGTGATGCGCTCGCGGCCGAGCTGTTCCGGCAATTTCTGCGCGCGCACATTGCCGCTGAGGTTGGTAAGGAATATCGCGGCAACCAAAAAAGCCCCTGCCAGCAGGATGCGGCCCACGCTCATGTTCTCGGGCACACCGCCCACCAGGTAGGAGAAAAGCGTGCCGAGGATCAGCCCGATGGAGGAGGAAATGGGCTGGGCCAGGGCCAGGCCTACGCGCTGCATCACGCGCATGCCCAGCATGGTTGCCCCCACATAGGTGGCTCCGGCCAGGAAGGGCAGGATCACGCGGCTGGCATCCTGGCGCCAGACCTCGGCGATGTTGCTCAATAAGGCGACGCCATCCAGGATAAAACCGACGATCCAAACGAAGAGCGCGCTGCTGGTAAAGAGGATGATGTAAAAGGCATCCAGGGGGCTATCGTCGAGGTATTTGAGGATGATGGCCCAGGAGCCCCAAAACAGGGCCGCGGTGAGGGCCACGGCGATGGCGCCGCCGGTGCTGAGCTGCGGGTCGAAATTCATGGGCTTGATTTTATCCTCGCTTGCTGAAAAAATGCGTCCTGAGGCGAGGATTCGCCAAATTGCCCTGTTTCAGGCGATGCGGCCTTGGCTGGCTGCTCTTTTTGGAGGGCAAGCTCTCCGCACCAGGACCATGCCGGCGGCAGGCTGCGGGCCGCTTGCGGCAACACTGGAAAAGGAGAACAAATGGAAAAGGCCGGGCTAAATGCCCGACCCTTTGACTCGTCCGTTTGAAAAGGTTCCAGCTTGTGCAGCCGGATTATTTGAAGTGTACCGCGTGGCGCATTTCTGCCACCTGGGCGATGGTGTGGTGGATGCTGCAATACTTGGCTGCCATATCCAGGGCGCGCTGCATCTGTTTTTGGTCCACATCGCCGGTGATGGTGATATCCATATTCACCCAGGTGAGGGTGGTGGGGGTTTCACTGCGTTTCTCGCCGGTGATCACGTAATCCACCTGGGGAACAGGAACTTTCATCTTGTCCAGCACGCTCTTCAGGGTGGCATGGTAGCAGGCAGAAAGGCCGCCCAGCAGCATGTCGTAGGGGTAAAGTTCGCCTTCGCCGCCGCCAACCTTGAAATGGCCACGGCCGTTATCCACATAGCCTCCGCTGGGGGCGTAACTTGCTTTAATTTCTAACATTTGGGGCTCCTTAATTTGATCTGTACAGATATTGTAACCAAATTGCCGCCCGGAGCACCCGCTTGTAGCGCTTGGCGGGCGGAATACCGGCGGGAATCAGGCTGTTTTACCCTATGGATAGGCGGAAATCGCTGCTGCCCTTTCATAACCCCGCGAGGTATGCGATAATCAAATCCCGTAAAGAGTCCGACCAATCGATCAGCAGCGGCAATGCCGCTTAATGCCGCGGGGCATGAGTGCCTGGCGCAAGGAGTTGCGGATGAAAACGGGATTTGACCCCATAATCTACCTGGAAGAACAAACGCAATACATCGCGGAGCGCGTGAAAGCCTACGACAAGCTCTATCTGGAGTTTGGCGGCAAGCTATACGACAAACACGCCAAACGCGTCCTGCCCGGCTTTGATGAAAAGGCCAAGGTGCAGGTGCTGCAGCGCCTTGCCGACCAACTGGAAGTGCTGATCTGCATTTACTCCGGGGATATCGAACGGCGCAAACTGCGCGGAGACTTAAACATCACCTACGATATGGAAGTAATGCGCCTGATCGATGAGCTGCGCGAGAACGGCTTGCAGGTCAACAGCGTGGTGATCACCCGCTACGAGGACTTTCCGGCAACCAATACCTTCATTAACAAGCTCGAACGGCGGGCGATCAAGGTTTACAAGCATACCGCCACCAAGGACTACCCCGCCGCGGTAGAGGTGATCGTGAGCGATGAAGGCTACGGCCACAACCCCTACATCGAAACCACGCGGCCCATCGTGGTGGTCACGGGCCCGGGAGCGGGTTCCGGCAAGATGGCCACCTGCCTATCGCAGCTTTACCACGAATACAAGCGCGGGATCGCGGCGGGATATTCCAAGTATGAGACCTTTCCGATTTGGAACCTGCCGCTCAAGCACCCGGTGAATGTGGCCTACGAAGCAGCCACGGTGGACCTGAAGGACATCAACATGCTGGATTACTTCCACATGGAGGCCTATGGCCAGATGGCGGTGAACTACAATCGCGACCTGGAGACCTTCCCGCTCCTGAAACGGATTATCGAAAAGATCACCGGCAAGGAGTCGTTCTATAAATCGCCGACGGATATGGGCGTGAACCGCTGCGGCTTTGGCATCTTTGACGATGCCGTGGTACAGGAAGCCGCCCGTCAGGAGATCATCCGGCGGTACTTCAGGGTGGGCTGCGATTTTAAGAAGGGCAACCTGGACCAGGACGCGCTGGACCGCATGCAGCTGATCATGGACGATATGGCGCTGAAACCCGAGGACCGGAAGGTGGTGCTGCCGGCCCGGGCAAGGGCGCAGCGTCTGCGCGATGAGGAACCCGATGGCGAGGGCCTGAATGCCGTGGCGATCGAATTGCCGGATGGCACGATGGTGACCGGCAAGTCTTCAGGCCTGATGGACGCGGCTGCCTCGGCCTTGCTGAACGCTGCCAAGGTGCTGGCCCACATTGATGATGGGATGCACCTGATCTCGCCGGTGGTACTCTCGCCGATTCAGCGGCTGAAATTTAATTTAACCGGGCAGGTGAATAACGCCCTGAACGCTCAGGAAGTGCTCATCGCCCTCTCGATCAGCGCGGCGACCAACCCGATGGCGCAGGTGGCCCTGGAAAAGATGCTGCTGCTGGACGGCTGCCAGGCGCATAGCGCGGCGATATTGGGGGATGACGACGAGCGGATCTACCGCGAACTGGGCATTGATATGACCTGTGAGCCGGTTTTTGCCAGCAACAGCCTTTTCTACGAGATGTAATTGCGTATTGGTTAATTGAAGCGGGCAGGAATTTCCTGCCCGCTGTGCTTTTACCCATGAGGAAGCTGGGAAACCGTGGTTGAGCCCGGTGCTCAGCGCAAATGGAATTCGGTTTTGCCAATCAGGCGCTTGCGTACCTCTTCCACAACTGCCTGGATGTGGTTTTCGTCGGCAACCAGGTCCAGGTCATCGCTGGGGATGATGAGCACAGGACAAACGTTGAAGTTCTCCATCCAGCCTTCGTAAAGGCTGTTCAGGCGCTCCAGATAATCGGCGGGGATCTGGGCTTCGTACTCGCGTCCGCGGCGTGCAATGCGCGCCTGCAGCGCGGCGAGGCCGGTGCGCAGGTAGATCACCAGGTCCGGCGGGGGCAGCAGGTCCACCAGGATCTGGTAGAGGTCCTGATACACAGCCCAGTCGCGCTCGTTGATATCGCCCTGAAGGTAGAGGTTACGGGCGAAGATCTGGGCGTCTTCGTAGACGCTGCGGTCCTGGACCACGGAACCTTCCACGCCCAGGAGCTGCTTGTGGATGCGCAGGCGGCGGGTGAGGTAGGAAAGCTGGGAATGGAAGGCCCAGCGGGGCATATCGCCGTAGAAATCGGCCAGGTAGGGGTTATCTTGCACCGGCTCGTAAAAGGGAACAAAGCCCAGGCGCTTGCTGAGCAGCTCCACCAGGGTGGACTTGCCTGCGCCGATGTTACCTGCCACAACAATGAATTTATCCATGCCATTGCTCCTTTTTGATACGATAGACCCCATCTGGATGGTCGTAAGCTGCCGGAAAATAGCTGCCTTCTTCCTGAAAGCCAAGCCTGTGGGCAAGCCGCCGGGAAGGCAGATTGAGGGGGTCAAGAGTTGCCGCGATAGATTTGGTGCCGCAAAGCGAAAACGCCCTCTCCAGCACCAGGCTGCAGGCCTCAGCAGCAATACCCTGCCCCCAAGAGGCAGGCAGCAAGCGGCAGCCCAGCCAGAGCTCTTTGCCCCAACCCAGGTCCGCGGGCATCAGGCTTACATAACCAAGGTAATTCGCCTCAGAAGATTCTGAGATCAGCCAGGCACCGCCTCCGGGCGTACAAAAGGAAGCCTGCGCATCATCGATCCATCGTGCCACCGCGCTATCGTCCCGCAGCCCTTCGCTGAAGGCCATCACCTCAGGGTCTTTGAAGAATGCGTTCAAGAAGCCCGCGTGTCCCTGCACCACGGGGCTCAAACTGATATTGGCAGACCAGAGCGGCGCGATTGTACAATCTTGATCTTTACCGGTCATTACAAGTTCCTATAATTAATTTTGAACGTCACAAATCTGATTATATTAGAAGGAGTACAAAATGAACTTTCTTTGGTGGATCATCATTGGCGGTATTGCCGGTTGGTTAGGCAGCCTGGTTGTTAAAGGCGTGAATGTGAGCGTATTGGGCGCCATTGTTGCCGGTATCCTGGGCGGCGTGGTTGGCGGTTTTCTGTTTAGCTTGTTGGGCCTGGGTGCCAGCGGGCTGATTGGGGAACTTTTGGTAGCCTTTGTAGGTGCGGTGGTGGTTTTGCTGATCTACCGCGCCATTCGCAAGTAATTTTTCTGGATATCAAGAAAGCGCCTGGTTCATCAGGCGCTTTTGCTTTTAATTGGAACCCTAAAGCATTTGTTCCAGGGTGGAATTCTTGAGGTGGTTGATGAGCATTTGCTCAGTCCCCAACCAGAAGGTGCGCAGGGTGCATTCTTCGCAGAGCGTGCAGCAGTTGGGGTCCCGCGTGCATTGAATCAGGCCGATGGGGCCGTCGATGGCGGTAACGACATCGTAAATTGTGATTTCGGAGGGGGCCTTAGCCAATGAGATGCCGCCACGGGCGCCGCGGCGGGTGGAAATGAGGCCGGCATTGCTAAGCTGCGAGTTGATGCGGCTGAGGAACATGCGCGACATATGCATCTCCTCGGCAATGACATTGGATGGGGCTTGTTTGCCAGGGCCCAGGCGGGCAACGAAAAGCAAGGCTCGCAAAGCGTAGTCGGCTTGGTTGGTGATCTGCATTGACATAGGTTTCTCCCCGGGCATAGACCGCAGCGATTAAACTGCATCACTCAATCTATATAATTATTGTAAAAATAATTCTACATCAAATCAGGCATTTCGGGCGAAAACGAAAGCCGGATTGATTTAATGGCCCGCAAACGGCAGAAAAGCAGCCCCATCGCTGCCGAAGCGCAGTTCCCGGCCGGGACTGAATGGGAGCTGCTGAAGCTCCTGGCTAGTAGAAGAAGGCTTGGCGGATGGCAGCAAAAGCAATTGCCCGCCGGTTGCCAGGCTGGGCAGCCAGGAGAGTTCGTTAAGGGTTGTTGGGTTTGCCTGGCCCTCCAAGGAAAAGAACGCGTTCGCCTGGGCGAAGTTGAGGGCCAGGCTCTGCAAGCCCTGGGGCTTACTTTCCAGGACGATGGCGCCGGCTTCGCTGAATTTGATTTCGGCATGCGCTTCAAGCCGGGCGAAGGGAATATTCGAACTGGCGAAGAGGTCCGTGAGCCTTTGGCCGGTGAGCGTATTGCCGGGCTCGCAGGCAAAGAGCACCTGCTTGACGCGTAATTGCCCCGGCAGTTCAGAGTAGGAGCGCAGGTCCGCGGCTTTGCAGGCGGGGACGAGCAGGAGGTCCAGTTTGGGGTCCATGGCAGGGGTCCAGCGGGCCAGCGTTTCAGCCATCTGCCGGGCCGGCAGGCGGCTGCCGAGCAAGACGGTTTGACCTTCCGGCAAGCGCATGTATACCAGGGGGCTGGCCTCCGTGGCCAGCAGACGCAGTTCCAAACGCCCGTTAGGCAAGGCAGCCACGCGCATCCAAACCAAAGCTGAGAGCAGTGCCAGCAGGGGCAGTATGAGGCTTGGGCTGAGTATCTTTTTACGCAAGGGGACGCGGGGCTGATGGATGAGTATCAGCCAGCCCAAAGCGTAAACCAGAATCACCCAGAGGAATGAGAAGCGGGGCAGGCTCAGGCTTTGGGGCATGATGACTGCCAGGCGGGCCACGATCTGATTGGTGACCCAGGCCGGGATCCAGGCCACCCAGGCCAGCAATTTGCCCAGGGGCAGGTAGATCAGCCCGCCCAGCATGGCCAGGAGGCCCATGATCATCACCGCGCCCTGCAAAGGAAGAATGAGCGGGTTGGCGATGAGAAAGAGCGGGGAAAGGCTGCGGAAATGGAAGGCCAAAAGCGGCATGACCATGCCCTGGGCAATGAGGGTGAGAAGGAAGATCTCACTGATGGCCTTAGCGAGCCGGGCAGCCTTGGTTTCACCCAGGCGTTCCGCCAGATAAAATTCCACCCGGGCATGGGCTGGGCCGGCAAAAAGCAGGAGACCCAAGGTGGCCATCGCGCTGAGCTGGAAGCCGATATCCCAGGGCAGGTGCGGGTCCAGAATCAGCATGATCACGATGGAGAATCCCAGGGCGTTCAACCCGCTGCCACGCCGGCCGATGCTCGCGCCGAGGGCGGCCACACAGCCCATGATGGCGGCGCGCAAAACCGAGGCTGAGGCCCCTACCAGGAGGCTGTAGAGCCAGAGCACCAGGATGGTGAGCACCAGGCCGATGTAAGGCCCCAGGCGTTTTTGAAAGAGACGGGCAACCACCCCTGCCAGAATGGCCATGTTGAAGCCCGAGATGGCGATCACATGGGCGGTGCCGGTGAGGGCGTAGGCGTCTTTGAGGGCCTTGGGGATGGCGCTTTCATCGCCCAGAAGGATGCCGCGCAGCAGGGCGTTCTCTGGGTGGGGAAAGATGGCATCCAGCACGTCTGCCCCGCGGCTGCGCAGGCCGTCAAGGGCCTGCAAAAGCGGGTTGCCGGCATTGACGCCGATGCGGGTGACCTGCCCGTGACTCAGGTAGGAGTAGACGCCTTTGTGGGCCAGGTAGCTGCGGTAGGAAAAGTTGCTGCCCTCAGGCGGCGCTTCCAGCTCGCCGCGCACGATCAGCAGATCGCCATAGCGAAAATCCAGCTTGCTTTGGGTTTGAACCAGGAGTTTCCCACGCGGTGCCTGAACTTCCTGCCCGTCCGGACCGCGTAAACTGAGGGCCTGCACCGTGAGCGCCGTAGCCCAGGCCTGTTTGGCAGGGGCTTGGGTTACCAGGACGCGTAGAGTCACCGGACCCGACTCATGATAAAAGGCCAGGGCCTGAGGGCCAGTGCCGGGCAAGCTGAGCATATAAAGCGCCGCGGTGAACGCCAGAGCGGCGGCCAGGAGCGGGAGGGGGAAAGCCGGCAGCTTTACGCGCCGGAGCTCCTGCAAGGCGCGGGGCATTCCGGTGAGGATGGGCAGGGCTGCTGCCGCAGCCAGAAGCAGCCACCCCCAGGCCGGCCATTGCAGGTACTCGGCGCCAAGGGGCCCGCAGAGCGCCGCCAGGGCCAGCCAAAAGAAGGGCAAGGCCGCAGGGATGCGCAGTTGGGCGCGCTGTTCCAGCGGGGAGGGTATCTCGGAGGGCTCAGCTTGAGTTTGTAAAACAAAATCGCGCTGGGCAGTCAACATGGGTCAGGCCTGGGGCGTACCGCCGGGCAAGCCTGCCTGAGGCAGGGCGGGCGGCGAAGATTCGGCGTCTTCCACGGTGGCGGTGGGCTGGGGTTTGATCTGCACCAGGATGAGGCCCAGGATGAGGATGCCGATTCCCAGCCATTGGCGCGGCAGGACCGTTTCGTTGAGCATCCAGACCCCCAACAGCGTGGCCCAAATCACATAGGTGGCGCCGGCCAAGGAGGCCTCATAGGAGCGCAGGGTGCGCAGTACCAGATTCCAGAGAATCATCCCCAGAGCCCGCACCGCAAGGCCGGTGAAAAGGATGCTGCCCCAGGACTCCAGGTTGGGCACGCTGAGGTTCCAGCCGGCAAGGCTGAAGTACATGATCATGCCCATCGTGCCGCCAATGACCATCGGGATGGTGGCGATAATGTTGTTGCTGATTTTGCCTTTGGTTTCCAGCACCAGCTTGCGCGAGAGGTTGTTAAAGTAGGCCATGCCGGTCACCGCCAGCATTGCCATCACAATGCCCCAAAGCTCGCTGCCCTGGGGGCGGGCCGGGAAGAAAACATAGACCCCAATGAGGACAACAAAGGCCCCCAGCAATTGCCAGCGATTGGGTTTCTCGCCCAGCATGAGCACCGAAAAGAAAATGGTGATCAGGCTGACCATGTTCTGCAGGAACGAGTGCGTGGTGGCTTTCATGAAGCTGAGCGAGAAGGTGGAGAGGCTGCCGATCACGTAGATGGCGATGGCGATCTGGATCAGGTAAAACCAAACCCGGGGGGTGAGGTCTTTGAAGGGGATGCGTTCTTTTTTGATCACGAAGGTGTAGAGGCAGGCCCCCAGGATGGCAAAGAGCAGGCTGAAGCCCATGAATGCGGAGGGATTCATCTGCGTAAAGGTGTCTTTGGCCCAGATGTTGCCAATAGCCAGACAAATCTTGGTGAAAACGACGATCGCGAGGGCAAAATACCGATTTTTAACCAAAAAAGAGCTCCTTAGGGGTCATCCCAAGCCTTTATTCTAACCGAGGAGCCGGACGCAGCCAGGGTTGCCGGCATTTAGGGGAGCGATGTGAGCCTTTCAGGCTTTCGGCGGCATTTGATTGAGGGAGAGGTGTGAGAAAAAAGGTCTGCGGAAAAAGGAGGACTTTACTGCTCCGAAATCGGCAAAGGGTTCCCCGTTCAGCCCAGTCAGGGCTGGATCAATGCCGCCAGACGCTGCAACTGATCGGACAGGGCGGTAGGGTCTTCGCGGAAGTACTCCAGGGTTATCCATTCCGGCGCGGCGCGGGCGAGGGTCCAATCCAGGAGCTCGTAATCCTCCCGGCTCAGGGGCTGGTGGGCATCGAAGAGGCGGCCGCTGCGTTCGTCGCGGCGGGTGCCAGCCAGGTGCATCTGGACCACGTGCTCCAACGGCAGCGCCTTGATGTAGGCGTGCACGTCCATACGCCGGGCTTCGGCGGCGATGCGGGCATGGGCCAGATCCAAGAGGAGTTTGCAGCCGGTGGCCTCCTGCACCTGCCAGATGGTTTCGGGCTCGCTCTCAAAACGGTATTTGCGCGGGTGCAAGGCAGGCATGTTTTCCAGGATCACCGGGCGCTTAAAGCGTAATTGCAGTTTCTTGACCTGCTGGATAAAGCGCCGGATGCTGCCGGTTGGGCTGGGCTGCGGCAAAAAGAGCTTCCATCGCAGGGCCGGGATGGTAATCAGGGCGGGCAAGGGCGCCAGGTGGATGGAAACCCAGGGGCTTTGGGGGCAGAGCTGGATGTACTCCCGCAGGGCTTGATAGCCAGCCTGGTCAAAGCGCATCCGGCCCTGATGAAAATGGAAGGGCATCTCCGGCAGGATCTCCCGCGCTTCGCGGATGGCCTGAGGCGGCAGGGCAGGCACCCATTCGATGGCGTCCACATGCAAACTGCCGGCGGTGAGGCCGCTCACAAGGGCCTGGGAATGATTGACAGAGAGTTTCACGTATTGCTTTCCCTGAAGAGGGCGGCATGCAGGCGGCCTGCCAGTTCCATGAAGGCTGGTGTGTAGCGCAGCTCCGGCTGGCGCGGCCGGGGCAGGTTGATCGGCAGGTCCAGGCTGATGCGCGCGGGGCGGCGGGTGATCACCAGAACGCGGTCTGCCAGGAAGACGGCCTCCTGGATGGAGTGGGTGACCATGAGGACAGTTTTATGCGCCTCGGACCAAACCCGCAGGAGTTCAAAACCCATGCGTTCGCGATTGAGCTCGTCCAGCTGACCGAAGGGCTCATCCAGGAGCAGGATCTCGGGGTCCTGTACGAGGGAGCGGGCAATGGCCACGCGCTGGGCCATACCGCCGGAGAGCTCATGCGGCCAGGAGCGTTCAAAGCCCTGCAGCCCCACCAGGCTGATCATTTTGGCCACGCGCTCGCTGATCTCGGGGGAGGAAAGGCCTTCGATTTCGAGCGGCAGGGCGATGTTGGCCTGCAGGCTGCGCCAGGGCATCAGGTTGGGTTTCTGGAAGACCAACCCCGTATTCACGCCCCCCGGCCGCGCGGCAAAGCTGATCTCGCCGCTGGTGGGGGTGATGAGGCCGGCCAGAGTGCGCAGCAGGGTGCTTTTACCGCCGCCCGATGGGCCCAAAAGGCAGGTGAAGGCGCCTTCGTCCAGATCGAAGCTGATTCCATCCAGCACTTCAAGGCTGCCATCTTCTTCGATAAAATCCACATGCAGGTCGCGGACCTGCAGCGCTTTAGGGGATGAACTCATTGGTCCAGGCCAGTTTGGTATCGGTGGGGTTGGTGATCAGGCCTAAATCCACCAGGAGGGTCTGCATGGTCTGCCAGGCGGGATCCTGGTCTGTGGGCTCGCCGGTTTGCCAAAGTTTGATCGATTCTGCCAGGACGGCCTTTTGCACTTCCGCATCGGCCTGAGCCAGGTTTTCAACGTACTTGAGGCTGATCTGGTAGGCCTCCGCGGGGTCTTTGGCTGTATCCATGATGCCTTTGTGCAGGGCCAGGGCCACCTTGCGCGCCAGATCCGGGTTGTTTTCGCGGGTGGTTTCGTTGGTGACCAGGCTGTTGCTCACCAACTGCATCGCGTCTGAAACCTTGAGCAGGTCAATCTCGTAGCCTTGGGCGCGCAGCTGTACCGGTTCGTTGGCCAGGTAAACGACCACGGCGTCCACCTGATTGGTCACCAGGGCTTCCACCTGGGTGAAACCGATGGAGCGCAGGGTGTAATCGGCATCGGTGAGGCCATTGGCGGCGGCCAGGGCTTCGAAGCCGATGTAATTTGCGCCGTAAAGGCCCGGCAGGCCGATTTGCTTGCCTTTGAGGTCCTGGGCGGTGGTGATCCCGGCGCTTTTCAAGGCCGCGACGCCCACGGGATAGTCCTTGTACCAGGGCAGGATGGAGACCACCGGCAGGCCCTGGGAGCGGGAAAGCAGCACTTGTTCCCCTGAGGCGATCATGAACTGGTTTTTATTGGCGCCGACCAGGGCCATGAGGTCAGCTTCGTTGCCATAAGTGAGGCTGAGCTCAATACCGGCTTCGGCAAAGTAACCCTTCTCCATCGCTACGTAAAAGGGGGCGAACTGGATGTTGGGGATGTAGGTAAGGCCCATGACCAGGGGCTGAAGGGCCGGCTTGGCAGCGGGTGCGCAAGCAGTGAGGCCAAGGAGGAGGGCGGCGAGAATGAGTAAAGTTTTCTTCATGTTTACCTGTTTCAGACCTGTGAGCGCCAGGTCTGCCAGCGTAATAGGCGGCGTTCCAGGAGCAAAATGAGACTATAGAGGGTGATGGAGAGCAGCATCATGCTGATGACGGACACAAAAACCAGGGCCGTATCGTACTGGCCGCGGCCAACATTCACCAAAAACCCCAAGCCGCGGTCCGAGCCGACCATCTCGCCGACGATGGCGCCGATGACCGAGAGCGTGGCGCCCATGCGCAGGCCGCCCATGAAAACAGGCAAGGCCGCGGGCACCTCCAGTTTGCGCAGAACCTGGGCAGGCGTAGCGCGCAGGGAACCCATCAGCTCGTAAAGGTCGCGCGGGGTCTCGCGGATGCCTACCAGGGTGTTGATCAGCACCGGGAAGAGCACCACCAGGGTGCAGATGAGGGTTTTGGAAAAGAGCCCCGGCCCAAACCAGATGATCAGCAGAGGGGCAATGGCCACCATGGGCACGCTTTGGCTGGCGATGAGAAAGGGCGAGAGCAGGCGTTCGGCGAGGGGCGATTTGGCCAGGAGGTAACCCCCGACGGCGCCAAGAATGGTACCGAAGAGCAGGCCCAGGAGGATCTCGATGAGCGTGGCTGAAAAATGGCGCAGGAGCAGGCCGCTTGTGAGCGACTCGAGGAATTTTTGCCAGACCTGGGCTGGGCTGGGCAGGATGAAGCTTGGCAATCCGCTCAGGGAGGCAATGAGCTGCCAGATGAGCAAGGCGAGCAGCAAGGAAGCCAGCACGAGCAAGCCGCGCAGGCGGGCGAGAGGGTGGGAGGAATGGTTGTTGGCGGGCTTGTGCATGTTAAATAATGGCGCCTGGAGGCGCCGGCTGCCTTGAGTATAGTGTTTTTGACGGGGGGCGTCAATTGCTCGTGGTTTTGCCGGGTGGGCAGATGAAGGGCCTTTCATAGGGGTTTACCATACCGGTCAGGGGCATATCAGCAGGGCGCTACTTTACAGGAATGGCGCGGAAGTTAGCAAGCGTTTTGCATTGAGTTAGGTCTCAATTGTCATTGGGGAGAAGGCGTGAGAGCAGGCAGAGGCTAATAGATGTTTTTGCGGTGACCCACCGTGATCACCAGTACTAGCAGGATCTCGTCCTGAATGTCCACAATGATGCGGTAGTCCCCAACCCGGTAACGCCATTCGCCGGAATGATCTCCGGTGAGGCCCTTGCCTTTTACTCTGGGATTGCTGGTGCCTTCCAAATTCTTGAGCAGCCAGTTGAGAAGCAGTTTCTGAACTGATTTATCCAGTTTGGATAACTGCTTTAATGCCCGGTCAGAGATGCGGACAGTAAAGCGCATCAATCGATCTCGAGCAGTTTCAGGGCTTCATCCAGGGAGTAGCTAAGCGAATTCTCGCGGTATTCCTGCATTGCCTGTCGGTAGAGGGCCAGGTCCAGCTCATCCTCAATACGGTCCAAAACAGCCTCGCGCATGATATCGGAAGCGGAGCGCCCTATGGCCTGGGCATATCTGGCGATGATTTCCTTATCATCCTTGCTCAAACGCACGGTCATTGTTGTGTCCATTGATTGCCTCCAATTGTGTTACATTGTAACACAATTGTTATTCAAAACAAAACCCGGAGCTGAGACTCCGGGCAGGCTTTCTCGGAAGACTACGAACAGTTTAGCCGTTCAGCAGGTAGGCAAGCACCCAGCGGGTGGTGTTCACCAGGGCTTCTTTGTGGGTGCGCTCGTAGTGGTGGCTGGCTTCCACGCCGGGGCCAATGAGGGCAATTGCCGCGGCGCCGCCAGCGCGCCAGTACGCACCGGCATCCGAGCCGTAGTTGGTGTAGATGTCCACCTTGTGCGGGATGCTGTAAAGGTCGGCCAGGTCGCGCAGTTTGGTGGTGAGCCCGTGATGGTAGGGGCCGCCGCCATCCTTGACGCAGATGGAGGTGTTGAACTCATCGCTGGTCTGGCCGTCGCCAATGGCGGCCATGTCGATAGCGACCAGTTCGTCCAGGCTTTCCGGCAGGTCGGAGCTGCCGCCAGTGCCCACCTCTTCGTAATTGCTGAAGAGCATCACGGTATCCCAGGCAGGTTTGAGGCCGGCTTTGTGCAGGGCCTGGATGGCGGCCAGCATGATGGCCACGGCAGCCTTGTCGTCCAAGAAACGGGAGCGGATGAAATCGTTTTTGATCACAATGGCGGGATCGAAGGAAACAAAATCGCCCTCGCTGATACCCAGCGCGCGGGTTTCCTCTTCGGTGCTCACGCGTTCGTCCAGGCGAACTTCCATGCTTTCCATCGTACGTTCAGCCTTGCGCGCCTCCATCCCGTACACGTGCCCGGAGGCCTTGTTGGGCATGAGGCTGCCGGTGATCTCCTTGCCGGAGCGGGTGTGAATGATGCAGTTTTCGGTTTCAACCGCGTTCCAGAGCAGGCCGCCAATGTTGATCAGCTCCAGCCGGCCGTTGCTCTTGATGCGGCGGACCATCGCGCCAAGGGTATCCACGTGGCCGGTAAGGGCCAGCCTGGGGCCTTCCGGGCTGGGTTTGGCACCGGGGATGTAAGCCAGGAGGGCGCCTTTTTTGCTGTGCTCCAGGCGGATGCTTTTGTAGGCTTTGAGCTCTTTTTCCACGAGGGCGATCGCATCGGCAGTGTAGCCGGTGGGGCTGGGTACCCGCAGCAAGCGCACAAGGAAATCCAGCAGGTAGTCGTAATCCAGTTCGGGCAAGGCGGGTTGGGCAGTTTTCTTAGCGGGCATAGATTCTCCTATCCAGAGCAGAGGCTTTTCAGGGAAATTATAGCCAAATGAGGCTGTTTTGGCGGCTCATCCTGCATGCAGGCAAGCTGGTGCTCAGGCACGTTTAAGCAGGGCGGGGTTGCCTTCGAACGCGGCGAGTTTTTCCCGCCAGCCAGGCCAGATCTCAACACTATGGCCGGCCTCCAGATCGTAAGCCACCATCACCGCCTCACCGCGGGCGAACGCCGTTTCGCCTCCGCGGCTCTCCACCTGAAAGCGGAAGCGTAGGCTTCGGCTGCCCAGATGGCCGATCATCACCCCAACGCGTACCTCGCGGTCCTGAAAGGTGATGGGTTTTAAGTAGTCGATGTGCACGCTGGCAACCACCATGCCAAAGCCCTGGCGGACCTTACCGTCCCAGATGCCGCTGGCGGCGTAGTACTGTGTGCGGGCCATCTCAACGTACTGCATAACGGCTACATTGTTGACGTGCAGCAGGGTGTCCAGGTCGCCATAGCGGATCTGGATGGGGGCGTAGAAGCGGAATTCGGTAGGGTAGGCAGGGGTGCGGGTGGTCATTGATTCTGCTCCGGTAAGAGGAATATGCAGGATTCTAAACCATCCTGGCCCCGATTGAAGGGGCCAGGCTAGACGAAATCGTTGAACCTTACTTACTTCAAAGTGAGCGGCAAGAATACCTTTGCGCCGGCCTCAAAGAGCTTCACGTTATCCAAAAGCACCAGCATACCCGAAGAACCCAGGTTCCTTTGACGGCTCTGGAACTGTATTCTGACTGTCTGGCCGATAAATGGGCGGAGGTCGAAGGAGGCGGTTCGCCAGCTTTTGGTGACAGGGCCGGAGCTTGAGCTGCTGTTCAGGCCATCGCTAAGCACTGTAGCCAGGTGATTCAAACTGACTCCGTCCAAAACCTCAACGATAAACTCCGCATCTTTTAGGGCGGCCTCGGTTGTCAGCTGATACTCAAAACTCAGTTTTGGGAAGGCCAGGGCGGACGGAATTTTAAGCGTTACAGCAGCCCAAGCCGAGTCCTGACCAGTTGTTGAGGTGTTCGCCAGATCACCTAAGGAGAGGGCTGTACTTCTGTTTATCACTAAAGTTTTCTGGACGCTGAGAGAGCCGCCATACGCCCAGGGGCTGAGGTCTGGGGCTTCAAAATCGCCGTTTGGCAGCAGGGGAGATGCCGCGGCTCTGTCCGCGGTTCGGAGCGGGGCGGAATTCAAAAGGGGGGCTTGAGCAGGCGCAAGTTCAGGGAGCCTAACCACGAAAACCCGTTTACAAAGCGTATCGGTGATGTAGACCTCACCGCTGGGGTCCAGCCACATTCCCGACCAAGGACCATTAATACTGAGGCTGGGGTCGAGCGGATCACCAACCCAAAGGCCATTCAGAGATCCGGAGCTGGGATTGAACCGTTTTAAGTTGATCTCCATCCCATTGAAGGCATAGAGCATTCCATCGGCACCAAACTCCAGCGAGTCAACTCCCTGACCACCATTACTGCTCTGCCAGGATAGGATCAAGGTGCCGGTCGGTGTAAATTTCATTATTTCGTAAGGGTCTGGTACAGCGACGAAAAGGTTTCCTTCATTATCCAAAGCCATCGCTGTAGGATAATTTTTGACACCAGGAAATTCGATGTCCCTAAGATGTGATCCGGCCAAAGTGAAGACCTGCGCAAGCGTTTTTGTGACTACGTTGTCAACGTAAATCGTTGTGAGCAGGTAAGCCTCCCCAGCAGAAATGACCAGGTCTTCAGTACCGATATGCCCCCCAACAATCGTAATATCGAAGGACCATTCATTAAGTAACTTGCCTGAGACCGGGTCGAGGATTTTTACCATCTTCTGAGTCGGATCCAATACGTAGAGCAAGCCGTCTGGGTCAATTGCCAGTTTGTAAGGACGGTTGAAGGACAAAAGCGGATCATCGAAACTTCCCCATGCATGCAGAAAGGCGCCTTCCTTCGTAAAAACCTGAATTCGGTAATTACCCGCATCGGCAACGTAGACAAGGCCAGTGTCAGGATGGTGCAGCACATCCGAGGGGAAGTCAAATTGGCCGTCGGTCTCACAGGGGATGCCCCATTGCCGGATGAAGGTCCCGGAAGAATCGAAGGTTTGCACCCGGTTAGTGCCGGTTTCCGCTACCCAGAGCTGCCCCAGGTTATCCACGATGATCGCTTTGGGGTGTTGGATTTGCCCAGGGCCGGTACCGTAATCGCCCCAGGTTCCAACCAGGGCGTAGTTTTCATCAAAGCGGTAAATCTTGCTGTTTTCCCAATCAGCCACCAGAATCTCGCCGGATTGAGTGAATGCGATGTGCATAGGGTTTGTTGCCGGGAAGCTGGTGATAGGTGTGAGCTGCTGATCGAAGACCCGGACCATTTGATCTTCACGGTCTGCGAGAAAGACCTTACCGTCAGCAGATACTGCCACATCGCCTGCGGCTGCAGGCTGTTCAGCAAAAGTAGTGCGCCAGGTCTTTACCAGAGTTCCTGCGGGGTCATATTTCCTGAGAACGTTGCCCGAGGCACCCACAGTAGTGTCCTGCGTGACAACATAAACATTGCCTTCCGGGGAGACGGCTAATCCTAGGGGGAACTGATTGTCCGGCCGCTCTACGCCTGAGCCAGGGTAGCAGCTAGAGTCGGGCAAAGTGGTCATATAAGTTCCGTCAGGGTGGAACTTTTGCACTTTACAAAAACTGGCTACATAGAGGTTGCCGGCAGTATCTACACCCAGGCCGCCTAAGTTTTGGAAATAGCCATCGGCGTAGCCCATTCCGCCGATAGTTGTGTAAGTATCGGTTTGGGTATCCAGGCGAAATATGCGGTTGTAACCCTGATTAGCAATATAGAGCACGCCATCACTGGTGAGAGCCAGGTCGCTGGGATGGTCAATCACGTTGCCTTCGCCTCCCCAGCTGCGTTGGAAATCAAACTTGGGAGGCGGTACCTGAGCCAGGCTAGGTTGAACGAGAAAGGGAGCGAGCAGTGAACAAATCAGAACGGCAATAAAGATCTTACGCATGAATACCCCTCCTGGACATATGATCATTATTAGAGCTGAGTATAGAAACAGGGAAATTATAAATTAGGCGCGTGAATATGGGGCAACAATTTAGTCTTGACGATGTTAGAAAAATTTAGGAATCGCAAGTTGTTTTTTGTTCTTCCAGGCTTCACAGCGGGCTGGGGTCGATCATTCCGTCCAGATCAGTTGGCCGCGGGTCCAGAATTCGGGCAGCAATTCGGGGAGGGCGGATTGCCAGTGTTTACCGGCAGGCAGCTCGAAGAGATCCAGGCCGCGTTCAGAGGTATAGACCGCCAGCAGGCCGTTCCAAGGGCTGGGCGCGAGGTCCATCATACCCCATTGGGACTTGGTAGCCTCGCCTGTGGGAATGCTGAAAAGTTCCTGGTCCGCGGAGGTGAGCAAATCGTAGGCCATGAGGTGGGTTTCGGCATCCTCCCGGCTGTGGGTAAAGCGCGGGAACCAGCGCTGAGCCGCCAGGCCCGAGCGGACCAGCCCCAGATCCAATCCAGCAGCGATGACCCGCGGGCTGGCAGCATCCAGGTTGGCCTGGCAGAGCGAACTTTCCTCACAGAGCGCCACCAGGGCATGGTCGTCGCCCAGCCACATGAGCGGGCCGCCAAGGTAGAGGGGGCTGCTGAAACCCGCCCTGATGTTACGGGCTGACGGCTGGTCCTGCTGGGGGCTGATGACCAGGATGTCCGCGCGTGAGCCCCCGGAGCTATCGGTAAGCCGGCGCAGGGCAAGGAGGTCCCCGGCGTTGGACCAGCTGAGCCAATCGGTCCAGAAGGCCCCCAGGGGATGCTCGGCAATGCTGCCATCCGCAAGGTTGATGAGTTGAAGTTTGCTGCTATAGCTGTGCCCGGGCCCTTCCTCGCGGATGAGCAGGGCCAGATTCTCTCCGTCCGGGTGCCAGGCGGCCTCTACGGTATAAGGTGAGAACAGGGCGATCCGGCGGGCATCCTGACCAAAGGGGGCGAAATAAAGCGCGTTCAGGCTGGTTTGGCGGAAAACCCAATCCGGGTTTTGATCATTGACCCCGAGGATGAAAGCGACCCCCTGCAGCTCTGGGACAAGTTTCAAGGCCGCGATCTGCCCGGGGGCCTCCAGCCAGGGCGAGAAGCGGAACCCGTCCCGCGCTGAAGCCTGATAAACCCGGGTATTCTTGCTATCCTGGCCCAGGTAAAGCAGGCTGCCGGAGCTGGTCTCCTGCTGGTGCCAGGTGAGGGGAAGCGCGGCCGGGTAGAGGCTATCGTCAAGCGCTGCGCCGGGAACCGGGCTGGGGGCCGGGGTTGCAGCGGGCTCGGGCAATTCGCTGATATTAAAGCGAATCTCATCCGGGTTCTGCCAGAGGATATACGCCCCCACGACCGGCAAGCTGAGTTCGCCGCTCAAACGGCCGGATCCCTGGTTAAGTTCCACCATGATGCGCGCGCGGGTGCCCTCAGGGGTGAGTTCCCGGCCGGTACCGTAAAGATCGTCCACACGCTCCGGTTTGCTAAGCTCGATGGAGAGAAACTGCGTTCCCTCCGCCATCCTGAAAGGCTCAGAACTAATAAACAGGCGCGAGCCTTTCAACTGGGCAGAGCTAAAGTGAAGTTGGCCGCTGCCAAGCTCCAGGTTCTGGTCCAGGCTGAATGAATCCCCATCCTGCAGGTCTTCAGGGATTTGGAGCTTTAAAACGGCATCCAGGGGCAGGCGGTATTGCAGCGCCGGGAAGGAGAGGGCAAGCGCGCCTTCCGCCTGGAAACCTTCGGTAAGCGTGCCGGTGAGGGTGTAGGCGGAAAAGCCCCCGCTTTCACTGCGGCCGCTGGCAGTGAGCGGAATAAGCGTACCCCGCGCATCCCGCAAATGGGGCTGGCGCTCGGGTTGGTCTGGATCAGTAAATTGGTCGAAGAGCTGGGCATGCAGCCGGCCCGCATCGCTGAGGGGACTCTCCAGCAGGAGGGAAATTTGGTCCCCGGCCACGGAAACGGCCGAGAGACAGACCATGAGTTCCTGGCGCGCGATGCAATGGCGCAAGTCCGGCCCAAGCGCGGTGGGGTCGGGCGGGACGGAGGGAGAAGCCAGGAGGTTGGGCTGCAGGACCTGGCTGGAGGAAGCCGGCTGCCAATAGAGCGGCAGTTTCCATCCAGCGTCGGAGCGTAAAAGCCATCCGGAAGTTCCGCCGGCAAGCGGCCCAAAGCGCAGTTCCAGGCCCCGGCTGCCCGGCTGGTCCGGAGTGAATGCCCAGGCGGCTAAGTTGAGCACCTGGCTGGAGGGCCCCTCCAGCCAGACACGCGTTGGCGCCTTGGCTTCCCGGTCGAACGCGAGGCGGAGGAGGGTTTGCTCTGCATCCGCAAAGCCGGAGGCCAGGCTTACGCGGCCATCAGGACTGTCCTGATACACGGTTTGCCCGATCGCCAGCGGCTCCGAAGACTGGATGAAACCGTAGTTGGGCAAGAAGCCGAACCAGCGCCCGAACTGGGCCAGGACCTTGCGCGGGCCAATGGCCAAAACGGTCAGGGCCAGCGCCAGCAGGAGCAGGGCAAAGGCCCAGGCAAGTTTTGGGCGGCGGCGCGCCAGCGGAACCGGCAGAGGCTGTTGGTTGGCGAGCCGGGCGCGTAAACGGGCGGTGAAGGCATCGCTGGGGCCTTGCTGGGCGAAACTTCGGGTGAGCAGCTGCTCCAGTTGGGCGAATTCCTTAGTCATCCTTGCCTCCCATCCGCTGCCTGAGCGCCTGGAGTAAACGGTAGGTTTTCTTTTTTGCGGCCTGCTCACTAAAGCCCAGAACCTGGCCAAGCTCGGCAAAACTCAGCTGGTTGAGGTAACGCAGACGCAGCAGTTCCTGATCCTGATGGTTCAGGCCATCCATGGCCGTACGCAAGAGCAGCAAGGCATCAGCGTCCGGAGCTGGATCGGCGGTAAATGCCTGGTTTTGCGCTGCCTCCTCCAGGTAATTTCGGGATCGCCGGGCGGCGCGGTAATGGTCCATGGCCAAATTATGAGCAATGCGGAAAAGCCAGGCGGCCAGGCTGCGTTTCGGTTCAAACCTGGGCCAGGCCTGATAGGCCTTTAGGAAGAGCTGCGAGGTCAGGTCTTCCGCCAGGGGGTCTTCGCCGACGTGACTGCGGAAATACCTGTACATGGGACAGACCCAGCGGTCGTAAACCTCAAGGAAATCCGGTTTGGTCTCCGGTGTTTCCAGGGCTTGGGGCGCTTCTCCGCTCGCGGTCAACAGAACCTCCTTGGTGTTCATCTTACATCAGTTAAACGCCGAAGGCCCTCCAAAAGGGACAAGCGCACCAAGCCCTGCAGAGCGGAATCCCCTTCGATTACAATTGGCGCATGCCTGAGGGCCTCGATAAATACCTGGACCGCGTCATCCAGGGCAGCTGCCTGGATGTTCTGCCGCAACTGCCTGCCGCCTCCGTAGACCTGATCTTCGCGGACCCGCCCTATAACCTGCAATTGCAGGACGAACTCTGGCGCCCCAATGTGAGCAAGGTGGACGCGGTGGATGAGGACTGGGATAAATTTGAGAGTCTGGCGGCCTACCAGCGCTTTACCCGCCAGTGGCTGGCTGAGTGCCAGCGAGTGCTTAAACCTACCGGCACCTTGTGGGTGATAGGCAGTTATCACAATATATTTACCGTTGGCCACAGCCTGCAGGAACTGGGCTATTGGATCCTGAATGACGTGGTGTGGGTAAAAAGCAACCCGATGCCCAATTTTAGGGGCGTGCGCTTCACCAACGCCCACGAGACCCTGCTTTGGGCCCAGCCCAAAAAAGGCGAGCGCTATACCTTCAATTACCATGCCATGAAGGCACTGAACGAAGGCTTGCAGATGCGCAGCGACTGGTTTTTGCCCATTTGCACCGGCAGCGAACGCCTGAAGGAAGACGGCAAGAAAACCCACCCCACCCAGAAGCCGCTGGCGCTGCTTTACCGCATTCTGCTGGCCAGCAGCAATGCCGGCGATGTGGTGCTGGACCCCTTTTTCGGCACAGGCACCACCGGGGCGATGGCCAAGAAGCTGCAGCGGCATTACATTGGCATTGAAGTGGAGCCCCGTTACGTGAAGGCCGCGCGGCAGCGCCTAGCCCAGCCGATGCAATACGAGTTCAATGCACCCCTACTGCTCACCGAGAACCCCCGCAACCGCGCGCGCGTACCTTTTGGCGCGCTGGTGGAGAATGGGTACCTGCACCCCGGCCAACAGCTTTGGCTGGGCGAGAAGAGCGAGATTTGGGCTACGGTGGGGGCTGACGGCAGCCTGGTTTACGGGGGCGAGCACGCCAGCATCCACGCCCTGGCGCGCTCATTGAAAGGCGGCCCGGCCAACGGCTGGACCAGTTGGTACTATCTGGACGAAACCGAGCAGGCCCGCAGGCCTGTAGACAAACTGCGCGAGGCCTATCGCAAGGCCAGCGAAATCGATTTAAGTTGACATAAGGAGCAAAATGCCAAAAACCACTTATAAGCAAACTGCCTGGAGCCTGGACGACCTGTATAAAGGCTTTGACGACCCGGCCCTGGAGAAAGCCTACATGGACCTGCAGGCTGCCGCGGAAGGGTTTGAAGCCCTGCGGCCGGAACTGAAACCTGGCATCAGCAGCAAGCGCTTTAATGAGGTCCTCAAGATGCACGAGGAGATCAGCCGGGCTATTTACAGGCTTTACGGACACGCCAGCCTCTCCTTTTCGGCGAATACCCAGGACCAAAAAGCCCAAAGCGCCATCGGCCGCATCCAGCAAAATGCCGCTGAGCTGGAAAACCGCTCGCTCTTCTTCTCTTTGTGGTGGAAGGCGCTGGATGCCAAAAACGCGGCGAGGCTGATTAAAGGAAGCGGCGATTATGCCTACTGGCTTGAGCAAATGCGCAACTTTAAGCCCTTCACGCTCACAGAGGCGGAAGAAAAGGTGGTCAACATCAAGAACGTGACCGGCAAAGCCGCGCTGGACATGCTCTACGATACGATCACCAATGCTTATGTATTCAAGGTGAAGGTGGATGGCAAGGAAAAAGAACTCACCCGCGGTGAATTGATGGCCCTGGTGCGCACGCCGGACCCGGACTTGCGGGCAGCAGCCTACCAGGAGCTTTACCGCGTGTACGGCGAGGCAGCGCCGGTGCTGGGGCAGATTTACCAGGCCGTGGTGCGCGACTGGCGCAACGAAAACATGCAGCTGCGCGGCTTTTCCAGCCCGATGTCTGTGCGCAACCTGGTGAACGACCTGCCGGATGAGGTGATTGATACCCTCATTGAGGTGACCCGCAAGAATATCGGCATTTTCCACCGGGTCTTCAAGCTGAAAGCCAAACTTTTAGGCATGAAGAAACTGCGCCGCTACGATATTTATGCCCCCATTGGCAAGAGCGATAAGAAGTACAGCTATCAGCAGGCCATTGACCTGACCTTCGAGGCCTTTGAACGCTTTGACAAGCGCTTCCTGCAGCAGGCCAAGCGCGTTTTTGACGACAAGCACATCGATTCTGAGGTACGCAAGGGCAAGCAGGGCGGGGCATTCTGCGCCACCATCCTGCCCGAGCTGAGCCCCTGGGTGCTCTTGAATTTCCAGGGCAAGGTGGACGATGTTTCCACGATGGCCCACGAACTGGGGCACGCGATCCACTCGATGATGGCGGAGGAGCATACGCTCTATACCCAGCATGCCTGCCTGCCCCTGGCTGAAACGGCCTCCACCTTTGGCGAGATGACCCTGAACGACCTGCTGATCGAGAAGGACCCGGACCCGGGCGTGAAGCGCGACGTGCTCTTTGCTGAACTGGACGGGGCCTGGGCAACGATCATCCGCCAGATCTACTTTGCCATCTTTGAGCGCGACGCGCACGAGATGATCAGCAAGGGCGCTGGCGTGGATGAACTGAGCAAGGCCTACTTTGAGAACCTGAAGGAACAATTTGGCAGCGCGGTGCAAGTGGCCAAGGAGTTCCAGTACGAGTGGGTGAGCATCCCGCACATCTACGGCACGCCTTTTTACGTGTATGCCTATGCTTTTGGGCAACTTTTGGTCTACGCCCTGTATAAACGCTACCTGGAAGAAGGCGAGAGCTTCAAACCCAAGTACCTGCGCATTCTTTCCGCGGGCGGCTCGGTGGCCCCGGTGGAGCTACTTAAGGAAGCCGGCATGGATGTGACCACCGCGGCTTTTTGGCAGGGCGGCTTTGATGTGATTGCAGATAAGGTGACGCAGCTGGAGAAACTAAGCAAGTAGAAACGTCTTTCCTGATCCAAGCCGGGCTGACCGGCTTGGATTTTAAGGGCTGCAGCGCCGATGCATAAAGCCCCAAAACTGCCGCCACTGTGGAAAAAAGCGGCTTGTCAAGGTATACTTTTCTAGGTTAAACAACGTCGAAAATCCAGCGGAGGAAGAATGAAAGCAACAGTTCAGCAACAGCAATTAGCCCACGGAGTCGGCATCGTCGCCCGAGCTGTAACGCCGCGATCCACACTTCCGGTGCTTTCAAACATCCTGATCAAAACCGACGAAGGCCGCCTGCGCCTCAGCGCCACCAACCTTGAACTGGGCATCAGCACCTGGCTGGGCGCGCAAATCATGGAAGAGGGCGGTATCACGGTGCCGGCGCGCACTTTTGTGGACCTGGTCAGCAACCTCCCCAGCGACGAAGTGACCCTTACCGTGGACAAGCGCACGCAGTCGCTGAACATTCGCTGCGGCACCCTGAATACGGACATTAAGGGCATCAGCGCGGAGGAATTTCCGCCCATGCCCACCCCGGACATGGAAACGGCGATCCCGCTGAATATCGAAAACTTCAAGGAGATGATCCAGCAGGTGGTTTTTGCCGCCTCCTCGGAGGATACCCGCCCAAACCTCACCGGCGTGCACATGACCACCAGCGAAGATGAGCTGGTGATGGCCGCCACCGATGGTTACCGCATCTCGATCAGCAGCGCGCCCATGGCCCAGGCTCCCACCCAAAAGCTGGACGCGCTGATCCCCGCCCGGGCGCTTTCGGAGCTGAGCCGGGTGGCCGTGACCAATGAAGAAACCTTGCTGATGGCCTTCCCGGCCGGGCGCGGACAGGTGATCTTCCACCTTAAGGACGTTGAACTTGTTTCGCAGCTCATCGAAGGCAACTTCCCCAACTATTCAGCCATCATCCCGCCCTCGTTCAAGACCCGCACCGTGCTGAACACGGCCAACCTGCTCAAGGCCTGCAAACAGACCGAAATCATCGCCCGCGAAGGCAATTACATTGCCCGGCTGGATATCCAGCCCGATGAAGGCTCGGATAAGGTGGCCCAATTGCAGCTTTCGGCTACCAGCGAGCAAACGGGCAGCAGCGAGGTGATCGTGGATGCTTCGGTGGATGGTGTACCGCTTTTGATCAGTTTCAATATCCGTTACCTGCGCGAGGCGCTGGAGGTTGTGCGCACGGCAAACGTGCTGCTGGAGACCAACGCGGCCAATACGCCAGGGATGATCCGCCCGGTGGGTGATGACAGCTTTAAGCACATCATCATGCCGATGAACATCAGCCGCTAAGCCTTTACTTGATGAAGTAAAACGAAGCCTCCCAACAGGGAGGCTTTTTTGTGGGGTCTCGCGGTTAGATCAAGCCCAAACACCTCAATGCCAAATAAAACGGGGCAGGTGAAAGGCCTGCCCCGCAGTATCTATCTTCTGATCTTAATCGATGTTTTCGTCCAGCCAGAGCATGGCTTTGATCAGGATGGCGATGCCCTGCATGTAGCCGGCGATGTTCAAGGCCTCGTTGGGCTGGTGCACGCCGCCCTGGCCATCGGGCAGGAAGCTCGGCGGCTGCTGGCCATCCTGCTCCAGGCCAAAGGCGTAGGCATTGGGCAGCTTGCGGGCATAGGTGCCGCCGCCCATGGTGTAGGGCTTGAGCTCGGTGCCCAGTTCCTCGTTGACGATGCGCGTGAGCGCGCCGATCAGCGGGGCCTTGGGGTCCTGGGGAATGGCATCGTCCTTGCGCAGCACCTCAAAGCTGATGCCTAGGGGGCCGTAGAAACGCTGGAGATCTTCAGCGATCTCATCCGCCTTGGCAATGGCGGGGAAGCGGGTATCGAAGGTGTAGTAGAGGGTGCGGCCTTCCGTGCGGGCAATGCTGCCCACTTGGGAGGTGTTGCCCAGGGCTTCATCGTCGCGGGCGGTACCGGTTAGCTCGCCGTGGATATCGTTGGCCAGGCTTTCAAGGAGTTCGAGCAATTTGCGTCCGGCCGGGTTCACCAGGCCTTCATCCAGCAATTTGCGGGCCAGCACCCCAACGGCGTTCAGGGAGCCATCGGGCATGGAGGCGTGTTTGCTGCGGCCTTCGGCCTCCACGGTGCGGGTGGGCAGGCCGGCAAGGTCTTGCGGGGTGGCTTCGTAGGCTTTCAGGTCCGCAATCACTGCTTTGGCAGCGGCAGGCACGATGTTAGGCACGGTGCCGGCTTCGATGGATACGATATTCGTTTCGCTCAGGTCCAGAGCAATGCGGACGTTCAGATGGCTTTTTTCAGCGTAGCAGACGGGGAACACCGCGTCGGGAACCAGGGAAAGCGCGGGGGCAGGCTGGTGTTCAAGGTAGTATGCCAGGTCGCGCATGCCGCGTTCCTCGTTGAGGCCCAGAAAAACGCGCCAATTGTGACGCGGGCGACTGTGCTGGCGCAGGTATTCCAGGGCCCAGTAGGAGGCGATGGCAGCGCCCTTGTTATCCATCACGCCGCGGCCGATGGCCCAGCCATCCCGAATTTGCATTTGGAAGGGGTCGCCCAGCCAGCCATCCAGGGGCGGAACCACGTCCAGATGGGCAATCAGGCCAAAATCGGCTGCGTCGTCGTTGACTTCCAGGCGAGCGTAACCGCAGTAGTTTTCCATGTTGCGGCCCTTCAGGCCATGGCGTTCGCCGATTTGCAGGGCCGTTTCCAGGGCTTGGGTGCAAGCTTCACCAAAGGGGTGAGCGCCTTCCAGCGATTCCGAAACGGAGGGAATGGCGACCAATTCGGCGAGTTCGGCCAGGATGGCATCCTGATTCTGGGCAAGCCAGGATTTGATTTGTTCAGTCATGCGCGCTGCTCCTTGTTAATTTAATTGGCTTGAGTATAGCTTAAGGGCTTGCAGCGCGGTAGAAATTTGCCTTGATTTACCTGGAGAGCAGGGGCAGGAAGATGGGATGGACCGGTTTGGCGGGAGGAACGGGGGGTGCCGGGATGGCGAGGATTTGAGTGATGCCCGTCTGGTTACTGGTGTTGAGGGCCCGCAGGAAAATGAATTGGGCACCGGCAGGGATGGCGCTGCGCTCAATGCTGATCTCCGCGTCCTGCTGGCTGGTGATGTCCGCGGGGCTTGTAGGGTTGAGCGGTTGCCAGGGCGTGAGCAGTTTGCCGCTTGAATCTGCAAGGGCGTACTCGATGCGGCTGATGGGGGTGGTGGCCAGGGGAGGGTAGTATGCATTGGCGTGCGCGTTCAGGTCCAGGTTCTTGTTCGCAAGGCGGGTGAGCTGATAGGCAGTGATCTCCGGGCCGGCAGATGAAGCGGAGGGGTTCACCGCAGCCAGCGCGGCCTGGTAGAGGG
>DHPL01000025.1:132077-138839 GCA_002407905.1 Anaerolineaceae bacterium UBA5365
CATGCTCAGGCTGGCGAGGCCGTAGCGTTCGTAAACGGCCTGGGTCAGGCGGCCTTGCAGATCGCTCCAGGAGACAGGCGCGTAGAGGCTCGGCACCTTCGGGCTTTTGACCAGGGAAGCCAGCTTGATAGCCAGGGAGTGCATGCCCGGGGCTGGTTCGGGGGCCTGACCGGCGCCTTTGACATAGGGGATTGACCACTCCGGGCCAGTACCTGAGAGCTGGATGAGCATGCTTTCTTGCAGCGCCGCGGCATATGTGCCAATGCTGGATGGCGCGCCGAAGAGCGAACGCAGGTAGGCATCGATGATCTGGGTCTCCAGCTCTGAAAGCCAGTCCGGACCGCCGTAATCAACGCCGCAAAGTTTTGGGCTGAAGAGGTTGGTGGCGAAGTTGCGCTCCAGGCGCACGCCGTTTGCGCAAGTGGCGGTATTGGTATTCCCAACCCATGCGGGCAGATCCCCGGCGTTAAGCAGGCTATCCACTTTGGCCCGCCCGTCGGGGTTGGCAATGAAGAGGAGGTGGAACTGCACCAGGTCCAGCAGGGGGCGGGGCTGGGCGTCACTCAGCAGCCATTCGGCGAAGGCCAGGTTGGTTTGTGCGCTGGTGAGGTCGTTGGCGTCCAGGCCGCTGACGAGGATGAATTGCGGTACATCGGCCGCTTGCGCACCCAAGCGCAAGACATGGATATCCCGGGCCTCGAAACTGCTGCCGATATCGAGCCAGCTTGCCATGCCGGCACTGGCAGCGGCCAACGCCTGAGCGCGGGCGGTGACCTGCGCCATGCTGGTGTAACAATCGAAAGGCTGGGGGAAGACCGCGGCGGAAGCGCCAGGCATGTTGCCCAGAAGCAGGAGGCCCATCACCAAAAGCAGCAGGGCCTTGCACGTGAGGGAACTGCGTTTGCCAGGTTTGGCAGGCATACCTTTATTTTATCTTGCTGGGGCCCCGCGCGGGGAGGAATTGGGCAAATTACTCGTAGATAACGGCCATGTTTCCCAGCACGCCCCAGGAGGTGAGGAAGACCTGGGTGGGGGCATCGTAAAACTTGCCGTTGGACATATAGCGGATGCTCTCGCTATTGTAGCCGGTGAGGATGACCACATGCTCGTAGGGGGCAACAATGCTGATATTGCCGGCCTTATCCGTATATTCCACCGGCTCGCTGTACTCCATATTGCCGATGATCCAGGCGATGATGGGCTTGCTGGCTGCCAGATTGACCTTCACTTCCTCCAGGCTATAACCGCGCACGCTTCGGGCGGGCACATCGTAGGCGCGCAGCAGTTCAGCTACCGGGTCGGCATGGACGCCGTAGGCATAGGGCGGGATCTGGCCCCAGCCGCGGGTGGCGGGGTTGCCCACGTAGCCCAGGTCCGGGTTATCCGAGTAGGGCAGCTCTGCCTGGAAGGTGGACTCGTAGACAGTGTGTCCAAAGTAGGCCGACCAGTCCATGGCCGCTGAAGCCTCGCAGCTGAGGGCCCAGTTTTGGCTGTGGCCAAGGATATTGCGGATGTAATGGGACTCGGGCAGGGGGATGGGCGTAGGGCTGGGGATGGATGTGGGCGTGGGAAGTGGTTCCGGGCTGGGTTGGGGTGTTGAGGTGGGCGCCGCGGTAGGCTCCGAACGGTGGAGCATGGCAGTGGGCAGCACCTGGGTGGGACTGGACGTGGGCGCTGGCGCGGCAGAGCTGCAGGCCGCAGCGGCCAGGAGGGTCAAGAGGAGGGTGGGCGTTGCCAAGTGCTGTGTTTTCATGGTGCAGCAGATTAAGTTTACCGGAGAATCCCCAGCGGCTTTTCTTTAGGGAAGAGACGCTTGAATGGGCCCTTAAGTGGCAGGATCTGAATTGTTTATTGAAAGAAAAGAGCGCGGCCTGGCCGCGCCCTTGTGTATGCGGTATATGGAAGCTGCGGCTTAGATCACGTTCAGGCGTTTGCCCACCTGCTCAAAAGCATCCAGGCAGTTTTCAAGTTCCTGCTGGCTGTGGGCCGCGCTGAGCATCACCCGAATGCGCGCCTTGCCCTGCGGTACGGTGGGGAAGCCCAGAGCCATGGCGAAGACGCCGGCATCGTAGAGCTGGCGGCTGAATTCGCGGGCGAGCTGCACGTCGCCCAGCATCACCGGAGTGATGGGGGTTTGGGTTACACCGGTATCAAAACCCAGCTTGCGCATCTCGGCCTGGAAGAAGCGGGCGTTATCCCAGAGGCGGTCCACCAGGGCGGTGGATTCCTCCAGCAGGTCCACGGCAGCCAGGTTGGCGGCGGCATTGGGCACGGTCATTGCTGAAGAGAAGAGGAAGGCGCGCGAACGCTGCTTGAGGAGCTCGCTGATTTTGGCCTTGCCGGCCACCACACCGCCTGCCACGCCAAAGGCCTTGCTGAAGGTGCCGACTTCGAGGTCCAGGCGGCCATGCAGGCCAAAGTGGTCCACGATTCCGCGCCCGCCCTTGCCCACCACGCCTTCGCCGTGAGCGTCGTCGACCATGCTCATCACGCCGTAGCGTTCGCATATCTCGACCAGTTGGCCCAGGGGGGCGATATCGCCATCCATCGAGAAGACACCATCGGTGATCATCAGCAGGCGCCGGTATTGGCTTTGGGCGGCTTTGATCGCGTCTTCCAGGGCTTGGGGGTCGGCGTGTTTGAAGCGGATGATCTTGGCGCCAGAGAGGCGGGAGCCATCGATGATGGAGGCGTGGTTGAGTTCATCGGAGAGAATGGCATCTTCCTTGCCGGCCAAAACGGGGATCGAAGCGCTATTGGCAACGAAGCCGGATTGCAGGACCACGCTGGACTCCACGCCCTTGAAGGCGGCCATGCGCCGCTCGAGCTCGATGTGCAGGTCCATGGTGCCGGCGATGGAGCGCACCGCGCCGGGGCCAACGCCCAGGCGTTTGGTGGCTGCATTGACGGCTTCGACCAGGCGGGGGTGATTGGCCAGGCCCAGATAGTTGTTGGAGCAAAAGTTGAGCACCTGCTTGCCATCCACGACCAGGTGGCTGCCCTGCGGCGAGCCAAGGGTGCGGATGCTATTGTAGAAGCCAGTTTCTTTGAGGTTTTTAAGTTCTTCGTCGATCCAGGCAAGGCGGTCTGTCATGTTTCCTCTTTCGTCAGATGAGTGTAGCTTGATTATACTGCCGGGTAAAACGAGGCCGGGCGGTTTGGGCGGAACCATAGCCAATTGCGGGAGGGCAGAATTGTTTTTGGCTGCCCGCTAAATGCCAAATCTTTGCATTTTGGACGGGCCTGGGGCTAAAATTAGCCAGGAAAGGAGTTCGACCCATGCAACTGAAGAAACGATCTGAGATCCCTGTGGAAGAAACCTGGAATCTCCAGGCACTCTATAAAACCGAAGCCGCTTACGAGAAGGCCTGTAAGGCGCTGGACAAGCGCGTAAAGGCCTTTACAAGCGACCAAACACCCCTGAAAGATCCAGCCGCGATCGCTGGGCGTATCAAGGAATTCGAAGCCCTGCAGGTAGAGGAAGGTTTGTTGGGTGAATATGCTCACCTTTATACCGCCTCCGACCTCACTGACCCGGTGAACCGGGAACGGATGGGCAAGCTGGAGATGCTGATCGCGGAATGGCGGCCCCAGCTGACCGCCTTCATTAACGCGATCAAAAACCTGCCCGAGGCGCTGCTGCGCAAGGTGATGAAGGCTGACCCCGGGGTAAAAACCTTCATCGAAGACATCCTGCGGGAGATCCCCTACAAGCTTGGCGATGAAACCGAAACCGCTTTGGCCTACCTGGCCCCTGCTACCGATTTGCCCTACGGGGTGTACCAGCAGGCCAAACTGGCCGACTTGAGTTTTGAGCCCTTTACCGTGAAGGGTAAGCAGCACCCGCTTTCCTTTGTGCTCTTTGAGAACAGCTACCAATACGAGCCGGATAAGGCCATCCGCCGTGAGGCATTTAAGGCTTTTTCCAGCAAACTCAGCACGATCCGCAACACACTTGCCACGGCATATATCGGCCAGGTGCGCACCGAAAAAGCCATGGCAAAACTGCGCGGACACAATTCGGTCTTTGATTATCTGCTGCACGAACAGCGGATCCCCCGGGCGATCTATGACCAGCACATCGATACAATCATGGAGAAGTTGCCCGCGGTGATGCGCAAATACGCGCTTTTGCTAGGCAAGGTGCATGGCATCCGGAAGATGCACTATAGTGACCTGAAGCTGCCCCTGGACCCAGCTTACGTGCCGGCGGTGACGATTGAGGAGGCCAAGACCTACTCCCGCGATGCCTTGGCTGTGATGGGCAAGGAGTATATGGGCATTGTAGACACGATGCTGGATAAGCGCGGGATCGACTGGGCCCAGAACATCGGCAAGAGCACCGGCGGTTTCTGCTCCAGCCCCTACGGCGCGAAGCATTCCTTCATCCTGCTCAGTTTTACCAATTTACTTAACAACGTTTTCACCCTGGTACACGAGCTGGGGCACGCCGGCCACTTTGGATTGGCAAACCGCGCCCAACCGATGTTCGGTACGCTCCCCTCGCTGTATTTCATTGAGGCGCCCTCCACGATCAACGAACTCCTTCTGGCGGACGAACTGGTGAAGCGCAATGATGACCCGCGCTACCAGCGCTTTGTTTTCAGCGCCCTGGTGGGCAACACTTACTACCATAACTACGTGACCCACTTCCTTGAGGCCTACTATCAGCGTGAGGTTTACCGCGCCATCGACCGCGGTGAAGGGCTTACGGCTGAAAGCCTGAGCGGAATGATGAAGGCCACTTTGCAGAAGTTCTGGGGCGACGCGGTTGAGATTGATGATGATGCCGCGCTCACCTGGATGCGCCAGCCGCACTATTACATGGGCCTTTACCCCTATACTTACTCCGCGGGGCTTTCGATTGGGACCAAGATGGCCAAGCGCATCCGTGAGGAAGGCCAGCCGGCTGTGGCAGACTGGATCAGTGCACTGAAGGCAGGCGGGACTCTGGGGCCGATTGACCTGGCCAAAACCGCTGGAGTGGACATCCAGAAGAAGGACATGATCCTGGAAACCATCGCTTACATCGACCAGTTGGTGGATGCCTGTGTAGACCTGACGAAGAAAATCAAATAGTAGGTCTTTGGGATCCGCGGACCACCCAAGTTGGTGGTCCGTTTTTTTTAATTAACGTTTATTCTTGATAGGTGTTGATGCAGGTGTAGTGCTCCCAGGGTGGGGATCTCTTCTCAAACCTGTGGGCATGCTGGCGCCTGTTTTGCTGAACGAAACGGGGATGTGGAGATTAATCCTGAGTTGGCCGAGCTGGTTCGGGCATTAGCGGGCTGTTATTACCGCTACCAGCCCCATGCCCCAGTAGGAAAAGGCCAAGCAGGGCCAGCAAAAAGAAGGCCAGGGCCCAGGGCACGGCCTCCAGGCTGATGCGGCGGGCAAGCACGCCCACCAGGGCGGTCAGACCGCTGGCTCCCAGACTGCCGGTGGCCTGCTGCAGGCCGATGGCGTTGGCGGCATCGGCGTGGCCGGTACGCTCCGCGGTGAGGGTGACCAGGCCGGGGTAGATTGGGGCATAAGCCAGCCCTAGGAGCACCACGGCAACCAGGCTGCTCCAGGGCGTGGGGTTCCAGATCAGCAGGGAAGCTCCGGCGAGGGCCAGCAGGATGCAGGCGCGCACCAGGCGCTTCATGGAAACCCGCTTGGCGATCACGCCAGCCAAAATGCGCCCGATAGTGAAACTGGCCCAATAGGAACCGGCGAACAGACCGGCGGTTTTGGGGTCGAAACCGCGGCTTTCAGTGAGCAAACTGTAGGTCCAGGTGCCCAGGGTGACTTCGGCACCGGTGTAGAAAAGGAACATGACCAGGCCAAGCCAAACTTTGCCGTGGCGCAGGCTTTGGGCCAGGCCGGGTTTGGCCATTGCTTCACCGTTTTCATCCAGGTGTTCGCGTTCCGGCTGGCGCTGCCAGAGCGGCAGGGTGAAGACGAAGATGGCTGCCAATACCAGTTGGAAACCACCCACCACCAGGTAACCATTGCGCCAGGAGGAGCCGCCGCTGAGGAAGTAGGTCATGATCAGCGGGCCGCTGGTAACGCCGATGCCATAGCTGGCGTGCAGCCATTGCATCAGGCCGCTATCGTAATGGCGGGCGACAAAGCCGTTCAGGCTGGAATCGATGCCACCAGCCCCCAGACCGGAAAGGAAGCCCAGGGCAACCATCATCCACCAGGCGGGCATCAGGGTGTAACCGATGAGGGCTGCGCCGGTAGCCAGGCAGGAGGCAATGAGTACCCGGCCAACGCCCCAGCGGTTGGTCATGGGGCCACTGAAGGTGCTGGAAAGCATGTAGCCGATCATGCCGGTAAAGAGGAAGGCCCCCAAAGCATCCAGAGGGATGCCAAAACCGGCGCGGATGGAAGGCCAAGCCACGCCCAGCAGGCCATCAGGCATGCCCAGGGCGATGAAGGCGATATAGATCAGGATCACCAGGCCCAGGAGCGATTGTCGGGGTTTGGTGGTTTGGATGGTTTCAGAATTCAAGCGGCACTCAATTAACGCGTGTTAGTGGCCCGATTATACACCCACCGGGGTAAGAAGAGTTTTCTAACTGAAGCTGCCGGCTTAAATGAGCTTTTCGGTGTGGCCGGTAAGGTTGCGCAGGGTTTCCAGCTGGCCCAGATGGTAGGCCTGATGAAAAGCGTAAAAGTTCATCCGGGTTCCGTGGGTGCCGCCCCTCTCGCTCGGTTCCGCGAAGTAGGCTTCGTCTTTGGCCAGGATGGCCGCGCTGAGCAGATCGCTCATCT
>DHPL01000025.1:139024-145380 GCA_002407905.1 Anaerolineaceae bacterium UBA5365
AGGACTGGCTCGGACCCATGGGCATAATCCTGGTATTTCGCCACGAAATCGGGCAGTGGCATCTGGATGACCTTGGCCAGGGAGATGAAATTAACCATGATGTGCCCCAGAGTCCAGTAAATGCAATTGCCGCCTGGCTGCGGCTGGAAGAAGAGGTCTTCGCGGCTAAGTCCCTCGGTTTGAAGGTCGAAGACCCTCGCCCAGGAGTCGAAGATAGTCACAAAATCTGTTTTGGTGATCATGATTTCTCCTTTTCTATGCGTACGGTAGCCTTTTGTTGAACGATCCTAGAGTTCCGGGTCTGATAACGGTTTTTCCTTGATAGGCGGGGCGGACCAATCGTAGCGGCCGGCGATGAGGATGAGCACCAGGCCCATTGCCAGCAAAACAGACGAAAGGAGGTAATTGCTGGCCCCGCCAAAACGCTCGTAGAGGTAGCCGGCCACGAGGTTGCTGCCTATGTACCCCAGGCCAACCAAGGTTACGCCAACAAAACTGAAGGCTGTGGTGGTGTAGCGCCGGGGAAGGCGGGCGTTGATCAGGCTGACCATGCCAATCAGCCGCAGCGGATAGGTAATGCTGTTGAGCACGCTGGAGAGAAAAACCACGCTGGCAAGCGGGAAGAAGAAAACCATCCCACGCCTGATCAGGTCGAAAACAAAGACGAAACGCAGCACCTTTTGGGTGCCGAATCGGCTTTGCAGTTGGCTGGCGCGGAGCATGCTGGGAACCTCCAGAACCGCTGCCAAATTGGCCATGATCCCGATCACCCAGGCGGGCTGGCCCAGATCGCTCATGAAGATGTTTTCGAAAGAGCGCACACCGTCCGCGACCGGGTCCGTGAGGGCAAGGGCCAGGATGCAAAAGAGCAGGGCGGGATCCTGCAGGATCAGTTTAACCACCTGGCTGATGCTGAGCCGGTTAGAGGCGTCTGGAGTTTCCTGGGCATAGAAGACTGCCTGGGGCAGGCGCAGCAGAACCCAGGCCAAGACCAGGGTGATGACGCTAAAACCCAGAAGGTTGGCCTTGATGCCAAAGCGGTCGAAGAGGAAGCCTCCAAGGAAGGCAAAGATGGCAAAGCCGACTGAGCCCCAAAGGCGCATCTTGCCGAAGCTGTTTTCCTGGGCAGATTTGTCCGCATCGTGCATTTCGCCGACCTGATAGGCCATGTTCTCGCTGGCGGAAATCATGGCGCCCATGCCCACCCGGTTCAGGGCGTAGACAAGGAGGAGCAGAGCGAAGATGCGCAGGAAGGGCGCGACGATGATCAGCAGGCTGGTAAGGGCCAGGGTGAAGAGCAGGATCTGCCGGCGGCTGTTGCTATGGTCGTAGAGGTGGCCATAGCGCGGCGCCAGAAGGATGGTAGCCAGAGCACTGCCAACGCCCAGCAAGCCGATCTGGGCGCTGGTGAAGCCCTGGGCTTTAAAGTGCAGGGGCAGGTAGACCGCGGTGAGGGCAACCGCGCTAAAGTTCAGGAAGAAAAAAAGCGCGAGCAGGCGCTGGGCTGCTGAAGCGTTGATGGAATCGCTGGGGGCGGTCTGATCTTCTTGCATAACTGTGAAAATTATAAGCGAGCAGAGTGCTCCTTTTTACTCTGGGCCATAGACTGATGGTAAGATTACTTGAATTTGGGAATGTTTGACCATTATCGCAGTCAATACTTGCCAATGTTAGATTCCAGCTTGATTAAAAAGACGAAGGAGTTTCCATGACGAAACCGATATTGGAAGAAATATCCGCTGCAATGCAAAAAGGAAATCGAAAACTGGTTCAAGAGCTGGCTAATTCAGCTTTGGTAGAGGGATTATCCGCGAGCGAAATTTTGCAGGACGGTCTGATGGCCGCCATGAATGTAGTTGGCGCAAAATTCAAGGCCAACGAAGTATTTGTGCCGGAAGTATTGATTGCTTCGCGTGCCATGGCGGCGGGGATTGAAGTTATCAAACCCGGATTGGCCAGCGACTCGAGTGAGCAGGTCGGGACGATCGTACTGGGGACCGTTAAAGGTGACTTGCATGACATCGGTAAAAACCTGGTCAAGATCATGATGGCGGGCAAGGGGATCGATGTGGTGGACATCGGTGTGGATGTTGCCCCGGCAAAATTTATCGAAGCAGCCAAAGAGCACAAGGCCGCCCTGATTGCATGCAGCGCCTTACTTACAACTACGATGGGCCAGATGCAGGATATCGTTGACCTGCGCAAAGCCGACCCCGAACTGGACCCGCGCGTGAAGGTCATTATCGGGGGCGCGCCGGTCACCGAGCAATTCCGCGAGAAAATCGGCGCTGACCTCTATGCTGAAGATGCAGCCACGGCCGCTGAGGTGGCCCTGGCAAACATGTTCACTTATTAGACGTGGTGACTCCATGAAAGCTCCTGAGAAGGAGCTTTTTTTGTGTCTCAAGAGCGTTAGCGGGTAAACAAGATCGCGCTGGTGTAGGTGATGGTTAATGGGCCGTAATAATAGGGAAGTCCGTTATCTGAGCACAAGTCGCTTACCACTACCCCGGCTGCTTCCAAGGAGGGGGTCATCCTCTGGGGAAAGCGGCAGGGCGCGGAGGGGAAAGTGCAGACCTCGCAGTAGGTACAACTGCCGGCTGGCATGGGCAAAATCTCCCAGGCTTGCTCACGCAGGTGCTCAGCCAGGCGCCATAGAGCGGCTTTGTGGTCGGTTTCAGCCTGGAGCATGGTATCGATATCGAAGTCGTCTTCAAGCTGGGCGGTACTTTGCAGCAGTACCCCGGAATTAAAGGCTTTCAGGCGGTCTGCTATCTGCGTCAGGCTGCCAATGGCTGGCGGGCAGCTCCAGTTACGGCCAAATTTCTGGCAGCGGTCCGCGGCGCACATCTGGCGCACTTCGGGACGCAGGCGGATGTTGTGAGGATCGAGGGGACCAGCGTTGCTAAAACCGAATTCCTGCATCGCAAATCTGGCAAGTGTGTCTGGTTCAAACATGATCGTCATAAAAAAGGAAAAATATTCTCGCTTGGCTTTTCCAGGCTCTGATCTCTAGTATTGTTATTCCGGGCAGGAATGAACGGTACTGCGCAAGATTCCCGAGATTAGAAGATTGTGCTTCACGGGGTACGCGTAAATTCCAGTCCTTACCGGTTACTTTAAGCTTCTGATTAGTATACAATAACTCAAACTTGGGACCCCAGCCCACTGACCCCAAAAAGTAACAATAAGGGAGCATGAAATGGCAAATAAGGAATTGCTGATAAAAACACTTAAACATGAAAAATTTACCGGCGGTCCTGTGCCCTGGGTACCCTTCGCGGGCGTGCACGCTGGAAAATTGACAGGCTACACTGCCACCGAGGTACTGAAGGACGAAGAGAAACTCTTTAAGTCCGTTTTAGAGGTGAACCGTATCTACAAACCCCAGGGACAGCCTGTGGTCTTTGATTTGCAGCTTGAGGCAGAAATTCTAGGCTGCGAACTGGTATGGGCGGATGACAGCCCGCCTTCGGTCAGGAGCCATCCCCTTGAGGATGAAGCGATTGTTCCCTGCGACTGCAAGATTCCAAGGGAGACTGACGGCCGTTTGCCGATCGTGCTGAACGTGATGCGCCGCTTAAAGGCTGAGGTTGGTCAGGACACCTTGCTTTATGGCCTCTTGTGCGGGCCGTTTACGCTTGCTTCGCACCTGCGCGGCACAGACCTGTTTATGGACATGTACGATGATGAGGATTACGTCCATCGCCTATTAGCTTTTTGCACGCGGGTGGCTAAGAGGCTTGCGGATTACTACCTGGAGGCGGGTATGGACGTGATCGCTCCGGTGGACCCGATGATCTCTCAAATATCGGCTGACCACTTTGCGGATTTTGTTCAAGGCCCGTATACCGAGCTGTTTGACCATATCAGAGCAAAGGGAGCATATTCGGCTTTCTTCGTCTGCGGAGACGCCACCCGCAATATCGAGGGGATGTGTAATACAGGCTGCGACTCACTGCATGTTGATGAAAACGTGGATTTGCTGGCGGCCAAGAGAATCACTGATGCGTATAACGTAGCCCTGGGCGGAAACATCCCCTTAACTACGGTGATGCTTACTGGCAATCAGCAAGACAACATGAAGTACGTGCTTGATCTATATGATTCAATTGCGGATAAAACCAACTTCATCCTGGCCCCCGGATGTGACATGCCCTACGATACCCCCGTCGAGAACACCATCGCCGCGTACATCGCAGCCAGCGAGCCGGATAAGGTGCGGGAGATGGTAGCTAATTACACCCTGAGTGACCACAGCGTGGCGGTGGAACTGCCGGATTATGCAAGCCTCAAAAAACCGCTAATCGAGATTTTCACCCTGGATTGGGCCACTTGCGCGGCATGCACTTACATGAAATATGCTGTTGACGCCGTGATGAAGGACTTTGCCGGAAAAGTTGACTATGAAGTTTACAAATACATCACCCCGGAAGAAGTTGGGCGTATGAAACAATTGGGTGTGAAGAACCTGCCTTCAACGTATATCAACGGCAAGCTTAAATTCTCGTCCATCACACCGAGCCGCAAAGACCTGGAAGAGGCACTGGAACAGGCCTTCAATGAGATCAAAGCTTGAGGTTTACCTCATCACCGGTTTTCTGGGAACCGGAAAAACCACGTTTATCCGTGAGTTTCTGGCGAGCTTCCCTGAGCGTAAACTGGGTTTGATCGTCAATGAGTTTGGAAAAGCGGGCATCGACGGAAAGTTACTGGACCATCTGCAGATTCCCATGTGGGAAATTGTAAATGGATCTATTTTTTGCGTCTGCCAACTGCCCGCGTTTGAAACCGCATTGGAGGAAATGCTCAAACTTGACCGCGACCTGCTGATCGTTGAGGCGTCTGGCCTTGCTGACCCGAGCAGCATCCGCGGCTTGCTCAAGCAATCGCGTTTTGAGGGGCGTTTGGATTACAAAGGGGCGGTTTGTTTGGTGGATGCCAGCCGGTTCGAAAAGTACATTGACACCGCAGTGGTCGCAAAAACTCAGGCGGCGGTTGCCAATGCATTTGTGATCAATAAGACCGACCTGGCCAGCACAGAAGAGATCGAACGGGTGAACCAGGCCTTGAAGATCATGCGGCCGGACGCGGTTCAGATTGAAACCAGTTATTGCAAGGCGGAGGACATTGCTGGTTTGCGGGCATTTTTCGAGGGCGAGACAATACCCCAGTTGATCCCGGAAGAGGATGCTTCCCAGCCCGGCGCTCAGGACCTGAGCCTGCGCAAACTGGGATTACGGATACCGCCAGAAATGCCGGCCCAGGAATTGGAACACTTCCTCAAACTATTTGCCGACCGGACCTGGCGGATCAAAGGTTTTTTACACCTCGATCAAGGCAATTACCTCGTTGACTGCGTTGGGCCAGTGGTTCAAATGGAAGTTTGGCCGGGGGAAGTGAACTCAGAAAACATCCTGAATGTGCTCTATAACAATCAGCTTCCCGCGCTTAAGGCGATTCAAGATGCCCTTAAATGGGTGAGCAGTTTTGATATCCGGATCGTCAGAGACTGATATGCCAAGCATTCAAGTAGAGATCGGCAAGGAATCGCGGTTCATCGAAGCGCCAGAGGGCAGTAACCTGCTCACGGCATTGTTGGCAGACGGAATCGATGACATCCCTTCAACTTGCGGCGGCCGCGGTACCTGTAAAAAATGTAAAGTGGAACTTCTGCCGGGCGCGTCTGCGGAGCCGGAAGTGGTTTTAGCCTGCCAAACAAGGGTAACTCAAGACCTTATCGTTCGGATCCTGCCGGAAAGCGGCATGGAAATCAATGCGGACCTGGGGAATGTCCAATTTGGGAATGACCTGCCTTTTGAGCTGCCCGCAGAAACCCAACAGGCTTATGGAATTGCTGTGGATATTGGCACGACCACGGTCGTCGCGATGCTTTTTGACCTGATGGAAGGGCCCAGGAGCCTTGCAGTATTCCGCGAGCGCAACCTGGAAAAACAATTTGGGGCTGATGTGATTTCCCGGATTGATTACAGCAATCATCACGGCGTGGCTCCGGTTACAGATCTGATTCGGAAGCAAATTGCGACGATGGTAAGGCAGCTGCTGCGCGAGAACCATGTGGCAATTCAGGACCTGTATGGCTACAGCATCGCCGGCAATACGGTGATGCAGCACTACATGGCCGGTTTCGACCCCCAGGGCATCGGAGTGGCGCCCTTTAAGGTGCAAAGCCTCTTCGGAGAGGTTTGGCAGGCCCGGGACTTCGGCTTGCCCGGCGCGGATGGATGTACTGTTTACTTCCTGCCGGCCATCGCGGGTTACGTAGGCGGGGACATCACTGGCGGAATTCTGGCGACGGGGATGCAGGAAGGAGAATCCATGGCTGCCTTGTTGGT
>DHPL01000015.1:0-1429 GCA_002407905.1 Anaerolineaceae bacterium UBA5365
AGTTTCGGGGTGCAGTTCATTTTGCCCGCCTTTTTTGATGCCGGTTATTGGATGGGCGGAGCGGATCGAACCATGCGGTCGATGCCTACTTGATGGGCGGGGTGGACTCTGGAGAATCCGGCATCGTCTCGCTTTCCAGAATATCGATGACCAGACGCTCCATGTCTTCCTTTTTGGGCTTTTTACGCAATGCGATTTTAAGCCGTTCTGCCAGGCGGCCGGCCAGGCGCTTGCTCAAATCTGCCACCTGGGCTGAGGAGAGGCGCTCGCCCTTTTCGAACCACTCGATAGAGGCGTAGCCAATGGCTACGGTCATCGAAGCGGCGATCGCGGAGCTGAGCAGCCACCCTGGAACTCCGCCTAATTTGGAAAGCTGCTGAAAGAGGCTGCGGCCCAGGAGTCCCAAGCCGTAGGAGGCCAGGAGCTCTTTGGCCCGGGCGAGGGTGATCTTGTATTGATAAATGCGGGCAATGTTGATAACCAGGGCGGCCTGGGTTGCTACGAGCGGGACAAAATCCAGAACGGGCAGAGGGCTTAGGGCCACAGCAGCGGCCAGAGCGCCGCTGGTGGTCACGGAGCGCCAGGCCAGTTTACGCCGGTACTGGGGCATGGCGGTGGCCAGGCTGACCGTCATAGTAGGGTCGGCGGCAACGATGGCCATGAGCACCTTGCTGATACCTTCGCCGCGCAGGGCGCTGACGGCAAGGATATCGGCTGGGTCCACACCCAGGTTGTGTGCAGCGCTATCGATGACCTGCTGGCGGTACCGGCGGACCAGGTCGATTTTATTGAGGACGATGATGTAGGGCTTTTGCAGGCTAAGGATCTCGTGAAAGAGGGCCAGTTCCGTTTCTTTGACCCCCTGGATGGAATCGAAGACCAGAATGAGAAAATCGGCGGATTCAGCGGCTAGAAAGGCAGCCTCGCGCTCGCGCTGACCGCTGGGGCCAACGGCATCCGCGCCGGGAGTATCGGCCATCACAAAGAGGCCGGCATCGCTCATCTGATTTACTTTGGTGGTGCCGGGGGTGGGGCTTACCAGGGCGCGCTGACTCTTTTGGCGGACAAACTGGTTGAAGAGCGTGCTTTTGCCCACATTTGCCGGCCCGATGATGGCCACGCGTTTCTGCCGGCCGAATGTGCTTTTGTAGTGGATGATGGCCAGATCCAGGAGCATGTTGAGCGGATTGCGGTCGATGGGAAGGCCTTTGAGGCTCTCTTCGAGGGCTTCGCGCTCGCGGGTTGGGAAGGCATCCCAAACTTTGCCGGCGAGGGAACGGGAGGGCATGTTTTGGGGGCGGTAGGGCTCGATGGCATTGGGCATGGTTGGTAGCTCCTGATGAGGGATTATAACCAAGCAATGGTTGACTTTTTTGTTTTTGTCGATTATTATCGCTGGGCATTTGGGCGAGGTAGCTCAACGGTGGAG
>DHPL01000015.1:1573-11849 GCA_002407905.1 Anaerolineaceae bacterium UBA5365
GGGTTCAAATCCCAGCCTCGCCATGTTTTTATTTAATGGGGGCAGTGGATTGGTTCCGGGTTTGCCCCATGCGGGGTACAGGCAAATCCCAGCCTCAACTTTTTCGAACCTGATGCGTTCCCCGCACTGGAATGCCTAGATCAATTCCGCCAGGGCTTCCCGATCATTAATAATGATCCGGCCGCGGTGGTTTACGATCAAGCCTTGTTTTGTTAGTCGGCTGAGGTGCCTGCTGGCAGAAACCCGGGAGCATCGGACCAGGGAGGCAATTTCATCGTGGGTCAGGAGGATCTCCTGCCCCGGATAATCGAGGAGGATATGGGCAATGCGCGATTCGATCGAATCGAGCATCATGATCCCCAACTGGTGCGTGGTCAACTTTAATTTGGCGCAGAGGGACTCGTAGAGCATTTCTGCCAAGTCCGGATCCTTAAAGAACAGATCCCGCACTTCATTAATCCCTAAAACGGTGATGACTGATGGCTTTTTTACAATGGCTTCATTCACGTTGGTGTAATAATGAAACAAAGCCATTTCTCCCAAAACGGTCCCACTGGCGCAGTTTGTAGTGGTTTTTTTCGTTCCGTTTGTGTAGATGATCGAAAGTTCCACAAGCCCTTGCTTGATCAGAAAGATATTTTTAACCGGATCGGATTGGTTAAAAAGGATTTCACCAGGCAAATACTTGCGGTCTTTACCTAATGAGGCAAGCCGCGATGCCAAACCCGTAATCGGGGTGATCCAAATGAGGGGTGTGTTTTCTGAATGAATTGAATTGGGCATTGGAATTATTCACATTAATCAATTAAAGAACGCGAATTGTATCACGAGATATTGAACTCCAGGCTGATAAGGCATATTATGAGACCATTACTTCCTCCACATTATATTCAATAGGAGTTTTATCATGTCAGACCAAAACGGTTCATCCAATCAAGATTCATCATTAAAGCGGCAACTAGGACTTTTTTCCGCAACCATGATCCTTGTTGGCACAGTGATCGGTTCGGGTATCTTTAATACACCCGGAAAGGTTGCTGCTGCCGCCGGAGGGTCAGGGCCAAACCTGCTCGCCTGGGTAATTGCCGGGTTTGCAGCCACTATGTTCGCATTCGTTTACGCTGAACTATCTCCAATGTTTCCAAAAGCCGGTGGCGCGTATGTCTTTATCAAAGAAGCCTTTGGTGAGATGGCGGCCTTTTTGTACGGCTGGTCGATGATTTTTGGCTCACTGATGCCGGTTATTGCTATGCTGGCATTAGGTTTCATCAATTACCTGCGGTATTTCTTCCCCGGGATCACGTTGACCGGCAGCCGTGTCATTGGCTCCGTAATCGTGCTTTTCCTCGCCGGGATGAACGTTCTGGGTGTTAAACAAGGCTCTAAGATTCAAAACATTTTCACCGTTGGGAAGCTTGCTGCTCTGGGCCTGGTGATCGTTGGAGGACTATTCACCATTAAAGGCGCGAATTTCCAACCTGTAGTAGGTGATGCGGGCTGGTCCGCAACTTTCAAAGCTGCTGTGCCTGCAGTGCTTGCCTTTGGCGGTTACTATGTTCTGTCTTACATGAGTGAGGAAGTTGAGAACCCCAAGAAAGTCTTGCCCCTTGCGACCTTGATCGGAATGGGCATCGTTATTCTGGTTAATGTTTTGATCAACGTTGTATCCATTGGTAATTTGCCCCAGGCTACCCTTGCGGCGTCTGAGAAACCTGTGGCGGACGTGGCGCAGGCTATTTTTGGCCCCATAGGCGGTGCGATCGTCTCGATCGGCGCGCTGATATCTATCTTTGGTTCGTTGAATTCCAGTGTGATGGGGCTGCCCCGTGTTTCTTACGCGATGGCCCGGGAAAATCTGCTATTCAAGTTTTTTGGAAGCGTACACCCCAAGTTCAATACACCTTATATTTCGATCATCATCTTTGCTGTTGCCGCGCTATTCTTTATATGGACGGGAACATTCATGAGCCTTTTGCTAATGGGCGTTTTTGTTTCCAGAAGTTTGGAGTGCGTAGTAGCTATATCTCTGATCGTTTTACGGAAGAAGCAGCCTGATGCTGAACGGCCACTGAAAATGTGGGGCTATCCTGTAACCACGTTGCTGGCAGTATTGATCACCGGTTATCTGGTGACCCTGGTTGATCCTGAGTATATGAAACAGGGCTTGCTATTGATGGCATCCAGCATCCCGGCCTATTTTATTTTCAAATATCTTGTCAAAGACAAGCAGGCGAAGGTGGAGGCTTAATAATATGAGTTCTTTGGAGTTAGCCAAGACTGTTGAAGATTATGTAATCAATATCCGCAGAAAGATTCACCAGAACCCCGAGCTATCCTTTGAGGAGTTCGAGACAACCAAACTGATCGTTAAAGAACTGCAGGAAATGGGCTTGGAAGTAACTCAATGGGATGACTTTACCGGTGCCGTGGGTTTGTTGCGCGGCTCAAAACCTGGGCCAACTATTGGATTGCGAGCTGATATTGACGCCCTTCCGATCCAACAGGAATCGGATGTACCGTACAAGTCCTGCAAGCCTGGTGTAATGCATGCCTGCGCTCATGATGCTCATACGGCAGTATTGCTGGCAACAGCCAAATTGCTGGCAGCTGAGAAGGATAGTCTGGCAGGGAATGTGAAGTTCATTTTCCAGCCTGCTGAAGAGACACCTCCCGGAGGGGCGAAAACTCTGCTCGAAAAAGGCGTGTTGGATAACCCCAGGGTAGATATGCTTTTCGCTTTGCATCACGCAACCGAGAACAAAACCGGTGAAGTCGGAATTCATTATGGGCAATTTCTGGCTGCCTCGGACCAGTTTACGCTCACATTGACGTGTAAAGGAGGCGGCGGTTCAGCCCCGCATAAGGGAGTGGACGGCATTCCGATCGCGGCGGAAATCATTTTGGCTTTACATGTGATGATGACCCGCCAGGTCGATCCTGTATTGAGCGCGCTGATCTCATTTGGGACCATCAATGCCGGGACGAAATTTAATATTCTTGCGGATAAGGTTGTTATGACCGGGACTTGCAGATCGCTGGATCCGGAAATTTCGACTCGTTTCCCCAAAATGATATTAAAGGTCGCCCAGGGGATTGCATCAACGTATGACGCGCAAGTTGAGCTTAATTACGAGCATGGTTACCCTGCCCTGGTCAATGACCAAAAGGCAACCGAGCTGCTCGAAAAAGCGGCAATTGACGCGATTGGCGCGGACAAAGTGAAGTCCACCACACCGCTGATGGCGGGCGATGACTTGGCTTACTTTCTCCGGGAAGTGCCAGGAAGCTACTTCTGGCTCGGCATCACACCTGAAACCGGGGTGATTGCTCCGGCCCACACAGCAAAGTTTAATATCGACGAAGCTGCTCTGGTTACCGGCATCGCCGTAATGCATTCCGCAGTTCATCGAGCCCTGAGCGAACTCTAAGACATCAGTTAGTGTCTGCTCCAGACGAGACACCCGCTTTCTAACAAGAATTAGAAAGCGGGTGTCGACATTTATGCTGCTTTTAATCATCTGTGTTTATGAGAAGAAAACTTTGTTTCTGGTTTTGATGCTTTAGAAAGTGACGAATCCCAGCCTCGCCATGTTCTTGATTTGCTGAAGTCTGTTTTTAGGTCAAAAATTTCAGGGATGAAGAAAACCCGATCTCTTCTAATCGCTTATCAAACATACTGGAATCGACTACATTTGTATCTACAATTATCTAGCTCTCTATGGAGGTTTAATATGGCAGGAAATAAGAGTTTACGCGGAAATGCAGCTCAATTCTTTGTTGCTGGCGAATTAAGCCGTCAAAAATTGGTCGCCGCGATTACTTTAGGAAATACTCCAAACACCGATATTTTGTGCAGTAACATTGAAGGAACTAAGTTCGTTCATATCCAAGTCAAAACATACGTTCCTGGTAATAGAACTTGTACTTTAGGCAGTAAGGAGATTGCCCATCGGGGAGGCCTCTTTTTTTGGGTGCTTGCAGGTATTCCTCCAACCGAATCCCAAGCGGGGATTGAATATTACATAATCCCTTCTGAAGACATGGCTACCAATGTCAATCGACAGTACAAGGCCTGGCTTTCCGCCAACGAAAATAACAAAAGTAAATTGAGGACAATTACCTTTCCACACAAGATTAAGGCAGGAGGTTGGGATATTTCTGCCTACAAGAACAACTGGGAATTGATCAAAGGAGTTTTGAACGATTAGCCTGAAAGACAGGTTAGTCCGAGACTGTGATTCGATAATCTGGTTCTTTTGATCTACTCCAGCTGGAAAAGCGAAGTATTGCCGCTTGGTATAATCACCAGACACAGACCCAGGAGAGAATAATGGAACATTTCATTACGATGCAGGAAATCGATTCGGCTACAGCGGCGGTGAAGGCGCGGATTAAGGTCATGCCCGAAGTGGCGCTGATCCTGGGTTCCGGCCTGGGGGATTTGGCCGACGCGGTACAAGACGCGACCATCATTCCCACGAACGAGATCCCGCATTGGCCGGTTTCCACTGTATTGGGGCATAAGGGCCGGCTGGTGATCGGCAAACTGGAAGGCAAAAACGTGCTGATGCTGCAAGGCCGCACGCATTACTACGAAGGCCACGCGGTTTCCCGCATCGGGCTGCCGGTAAGGGTGATGCAGCGCCTGGGAATCAAAACCCTGGTGGTGACCAATGCCGCAGGCGGCCTGAACCTGGATTTCAAGGTGGGCGACCTGATGCTGATCAACGACCACCTCTCACTCATGCCCATCGCCGGGGAGAACCCGCTGAGGGGACCCAACCTGGATGAATTCGGCCCGCGTTTCCCGGACATGAGCGCGATCTACAACCCGGAACTGATCGAACTGGCCCAAAGCGTTGCCCGTGAGAACGGGCTGGAACTGCGGGAAGGCGTGTATGCCTGCCTGGCAGGCCCATCCTTCGAAACCCCGGCCGATTGCCGCTTTTTACGCATGATCGGCGCTGACGCGGTGGGCATGTCCACTGTTCCGGAAACCATCGTGGCGAAGCACGGGGGCATGGCGGTGCTGGGCATCTCCAGCATCACGAATGTGATCGGCGCCAGCGGATTGAACGCTGCCACCCACGAGGAAGTGCTGGAATCCGGAAAGGTGATCGTGCCCCGTCTAACGACTATCCTGCGCGGGGTGCTTGCCCGGATTTAAGAGCAATCTATGCAAGCTGTGATCAAATTTCTGGCCAGCCTGGAAGTGCCCATTTATTTGATTCTGGGCGTTGTGGCCGTCATCTACCTCCGCCGGCTGACGATCGCCCTGGACGAGCGCCGCAGCGCTGTATTCGGTTTGGAACGCGAGGCCGCACAGCGCCGGGTGACCGCCGCCGTGACCGTTTTGATCCTTGTAGGGCTGCTTACGGTGGGCGAATTCAGTGTGGCAACATTTTTAGCCCCGGAAATCGAGGAGCAGGCTATCTACGCCACCCCTACCGTTACACCAGTGCCGGAAACCGCTACTCCCGGACCGGTACCTACGGATGCCACACCAACCTTCACACCCTATCCGCAGGCGGTGATAACCGATGTGCCCAGCGATTGCCAGGCCGGGATACTGGAGATCACGAACCCTGAGCATCGCTCGGAGGTGAGCGGCGTGGTGACAATCGAGGGCTCAGCGAACACGCCCAATTTTGGCTCCTATAAGTATGAGTATTCCACCTGGGAGCACAAAACATGGCAGACCATCGCGGCAGGCGGGGAGGTTCGGGTGAACCAAAACCTGGGCAACTGGTATACCAGCGCTCTGGTACCCGGGGATTATTTGCTCAGATTGATCGCTTTGGATAATAATGGAAATGAATCCGGCAGCTGTGTTGTGGCTGTGCGGGTGAAAGGCGGCGGGTAAATGGCGAAATTGCAGATCCGAAGGCTGGCTCCGAGGGACGTGGAGCAATTGGTGCGCATGGACCATAGCGTACAAACCGCCTTTGGCTACAAGATGGAGTGCCAGCGCGGTGCCAGCGGCACTGCCCACTCCATGACCCGCATGCGACTGCCCCGGGAATTGAACGTGCCCTATCCGCGGGATGACGCCTCGCTGGCAAAATCCTGGAGCCGGGCGGACCAGATTTTGGTGGGCAGCCTGGATGAGACCGTGATGGCTTATGTTTGCATCGATGCCCAGCGTATGCCCCCAACAGCCTGCATCAGCGATTTTTGCGTGGACCCCTACGCCCGGCGCAAGGGAATCGGCTCCGTGATGCTGCGGGCCGCGGAGGATTGGGCGCGCGGCAAGAAAGTACGCCAGGTGCTCCTTGAAGTTGGGGTGAAAAACGACCCCGCCATCCGGATGGCGCTCAAAAATGGCTATGAAAACTGCGGTTACATCGAGGATTACTTCCCCAATCGGGAAACCGCAATCTTTTTTAGAAAGTTGATCGATCTGTGAACTTTGCTCCAGCTGCTGTGCTTTTGAATATTTCCAGCATCCTGGAAACCATTGCCCAAATAGTGACCGCGGGCGTGGCCATTGTTGCGATGGCGCTTTTGATGTACGCCCTGGGTTTCAGCTACCGCGACCGGCTGGTGCAAGCTTTTGGAATCATCTTACTTACAGTGACGGTGATCTATACCAGTGAGGCACTGGCAAACGTAAGTACGGACGCGCCGATCATCCGGCTCTTCCTGCAGCTCAAGTGGGCGGCATTGGTGCTGCTGCCGGCAGCTTACCTGCACTTCTCCGATCAGCTGCTAACGATGACCGGGCGGCCCAGCCGCGGCCGGCGCAGCCGGGTTGTTCTGCTGGTGTATGCCGTCTCGCTGGTGGGAATCCTGCTAATTCCCTTTGGCCTGACGGTTGGGCGCCTGGCGGCTACCACATCCCCGGTACCCTACCTGGAACGCACCATTTTCACCTTTCTCTTCGGCATGTTCTACATTGTAGTGATGCTGACCGCAAGCGTGAATTTAGGACGAGCCATCCTCCGCAGCAGAACCGATACTGCCCGCAGGCGGTTGATGTACCTGTTTGCCGGGGCAAGCACGCCGGCCATCACCAGTGTTGTCTTCTTATTCCACGGCAATAATTTCTTTGCTCAGCACCCGGACCTGTTTTTCATCGCCACGACGATCGCGGGCCTGATCACAGGCGTGTTCCTGGTAGTGATGGCCTATGTGGTCTCATTCTTTGGAATGACCTGGACGGACAGGGCGATCAAAAGCCGGCTCTTCCGCTGGCTCCTGCGGGGGCCGATGGTGGCAGCGATCACGCTGGGCCTGGTAACGGTGATCCGGCGTTATGGGCAAACGCTGGGCAACCCTTATATCGCACTCGTACCGATCGCAATGGTAGCCACAATCCTGATCCTGGAATACGGCATCACGCTTTTGGCGCCGAGACTGGAGAAACCGCTCTTTTTTGGGGCGGACCGGGAAGACCTGGACAAGATCCGCGGCCTGGAAGAACGGATGCTGACCCATAACGACCTCAACCAGCTGCTGGAGACGATCGCGGCATCGATCTGCGACCGCCTGCAGGTGGAAGGCGCCTTCATCGCCGTGCTGAAGGGCAGCCGGGTGGATTACATCGTACTGACGGGCAAGAAGCAGATTCTGCCGGCCAGCGGAGACCTGGGCATGCTGCGCCAGTTGAACGAGAACGCCGAGGATGACGCCTGGTTGGTGCACGACGAAAACCTGTACCTTCTGCCGCTTTGGTTCAAAGCTGAGGACCAACGCCGCCTGCTGGGCTTTTGCGGCATCCCTCGCGATGCTGAGGCGAGCATTGACGAAAGCGCGCGGCGGGACATTGAATGGCTCCTGGCGCGGGCAGAAATGGCACTGAAAGACCGCTTCCTGCAGCAGCAGGTTCTGGATTCGATGGCTGTTTTACAAGCCGAAGTGGATTACATCCAGGAATTGCGGGCAAGCAGTTCCTACGACCAGAAAGAGATCTACCAGGCTAAGGACCCTGAAGTATCCCCGCAGATGACGGAATGGGTGAAGGACGCGCTGACCCATTATTGGGGCGGGCCGAAATTCACCAAAAACCCATTACTGGACCTGAAAGTAGTGGAAGAAGCCAGCGATGAGTTGGATGGCAACCGGACCAATGCTCTGCGCGCCGTGCTGAAAAATGCCATCGAACGCGTCCGGCCGGAAGGCGAACGCAAATTTACCGGCGATTGGCTGCTCTATAACATATTGGACCTCAAGTTCCTGCAAGGCAAGCGGGTGCGGGAAGTGGCGCACAAATTGGCCGTATCTGAGGCTGACCTTTACCGTAAGCAGCGGGTTGCTCTGGAGAGCGTTGCAGCCAACATTTTGAGGCTGGAAATGGATAGCGTTTCTCAGGCGAATCATGGCGCTGAGCGTGAGCAAGACCCCGACTAATCCCTGAAGATTGGCACGAATGGTGCAAGTTAATTGCTGACCGAAAGGCCAGATTTGAACTGGTTAATATGGATTGAGATGCGAAAGGCAAGCCGATGGAACCCGCCGCGACCCGAAGACGAGAAATGAAGATCGACCCCGACCCCAACGCCGATGAGCTGCAGAGCCTGGCCAGCAAGCTGGCCTGGGACCTGGGCGGTTTAGGGCTGTTGGTTGCGGGGTCGCTGCTTTTCCTGGGCATTTTTGGGTTCACGCAGGGTAGTTTGATCGATAGTGTGGTCAGCTTTTTCGCCCGCTGGCTGGGATGGGGTCGCCTTGGCCTGCCGTTTTTACTGATCATCGCCGGATGGGTGGTGCTTCTAGCGCAAAGCGGGGCAGACCACGGCGTGCGCTTGGGCAAGGTGCTGATCTTTGAACTTGGCGCCTTATTGCTGCTTGGCGCGCTTTCGGCGCTCAAGGGCGACATGATCGAGGATGTGCAAAACGGTCTGAGCGCTGGCGGCATCGTGGGATGGGGGCTTGCGAGCCCGCTGCGCGGGCTGATCGGCTCCGGGTTTACCGGTTTAATCTACATCATCGCCGCTCTCGTCTTGCTGGCATTGGGGCTGAACATCAGCCGGCCGCTCGAGCGATGGGCGCGCAGACGCCTGGGCGAGACCTACCGGAGCTACCCTGTTTTCCCAAGCCCGGAAAGCGCGACCGCCGTACCGAACTTGAGCCCGGCGGCAAGCGCTTCGGCCGCACCCGAAGCAACGCAGCGGATCAAAGCCAAACCGGCTGTGATCCAGGCCGGTCCGCCGGCGGCACCAGCCACGCAAGCCCGTTTGCCGCTCAACTTTGGTGAGGTACGCAAGCTGAACCCCTACAAGGACCCCAAACCTGAGGATCCCGTGAAACGCCCGGTAGAGCTGCCCCCGCTCACCCTGCTGACCCAGGAAAAAAACCTCGCGGAGAACGCCGCCACGATCAACATGAACGCCGGCCTCTTGGAGCAGACCCTGGGCGAATTTGGCATTCCCGCCAAAGTGGTGGGTTACCGGGTAGGGCCAACCGTGACCCAATATGCGGTGGAACCGGGGTACATGGATAAGGCCGGCAGCGACGACAAGATGAAAGTGCGCATCAACAAAATCGTCAACCTGAACAAGGACCTGGCCCTGGCGCTGAAGGCAGAGCGCCTGCGCATCGTTGCGCCTGTACCAGGCAAATCCTACATCGGCATTGAGGTGCCGAACGCGGTGAATAGCGTGGTGCGCCTGCGCCCGATTATGGAATCGGAGGCATTCACACGGATCAACTCTCCGTTGGCGGTACCTTTAGGCCGGGATGTGAGCGGCCAACCGCTGGTCTCGGACCTGGCGAGCATGCCGCACTTGCTCATCGCCGGGGCAACGAACTCGGGCAAATCCATCTGTATTGCCGCCATCACCACCTGCCTGATCATGAACAACAGCCCGCAAGACCTCAAGTTGGTGATGATCGACCCAAAAATGGTGGAACTGACCCGCTTTAACGGTCTGCCGCATCTTTTGGGGCAAGTTGAGACGGATGTTGAACGCATCCAAAGCGTTTTGCGCTGGGCCACGGTGGAGATGGATAACCGTTACAAACTGCTGGAAGGGCAGCGCGCCCGCAACCTGGATTCCTACAATACCAAGATGGAGCGCCTGGGCAAACCCAAATTGCCGCGGATCGTGATCCTGATCGATGAATTGGCTGATTTGATGATGAATGCACCCGAGGCGACGGAAGGCGCTTTGGTGCGCCTGGCCCAAAAAGCGCGGGCTATTGGCATCCATCTGGTGGTGGCCACCCAGCGGCCAAGCACGGATGTGGTGACTGGCGTAATCAAGGCCAACTTCCCCACCCGCATCGCCTTCATGGTAGCTTCGATGGTCGATTCGCGGGTGATCCTGGATACGAATGG
>DHPL01000015.1:12027-20716 GCA_002407905.1 Anaerolineaceae bacterium UBA5365
ACGCCGCAGCGCTCGCAAGGGGTTTACGTGAGCGACAAGGAAATCGGCGGGGTGCTGAACTGGTGGCAGACCCATGCTGCCGGCGCGAAGGAAGCCTCGCCGGTTCAAGATGAAGGCCCCGCGCCGAAAGCGGAAGAGCAAGAACGGGTCAGTGGTCCGGTCAGTGAAGCGCCTGCTCCCAAACCCCGCGTTCCCCGCAGCCCGCGGACCGCGCCCCCGCCTGCAGCTCAGGCCAGCCTTCTTCCGGAGACTAGCGAGGAAGAGGAGGCCCCATGGGAGGCCGTGGTCAGCGCGGATGCTGAAAGCGGAACGGACGAGGCCTTGATCAAGCAAGCGATCTCGCTTGTGCGCAAGGACAGGCGCGCCTCGGCAACCTACCTGCAGCGCCATTTACGGATCGGGTACCCCAAGGCAGCCTGGCTGGTGGACCAGCTGGAGGGCCGGGGCGTGCTTGGGCCTGCAACTGGCAGCGGCCGCGACCGGGAGATCCTCCTGGACGATGACGGGGATGAAGCGTGAAGCCAAAGCTTTCCTTTGAAAAACTCCTGCGTGAGGTATTCCAACCATTATTGGATAAGATCGCGGACTTTCTGGCCGGGAGGGGGATCACAGCAAACCAGGTAACCCAGATTGGACTGGGAGGAACGATTGCTGCCGCGGTGCTGATCGCGCTCGGCAGGCATTTTTGGGGCGGATTATTACTGGCGATGATGGCGCCTTTGGATGCCATCGACGGTACGCTCGCCAGGCGCACTGGGCAGATTGGCCCATTTGGCGCGTTTTTAGATTCCACCATCGACCGATATGAGGAATGGCTGATCTTCGGCGCCCTAACACTTTTTTATTTTCAAAATAATAACCAGCCGGGATTAATAATTAGTTTGATAGCCCTTGGCGGTGCCTTCTTGGTCTCGTATACACGGGCGCGGGCCGAAGCCCTGGGCTTTAATGCCAAGGTTGGGGTGGGCACACGGGTGGAGCGTATGGTGATCGTTGTGCTGGGTCTACTATTGAACCTGGCGCTATACGCGGTTGGTATAATTGCCATCCTGGCGCACGCAACGGCGATCCAACGCATTCTGACGGTCTTTGCCCAAAGCAAAAAGCGTGCTTAAACAGTTCTGAATAAAAGAGGTTGAATATGCCCCAAGGCTTCAATATTGGTCCGGTAACCATACGGTTTTACGCTTTGATCATCCTGGCCGGCGCATTGCTTGGCACCTGGGTGGCCGGGCAGATGGCCAAACGCGACGGCAAGTCGAGTGATGATCTCTGGGATATACTGCCCTGGCTGTTGTTGGGCGGTATTCTCGGGGCGCGGCTTTGGCATGTGTTCACTCCATCGGCTTCCAACATTGCAGCCGGCACCACAACGGCCTACTACATGGAGAACCCGATTCGCATTCTGCAGATCTGGCATGGCGGTTTGGGCATCCCCGGCGGGGTCATTGGCGGCGCGATCGCGGCGCTGATCTATTGCAAGGTACGTAGGATCAGTTTTGCCCAAATAGCGGATTGGACAGCGCCAGGGCTTCTGATCGCGCAGGCGATCGGGCGCTGGGGTAACTTTGTAAACCAGGAACTCTACGGCGGCCCCTCTGACCTGCCCTGGGCGATTTTCATCGAACCTCAGTACCGTCTGCCGGGCTTTGCCGCGGTGGAGCGATATCACCCCTTATTCCTCTATGAATTCATCCTGAATGTCCTTGGCGCGCTCCTGCTGATTTGGGTAGGCAAGCGCTTCAAAGGCAAGTTATTCAAAGGCGATATCTTCAACCTCTACCTGGTGGTTTACCCGGTGATCCGATTCGCCCTGGAGTTTGTGCGCCTGGATCCTTCGCCTGTAGCGGGGATCAACATCAATCAGACCACAATGATGGTGGTGGCGCTTTTAGCGGGCGTTTTCTTCATCCTGCGGCATACTGTTTGGCCGCCCAAGCCTAACGCAGAGACGGAAATTCTGACGCCTGAAGCCGAAGCAGAACTGGCGGCAGATGTCGGGAATGCCGCAGATGGGGACTTTGTTGAAGAGCCTGAGCTTGATAGTGAGGAGATCCCGGCGCTGGACGAAGAGGTGGAAGACGTTCTGGATGAGAACGAGGAAGCTGTAAACCGCGAGCTGGATGAAAAGACGGCTGAAGTAGAAGATGCCCTTGAAGAGCTTGGCCAGTCCTTGGATGAGGAGCATGCCGAACTTGAAGACGCCGCTAAGGACGCCGCCGATGAATTGGACGATCAAAACGAGGCGCGCCTGTTGGATGGTCCGGCCCCTGCTGCCACTTAATTAAACGTATCGTGTGAAAAAGCTGCTGCCTGTTGGCGGCAGTTTTTTGATTCCTTTTCGCCGGCAGTTGGAAGCCTCTGCCGGGAACGAGGGCAAATGGTAAAATTGCGCTTCAAGCGTGCCTGAGCACGCCTGGAGGAGGTTGTGATGCTGAATATCAACGAAAAGGTGGAATTGCTGATGCGGGGGACCGATTATGGCGACCCGGCGATCGGCAAGGCAATGGCTGAGGAATTAAAGGCCCGGCTGCAGGCGGCGGAAGCCAGCGGCAAACCTTTGCGTGTTTATTGCGGCTACGACCCCACCAGTTCCGACCTGCATTTGGGCCACACGATCAGCATGCGCAAGCTGAAGCAATTTCAGGACCTGGGCCATGAAGTATTTTTTGTGATCGGCTCGTTTACCTCGCTGATCGGCGACCCCAGCGGCAAGGACAAAAGCCGCCCGCTGGTCAGCAAGGAAGAGATCATCGAAAACGGGAAGACTTATGCCGAGCAGGCCTTTAGAGTGCTGGACCGTAATAAGACGCAGGTGGTCTATAACTCGGACTGGCTGGAAAAGGTAACCCTGGAAGAGATCTTCCGGATGGCCACTAACTTTACTGCCCAGCAAATCCTGGCGCGGGATAATTTTGCCCGCCGTCTGGAGGTGGGAGAGCCGATCCACTTGCACGAGTTTTTCTACCCGCTTTCGCAGGGGTACGACGCGCACCACCTGGAGGCGGACGTGCAGGTGGGCGGGCAGGACCAGCTGTACAACATCGTGACGGCCTCACGCAAGGTGATGGAAGGCTACGGCCAGAAACCCAACATCGGCATTCTAATGCCACTATTGCCGGGTACGGACGGGGTGCAGAAGATGAGCAAGTCGCTGGGGAACACCATCCCTATCCACACAACAGCCGAGGACATGTATGGCAAGGTGATGAGCATCCCGGACTTGGCGATGCCAATCTATGCCACTTTGACGACCGAATGGAGCAACGCCGAACTGGCCGAGTTCGAGACCGGTTTGGAAACAGGCGGATTGCATCCCAGAGATGCCAAGATGCGCCTGGCGTTTGAGATTACGAGGCTTTTCTATGGCGACCAGGCAGCCAAGACGGCTGAAACGCAGTTTGTGGCAATGTTCCAAAAGGGCGACATGCCAGATGAGATGCCGGAATACCAATTGCAGGGGGATGAAGCGCTATTGGATGTGATGGTGGCCAACGGACTGGCCGGCAGCAAAACCCAGGCCCGGCGCCTGATCGACCAGCAAGGAGTGAAGTGGGATGGGGTGACCGTGGCCGACCCGCAGCTGGTTCTGGATGCAGAAGGAGTCCTGCAGGCTGGCAAGCGGCATTACCTGCGGGTGAAAAAGGGTTAGGACTCGGAAGTTTGATTTAGCGACGGACGGTTGAGAGGCCGTCCGTTTTGTGTTCTAAAGGAAGCGCCGGCGGAATAACAGCCCAATAATTCTGCGCATAGTCGATTCGCAAAATAGGGTCACAAAGTTTCTCTATATGCTTGACCAAACCTTGATTGATGTGAACGCATTCAGCACGCCACGGGCATTAATAAGATGTCTAAGCTAAGGCAGAAGGCCGCGGGTTGGGGCGGTAAGCAGGTTGTAACCGATGGTTTGGGCAAGGCGTGAATCGGCCTCTTCGAGCAGAACGGCTACCGCTAGAGGGGTGCCATGCCAGGCTGAAGTCGTGCCGCCGAGGTACCAGGCCAAACCATCGCCCGCGAGCGCGCTATTCTGCCCGGTGGTGAACCAGAGCGATTCATTGCCTGTTTGGAGATAATCTTGAATGCGTTGAGCAGCAGGAGCAGGCATGGCTTGGCTGGGCAAGGCGGCATCGGCCTCGAAAGGCCGCCAATTCCCAGCCGGATCGCGGTAGGCATTTACCAGCTGGGCTGAGGGCAGCTGCCCGTTGTTGCTAACCGCAGCTGCCATGAGGGCAAGCTGTAATGGGCTGAGTTTTGTGTCTGCCAAGGCCTGCGCGAAACCTGCAGGGTCCAGGCTGGGATCCGCAGGCTGTGAAGGCGCTGCCGTTTGGATGGCCACGCCCGGAGCAGTGAACAAACCCAAAGCTCTTGCCTGTTCCAGGATTGCCGCTGGATCATCAGCCTGCACAAGACCCCGTACGGCATCGAGGCAGCCATACTTGAGCGCGAGGCGGCTATCGTTACGGGCGGAGGCTGCCATCGCCTGGCGGCAATCGTTATCCAGGATATTGTTGATTTCTGGCAGGTTTTGGCTGGGCTCCAGCCGAGTAAATTGGTCTGCCAGGGCAATCAGACCGCCGACGCTGCCCAGGGGATAGAGGCCTTGGGTGGGGCGGGAAAGCAGGGGTGCGTCAACGCGGGCCATCAGTTCCGGCCAGTTGCCATCCAGCCGGTTGGCGTCAAAACTAGGGTAAGTGGAAAGTACATAGACCTCACCCGTGGCAGCGTTTAAGAGCACAATCGCGCCTTTGTGGCCGTTCAGCAGGCCATCGGCGTGCTGCTGCAGGATGAGGTCCAAATTGAGGCGGATATCCAAGCCAGGCAGGGGCTGATTGAAGAAGCGTTCGTGCCACCAAAGTTCCTTGTAATCGGTGCCCGCATACCCACGCAGAACATCATAGAGGCTGGTTTCCAGGCCAGTCTGGCCGTAAATTGGCGAGGCGTATCCAATTACGTTGGATAGCGGTGGATAAACCACCTGCCGGGTGTAAGCCCCGGAACTGCCTTTAGTGGCTGCCAGGATTTCGCCATCCTGAGCAAAGATCTGGCCACGCGGTGAGAAACGGTCGTAAACAGCCCAGCGCGGATTTTCCGGCCGGGCGAGAAGATCCCTCTGGCGGAAATAGGCAAGGGCAGTATTCGCGGCGAGCACGACCCCAAAAAGCAGGATGAAGGCCCCTGCCACCCAGCGGTAGGATTTACGGCCTTTTTCGTAGAGGGTGAAAGCGCTGGGCTCCGTGCTGATCCGCAGCAGAAGCAGGGCCGCGATGAGGTTAGTGACCAGGCTGGAACCGCCGTAGGACATAAACGGCATGGTTACGCCGGTGAGGGGGAGCAGGCTAAGATTGCCGCCAATAATGAACAAGGATTGCAGCGAGTAATAGGCAGAAATTCCAAAGGCCAGATACCGGCCAAAGCTGGTTTTACTGTTTTGGGCGATGCTGAGCCCGCGGATGGCGAGGATGAGGATCAGCAGCATATAGGCGCTGGTAAAGAGCAGGCCGCCTTCTTCGGCAATGGCTGAGAAAATGAAGTCTGAGACTGCTACGGGAACAAAGGCAGGCGAACCTAATCCGGGGCCGGTGCCGGCCAGGCCGCCGGCAGCGATGGCAATTTGGGCCTGCACAAGTTGGTAGGAAGCTCCGCTGGTTTCCAACCAGGGGTTGAGCCAGATATCAATGCGGGTACGCACAAGGTCCGAGGCGAAGTAGGCTGCGACAGCCAGGAGGAGCCCAAGGCCGGGCAGGATGAAGATGAAGCGCCTGCGCTGGGTTGTGACGGTAAGCATGAGGGCGTAAAGGGCCACAAAAAGGCTGGCCGTACCCAGATCGCGCTGGGCAACCAGGAGCAAACCGGCCAGGATGATCAGCAGCAGGGAGGGCAATATGGTTTGCATCAGGCTGAGCTGCGGGCGGATTTGGTCCGCGAAATAGGCTGCCAGGTAGATGATCATCAGCAGCTTGAGCGGTTCGGAAGGCTGGAGGTAGAAATTAAAGAACCGCAGCCATAGCTTGGGACCCGCATCGGCAGGATTGACGCCGATGAAGAAGGTGAGGCCGATCAGCAAAAGACCGAGGAAGAGCCAAAGGTACTTATAGCGCCGCAAATTGCCGATGAAATCTCTCCGGTTCAGGGCAATGAGCATGAGCGCGCAGCCAAAGGAATACCACATGATCTGCTTGGCCCCCAAGCTGGGAGAGAGCCGCCAGATGGTAAGCACGCCCCAGCCGCTGAGCACGGCAACGATGGGAAAGACCCAGGGGTCCGCGTTGGTCATGCCGCGGTTGATCCGCCGCTGCATCACCAGGCTCACAGCGAGCCACACAAAGAACGGCAAAAGGTATTGCCAGTCTGGCTGGGCTTGCTGTAAATGCTGGCGCACCGAAGGCGCGAGCATCAAAGCCGCGGTGTAAAAGGCCAAGAAGAGGATGCCTGGCAGCAGGAGCGGCATTTGCCGCGGCTGCCTGGGCATGCTCGGGGTAAAAGTGCTCACTCCAGGTACTTTTGGATCAGGAAGCGGTATCTCTCACGCAGTTCCGGGCTGACCGCTTTGGGGTCAGTGATGATGGCATCCTTGAGCCCGTTCTCACAGGCGCAATCACTGCCCTCGATGGGTTCATCGATGCTCTCGGCGAGGTGAGCCAGGGCCTGCTGGGCGATCACGGTGTTTTTCATCAGGGTTTGGATGACCATTTCAACGGTTACAGGCTCCTTGCTCACATGCCAGCAATCGTAATCCGTCACGTGGGCCATGGTGGCATAGCAGATCTCGGCCTCGCGCGCTAGGAAGACCTCCGGAGAGCTGGTCATGCCGATGATGGACATACCCCAGCCGCGGTAAGTATTGCTCTCGCCCTTCGTGGAGAAACGCGGACCTTCGATGGTGATATAGGTGCCGCCCATGTGCACCTTGGCCTCAGTGAGGGCTAAAGCCGATTGCAGGCGCCTGTTGAGTTTGGCGCAGAAAGGCTCGGCAGCGCTTACGTGCACCACCAGGCCGCCTGAGAAAAAGGAACGCTCACGCTTGTGGGTGAAGTCGAAGACCTGGTCCGGAATCACGATCTCGCCGGGCGCGTAATCCTCGCGCAGGGAACCGCAGGCGCTCACGCTGATCAGGCGGGTTACGCCAAGCTGCTTCATGGCGTAAATATTTGCCCGATAGTTGACCTCGGACGGGCTGAGAGTATGGCCCAGGCCGTGCCGGGCTAAAAAGGCCACCTGTTTGCCGGCCATTTCACCGATAACGATCGGGGAGGAGGGCTGGCCATAGGGGGTTTCCACTTCGATTCTGCGTGTGTTTTGCAAGCCATCAAAGGCGTACAATCCTGAACCGCCAATCACTCCAAAAGCAAATTCTTCTGCCATTGTTAACTCCTTTAACTCAGCGGCTTGATTTTGATGTGGATGGCGACCTCGCCGCAGTAGATCGTATCGCCATCCTTGACCACAATCGGCTCCTCGATGCGTAAGTTGTCCAGGTAGGAACCGTTGGTTGACTGCAAATCTTCGAACCACCATTGGTTTTGGCGGTATTGCAAGCGGGCATGCCGGGAGGAAACAGTTGGATGCTCCAAGGTAAAGTCATTATGGGCTTCACGCCCCAGCAGAACCTCCGCGCTCACAAAAACAGCCTCCTTTGGGTTCTCATCGATATCCGTTGTAAGTGTGATCGGCGGGATGGCCTGGTTTTCCGCGGAGGATGGCCTGGCGACCGAGCGCCACAGGGTAACAACGGCAAAGGCCAAGAACGCGTACAGGGCGATGAGCATTGCCACACGCAAGGCAAAGTTGAGGGTCTCGGTCATGCCGGGCCGCCTTGGGCGCCGGGACCGATGACCGCGGTGCCGGCGATGGGGGCGTGTTCCTGATTGTAGATCAGGATGGTTTGACCAACGCGGATTACATCCCCGGGTTTGAGGATAGCCGAGGTACAAGGCCGGTTATTGACCTGAGTACCGCCGGTGGAACTGAGGTCGAAAACCAGGAAATGCCCATGTTCACCCCGCAGCTGAAGGTGCTCACGGGAGACGAGGGGGTCATTGATCACGATGTCATTATGGCTGGCCCGGCCCAGGTTGAGAATGGGCTTATCCAAGGCCAGGTATTGTTTGCCATTGATCACCAGGTAAGCGTCCCTGGGCAATGCGGCGGGATCTCCGTACTTGAACACCTTTTGCACGCTGGTGCGGGAGGTAACCGGGTCTGGCCGGGAATAATCTACATCGATGCGGATATCTTCCACGCGCAGGTCGGGGTCCTGAAAGATCTGCATCCGTGGGTGAACGCGGAACTTGTAGCCCTGAACGGTGTAAACGGTTTCCAATTCAAGCATCACCTCATCCAGCACGGGACGGGAGGACTGCCAGGCATCCCAGCGTTCCGGTGAGACCCAGAGCGTGACCAGATCCGGCGCGAGGCCGCCTTGCGGGCTGACAGGGCGCAACTTTTCGTCAATCAATTCCAGGAGCTGAAAGGAAAGCGAACGGGAGACGCCCGGGTAGAGCAGGCGGTCCAGAGTGCCTTCCAGGATGGCAGCCAGGCGGGATTCGATGGCTTGCAGGAAACTGCTCATGATGAGGAATTATACCAATCCGGAGGTGGGAGGCCTTCAGCGCAGGAAGCCTTCAAAGGCGCGGCGGGAGAGGTTCAAACCGCGTAGATCGGGTTGCTGAAGATCCAGCCGCGGTGGCGG
>DHPL01000040.1:0-138 GCA_002407905.1 Anaerolineaceae bacterium UBA5365
TCCCAGGGCTTGCGCTCGCCGGTTCCCGGCCGTGCGGGCCGGTCAAACTCACGGCCTGGAGGACGGTCTTCACGGCGTTCCCAGGGCTTGCGCTCGCCGGTTTCCGGGCGGGCAGGCCGGTCAAATTCACGCCGTGGC
>DHPL01000040.1:266-13253 GCA_002407905.1 Anaerolineaceae bacterium UBA5365
CGGTCAAATTCACGCCGTGGCGGACGCTCATCGCGTCTCTCCCAAGGCTTGCGCTCGCCGGTTTCCGGGCGGGCAGGGCGGTCAAATTCACGGCGGGGCGGACGCTCCCCTTCCGATGCCGTACGCCGTGAACCAGTTCTGCTCTCAGCACCCCGGCGCGGCCCATCCCTCCGCTGCGGGGGCGGCGAAAAGCGCTTATCTACGTAGCCATCAGGCAGTTTATTGTTGAAAAAGTGCCCATAATCGTCGCGGACCACCCGGGTCTCAGCCGGCGGACCTCCTGCTTCGGAACGCTCTGCTCCGCGCCTATCCCATCTGCCTTCCTTGCGCTGCCCGCTTGCATCCCGTCTGGGGGCTTCCTCCCCCCAATCTTCATCCAACGGCGCAAAATGCGCCTGCCGCTGATACCCACGGTCCTCGGGTTTGCGTCTCCAACCGGTGATGGTAGCTTTTTGCTGCATCTTGCCGGTCAACCCCTTTTCCACAAAAAGCGGTTCCCCGCTAAAGGGGTCTTGTTCGGTGTAGTACATCAGGCTGGAATAAGTGGAGGGCGTGGGGGTGAAGATCTGCACTTGCTCGGGCAGTACGCCCAGAGAGCTGCTGCAGAACTGGCGCAAATTGATCATGTCCGCGTCGCTGCAGCCCGGGTGCGCCGCGATGAGGTAATAAGATAGATACTGCTCTTTACCCGCCTGCTTCGATATCGCCTCAAAGCGCTCCTTGAAGCCCAACAGGCTTTTTACACTGGGCTTGCGCATCCGGCGCAGCACCCAGGGTTCGGAGTGCTCCGGTGCAAGCCGCAGCTGTCCGGAGACGTGATGCTCAACCAATTCCTGCATGTAATCCGGACCGTCCTGGGCATCCTGCATCACCATATCATGCCGGATGCCGGAGCCAATAAAAACCTTCTTCACTTCCGGCAGCTCTCGCAGTTTGCGCATCAGGTCCGTGGCCGGGGCATGGGTCATGCCCAATAATGGGCAAACGTTGGGGTAGATGCAGCTTTTGTCCCGGCAGGCGCCTCTGAAGGGCTTAACGCTCTGGCATTCAAAGCCATACATGTTGGCCGTTGGGCCGGACAGGTCATAGATGATGCCGTTAAAGCCAGGGCGCTGGGTCATGGCCAGGGCTTCATTCAATATTGAATTCTCCGAGCGCCAGCTAACCCGCCGGCCTTCATGCACCGCGATGGCGCAGAAATTACACTCGCCGTAGCAGCCGCGGTGGGTGGGGATGGCAAAGCGGATGGTTTCCATGGCGCGCACTTCACCCTGACGGGCATAGTAAGGGTGCAGGGCGTGCTCGAATTCGTGGCCGTAAACCGTGTCCATCTGTTCCGTGGTCAGGGTTGGGGCAGGCGGGTTTTGAACCACGTAGCGGTCCCCAAAGCGCTGCGCCAGGCCCTGTGCGCTGATAGGGTCGTTATTCTGGTAAAAGGTATGGAACATGCGCGTAAAGGCATCTTTGTCCGCCAGGCTGTCTTCCATGCTGGGCAGTTCCAGGTAGCCCTCCGGGTAGCCGGCATCGGCGTAAACAAGCCCGCGGATCCCGCGCGGGTCCCCGCCAGTTTTCAGGGTTTCGGCCAATTCCAGGATGCTGTAATCAGCCAGACCGTAGATCAGGTAATCCGCCTTGGCATCCAGGAGGATCGAGCGGCGCAGGCTGTCGGTCCAAAAGTCGTAATGCGCCAATCGGCGCAAGGAGGCTTCCACACCCCCCAGAACAATGGGCGCTGTATCCTTGAAATGCCGCCGGATCAGGTTGGTATAAACGATGCTCGCCCGGTTAGGCCGGCGGTCGTTCTGCCCGCCGGGGGTAAAGTCGTCCAGGCGGCGGGGTTTGCCCAGGGCAGTGGTATTGGCCACCATCGAGTCGACCGCGCCGGCGCTCACGCCCCAGAAAAGCAGCGGTTCGCCCAGGCGCAGGATATCGTCCTCGCTTTTAACGTCCGGCTGAGCAATGATGCCCACCTTATAGCCGTGCGCCAATAGCTGCTTGCCCAGGAGGGCGATGCCCGAATACGGGCTGTCGATATACGTATCTCCGCTAACCAGGATGACGTCCAATTGCTCCCAGCCCAGCGCGTCTAATTCAGTGCGTGTTGTAGGTAAAAACATGTTTCAATCATACCGCATCGGCAGGCGGCGTGCGTGTTCGTTTGGGGCGATCCAGGGCGGCCGCCTAGCGCTTGTAAAACCCTAATCCAGGCGCGGCTTTTTGAAGATCCGAAGAAGCTGCATCACAAACGGCGCGGCCATAAGGCCAAGCACCAAAGCTTTCGAAACACCGCCGCTGGCACCTGGCGGAGCGTTAAGGCGGATACCGTCTTTGGTCACGATAGGCGCGCGCACCGCTTCCACCCCATCCACGATCGCCGCGTTCGGCAAGGCCACATACTTTTTAGGGTGGTGCTCCCAGGCCTGTTTGGGGGTCTCCGTGAGAGCCTTGGAGCCAAACCTTCCGCTGTAAACCTGGGTGAACTCGGCGCCGAAGAGGATGATCTGGGCGGAATAATACACCCAGAGCAGGAGGATCAGCGCGCTGCCGGCCGCCCCGTACGTGCTGCCGATATTACTGCGCCCCAGGTAGAGCCCAATGGCAAACTTGCCCAGGTTAAACAGCACTGAGGTAAACAGCGCCCCGATCCACACGTCCTTCCAGGCGATTTCGGTATCCGGCAAAAACTTGTACATCATGGCAAAAAGCACGGTTACAGTCCCAATGGAAAGCAAAAAGTTGAGGGCCTGGATCAGGAAAGCCACAATGGCCTGGTCGGATTGGAGCTTGGCGGTCAGGGCCGTGAGACCGGCGGAGAGGATGAGCGAGACCAAGAGCATGAAGGCGATCGCCAGCAAGGCCGAGAGCGAGATCGCCCTCACCCGCACCAGACCCTTCAGCCCCTTGAAACGTTCCTCCGTGATGCCCCAGGCGGTGTTCAGCGCGTCCTTCAGCTGAACAAAGACCCCCGAAGCACCAAAGACGGCCACCACCAGGCCGATCACCGTGGCCAGGGCGCTTTTATCCGGCTGGCTGGCACTTTCGATGATCGCTTCGAAAACCTCGCCGCCGGATTCGCCCACCAGGGCAGTTACCTGGCTCAGCAATACCCGCCCAGCGCCGCCATCCCGGTAGATGAGGCCCAGGAGGTTCAAAAAAACCACCACAATCGGCGCGAGCGCGAAGATGGTGTAGTAAGAGAGCGCCGCGGCCAGGCGCGAAGCTTTATCCTTGCTCCATTCCCTGGCGGCTTCCTTAAGTAGATCGAAAAAGTCCCTGAACATCCTGCCCATGCGCTGCCCTCCTAAACCTGTGATAACAGGTTAATCCTAACGCATAAATCTACTGGATTACCCGGTTGTAGCAGGGCGTTTTTTTCGTGGAGGTTGGATCGGAGACGCAAAAAGGGCGGAAAGATGCCGCCCCGCTTTATGCATTCTTTCAAGATACCCGGTTTCAGTCCACCCGCAGTGAGGCCATCATTGCATCAAGCAAAGCCAGGCTTGGCCTAAAGGCTTCGGCGGCTTCGGCATTCAGCTTGGCCAACTCACCTTCCAGATAAGGCTGATACTCCCGGGCAAATTTATCCGCATCCGGCGGGTACGCGTCCGTATCCTGCAAGACGGGTGAAGCAATGGGCAGGACCGCGGAAATGTAATACTTATGGTCCGCACTCAAACCCTGGTAGGAATAGAAAAGCTCAAAGTTGTTCACGGGTTTATACGCCTGCCCATACATGGTCAGATAACGGATTCCGTCCCCATTTTGGAAGGGAAAACGCGTCACCTGGGCCGAGAAAGCCGCGCCGGCGTTCCAGGGGGGCAGGAAAGGCAGGGAGCCTCCGAAGGCTTTGGTGTAATTTTCCGGGATGGGTATGCTGGAGTGCGCCAGGAGTTCTTTCAGCTCGTTCACTCTCTTGCTGATCAATTCGGCGTTCACCTTATCCAGGGCGAGGTAATCTTCGATCTCCCAGATGTAAATCCGAGCTTCATGAAAGCTCGGCGCGTGCTGATAGCCTTCAAAGCTGACCTCGTAATGTTCCGGATAACTCAGCTCGGGATAAGCATCCTCCCCCACGACATGCTCCTCGATCTCCTCAATGCGGGCATCGCTGGCAATTGCCTCAGGTACGGTGATGCTGATGTCTTCATATTGGATCGTTTTGCCGCTAATAGCTGCGGCCGGCAATGTTGCAGGCGCGGTAATTGCCACCGGCGTGGGGCCGGCTTCTGTGGCGATGGCTTCCGGGCCGGGTGTCTGCCCACCTGCGGCTGCCGCGAGGGTGGGCGCAAGGGTGGTAGCCAGGGCCTCCAGGCTTGGCGCCAGGTCTGTTGTAGCCGCGGACATTGTCGGGCCGGCCTCAGAAGTCGCTGCCGGCAAGGCCGGGGTACTACAGGCCCCGATCAATAGGCCAAAGATAATGAGCACGGAAACAAACTTGAACTGTTTGAGCATAAATCTCCTTTCGGACAGGGAACCACAAGCTCCTCAGGATTTCCTGCCGTTATCTTTAAGACGCAATACGGGGCTTTTAGTTCCTAAGCATTTTTTCTCACGCAAAATCCAGTCTTATGAAATTGGCCCCCAGAGCCTTACGATATTCGTATCCTGAACAGCCAAAAACGCGCTCTTGTATATACGAGCGCGTTTGGCAGAAACAACTTACTTGCTGGAATGTTTCAATGACCTTCAGGTTTCTGGCCGCAGTAGTAGGTCTCGCCCTGGATGCTGACCGTCATACTGGGCATGCTGTCTTCCGAGCCATCCGAATCCTCCTCGAGCGTGGGCCATTGGCTGGCATACGCGCCGTACGCCCGCCGGGCAGTGTGCTCAGCGAGGTCGTAGCCCCACCAGGGCTGCGCCCTACCGGTACGCCCGGCGAAGAGGTTTGCCCGGCAAGCCAACACCGCGCCCAGGTCCGCCCGGGCAGAAGAAGGCAGCTCCGCTGCTTGCCAGCGCTCCACCATCACCGGGGTGGCATCCTCGGAAAGGTCATGGATCAGGTAGGCGTAGTCCAGCTTCTCACCGGTAACTGCCCGCTGGATGTTCAGGCGCGCGACCGTGGCATCCACGTTCACGAATGCCAGGCAAAGGCTGAAGGCGACCGCAGTCCCAAAAAGAACAATGGCAGTGTGTTTGAAGGCTCGTTTAAGCTCCATGAGCACAGATGCTAAAAGCACCAGGCCAATGAACGGAATGAAGAGGTGTGAAATCAGGCGCAGCTGGGTAAAGCCATACATTTGTTCATAGAGCGCCAGGCGCATATGCGCGGAGGTGAGTACCACGCCTACCTGTAGCACCATCAGTGTTGCCAGGGCAGAAATTAAGCGCCTCTGCCGCTGGGTCACTCTGCGCGTGATGCTGGAAAGCACGTAATGGATGAAAAAGACCAGGCAGGCCACCATGATCAGCTCATTAAAACCCTTCACCGCGTAACTGGAGTAGGTGAGCCCCAGGCTCTCCACCGCGTTTTGGCCGGCAAAAAAATAACGTGCCTGCACAAAGAGAAACAGGGCGAATAGCAGATTGACGCTGCCCAGAACCACGGCAGCTTCAGTATTGCCCAGAAACGCGCGGAAAAGCGGGCGGTCCGGCTCGATTTTTTCCGTTACGCTGCTTTCGGTGAAGGCATGCGCGTACATTCCAAAGATGATCCAGGCCAACACACCGATGAAAAGGCCCTGGCTGAAGATATCGCCCAGGTTATCAAAGCGCAGCCAGCGTACAAAATTGCCCAGCAGCTTCGAGAAGGCTTCATCGGCCCCCGCCAGCAAAGTGCCCAGAAGCACAATAAAAGGCAGGGCGATCAGTAAGCCAATCAGCACGGCTTTCAGCAAGCCGCGTCCTTTGGCATCCGGCGCCTTGGGGTCCTCGCGCAGCTTGAAGGCGTTGATGATGGCGGCTGGTACCGCCGTCACGCCGGAGAAGATCAGTTTTACCCGCCCGATGATATGTTCCCGCAGGCGGTACTGCATCCACTGTCCATTCAGATACGTGATCGCCAGAATCACCAGGGCTGAGAGGCTAAGCAGGTTTAGCCCAAGCACCGTCCGCCCTTCCGAGCGCACAGCGCTGAGGACGGCGAGTAAACCGGCCAAACCGCTGAGCGTCAGGCTCTGCCAGGGCAGCTTCTTTTTATTGAGGAGTGCTAATATCATCCCACCCGCGAGCAGGAGGACCACTAAAATAGCCCACTGCATGCCGATGCGGTAGGAATAGGTAAGCAAGTCTGTCACCAGCGCGATCAAAAAGGCCATCACGGCGGTAAGGCCTGGCAAGGCAAGAGCCGGACGGTTCTCCGCACGCTGCCCAAACAAGCGCGCCTGGTTGAGGGGCAAGCCTTCTTCGTCCTCGGGTTTATTCTCCCTTTTGGGTTCGTTCGTAAATGCTTCGGCTAAGAAATCTTCGTTTTCGGTTTTTCCGTTTTGCTGCATTGCAACACCTCGATCGTTGATGCGCCAAGTTTAGGCCCTGGCCTATCGCAAGCGCTCTCAAATGCTATCACGCTGAGAAGAGGGCACATTTTCCTCGTTGGGCTGGCAAAACCAGGCGCATGTCAAGTGTACGTTGTTTCAATTCGAGACCCCATTATGCTATACTCTTGAAAGTTTTTGAAAGACTAAGAGGGATTATTTCATGAAACCCATAGTGGTTGTAACCGATTCTTCCGCCTATTTACCCGAAACATATGTTGATCAGTATCAAGTAAAAGTTGTGCCGCTCTCAGTCAATTGGGACGGCGAAACTTACCGCGATGGCGTGGATATTCAGGCCGCGGAGTTTTACACCCGCCTCAAAACCGCCAAAACCATGCCCACCACCAGCCAGGTGACTGTTGGCGCTTTTTTGGACCTTTTCAAACCGCTGCTCGATGCCGGAAACGATGTGATCTACGTGGGCATCTCCAAGGAGATCTCAGCATCCTATTTCTCGGCCGTTCAGGCAGCCGCGGAGCTTGGCAACCCGGAAGGCCTGGTAATCGTAGACAGCCTGCTGGTTTCCATGGCGCTTTCGCTGATGGTCATCGAAGTGTGCAAGGCAGCAGCGCGCGGGGCAGACCTGAAGGAATGCGAACGCGTAGCCTACGAAGCCTATCCTAAGATCGGGGTCTTCTTCACGGTTGAGACCCTGGATTACCTACACCGGGGCGGCAGGATCAATTCCGCCAAGCGCCTGGTGGGCTCCGCCCTCAACCTCAAACCGATCATGGAGATCCGCGAGGGTAAGATCGAATTGGTGGAGAGCGTGATTTCCAGGCGCAAATCCATGACCCGCATGATCGACCTGATGGAACGCAAAATCGAGGGCAAACGCCCGGTGGTCATCGCGCCTTTCCACGCCCTCTGCGAGGAAGACCTGCACAAACTGGAGCAGATGGCCGTAGAGCGCGTGCACCCCAGCCAGTCCATCCTCTCCGAAGTAAGCCCGGTGATCGGCTCGCACGTAGGGCCTGGCACGGTGGCCATCGCCTTCATCGCCGGCTGATTTTCCCTTTATTAAACGCATACCGGGCGGCAATAGCCGCCCGGTTTTTGTTTTAGCAGTTAATTTAGGGCTCTACGACCTGCCCATTGAAAAGCACGCTCCCGTTTTCGTCATCGATGATGGCAAAATAGAAAGGCCGGTCCAACGTGATGGTCAGCGGGTCCTCCTGAACTGGCGCGGAAGTGAGTTCCATGACCACCGCAGTAGCCGCGGCAGCCTCGGTGCCATCCTCGTTCACGTCAGCAAAGGCCTTATGCAGGATATTGCCGATCATTAAACTGCGATCGCCGGTCATGCCGCTGAAATCAGCTGCTTGCGCGTCGAAGGCCGCGGGCATTCCCAATTCACTCATAGCCTGGTTAAGGTCAAACTGGGTTTCCACCTTGAAGCGCGGCATGCTCAACTGAACGCGCTGGCTCCGCAGTTCCGCCCGGATCACCTGAAGCTTTTGCAGGTCCAAACCAGCGTTGAAGGCATTCAGGCCGCCATCCGGCAAGACGATCAGCATCGCCTTTGTTCCGCCCTGATAGGGCAGCAAAATCGCCTGGTATCCCTCGCCGTCAACGGCTTCGAAAGCGGCCGTCTGATGCATCATTGAGACGGTAACAGTCTTGCCCTCGGCGGGATAAAAAGGCGCGTCCAAAGTGTTTTCCTTAAGGAAAGGCCGCTGCCAGCTGCCTTTGAAGTAAATGGCGTTGGTGAGCACCAGGCGGGTATCTTCACCTAAAGCGCCTTTGGGGATGATGTTTTGGATCTTGTCTGCGGTGTGCTCGGCTACCCAATTGTTGATCGTATCAGTCGCTTCATCGCTTTTGGCAAAATCCAGGCTGTGCATCGGAGCATCATAATGCTTGGAAAGGGTATCCAAAAAGGTTTGCAGGAAGCTGAAGCCGACCTGCCCCCAAAGGGCGTTGGCGGTGCGCAGCTCGAAAGGCATCACGCCTTCGGGCAGCAGTACCTTGCTGGGTAGGTTAGCCTGGGTAAGCGCGTTCATCAGCATGTGCACGCTCTCATCGCTCACGGGCAGTTGTAAAGCAGTCTGCATCTGCGCTTTGGTTTCACCTGCCGCGCCGGCGTAGGTCATCAGGAGGGCCTGATAGATGCTGTACGGCGAGAGGATCAGGTTTTCTGCCTTGCCGGAGGCAAGTTTTTGGTAGATGGCCAGGGCAAAAGCCTGCTGGGCCTCTGAGAACGCCGCCAGTTCTGCCGGATCTGCCTGCGGATAGGGTTCATAGGGCGCATTCCCGCGCTGCTCGCCTTCCTGCTGGGCCGGGGCTTGGGTGGTGGGCATGGGTTCTCCTGTTCCAGGTGTTTCAACGCCCGGGCTGTTTGGGCTTGGTTCCACAGCCGGCGGCTGGGTGGGCTGGCTGGGCTGGACTACCGTACCGCATGCGCTCAGCAGCAGCAGAGCAGCCATCATGAGGGTAAAGTATTTTTTAAACATCTTATCTCCTTGGTTAGGGGTTGCTTACGCGGCCAAGGAAGAGCAATTGACCGGTGTTTTCAGCATATATCGCAAATAAAAAGGGGTGATCGATCGTGATCCTCAGCGGTTCTGCCGCCGGCATGGGGGCCGATTTCGGCGCCATGACCACAGCGCTGGCCGCGCTGGCCGTTGTGCCTTCCTCTTCGGCTTCCACCTCGGCTTTATGCAGCACCGCGCTGATGTACAGTTCTTCCGCGCTGTTCATACGTGCAAATTCAGCCTTCTGGCTAAAGGCCTGGGGCATACCCATCGCGCTCAGCACACCAGCCAGGCTGAAACTGCTCTCAAACTTGAATTTTGGCAGGGTCAGGATGGCCTCATTGCTGTGTAAGTTGGTAAGCAAGCTCTGCCATCGCTCCGGGGTCAGCTCCGCCGCCAGTTGCTCCATGCCCCCTTCGCGGGGCATCAGCAACACCATGCTCTTGCCCTCAGCTGCATAAGGTAATTTGACAACGGTCAGGTTTTCGTCCTGAGAGTAAGCATAAATGGCCTTATTCTCCATCATCGCGGGGTAGCTGACCCTGGAATCCGGGCCATAAAACGGTATCTCAGCGTTTACGGCAGAAAACGCGTTCTGCCAGGCAGATTTGAAGTAAATGGCGTTGGTCAGCACCAGCCGGGTGCTCACATCAAGTACGTCCTGAGCAATGAGTTCCTTGATGCGGCTCTCGGTTTGCTTTTCAACCCAGGCATTAATCAGCTGCCGGGCTGCCTCAGGGTCTTGGTAGTTCAGCGGAGTCATCCCCGCGTTGTAATACTTTGAAAGCGTGTCCAGAAATGCCTGCTCGAAACGGGCATCTACCTGCGGCCAGAGGGCGTTGGCCACCTTTAGCTCGAGATTTTCATCCGGGGCAAGGAGGTCCGCGTTGACCGCATTCATCCAGGCATGCACCGGCTGCTCAGCCGATTCAATGCCCAGAACCTGGCGCATTTCGGCGTCGGTCTCGCCGCTGGCCCCGGCCTCAGTCATCAACAAGGCTTGGTATAGGCTATACGGCGAGAAGACCAGGTTGTGATCCTGGTTTCCCAACTCCTTCAGCATCCTGAAGGCAAAGTTTTGCTGCATTCTGGCAAGCGCTTCCCGGTCTGCCTCTGCGAGTTTGGCATCCTTAATAAAGGCCGCGCTCCCGCGCAAATCGCCGTCGGCTGGCGCGCAAGCCCCAAAAAGCAAGCTGGCGCAAAGAGTCATGATCAGTAAGCGGTAAGGGCGCATTTTATCTTCTCCTCAACAGGAAGTAACCTGAGTATCTGGCATAAGGACGCAAATAAAGCATTCATTGTTCCCTGGGGAAAGAAAAACCGGCCTGGTTTCAGGCCGGCCAATCAGCAGGATTGAGGCTAAAAGATCGCTGCCAGGCGGTAGAACATCAGCGCCAGGTATTCATACAATACCGTTGTGCTTTGCTGCATCGCGTCTGCGTTGGGCATCAGGTTTTTCAAGATCGTCTCCAGGTCCGGCTTGGAACTTTCCGTCCAGGAGCGCAGGCTCACTTTGTAATCCACAGGCATGGGCACGATGTTGAGCTTCTCCTGTTTATACAGGAAGACTGTGCGGTCCATCTTGACCGCGGAAGTGACCAGGATGATGCTTTGCACCCCTTTGTCGCTGGTGAGCAGACGGGTAAATTTGGCATCCTCCAGGGCGTTTTCGGTTTTGTCCTGAACCAGGATGTCCTGGACCGGCACACCCATCTCCACGAGCTGCGCCTGCACCAAGGGGACCGAGGCTGCCTCTCCCGCCACAACTACCAGGGGGGCTGCTCCGGCCTTGTACAGCTTGGCGGCCGCCGCCACCCGGTTATACTCCGGGCCAGTCTCTACCATCTGGCGCGGGGTGTCAGCGGGCTGCATGCCCTCGGCGATCACAACAATCGCGTCCCCGCTGGGTTGGGAAGTGGGGGGCATGTGGCGCCACTCCATCGAGCGGGTGAGGAAGGCGGCAAAGATGCTGTTGCCAAAAAGCACCACGATCAAAAAAGCGATCACAGCAGCCCAAACGGCCGTTCCCGGGCTGCTTTTGATCTTGAACAGCGCGATGAGCAGCAAGATAGTCACTACCCCCATGGGCAGAAAGAATTGCGGAAGAAAAGTTGAGGCAAAGGCGTACATACGCGGCTCCTTAATCTGAATACTATAAGCCTTGGCTGCAATATTTATGCCGCGGCCTGGCGCCGAGACTATCGATTTACCCTGCCATTGAGTAAAATCTAGGTATGCCCAACCCGGTTGGACCAAGATTAACTCAGCCCTCCGCGCTGGAACGCAAGCCGCTGCGGCTTTGGCAGCTTTTCTTTTTGCTGCTCGTGTTCTTCTCCGCGCTATTGGTGCGCCGCGTGGGCCTTAGTTTTGGCGCCCCGCTTTTCACCCACCCGGACGAACAGAACGTGCTCATCCCGGTAGTTGAGAGCGTGCGGCTGGACCAAAACGTTTATAAGTACGCGCATCCTACCCAGGTGCTTTACCGCCTGAACAAGAACCTGCTCAACCCTTACAGTCTCTGGCGAAACGGGTTCAACCTGGCTGAATGGTATGACCGCGATCTCTATGGCATTTACCTGGCCTCGCGCAGCATCACGATGGTGCTGGGTGCGCTCTTGCCCGTGATGGCCTTTTTCATCGGCCGGCGTTTCAAGCCGGATTTTTCCGTCCCCGCGGCCTTGCTCTTTGCCTTCTTTCCGCAATACGTGCTGCACTCTCATTACATCACCCCGGATATTCCGATCACCTTTTACACCCTTGGCGTCCTGCTGGCCTCCCTGCTCTGGTTGGAAGGCCGCGGAAAGGCCTGGATCTGGGTCGCGGCCTTATTTGCCGCCCTGAACACCGCCGATAAATTCCCGGGGGTGATCTCGCTGGGGATCATCGGCCTGAGTATGCTCATCCGCCTCCAGCAGGAAGGCCTGCCGTTTAAATGGTTCTTGCGCCAGGGTGTCCTGGTAGTGGCGTTTTATATCGCAGCCATTTTCCTAGTCGCCCCCAACCTCTTCCTACAATACAAGGATGTGATTTCCGCGGTCACCATCGAGGCCCGCGATTACCATCTGGGCAACGATGGATTCAACTGGCTGGGAAAGATGGCTTATTACGTTAAGGTCTATTGGGATTATGCCAACCCCTGGCTCTTGCTTTTTACCATCCTGGGCATCCTAGGGTTATTCCGGACGCGCCAGGCCCAGGGCTGGCTGCTGGCTTATGGCTTGCTTTATGCCGCCCTGCTCTCCACCCTGGCGCTGCATCACGAGCGCTGGGCCCTGCCGATGTTCATCACACCGCTCCTGCTTGCTGCCTACAGCGCGGCCTGGCTGCCTGCTCAGCTTGGCCGAACCTGGCTGAAAGGCCTGGCCTGGCTAGCGGCGGCGGTGATGCTTGGGCTTAATGCTGCCAAAGGGGTGACCGAATCGGTCTACATGGACCTGCCGGACACCTCTGCCATAGGCCTGCATTACCTGGATGAGCATGGAATCCGGCAGGACCAGACCCTCTCCGAGGGTTACAGCCCCTTTGCCCCATTCGGCAAACCAGACATCTACGGGTTCGATTTTGCTTCCCCCGGTGATATCGATTATGTGATCCTCTCGGATAAGATGTATGGCCGCTACCAGGCCGAACCCCAGCGGTACCAACGGGAGAACAGCTTCTATGAACGCCTCAGAGCCAATGGCCAGCTGATGCTGGAGTGGCAGCCTTACCCCAAACCGGTCAAGCTCAGCGGCCAACTTGAACTGATCCTGTACTACCTGAATAACCGCCCGGTGCTCAGCTCCCTCGACCGTTATAGCGGCTACACCATCCAAGTCTACAAGCTAAATCAATAAAGCCGCTGCTGGCTTCTGCCAAGTGATCAGCCTGGGAAAACGCGCTCGTAGTGTTCCGGCGCCCACTTTTCCACTGCCTCGGAACTAATGCTGTTGGTCCGGCAAATCTCCGCGTAAAGGTCCGCGCTGCGCCGGCGGCTGCGCAACTGCGTCGCCGGGTCAAGCGCCCAAAGCCCGAAACGCTGGCTCCAGCCGCGTTCCCAC
>DHPL01000040.1:13361-14352 GCA_002407905.1 Anaerolineaceae bacterium UBA5365
CCAGCCGCGTTCCCACTCAAAATTATCCGTCAGGCTCCAGTGATAGTAACCCTTGATCGGCAGGTTGTAGTTCACCTGGTGCCACAGTGCCAGGACGTGGTCCAGCAGATACTTGCGCCTAAAATCGTCCTGGGCATCCTCGCAGCCGTTTTCCGTAATATAGATGGGCAGGCCAAATTGGTTTGCCCAGCGGATGGCGCGGGTGAAGCCCTGCGGGTCGTTGGCTAAAAAGCCCGTTTCCGATAGCTCGGCTTCCTTGGGGTAAAAACGCTCGGTATACAATTCCTTGGATTTAAAGAGGTTAAACCGCAGCATCTCCCGGGTATAGTAGTTCAGTCCAAAGTAATCCTGGGTCCCCTTTGCCTCCGGCACATCAGCCTTTAATAGGCGACCATCAAATTTACCGGTCATCAGGGCCTGCGGGAAGGCCTCATTAAAAGCCTCATCATGCAGGCGCAAACTAAGGCCCGTCAGCGGGTTTTTATCCGCGGCCCTGAACCCCCGCCAATGATGCGCCACGCCAACCCTGGCATTTGGCTGCAGCTCATGGATCACCTGATAAGCCAAAGCATGCCCGCGCAACAAGTTCACGAGCACTTGCAACCCCAATTTGGTATCTTTTTTCCCGGGCGGGAATTCGCCGCTGATGTACGCGCCGGTGGCATACACGTTGGGCTCGTTCACGGTCACCCACAGTTCACAATGCGCTTTCAGCGCTTCCACCGCCCGGCGGGTATAAACAGCAAAAAGTTCCGCCGTTTCAGGCATTTCCCAGCCGCCCTTTTCAGCCAGCCACTGCGGAATACTAAAATGGAAAAGCGTGACCATCGCGCTCATACCGCGTTCCTTGAGGCCCAAGAGCATTTCCCGGTATTTATCCAGGGCTGCCTCGTCCCAGCGGTCTTCTTCCGGCTGAATGCGCGACCACTCCAATGAGAGCCGGTGTGAGTTTTGATGGGTCTCATGAGCGCGGTCAAAATCTTCGCGCCAG
>DHPL01000040.1:14451-18697 GCA_002407905.1 Anaerolineaceae bacterium UBA5365
GTCAAAATCTTCGCGCCAGCGCCCCGCCCACCAATCGCAGGCCCTTCCGCTTTTATCTCCGTTTAAGATGCGCCCCTCTTCCTGTTCCCAGGCCCACCATTGGTTGTTAAAGTTGTTGCCTTCCACCTGATGCGATGCGGTGGCGGTCCCCCATAAAAATCCCTGCGGAAAATTAAATGTCGCGCGTGCCATGCTACCTCCAATTGCCAGCCCTCATTGTATCCAATAACCTCGCAGTTCATGTTACGCAAGTATTAATCAGGAATTGTCCAGGTCTAACGCGCTGCTCAAGCATATCTGGATAGGCCGCTGCTATCCTTTTGGCAGTACTGGAGGTAAATCTACATGAAAAACACTTGCACTAAAACAATCGCGATACTGGCCCTTCTGGCTTTGTCGCTTGGTAGTTGTGTTTCCACTCAATCCATTTTCGCGGCCGCGGATAACGGCCGCCGCGGGCCGGGCAACGCCCCGCGCGGATTGGCTGCGCAGGCCTCGCAAACCGGCATGGCTGGGGTGAATACGGCCCCGCTCAGCGCTCGATCAAAGGCAGGGCTGTTACCAAGCCTAGAGGCTTGTCAAAGTACACGCCGACCGAACAAAACTTGAGGTCGTGGCCTGCTGGAGGCAGGACGATCTGCAGGTAATGGTCGTAGGCCAGCATATCGATCGTGATATCGGCCGCGCTCCGGTACTCTGTTATTCCGGGGCTGGTATATGCAGGCACAAATTCCACTTTGGTCGGGCTGGTCTGTGTGATCGTCCCTACTTGCCGGCGCACCAACTCTGCCGTGACCGGGTACACCGTGTCACTGTCGTCAAATTCCAGGGAGAAACCGGTGATATGCTGCCCCTGGAAAAAATGAGGATCCAGGTAGATGCTCACCCATTGCGCACTTGGATTTGCCACACAGCCGGAACCGAAGCTGAGGTTGGCATCCGATGGACCCGAGAAGGCGTAAGCCGGAAAGCGTTGGAAGGTCTCCTGCGCTGCCGAGGCGGGTGCTTCCCGCGGCTTGGCAGGGTAGATGGCTTTTGGGATCTTCTTGCCGGAGGACCGGTTGACAGCCCAAGCTGAGCTTGCCGGAATTAAGAGCAACAGTGCTAGAAGCACCGAACAAAAGAATCGCGCCTTTGATGTCATTATTGGTCTCCAAAAGTCAGCGGCTGGGAAAAAACTGGCTTATTATGAGTAATTTTATCAACTATTAATACCAATTAATTCTGGCGCGCTTATACAATCTTTGGAAAGTCAAAACACGAGGTGGCTCCCGCCGCTTGATTCCGAAATATGGCCACTCAGAAAACCCAGGTTCCGCTGCCCGGTTGCCAGCGCAGGTTCTCGACCCAAATATCCTGCCCGGCGCAGCGCCAGATAGCACCCAGGGGGCAGCGCCCTTCAGATAAAAGCGCACCTTGCAGGCTGCGGATCCGCCCATCCAGGTCGATCTGCGCCAGTACCTCTCCGGGCTGATTCGCTAGCAGCTCGATCCTGCAGTGCCGCCGCGGGTCTAGACTGATTTTCAGCCGCTGCCCGCTTGCCTGCAGGAGCGCGGCAAGACGCTTTAATTGGCTCAGGCCGTCTGCCAGAGGCCATCCAGGCCATTGCACGCGAGCGCCGGCATCGCCGATGAAACTCCAACCAGCCAAGTTCCCTCCGCAAGTCCCAAAAATCCGTTCAAGGCAGTCGCTCAAGCCCACCGTCCCGGTACCGGGGTCCACAAAAGCCGCCAGACCGCTATCCAGGTCCACATTCCGCCAGGCCAAACTCTCGTACCATCCGCGGGCCTCCAGCTGGGTCTCGGCAGCCCCAACGGCGTTTGCCAAACGCGCCACGGGCCAGGCATATGCTTTCAGGTAGGCTCTCGCGAGTTCCACCGCGCTTTCACCGCGGCACTGCCCCAGGCGCAGCACTTTTTCGTGGATTCCAAAACCCGCCTGGCTGGCCCGGTCTTCCACCCAAACGCTCTGCTCGAGCGTCTGCGGAGCCCCGGGCTCATGGTAAATCGCGAGCACCCGGTTTGCCAGGCTTTCCAGGTCCCAGCGCATGCTGCAACTGGCCCGCGATTGCCGCATTTTACTGATGACCCCCTGCCAGACCAATTCCCCGAACCGGTCATAAACTTCAATCTCCCGGGCCAGGCAGGCCTGCAGGTCGGGGAACTGATCCGCATTCACGCTAAAATGGGCCTTGCGGTAAGTGCCAAAGGCAGACCACTCCATCAATTCCGGCGCTAGACCCTTCCCTGCCCCAGCCTGCCCACTCACCCGCACGCTGAAACTCATGGCAGCCTCCAGGCCGGCCGCAGCCAGACGCTCAGGCTTGCCGTCAGGCCGATGTCTGCCGCGCCATGCAGGTCGGCAGCCTGGAAGAAAATGCGCGTGTATCCAGAGGCCCCTGCCCGAAACGGACCGCCGGATACGGCCGCATGGCTGCTTTGCTGGCTGGCATCCAGGCAATAACCCTCGGCGCGGGCAGCATCCAGCTCCAGGCTGCCTCCTGGCGCCAGTCCTCCCGGCAGTTCAACCCATATCAGATCCTCTGCCGGTAAAAGCTGCAGGTCATCCAGCGCCAAAACCCGCTCCGCCCCCTCCCCCGCCAGCCCTTCCAGCACTAATTGCAGGGCTTGGGGCAGGCTCCCTGCCGCGGGCAGTACCGGCGGAAGTTTCAAAGCTGGCAGCACAGCCCTACTTGCCCCAGCTTCAAGGCGCGTTTCTGCACCTCGCCACAGCCCAGGTCCGGCGCCGCGCAGGCTCAGCCTCAGCCAACAAGGCGCGTTCAAGGGGGTGACCAGGCGCAGGCTCGGCTGATACGCTTTTGCTCCCAAATTCGCCAGTTGCTGGCTGCTTAGAGTGATGGTCAGGAGATCCGTCCAGGCATATCCGCTCAGGCGCAACTCCCGATACGCCCCGCCGCTGGCCGGGCTGCTATTCACAAGGCTGCCGCCCTGGCCATCTTCTGCCTGCAGGCTCAGAGCCGGCATGTTCCCTTTGCTGTTCAGCAAGCCCAATCGCAGCTCGCCCCAGGCCTTGCTGCCAGTATTGCGTAATTGCACACGCAGGGGCAGGGCCAGCTCGCTCTCCAGCCCGCCCAGCTGCACGTCGCAATAATTGGCATGGCTGGCATCCGTATGGTTATCCAATGCCAGGTTGCCGCCGCTGCTGCTGCGCAGATGATTGGCCAGCCCCGCCAGGGCCGGCTCCCCAAAGAAGCTGTTAATCCTGCGCAGCTTCACCTGCAAGGTAAATGCCCCGCGCAGCATGCCGGCCCGCAGAGGCGCCTCACCCCGCAGCTCCGTGCTTAGAATTGGGCTTTACGCATAGGCACTCCCATCCTGCAACCGTGCCCGCAGCCATAGCCGGCGGCCAGCCCTCCCGGCCTCCCACTCCTCGTGCGCGCTGATCAGGCCTTGCAATCGCGCCAAAACCGCGCGCACTTCCGCCAGGCTGCCCCTCAGGCTCAGTTCAAGCGTCTCCTCAGCCTCTTCCCCATCCTGCCAATGCGGCTGCCAAGCACAACCCAAGAGGCCGGCTTCAAGGGGCTCACCTGCCAAAGGCATCCAACTGGCAGCCAGGCCTGCGTCCATCTGCCCCAGGGCCAGGTTTTCCATCAAACCCACTCTTCCTGCCAGGGCCAGCAAAAACCAGCCCGCGCGGTGCTGCTCTGCAGCAGGTACAAACGCAGCTGTTCCAGGGCTGCCTCTGCCGCGTCCTTGCGGGCTTCGGCGTAGGCAAGCAAAGCCGGCCCGCCGGCCAGGCTGCCGTCAAAACCCAGCAATCGGCTGCCCAGCCCGCTGCTCAGCGCGAAAGCTTCGGCGCAATCCATCAGTGCCGGCCTGGCGTAAGCCGGCAAACTGCCCGTGCTAGCCCCATCCAAACCGGCCAGAGCAGCCGGTGTTTCAAGCAGTAAATTTACTTGCTCCAGCGCGCGGCGCAGGGCTTCATCCAAGGCCGCCTCAGGCAGGCTGAGCATAAAGGGGTCCAGCAGCATCTGGGCCAGGCGGGCTCTCAGCTCCTGCAGTTCAGACATATTTGGCCCCCTTACGCCGGCAATTCCGGGCCGCCAGCAGTTCTGCCACCTCATCGGCATCAAAACGCAGTTTGCGCAGGCGCGCGTCCACAACGCTCAGGCCGCCATCCGGGCATAGGCGGTATTGGCGCACGCCTGGCCCAGCCAGAACCTGCACCACTCTTTCCAATCTTTCTTTTTGCATCTCCCGCTCCATTCCAGGCGGGGCAGGCCTTG
>DHPL01000040.1:18819-19312 GCA_002407905.1 Anaerolineaceae bacterium UBA5365
GGCCTTCCCTGCCCCGCCAATTCATTTATCCCGAGTACCGCAGCCCATCCTCCAGGGCAGTGCCCAATATGTACGCCGAGATGATCGCCAGCACGCCCGCCAGTTCCTCGGCCTGCAGAGGCAGGTCCGGCTTAAAGGTTTTGACCACCAGCAAAACCAGCCCCAGCACCGCCGCCCAAAACTTCCGCGAGCTCAACAGATATTTCCACTTTGCTTCCATGCATCCTCCTAAGCTACGTTGCTCTTGTGCAGGGGCCGGAAATCGTTCACCCAAACGGCCAGATAGTGGCGTACTTTCAAGCGGTGCTCATCGTTGGTGAATACCGCCGGCGAAAGTTCGTCCCCAGCCACAAAAACCTCCGGCGCCAGGCCGAAGCGCTCGCCAACGTAGATTGCCGGCGCCACGCGAGGGTCGCATACCGCTGCCCAATCGCCGTCTTCCGTCCATTCCGGCACCACCACCGGCACCGCGCTGCCCTTGAGCACGTTGTCG
>DHPL01000040.1:19437-21345 GCA_002407905.1 Anaerolineaceae bacterium UBA5365
GCTGCCCTTGAGCACGTTGTCGTAAACGTAGCCAGCCTCGCGGACAAAACTGCCGCCGCAGATCTCCATGGCCAGCTTTTGCTGCGCGCGGGAAACCAGCAAGAAGCGCGGATTCACCGCCATCTGCGGGCCGCTGCCGTACAGACCGGTTTCGTTGCGCACCAGCATGGGCTGGCGGTAAACCTTGGCGCTCACCGCGTCCCAGTTGGCAGCGCTCAGCGCCAGGTCGCTCAAATTGGCATGCCCGCCCGCGGTGCTTACCGCGGTGGCGTTGAACAAACTGCCGCTATCCGCCAATGTCCGCCCGATCCCGTTGTTCTCGCTGAAGATCGCCGCCACCAGCCGGCTGATCTTGCGCATACCGGCGCTGGCCAGCTCCCGGGCGTAGGCCCGCAGTTTGCGCGTCTCGTCCCGATCGATCAATTCCAGGGTCAGCGGGATGTAGCCGCCATACTTGGTAAAGCTGGCCGTCTCCGGCGAGTCGCCCACCTTGAGTTCGGTGTAATTCGCGCCTTCGGCAATGCTGGGCAGGTCGCCCACCGTGCCCACCAAGGTGCCGGTGATGTCATGCAGGCTATTAAAGTGTTCCTGCACGCTTACTTGCTTCCACCAGTCGTAGCCTGCCCGGCCCAGTTCCTCCCAGGTGTTCACCACCAATTTGTTCAGCGCGTTCTTGACCAGGCCGCTAAAATCGGCCGTGGTGGCCAGGCGGACACGCTCCGGGTAATAACCGCCGTGCAGAAAATCGTCGCCGGTAAGCATCAGGTAAAGCTCCCGGATGCCCGAAAGCCGCGGAGCGCTCACGCCTTGCAGGCCCTGGGTGCGCGGCAGGCCGAAAAGGTCATCCACCGCTGCCTGCAAGCGCTCGCCTGGCTCCACCATGCCTTCCACGCGCCCAACGCCAGCGATTGCCTTGCCGCCCTCCAGCTCGGCCAGCAATCCGCGTGCCTCGCGTACTGCCCCGCGCAGCTCCGCCGGACTGAAACTGCGGTTGCTGAATTGTTTCCGGATGCGTTCCTTGAAAGGGTTGGGCAGGCCGCCCTGTTCCAGGGTGTTCTCCAGCAAAAATTCACTCAACTGGCTTTGTTCCGCCCGCAGGCGGGCCAATTGCGCCTGCAGGTCCTGTACGCTGCCCGCGCTCGCTTCCGGGGCCGCGTTTTCCGCTCTGTGTTCATTGATTTCTTCCATCTTTGCTCCTTCTTCAAACTGCGCGTCTCCGCCGTTCAGGACGCGCAGAAACGCGCCGCCCCGCGCCGGGTTGTATACCAAATCCACCGAAAAAACTTTAAGGATCTCATCCACCTTCTGGTTTTTGCCCCTGAACAAGAGGTCCGCGGAAAAGCCCAGCCCCTTGCTTTGGCTGCCATCTTCCCGGGCAGCCAGCACCTGGTCTCCCAGGGCTAAAAGCAGGTCCCGGGAAGGGCCTAATGCCCTCAGCTCTGCGCGGATACCCTGGGTTTCAGGGTCCCAGCGCGCTTGTTCCAGCACCCCGGCCACATCGCGCACGGAACGCTGCCCCTGGCCGTGATCCACAAAGCAGTTCACACCCTCCCAGAGCCCCAGTGAACGCTCCAGCACCTGGGCTGGGAACTCCCAGCCATTGGCCGCCCCAGCCGTGATGGCCAATATCTCGAAGCCTCCGCCCTCCCGCGCGCTGGCGTTCAGGCTCAGGCGTTCCCTCATTTCCTTCATTCGCTCCATTCCTCTCCAATGCTTTTCCCGGCACTCTCTCTCAAGCCCTGCTCCTCCTTTGGCAGGTTCTCGCCCAAAAACCGATAGACCATGCGCAGATACTCCCGTTCATCAATCAAGCCCTGCGCGAACAAACTGGCCGCGATCGCCGCTACTTCTCCGCCAGCCTCTGCCAGCTCGCGGTTATCCCGGGTGCTGATGTCCGCCGGATGCAGC
>DHPL01000040.1:21522-22838 GCA_002407905.1 Anaerolineaceae bacterium UBA5365
CAAGGCAACGCGCAGCAGGTCGCCCACCAGCCACTGCAAAAAGCGCTGCCGCTGCTCAAAGCGGCGGTAAGTTGGTCCGCCGGCTGCTTCAGCCGTGGTGCGTGTTGAAGACTCAGGCTCGGCCAGAAAATGCAGCGGCAAGCCCACCCCAGCCGCGATCATCTTCTTCACCGCCAGCCCATCCGTGGAAGCATCCAAAGCCTCCAGCCTGGGCGCGATCACGCTCCAGTCTTCGTTTTCATCCGTTACCAGCACGCTGCCCGGTGCTGGCGGGTTGGCCGCCAGCTGCGCCTGGCGCGCCTTACGCGCGGCCTCGCTGCCAAACCGCGCCTTTACCACGTACATAAACGCATTGCGGTAGCGGTTCAGCCGCACCCGGTCCTCCAGCCAGTGGCTGTATCGGCTCAGCCAGCGCAGCACCGGCGCCAGGTCGCTCTCGCCCCACTGCGCTCCTGCCGGACGGTTGACCGCGTAATGCAGGATCACCGGCGCAAAGCGCCCATCCGGGCCCAGCTCGTCGCTCCCTTCCTGCCAGGCCTGGTAAAGCAGGTCGTCGCCTTCCTGCTGGCGGATCAGGTAAGCCAGTTCCTGTTCAGCGTCGTTGCGGCTAGCCTCAATGCTGGCCACATTGCCGCTGGGTACCAGGCGCAGGTAGCTCATGCCGGCCGCGTCCGTAGAGAGCAAAATAAAGAGGTTGCCGCTGCGCACCAGCTCATCCGAGAGTTCCCCCAGGCGGGTATCCATGCGGTTTTGCCTGTGCTGCCAAAAAGCGCGCAAAAAGGCCAGGCTGCCCGGGTGGCTGCAGGCCAATTGCATGCCTCCGCCGGCCACATATTGGCTGGTCAGTTCCACGATGCGCCGGGCCAGCGGGTCGTGCCGCCAGGCATCCAGGCAGTCGCGCATCACCTGGCTGCGCTCATAGCTCATGCGGTCTGCCGGCAGCAGGTTCCAGGAACGCGCGCCAACCAGCAAGGTATTATCGTCCTCGCTCACGCTCAGCTGCATCGCTTCCGGTTCGTCCACCGGAGCCAGTTCGCTGGCCAATACCAGGCTGCAGGTGCTGTAGGCTTCCTCCCCGCTGCGCGCATCTAGCGGGCTAGGCCCGGAAATATTGAGGATTTGCTTAAACCAGTTGCTCAGGTCCATCCTATGCCTCCAATAATGCCTGATCGCGCTGGGCTTCAAACTCCGCCAACAGGCCCGCCGGCCGGCAATTACAGCTCAGCCCATCCAGGGGGCAGATGGCGATCTCGATGTCTTTTTCCCGTCCAAAGTAACGCAGCACCGCGTCGTGGTCGCCGTTCCAGCGGTTGTAG
>DHPL01000040.1:22973-26359 GCA_002407905.1 Anaerolineaceae bacterium UBA5365
TTTCCCACCCCCGCCGATGGCCGGCCCGCGGTTGGTGGTCTGATGGATCAGCCAATGCCGCACCCCCCTGGGCATCAGCGGCGGGCTGGGGTACTCCGAGGTATATGCCGGATACTCCCGGGCAAAGTAGTATTGCGCCAGCCACCAATCCAGCTCCGGCAGGTCTTTCACATTCAGGAACTGGTTCACAAAACTGGCGTTGCTGTAAAGCATGGGGTAGCGCCCGGTCTCAGAGCGCAGCAGTTCCAGGCAGCAGGCTACCGTATTGGTGATCACCGCCTTGCTTTGGGCATGGTCCAGCTCCAGGTCCAAGGCCAGGCGCACACCGTCCAGGTCCACCCCTTCCAGCAAGCTGAGCATCAGGTCCATCTGTTTAAGCGCGGGTTCCGCGGGGTAGATCACGTGGTACGGGATCACGCAGAGCCCAATGCGCATTGCCTCGCGCAGCAGCACCGCGAAGGCAGGGTCTGGGTCGTGCCAGCTCTGGCCGCTGCGCAAGCCGATAAAACTCAGGCGCGGTTTGTGGCTGGCCATTTCGTCAAAATCCGGATAATGGCAGAGGTCCGCGCTCACGTTGTAGCGCGAAAGGTCCACCCCAAAGGCCTGCCTTCGCGCGGGTTCAAAGTAACTCACCTAAATCCTCCATTCATAGCTTCAATCGGGTCTGGGGCGGGCAAAATCAGGCTTTCTGCGGGGATACCCCAGGGCAATTCATCCAGCAGCGCCACCATCGCCGCCGAAACCGCCAGATCGTCCCGCAATTTGCCGCCCTCCAGGTTATCCCTGGCGCCTTCCGGCACAGCCCAGCGCAGGATACGCTCCGGTCCATTGGCGCATTCGGCCTCGATGGCCAAAAGTTGGCGGGCAAAGAGGGCTTGCAGGCGCTGCTGCTCATCGCGCATCACCTCTGCCAGCGGGTTTGCCTGCCCGCTGGCGGCTTCGTCCAGGGCATCGCTCTTAAAATCCTGAAAACGGCCGGTATCGATCACGCTCAAAAAGCCCCAGCCCAGCTTGCTTTTGAGCTTTTGGCTAAACTGCACGGGCAGGACACGGCTGCCCAATTTTTCGGTCAAAAATGCCGCCAGCCCAGCCCCTACGCCCGTGGCATCCACCGCGATCCGCGCCGGCTGCCAACGTTCCGCCAGGGCCAAAATGCGGGCGTACTGCTTCACCTGGCCTTCGCCCAGCCACTGCGCCCGCCACACCACCTTGTAGCGCGGGCGGGCCATCAGCGCGTCCTGCATCAGGTTCAGGTCCACCTCTACGATGGTGATCGCCGTGGCGTCGCGCTCCGGGTTCTCCAGGCTGCCGCTGCCCTGGGCCAGGCCTTCATCCTCGCCGGCCAGGTCGATCAGCATGGCATAGATCTGCCCATCCCGCGGCCCATCCAGCGCGCTATGGCAGCCCTGCATCAGGCCCAGGCGCGCGGCGTTGAAGAGTCCGGCTGCCAGGTCGATCTCCTCACTAAAAAACTGGCTGCGCACCATCGGGTGCCCGCGCCCCAGGCGGTTGATCTGCTCGTCCACAAAGGCGCCGTAAGCCGGCACCTCGGCCCGCACCCTTTCCGCGTCAATGCGGAAGACGCGCCGGCAGCCATCGCGTTCCTGGGCGGCTTCTGCCGCGCGCAGCTCGCGGGCCAGCAGGGTTTGGCTGGTCCAGGCTGTGCCCCAAAAAATACGGGTCGCGTTGGTTGAGGCGGCCATCGGCGCGATCTGCTTATCGTATTTCCCGATTTCGATGTCCTGGGCTTCGTCCAGCTCGAGTAAAGTGCTGGCGGTGGCGCCAACCACGTTGCTGCCCGGCGCCGCGGAAAGGAAGGTGATGCCCGCCCGGCCGAAACGGAAGTGGTTGCCCGCCCGGCGCTGCCAGCGTCCGCGGGTAAGGAGGTTCTGGTCCAGCGCCTCCTCCAGCCGGCGCATGGCGTTCAGGCTTTGGGGCTGATAGGTGGGCGAGAATTTCACCAGCTCTCCGCCCTCTTCAGCCAGGCTCACCAGGAGGTAAGCCTCCAGCTGCGCCTGGAGCATGTTCTTGCCGGACTGCCGGGGGAAGAGCACCACAAAGCTCTGCCCCAGCCCCTGTCGTACGGAGCGGACGATCGCTTCTGCCGCCTCGAGCTGGTAACTGCGCAGCGAGCGGCCCAGGTAATGGCAAAACTGCCCTACACCAGCCAGCTGCTGCCAAAAGGAGTGTTCTGCATTGAGCAGGGCTGCCGTCCGCTCAGCAGCTGTAAACGCGCTTGGACAGGCAAGGTTTTGCCGCAGGATCTGGTTAAGCATCTTTATCCTCGCGTAGGGCCATCAGTTCGCGCATGGCTTGCTCCAGGCGTTCCAGGAGGACCTCCGTATCGCCGGAACTACCTTCCTTCAGTTTGAGTTGGAGATAGGCTTCCGTGCGAACCAGGGTGGCGATGCGGATCAGGCCGAGGCCAGTGGCCGTGAGGGCTTTGGACAGGAAGTTCACCTCTTCCTGATCCCCAGCGTTCACGGCTTTATGGTACATACGCAGCAGTCGGCGCATGTCCTTGATGTCACCCTCCAGGCTGAGGGTACTTAAGTCCGAGAGCTGCAGGCGCTGTTCCGCCCCTTGCAGCAGGTTCAGAAGGCTTTCCAGCAGCTCCTGCCCCGCGACCAAGGCGCGCAATGCTGGCTCCCGTACTGCCAGGCCGGCAGCTTGGCCGGCCTGGGCGGGGCTTCCAACCGGGAAGCCGGAGGCTCGCGTGAATGCCTGAAGATGGGTGGGTGTCTGTTGCCGCGTCATACGCTGCCTCCTTATTTAGAACTTATGTTCTAGTATTGGCAAGCATAGCAGATTTAACGCGAATAAAAAAGATAGAAAATCGGAATCTTTTGCCCCCGCCGGATTCCGAAATCGGAATCAATCAGGCCTACAGGAGGAGTGAAATGAGCCCCGCCACCTCCGCCGCCACGAGCTGACGGTAGGGGAGAGACGACCTTGGGGAGGCTCTCCCGCCAAAACCGGAAATCGCTCACAGATAACATTCCGCGGGATGAGCTCATTGCATTCGATCATTCCCTACACCAGGGTCCGGAAATCTTCCCCCTGCCCGGGCATCCGGTAGGGGAGAGACGAGCAATCGCGAGGCTCTCCCGCAATCATTTGATCCTGCAAAAATCAATCGGCACGAGAAACAGGCAGCTGCGGGATGACCTCATTTCATTCGATCATCCCCTACACCAGAGTTCGGAATTCTTCCCCTTGCCAGGGTCTATGGTAGGGGAGAGACGACCGCAGAGAGGCTCTCCCGCATCACCCGTAACGACGACCGGCATCACGACAGAATGGATTTTCGGGACGACCTCATTTCGTTCAATCATCCCCATACCAGAGTTCGGAAATCTGAGCCCTGTCCGAGCCTACGGTAGGGG
>DHPL01000040.1:26492-37509 GCA_002407905.1 Anaerolineaceae bacterium UBA5365
GGTAGGGGAGAGACGACCGCAGAGAGGCTCTCCCGCATCACCCGTAACGACGACCGGCATCACGACAGAATGGATATTCGGGACGACCTCACTTCGTTCGATCGTCCCCTACTCCAAGGTCCGGGAATCCTCCCCCTGTCCGAGCCTACGGTAGGGGAGAGACGACCGCAAAGAGGCTCTCCCGCAATCATTTGATCCTGCAAAAATCAATCGGCACGAGAAACAGGCGTCTGCGGGGTGAGCTCATTGCATTCGCTCATCCCCTATACCAAGCGCCGAAACCCTACAAAATGAAATTGGCAAGCACCTAAGCTACAACGGCGGCAGCGAGCCCCCATGGCGCTTCAACCACTCCCGCCGGCGGGCATAATCCGGCAGCATCTCCCCCAGCTTCGTCCAAAACGCCCGGCTATGGTTATGCTCCCGCAAGTGCGCCAACTCGTGCACCACCACGTACTCGATCGCCTCCACCGGCAGCATCGCCAGGCGCAAACTGAAATTCAAGGAAGCCTTCACCGAGCAAGACCCCCAGCGCCGCTCCGCGCTGTTCACCCGGAGGGCGCTCACCCGCAGCCCATACCTCGCCGCGTACACGTCCACCATGCCCTGCACGATCCGCCGTGTCTCCTCCCGGTAAAGTTCTTTGAGCCGCTCCCGGCTCTCGCGCTTGCCGCCCCTGGGCAGCACGATCGCCTCCCCCGGCAATACGGCCGCCCTGCGCGCCGTGGCTTCAAAACGCAGCGGCAGTTCCTGGCCCAGGTACAGCAGCGGCTCCCCCTCCGTATACTTGTACGGCGCGGGCGGCACAGGCAGCCGGGCCATTTTCCGGCGCGCGTTCTCTAGCCAAACCGCGTTCGCCTCCAAAAAAGAGCTGATCGCCGCCTCGCTGGTGCCCAGCGGCGCGCGCAGTATAACCCGGCCCCCAGGCTGCACTGCCACCGTAATGCGCCTGCGCCGGCTGAAGATCAGTTCGTCAATACCTTGCATGCCCGCGATTATAAGGCCTTCAGGTACAATCAAAAAATGAAAAAGGCCCTCCTCACTCTCATGGCCCTTCTGGCGCTCTTCAGCCTTGCCGCGTGCGGCGGCATCGGTTCCGGCAGCGCCTTGCCCCTCAGCGAATATCAGGATCCCGCGGGCCGTTACAAACTCTCCATCCCGGAAGGCTGGCAAGCCAATGAAAGCCGCCAGCGCCTTACACTCACCCCGTCCGGCTACGACTCCGCCAACCCGGACCATCTGCGTGTGGTGCTCTACCTGGTGCACGCGCCCCAGCTGGATGCCGCCGTTCAGATAGACGCCAGCAAGGCCGAACTGGAGCGCTTCCTGGCCGAATACCTGGACGAGGATTACAAAAGCGTTAACGAAGGCGAGACAAAAGTAGCCCGCTACCCAGCCATGCTCATCGATTTTGGCAAGCCCTACAACGGCGGCTACCTGATTGGCCGTGAGGTTGTGGTGCCATTGCCGGTTGGGGCGATGGTCATCCTGGGCACCGGCGGGGAACAAGCCTGGGAGGAATTCCTGCCCACCTTCCGCAAGATGCTCAGCAGCATCAGCTTCACCGGCAGTTTTGTGCCCACGCCCATTCTTCCCTAGCCCAAAAACCCCGCGCCAGGCGGTATATCCTGTACAATCCAAGGCGTGTCAGAAAAAGGCCGCCAGCTCTTCCCCACTCAGTTTTGGCTGATGCTTTTGGGCATGGCCGTCTCCAATTTGGGGGTGACCATGATCTGGCCATTTTTGATGATTTTCAGCAGCGAGCGCCTGGGCATGCCCCTGGCTGCCGTCGCCGGGCTGATCAGCATCAGTTCCACATGCGGGCTCATCGCGTCCATTGCTGCCGGCCCCCTGGTGGACCGCTACGGGCGCAAATGGCCCATGGCGCTCTCGCTCATGATCAATGCCCTGGCCTATCTGGGCTACCTCAATGCCAATTCTTACCTCCAGTTTGCCCTCCTGATGGGCACCGTGGGCCTGGTTTCGCCCTTCCAGAGCCTGGGCGCCAGCGCGATGATCACAGACATGTTCAGCGGGCCCAAGCGCACGCAGGCCTTTGCCTACTATCGCATGGCTTACAACGTTGGCCTGGGCTTCGGGCCGCTGCTGGGCGGGCTGGCCATCCGCTACTCCTACCACTACGGCCTCCTGGCCGCCGCGGTCAGCCTGGCCATCCAGGGGCTGATCACCCTGGTCTTCATCCGCGAAACCCTCACCCCGGAGATCCGCGGCAGCTCACTGGGCATCCTGCAGAACCTGGCTGGCATGCTGCAGGCCCTGCGCGATAAGTTTTTTGTGCACTTCCTTGCCGCCTTCACGCTGATGGAAATTTGCGTGGCAATGATGTGGGTGCTGCTGGCCGTTTACGTGAAGACGAATTTCGGCATCGATGAACTGCGCTACAGCCTCATCCCAACCACCAACGCGCTGATGGTGGTGTTCTTACAGGTCTTCGTTACCCGCAACACCAGCCGCCGGCGGGAGACCCGCGTGATCGCCTTTAGCGCGGTCTTTTACATCCTCACCATGCTCATTGTGGCTTTTAGCCAGGCGTTCTGGGGCTTTTGGGCGGCTATGGTGGTGATGACCTTTGGGGAGCTGATTTTCTCACCTACCGCCACCAACTTCGTCGCGGACCTGGCCCCCGCAGACAAGCGCGGGCGCTACCTGGGCCTGTATGGGCTCATCTGGTACGTGGCCACCGCCACAGGCCCCCTGGGCGCCGGATTCTTAAGTGACAAATTCGGGCACCAAACGCCCTGGCTGGCTGGCGCGGTGCTGGCCTTGCTGGCCCTCATCGGCTTCCTATTACTGGACAAACGCTACAGAAACCGGGAACCGCAGGCAAACGCGGAACCTGAGCACACTTAAGTATCTAATCTGTCTGCCCGCTTGCGCCATTTAGCCCCCAAACCTGTGGCTTTCGTCTACAATTCCCAATTGCCATGCAAGCCGATGCCTCTGCCCGCAAACCAAAAATCCGCTACCCGCGCCAGTTTTGGGTAATGATCGTGGGCATTATGGTCGCCTCATTGGGCGTGACCATGATCTGGCCCTTTTTGATGATCTTCACCAGTGAAAAGCTGGGCCTGCCCATGGCATCCGTCACCTCGCTGATGACCATCAACTCGCTTTGCGGTCTGGCAGCTTCGGTCATCGCCGGCCCCATTCTGGACCGCTACGGGCGCAAATGGCCCATGATCCTGGGCTACATCGGCAACGCGGTGGTGTATTTAGGCTATCTGGGAGCAACGGAGTACTGGCACTTTGCCCTGTGCATGGCCCTCACCGGGCTCAGCGGCCCCTTCCAGCGCGTAGGCGCCAGCGCCATGATCGCGGATATGTTCAGCGGCGAGGAGCGCACGCATGCCTTCGCCGTATACCGCATGGCCAATAATGTGGGCTTTGGCAGCGGGCCGATCATCGGCGGCCTGGCCTTGCAGGCCTCCTACCGCTTCGGCCTGATCGCGGCGGCCGCATCCATCGGTGTGCAAGCCCTGCTCACCCTCTTTCTGGTCCACGAAACCCTGCAGCCCGAACAGCGCAATACTACCGAGAGCATCCTCCAAAACCTCTCAGGTATGCTGGGCGCCCTCAAGGACAAAATCCTGGTGCACATGCTGGCCGCCTCGGCCTTGCAGGAAACCTGCGCCCGCATGGTTTGGGTGCTCGGCGCGGTTTATGCCAAAACCAACTTTGGCATCAACGAGGTGCAGTACGGGGTGATTCCCACCACCAACGCGGTGATGGTGGTGCTTTTGCAAGTGCTGATGATGCGCTTTACCAGCAAATATCGCCAGCCTGCCGTGATGGGCGTTGGCGCCGCTTTTTACATGGCCTCGCAACTGCTTCTTGCGCTTACCAGCGGTTTCTGGGGCATGTGGATCGCGATGGTGGTGATGAGCATCGGCGAACTGATCATCGCCCCAACCGCCAATGTATTCGTGGCCAACCTGGCCCCGCCGGATAAGCGCGGGCGTTATCTGGGCATTTACGGCCTCACCTGGTACGTCTCCCTGGCCATCGGTCCGCTCTTTGCCGGCATAATGACCGATACTTACGGCCCCCGCGCCCCCTGGATTGGCGGGACCCTCATGGGCCTCAGCTCGGTGCTGGGCTTCATATGGCTGGACCGGCGCTACAAGCGCAGGCTCAATCAAAAGACCGAATCCATCCCTGCTGCTTAATCTAAACCGCGATTGCGCTTGACAACCTGCCTGTCTGTGCTGATAATTAGAACATATATTCTATTATGACCGAGACAGATATTTACATCTTCCTTCCGGATGCCCCTCCCCTGATCATCAGCCGCCCCGAAAGCCCCGAGCTGATCGTGCGCCGTGTAAATCAGGGCGAATGGGAGCCCTACCTGGGGTACCAGCAGCAGCCCACGGCGGCCTGGCACGCCGCGCGCGTAGGCCGGTATGTGATCCTGGCTGAGCCGGAACCCAACATCCAATTTCCGGACCTGGGTATCACGCCCCGCGAGATGCAGGCCCTGCAATGCCTGGCTGCTGGGCTTTCAATGGGCCAGGCTGCCCAACGCATGCGGATCAATGTGCGCACCCTGCGCAATTATTGCGACCGGCTGCGCGCCAAACTGAAGTGCCGTACCGTGGCCCAGATGTTGGGCCTGGCCGCGGCGATCGGGCTGGTCAAGCCGGACCTGGACGGGCTCTTCGAGTGAAATCACCCCTGCCAAGAAGGCAAAAAGCCCCTGCGATGCAGGGGCTTGATAGTTGACACTGGTGCCAATTACTGGCTGAGGGCTGCGTCCACGGTGGTAAGGCCGGCGCCTGTGGCATCCGCTTCCCAGCAAACCTGGGTCCAGGCTGTCAGGTTGGCTTTGATATTTCTGCAGCCAGCGGGCATCGGGATCGCCGTGCCTTCCAGGATCATTTCCGCAGCAGGGTTAGTGAGCTCGGGATTCTTTTGGGCCATCAGGGCCACAATACCGGCCACGTGCGGGCTGGCCATGGAAGTGCCGCTGAGGTAGTAATAGGTGAGGGTGTTGCCGCTATTCAACTTATAGGGTCCAACGACTGCTGCGCCAGGCGCGGTCACGTCCAGGTCTTGCCCAGGGAGCGCGCGGCTGGAAAAGTCCGCGATGAAGAAGTTCTCCGGAACAGTGGGGTCCGGAACATTCAGGCCCACCCACCAGTTGGATGAGTACCACTGGCCAACCCAGCCGCTTGCCGCGACCGAAATGACCGGTGCGTAAGCTCCGGGATAGCCCATGCCGCGCGTACCGGAATTACCAGCCGAAGCCACAATCAGCACGCCGGCATCAAGGGCGTAATCGATGGCAGCTTTCTCCACGGCGTCCAGCGCGGAACCGCCGAGGCTCATGTTGATCACAACTGGGCTGCCAGCCAGCGGGCCCTTCTTGAGGTCAGCCACATAGGTGATGCCCTGGGCGATCACAGAAGACCAGCCGGACCCATTCTGGTTAAGCACCTTCACCGGGATGATTGTGGCCATCGGCGCCACGCCGTTGATGTTTGTACCATTGAGTGAGTAGCCGATGATCGTGCTGGTCACATGGGTGCCATGCCCGTTTTGGTCGTGTTCCCACTTGTTGGGTTGTTCTGAAACAGCGCCAAACTCGCCGCCGCCTCCCGCGAAGGACTTGGCATATTGAACTGCAATGCGTTCCTGCGGAAAAACAGCGCGCCAGGTGTCTTGCAGGCCGGTATCCAAGACAGCCACGTAAACACCGCTGCCGTCAAAACCCGTTACCCGGCCCTGGCGAAATTCGGTCGCGTTGATCGCGTCCAGATTCCAGGTGTTCAAACCATCGCTAAAATCTTCCACGCTCACCATGTCCACTGGGACGCCGCTGCGTTCGGCATCTGGGTTGGCAGCCACGACAAACGGCAATGCCCGGATGGCATCCAGGTCAGCCAGGTCTGCCTTCAGCGTTACGGCGTTCAGTTCAACCATTTCAGCACTAATGCGGCCAAACATGCCTAACTCGGCGAGCATCGCGTCTGTAGCCGGCCCGCTGAACAAAACGTTGATGCCTACATTCTTGGTAGGTGCCGCGAGCACCGGTGAACTCATGGCAAGAACGGTGACCAGAACAAGCAAAACAGCGAATATCCTTTTCATTGTGACGTCCTCCAATAGAATGAGATACCCAGGCAAAATCCGCTCTATTTCAATGTAGATTTTGGATGGTATTGATGCCGAAAATTATAATAAGTCAATTTTCAACTGACAAGGGTTAATTTTAGAGCAAATTCCCTCGTTGAGAAAACAAAAAAGCCCCTGAGAGTTCAGGGGCTTTAAGGTGCGAAAAGGTTTACTCTTCGATGGTGATGGCGAGTTCAGGGCACTCGGCAGCAGCTTCTTTGGCGGCTTCCTGGTGCTCTTCAGCAATCGGATCCTCGATCACTTCAGCATAGGGCTCTTTGGCCAGGCTAAACACCTCGGGGGCGATGCCTTCGCAAATACCGCAGCCGATGCACAGGTCCTTGTCTACAATAGCTCTCATTTCCTTCTCCTTCGTGGATTGCTTGGTTTCGTCTTGCTTATCAGCAGGGCTTTCCTGCGCTGCTGTAATCGCTTTGTCACTGGCTCCGGCAGCCTCATCCTCGATCAGGATGGCGCCTTCGGGGCAATCTTCAGCGGCTGTGCGCGCGCTGTCTTCCAATTCCTGGGGAACAGGGTCCACCAGCACCTTGGCTGGGATTCCATCTTCCATTGAAAAAACTTCTGGGGCATCACCTTCGCAGATGCCGCAACCCAAGCACAGGTCTGGGTCAACCTTTACCTTCATTGTCCTTCCTTTCGCAACCTTTTCAGGCTGCATTCCACCGCCAGGGCGGCTCAAAACCAGCGTAAGTATAACATGAGGCGATTTTTCACAAGCGCCAATTTGCGCTTCAGATAAAACTCCAATAATGGGTTTATGCCTTGCTTTTTGCTTTGATCAGGCCATAGATTGTTTGCCCGCTATCGAAGAGCAAAACCACCACGATCACCGCCAAAACCGTGAGCGGCAGCCACTGAAAACCCGCGCTAACACCTGCCGCGTCCAGGCCGGTAAGGCCTTGCAGCATGGCGGCGAATCCGGGGTTCAATACCTCAGGCTTCGTTAGGAGGCTGAAAGCATAGATGATGCCCAGGGCATTCGCGCCTAAATCCAGGATGGCGGCGCCTGTGTTCACCTCACCCACTGCATAATTGACGATCAAACTGGTCAGGTTAAGCAGCCCTGCCGCCAGTGCCAGCGGGGCAAGCGCTCCCACAAGTTCCCCATTCAGGATGCTGGTCCATTTGCCATCCGCCAGCACAGGCAGGTTGACCCGCGGCGAGTAAGCAAATGCCAGGATGAAAAGCACGAAGAAGATGATGCCCGCAGAGAGCTCCCATGGGCTTTCGCGTTTCTGGGTTTCTGCGGGCAGTTCCGGCAAGCTCTCCAAAAAATCTTCTTCGTCAAAGCGAACTTGCTTGCGGTACATCACCGCGAAGATGAGCGTGGTGATCGCGAAGGCAACCAGAAGGCCGTTGAAAATCGAGAAGAGGCTCTCAAAGGTGTAAGACAGTAAATTCGCCTGGGGCTCGAAAACCGCGGTAAGGATCTGCGCCAGCACCAGCCCGCCCCCAGCTGCCCACAGCACGATGCGCAGGATTATCTGGTAAAGGTTGTAATGCGGCTGCCCGATCAGGGCTTCTGCTTCCCTACCCCGGTATTTCATCGCCAGCAGCCTGGGGCTGCCCAGGTCTCGCAGCACCTGGCGTACGGCAGCCGGGTTTTGTGCTGCCTCTGGCCCCAGACCGGCCAGAGTGTCTTCAATAACGGCCGCCAATTCCCGGCCCAGGTCTTCCCGCTCGGCGGCAGGCAGGGTTTGGGTAACTGCATAAATGTAGCGTTGGATCATTTCCTGGTTTTCCATCTTATTCCTCGTTCAATAACTGGTCGATCGTGTGATTGGAGGCCTGCCAGATAGCCAGCATTTCTGTCAGCATTCGGGCGCCTTTGGGATTCAGCACGTAATTCTTGCGCGGTTTCTCTTCCGTGATGGCCCAGGTGCTGCTCAGCAAGCCTTGCTCCTCAAGCCGGCGCAGCAGCGGGTATAGGGTGTTGCCTTCCACTTCCACGCCGGCTTCACTCAGGGTTTTTACCAGTTGATAGCCGTGCTGGGCTTGGCGCAGCTGGCTTAAAGTCACCAGCACCAGAGCCCCGCGCTTGAGCTCACTTTGGAAATTTTGGAGAAATTGCTCTTCTGCTGTCATACCTTACTCCTTATTACACATATTACTGTGTATCACACAGTATGTCAAGAGGTAAAATTAGCGAACTAGAGCCAAAGCCTGACGGGCGGTCGATTCGGGCCGGGAGTAGGGATAGAATTGAGGCAGGAGGCGCCATGATCTTTCACATCACCACCCCCCAGGCCTGGCAGGAAGCCCGGGCCAAGGGCCAGTACCTGCCGGCCGCGTATGCCCAGGACGGCTTCATCCACTGCTCGGATTTCTGGCAGCTCAAGGGCACGGCCAACCGCTTCTACCTGGACGCGCCGGAACTTTTGGTTCTGGAGATCGACCACCAGCAGCTGGCTGATCATTTGGTTTACGAAAACCTGGAAGGCGGCGAGATGCTCTTTCCGCACCTCTATTGCCCCCTGCCCGTGAGTTCAGTTGTCAGTACCTTCGAGCTCCAGCGCAGGGAGGATGGCCGCTGGACTATCCCGCCCGAGCGCGAGATGGCCCCCATCCCCCGTATGAACGAGATCCCTTACGGCCTGCCGGGCAAGGCCTACCGCTCAGTGATGCCCTGCAATCGCTACGTCGACCCGGATTGCCAGGTCTACGAGGACTTCCGCAATGCGAATATCCAAACCGTCTTCGTCCTTCAGGAAGCCAATGAGCCGCAGGAGCGTTCCGGGATCGACCTTTTTGGACATTACAAGCAAATGGGCCTGCGGGTCGTGCATGCCCCCTCGCGGGATTTTTATGTTCCGCCTGCGGGCGCCTGGGATGAAGCCCTGGCAATTGCTGCCCGGGAATTGCAGGCCGGGCACAACATCGCGATCCATTGCCACGCCGGCATCGGACGCACGGGCATGTTTGCCGCTTGCCTGGCAGTAGACCTATTAGGTCTGCCGGCCCGCGAGGCAATCCTTTGGGTGCGTCAGTACTCCCCCTACGCGGTCGAGACCCTCATGCAGGAACGCTTTGTGGAAAACTACGCCGCCAGCCGCGAAAAGCGCGAAGCGTAACTACTATCGGTTGGCAACGGAGGCAACAAAAAAGCCTGGCAAAAAATCTGCCAGGCTTTTTTTGATCGGGTTCCGGGTTTAGCGGATCTCTATCGCCAAACTAAAGTTGGTTGGTGCGCTTCCCGGCACTGAGAATACATTGAAAATGTAATCCCCAGTCACAGGCAGTTTGCCGTCAAAACTGGCGCCCTCGCCCATAGGCGATTTCAGCACAGTACCTTCAACAGCGTAGATCGAGAGGCCCAGGCCAGCAGCGTCCACGCTGGCCTTCAGGTTTTGGCCGGCACGGGCGTACACAATGAATTGCATGCCGTTGCCATTGCCAATGCTGCCCTTGCCGCTCATGCTGCTGCTGCCAGAGGCAAAACTCAAGCGGGCAGGGATGCTGAGGTAAAGGCTGTAATCGGCATCGGTATTGCCGCCATACACGTCAATAAACCAATCGCCGCCTGCGGGCAGGTAAACCCTAAAATTGGTCCAGGCTTTGGCAGGGTCCAATAACACGGTGCCAGCCGCGTTGCGTACACCCAACACCGCGTTGCTTCCTGTGCTGAGCGTCAGGTTGATCAACTGACCTTTCAGGGCGCCAAATACGTAGCGCACTGTCTTGCCGGCAGCCACTTTGCCACTGGCGCTTACATCGGTACCGCCGAGGGCCATGCTCAGGCGGATGCCCTGGCTGGTCACCTGGCTGGTGCCGGCACCGGGGGTGGCAGTAACGTAAATCATCTGCGTCACCTGCACAACAGGGACTTCAGCAGTTGGGCTGGGTTCGGGCGTGCTTTCCGGAGCTGGATTCGCGGGAATCGCGGTTCCCTGCGCCACGGCGGTCATCGTGCCATGCGCGGATTCTGCGATTCGGGTCATTGAAACATCCTGGCTTACAGGTGTGGGCATGCATGCACCCAAAACCAGTGCTGCCGCTAGTGTGGCAGCCATCATCAAACTAAGTTTCTTGCTCATCATGTCTCCTAAAGGTTTTGGCCGTTTTCAGTAAATTAGTTTACGCCATAACCTTTTTCCATCCTTAGACGTAATAACCCACCCGGATGTTCCCGCCAAAAACATTTTTCGTAACCCAGTCCAATTGCTTGAATAAGGGCCGCCTTCCAAAGGGCTAAACCAGGTTATCACTCTGTTAAATCTGTCCATCCAGGCTCTAGCCATGGCGGCCTATGTTATGATTTATTGAAAGGCATGGCCGCTTGCCGTTGATTGACCTTGCCCGGGAGTTGGAATGACAAAAACTTTGCTTCTGATGCGTCACGCGAAATCGAGTTGGAAAGATAAAAGCTTGCCCGATATCAAAAGGCCGCTTAAAAAACGCGGTGAAGAAGCCGCGGAGCGGATCGGGCGCACTTTGCGTGACACCGGCTTTGTACCCAACCTGATCATTTCCTCCCCGGCCAAGCGCACCCGCCAAACCGCCGAGATCGTTGCCAAGGCAGCCCATTACAAAGGCGAGATTGAATACGTCGATTCCTTCTACATGGGTGAGCCCAACGATTTTTACACCCGATTGAAGCAACTGCCGCGTGAAGCGGATAAGGTGATGGTGGTTGGGCACAACCCAGGCCTGGAGGCCTTGCTGCAGCATCTGGATGGCCACGTGGATGCCTTGCCCACCGGCGCCCTGGCGCTGCTCAAGTTGGACCTGAAGGATTGGTCTGAGTTGGACATGTCCACCGCCGGCCAGTTGATCGCCTTCTGGGACCCCAGCCGCGACGAAAAGAAAAAGTAAAGTTAAAAGCCCTCTCCCGTGCAGTTCACGCCCCGAGGGCTTTTTTTCT
>DHPL01000040.1:37622-42665 GCA_002407905.1 Anaerolineaceae bacterium UBA5365
CACGCCCCGAGGGCTTTTTTTCTGAGTTAAACCCTGCGCTTTGGTCGATGTTTATACCTGAGGCTTCAGCCGCCGGAAAAACACTCCGGAGAACTATGTTTCCTGCGGGTACTAATCCTCAGCCACCGGGCAAAATAAGCTGCCGATCCCTTCCACTTCCATCCGGATCAAATCTCCAGGTTTCAGAAAATCCTGCCCCAGATGCTGGTACTCCACCAGGCACCCGCCGCCGATCGTTCCGGACCCAATCAGCTCGCCCGGGTAGAGCATCGTATTCTCCGAAGCCCGCATGATCATCGCAGTAAAATCATGGTGGATGGTATTCAGGTTATTCTCCCGCAGCAGTTCCCGATTGCGATATAAGCGGGTATTCAGGTTATATCGGGTCCCTTCACGGTGAGGCTCCAGCTCGTCTTTGCTGACGATAAACGGCCCCATCGAAGTCGCGTAATCTTTTCCTTTCGCCGGCCCCAAACCGATCTTCATCTCCTCAAATTGCACGTCCCTAAGGGACCAGTCATTCAGGATCGTAAAACCGAAGATACACGCTTCAGCCTGCTCTGCATTCAGATCCCGTCCGCCTTTGCCCAAGACCACCCCCACTTCAAACTCAAAATCGAACTTGCGTGTGGTATCAGGAATACGCACAGCTTCGCCTGGGCCAAGCATGTTGAGTGTGTTGGAGTAATAAAATACCGGTGTCTGGTAATAGAAGGGGTCTACCGTTTGGCCTCTCAGTTTTCTGCTCGTTTCAACATGCTCAGCAAACCCCATAAAGTCCCTGAAGCTCCTGGGGACTGGGAGCGGAGGCAGGAGTTTCACTTCGTTCATACGGCGGCTATGGTGCGGAACGCCGAATTGATCATGGATCAGTTGCAGGTACTCATCGGCTTTATCCAGGAAGTCCAGCATCGTGGAAGGCAAATCCGGCCAGGTTCGCTGGACATCGATGATGCTGCCCTCGTTTTCAATGCCCAGCCGTGGCTCCCCGCCGCTGGCCAGCTCAAAAGTGCAAAACTTCATCTGTCCTCCTCAGCTGCCTGGGATAAGCCCAAATAAAGGCTGCGAATAAATTTGTCTTAGAAACGCCTGCGATCAAAACCGCTCCAGCATCACCGCGCCGACGCAACGCATCCCGATAGGCAGGGAATCGATCTCCACGTATTCTTCGCGGGTATGCGCCCCATCCCCATGATAGCCGCCAAAGGCAGCCGCGGGAATGCCCATCGAAAAGGGGATATTGCAATCGGTCGACCCGCTGCGCGACCCGGGCCGGGCGCCTGTCTCGCCTTCAATCAGGTCCGCCAAGCCATTCACCAGCGTAGCCAGGGCTGCCGGATCAACATCGCCCATGCACGGGCGCCATCCAACTTGCTCCACTTCGATCTCATAGCCCTTCGCCCTGAAACCATCAACAATCTGCTTAAAGGAAGCATCCAGTTCGTCCAGGCTCAGTTTCTGATCGGAGCGGCATTCGTAGAGCATCTCGGCTTCCTGGGCGATCGTATTCACCGAGGTACCCCCGCTGATCGTACCCACGTTGAAAGTGCTTTTGCAATTGTTCTGCGGCACTGGCTGGGCATACAAAGCGCAAACCATCTCGCTCAGCCGCGCGATCGCGCTTGGGTTTCCAAAACGGGCATAGGAGTGGCCGCCTTCGGTTTTGACCCGCACTTTCCAGCGCACGGAGCCCACCGCTCGATTCACGATCTGGTTGAGGTCGCCGTCAAAGGAGACCAATTGTTTTACTTTCCGGCCGTAGCGCTGCATCAGGGCCTTTACGCCCTTAAGGTCGCCCAAACCTTCCTCGCCGCTATTGGCCACAATCAATACGCCCCCCGCTATGGGCTGCAGCCCCCGTTCCAGAATGTATTCCGCCCATAGCAGCAGTTGCGCCAGGTTAGCGGTGTCGTCGCCCACACCCGGGCCGCTGATGCGCCCATTGGCCACAACTACCGGCAGCGCTTCCATATCCGGAAAAACCGTATCCGTATGGGCCATGTAAACATAGGCCCCCGCGTCCACATCCCCGATCGGCAACACCACATTCAAGGCTTCGTCAATATAGGCCGCGGTGCCGCCCCGGGCATGCAGCCAATTGCGGATGAATTCCGCGCGCTTTTCCTCATGGTTGGATGGGGCCGGAATGGCCGTCATCTCGGCAATGAACGCCACCAGACGTTCCTGGTTGGCTTGGGCAAAGGCCTGGGCATCATCATTCAAGGTAAATCGCATGCTTTTTTCTCTCAGTCTTGGCGGGGATGGAAGGTGGTCTGGTTCAGTGACCAGGGATGGATCTCCAGGTTGGTCTGCACATGGCGGATGAACATCTCAGTGTTGTTGATCTTGCCTTGCACCGCCGGCAGCGCAATTTTATTGTGCATCAAAAACGAGCGTGTTACCAGGTCCCGGGTCTCACCACTCAGCGGTGTAAAGCCCGGCACGTCCAGGTTGACCCAGTTGATCATCCTGTGGCGCAGGTCGCTCTTGTTCTTCATCGGCACCAGGTAAAGGATGGTGGTCTGGTCCAGGATGGTCCGCAAGTTCTCGTCTCCGCTGCGCACGATTTCACGCCGGATGTTGCTGATCAGCGCGCTGGCTTCATCGTCCAGCACGCAGCCGCTCAGTTCCAGCTCCTGTGCAAGTGCATAGGCGCTGATGATCGGCCGGCCGGCAAAACAGCGGTCCTCGATGAAGAACTCGCCCACCGAGATCGCCCCGCGCAAGGGAAACCCTGCCGTGAAGGAGCGGTTAAGCAGGGAGGCGCACACGGTGGCAAAAGCAGCGTAATGCTGCAGGAGGTGGTCGGTATCGCCATCATGTTCAAAGGGCATGGAAACCAGGATCGAATCCGAGAAGATGATCCACTTGATCTTGTCCAGCATGCTCTCCCAGGTTTGCGATGCATCGCCTTCAGCGCTGCCCTGCCCGGCTTTATGCTCATGGCGCAAGCCGCGGATAATATCGTGCGGGATGTTCACCAACGTGTCAGACACGAACTGGGCCGTCACATGGATCTTGTTGTTGAGCATAATCTGGGTGTACCCCAGGATGTCAAAGAAACCTAAAAAACCTGTCTCGGGCAGAATTGCGGTCATGCGGCCTCCGGTTCATCATCGTGCCAGGTTGCGCTTTTCCAGGCCAGCAAGGCCTTCTGAAGTTCATTGGGGTCATCCAGATAAAAAGAGGTCTGCAGGCAGCCCAGAGTTGTTGTGCTGAAAGCGTGCAAGGCCAGGCGCGTATGCCCGGGCTGCACCTGTTCGGGCTGCAAATACCCAAACCGGTAAAGCTCCCCCTCATGTTCATCAATGGTTTCCGCGTTGATCGCCTCGGCTTTAGCCCGCAGGTTTGCCACCAGCGCCAGGCGTTCTTTTTCGCCGGTATAGCGGTAAACCGTGGTGAGCAGGGTGATCCCGCGCTTCCAAAGCACCAGGTGCTCATCCTCAAACCGATGGCTGAAACCATCCTCTAAACTGATCGTCCAATTAGGCGTGATTTGGATTTCCATGTCCGAATTATACGCTGAGAAAACCGCCGGAAGGCCTTAAGGCGGATAATAGCCCGCAGATCAACCGCTTTCCGGGGCTGCTTCCTGCCAGAAGCGGCTATTTCCATGCCCCCGGTGCGAAAACTTTCGTGGGTACTTAACTCGCCAGCTCGCCTTTAACTGTACGAAGATCAGCACAGCAAACAGGGCGAAAATGTTACAATCCTGCCATGTTTCGCAAAGCCCTCATCCTGGCAATCAGCCTGGTCTTGATTCTTTCAGCCTGTCTTGTGCCAACACCTGTCTCAATCACCCTGCCCCCAGCTGCTACATTGGCGCCTACGGCAACCCCGGTCTCCATTCCGCCAACCCAGGCCCTCGAGCCAAGCCCGAGTACCGATATGGCCCAGGAAGCCACCCCAACTGATCCACCGCCCGCGCTGAAACGCGTGGTGCTCATCAGCATGGATGGCCTAGGCGCGCGTTTCGTCACCCCGGAGATCATGCCCTTCCTGGCCAGCCTCGCCGAGGCAGGCGCCAGCGCAAGGCAGGCCAGCACCAACATGCCCAGCGTTACCCTCCCCAGCCATGTTTCCATGCTCACCGGCCTCTGCACGGAGACCCACGGCGTTACCTGGAACGATGATCGCCCCGGCTACCCCGAGGCGGAGGACCTCTTTGAGGTCGCGCATAACGCCGGCCTCTACACGATGATGCTGGTGGCCAAATCCAAACTGAAGCAGATCACCGAGCCCGCCAATGTGGACCGCCAGGAGATCCGCTACCATGGCGACCCATCCGTGATGGAAGCCGCCATGGAGATGATAAATGAAGATTTCAACCTCTTTTTCATCCACCTGCCCGGGGGTGATGATTACGGCCACACCCAGGGCTGGGATTCTCCCGCGCAGCTGGAAAACTTTACCGCCACGGATGCCCTGCTCAAGACCTTTGTTGAAGCCCTGGCGGCCAAAGACGGGTTAAAGGAAACCTTGCTCATCTTCACCGCCGATCATGGCGGCACGCGCTACAACCACGGCAATAACGTGCCTGAAGACATGCTGATCCCCTGGATCGCCTACGGCTGGCAGGCCCAAAAATTCCAAATCGAAATGCCCGTTTCAACCGCCGATACAACCCCCACCATTGCCTGGGCATTGGGCCTGCCCCTGCCGGCAAGCTGGGAAGGCAGCCCGATCTACGAGGCCTTTGGCAGCTCTGAAACGCGCCAGGTCACAGAATGTACCTGGCCAAACTAAGCGCTCCCGGTAGAGTTTCTCTCTCAACCTAAATCTCACCTCTCACTATTTTTACTTATGGGGTATATAATTTTTTCTCACGGCCTTGATACAAGAGAGTGAAATCCAATGAGTAAACGTACATTGAAACGTCAATTGAACCTGATTCAAGTGATCATGCTGGGTACCGCCGGCACGCTTGGCTCGGGCATTTTTGTGCTCACCGGCCTGGCAGCAGGTGTGGCCGGCCCGGCTACGGTGCTGGCCATCATCATCGGAGGTATCCTTTCCTTCAGCATCGCCCTGAACTATTGTGAG
>DHPL01000040.1:42758-46915 GCA_002407905.1 Anaerolineaceae bacterium UBA5365
CGCCCTGAACTATTGTGAGCTGGCTACTACCTACCCCGAGACAGGCGGCGCCATGACCTACGTGCGCGAAGCCTGGGGCAAGGGCCTCATCTCTTTCCTGGTCGGCTCGATGGATAGCATCTCCAGCACTTTTTACACTGCGCTGAGTGCTGTGGGCTTTGCCTACTCGCTTTCGGTTTTCATCCCCAGCATCCCCATCGTACCCGTTGCCATTGCCGCTATTCTGGTCTTCGCGCTTCTGAACATCATTGGCGTCTCCAACGTGGGCAATGCCCAGCTGATCATGGGCGCCATCCTCATTTTCGCTTTCGCGGTCTACATCATCACCGGCTTTACCATGCCTCATGGCTTTAGCCCGCACACGCTCTTCCCGAATGGGCGTCTCTTCCCCAGCACCAACGCTGTCACCAATATCGGCATTATCCTACGCACCATCGCCCTGATCTATGCCGCTTACGTAGGTTTTGAAGTGATTGCCGATGACGCGGAAGAAGTGAAGAACCCCAGTAAAAACATTCCGCTCGCCATCATCATCAGCCTGGTGATCATCATGCTTATCTATACGCTCACGGTCACGGTGGCCCTGGGCACCCTGCCTGCCGACCAACTGGCGGGTAAGGCCACCGCCCTTTCCATGACCATCGAGAAATTCTTCCCCGGCCCGGGCGTGGTCATCATCGCTATCGCCGGCATGGTTGGCGCGCTCACCTCCATCAACTCATCCATGCTTTCCGCCACCCGCGAAACCTTCACACTCAGCCGCGATGGCGCCTGGCCGCTGGTGCTCTCCCGCCTAAACCGTGTGCGCGTGCCTTTCATGGCCATCATCCTCATCGGCGTTATTTCCACGCTCATCACCGTCTTTGGCGCCGTGGACTTTTTAAGCTACATTACCTCAGCGGGTTACCTGTTTGTGCTCTTCCTTTCAAACCTGGCTATGATCCAGCTGCGGCGCAAATACCCTTCGCTCCACCGCCCCTTTAAGGTGCCTTTGTTCCCGCTTACCCCCGTGGTCGCCTCACTGACCTGTCTGGTGATCATTGCCTTTTCAGATTGGAAGGCGCTGGCCTTTACCGCCGCCATCCTGGGCCTTTTTACGATCTACTACTACATCCGCGTTGGCATTGAATCCTGGCGGGAGGCGCATAAGCGCAGCCTTTCCCCCGGCCGCTACCGCCTGATGGTGCCTTACCAGCCGCACAACAACCAGAACAGCCTGATGAAGCTGGGGGCCTCCCTCGCCGAATCCCAGAGCGACACGAACATGTGCATCCTGCGCGTCGTCCCCAGAGACCCGGAGGCGGCTGGAAGGTTAGTTGCCGACATTCAGAAAGACCACCAGTTCATCCTGGAAAAATTCATCCATTACGCCGTGGAAAAGAACGTTCCCCTCTATTCCAAGAGCGTCGCGGCAGATACTTTAGCGGAAGGAATCATCGAGGAGATCAAAACCGATAGCAATGTTCGCCTTTTGCTCTTTGATTGGCCGGTGCGCTACACCGCCGATCAACTGCCCACCCGCCAGGCCATCGAAGATGTGATCCATAGCGGCCTGGTTAACGTAGGTGTACTCTACGATAAGGGCCTGCCGGAACTCAAGGAGATCCTTCTCCCCGTCGGCGGAGGCTTCCACTCCAGATTGGCCATCCGGCTTGCCAACCAGCTTTCGCTCATGGCTGGCGGCAATGTGGATTATGTGCACATCACCCAACCGGACGGCAAGGAGGAAAGTTACGAAGACAGCATGGCTTTCCTCCAGGAAGTCGTGCTCACCGAGATCGGCAATATACCTGCCAATGCCACCCTCCAGGTCTACGAATCTGAAGATCCAGCCGGCATGATCGCCCAGAAAGCCGCGGAGCTGGACTACGACCTGGTGATCATCGGTTCCTACGAAGGCGATGACCCCAGTCAGGAGCTCTTCGGCAATTTTGTGGCCAAGGTGCGCAATGCCGCCCCCTGCTCTACGCTGGTCATCCGCCAGCACGAGAGCCAGGCCTCCTCCTGGCTGCGGCGTCAGCTGAAAGGCAGCCGTTAAGCGCTCTGGCAAAAAAATTGCACATCATTATCCAGGCTCTAATCTCCATATGGGAGTGCGGCCTGGATTTTTTGTTGTCAGGGAGATAAAACAATGCGCAAACGCGACTCGATCACACTGGGGCTCTTGCTGATGCTTATTGGCGCGGGTTTGATCCTGCGCGAGTTCTACCCAAAGGCTGTGGCCTGGCTCACCCCGCCCATCATCGGCCTGGGTATCGGGATGGTCCTGGTGGTCGTGGCAGCCATGCAGCGCAGCGGAAGCCTGGCCATCATCGGCTCGCTGGTGTTGGGCGTGGGCGTGAACCTCTGGCTGGTGCCGGAATATGGCGCGGTGCTTTGGTATTCGATGATCGCGTTTTTGGGCCTGGGCCTCATCTTTTCCACTTGGTTTGAACTCAACGGCAAGCCGGATTGGAAGGCCGGCCTCTCGCTCATCTTTGTGAGCGCGGCCTTGTTCATGGTTTTTGGCGGCGCCAAATTGCTGGAAGTTGAAAATCTACAGAATTACTGGCCGGCCGGGCTGGTGGTTATCGGCCTGATCTTGTTTATTTCCGGGCTGGCCGCGCGTTCAAGAGCCTGACACCACCAGGCATTTCCAAGCCTATTATTTTCAAAGTTTCTTGCTGATCAGGGGAGCGTTTCGCCGCTCTCCCAGGCTGTCTTAAGCCGATTGTAAGTTACTTCCAGGGCCTCCGGGATCACCCGGGTATGGCCCACCACGCTTTCAAAGTTAGAATCCCCCACCCAACGGGGAACGAGATGCATATGCAGATGCTCAGCGATGCCCGCGCCCGCGGCCAGGCCAACGTTCATTCCGATGTTGATGCCCTGGCAGTGGTACTCGGCCTTCAGTAGGCCGGCCAGCCTGCGTACAACGCGCATCATCTCTGCGAGTGTTTCATCATCCAGATCAGTCAGCTGGTCGCAATGTTTATAGGGCAGCACCATCACGTGCCCGCTGGTATAAGGGAAGAGATTAAGGATGATAAAGACCTTCCCGCCCCGCCAGAGGATCAGGTTCCCGGGCCCGTCCTCGCCTTGCAGGGCATTGCAAAATGCACAGCCGGGTTCCTTTTTGTGTTCATCGATGTATTTCATGCGCCAGGGACTGAAAAGGTGCTTCATGCGTCTATTCTATCCCATTCATTCACCCTCACCCCCTCTAAATTCTATGAAAAATGTGCGGGATAATGGGCAATCTTGCCGGATGGATTCCTTCGGCATTTTTTGAGGAATTGTTACTTCATTGATGGGGTAAAGCTAAAGACCCACGGGCCTCCTGGCAGGTGTGGCCCTCATCCAGCGGTCCATATTGGGCACTGCCGATCACCAGGATGAAAGGCTTGTTTTCAAAGCCTGGGGGTAGCACCGGGAAATAGGGGTATTGCATGCTGCCGTAAACTGACCGCCGTCCTCCTCCCCGGCCGGCTCCCTAGGATGGTCCTCCTCGCGCCAAGTGCTCAAGATTTTCCCACTCCTTTTCGCGATCGCGGAAGGCCTTGATCTTTTCGGCATCCAGCCCAAGGTCTTTCAGCTCCTCATCAGTCCATTTCTGCATCATAATCATATGATCGAAATCATAATTGGGGTACCAGTCATCCCGGTGTTCTTTTTTAGCTCTCTCCATAGTCTTCCTCCTGTAACCTCATAAACACAGAAACCAGTTCCCCGGGTGTGCGTGCTAACAGCCGTATCGCATTCACTTAGATCTGCCGATGGCAGAGTCGTACAACTGGTAAGCATAAATAGTGAGCAAGCGATGCTCCAGATAGCAATCTGGGACGATCTTTTTTGGCGAGCAAGCATCCAGCTCCTATTTCACTTGTATTAGTGGCATTGTAACCGAGTCCAGTAAAGACCGCTTTTTCATCACAGGGCACGCTATGCCGTACTAAATCGGGAACTGTCAATAAACACCAAACAATTACCTACGTAAACGAAACCACATGTTGACAATTCTCGCTCACGCGCTCTATACTTGCCTGCATGCTCCCGGATGACCAAACAGCCTCCCCCACAGACCTCGACCAACTCCTCGCCGCCGAATTCGCAGCCAAAGCCTACCACCTGGTGGATTACGCCGAGCTGCAGGAGCGCAGCGGTCTGGAAGCCCGGGA
>DHPL01000040.1:47082-49053 GCA_002407905.1 Anaerolineaceae bacterium UBA5365
ACGTCCTGGGCCTGATGCAAAATGCCAAAAAAGCCGTTCTGGCCAGCGTTGCGCCCCCTTCCACCAGCCTGGATACCTTTGCCTACCTGCGCTGGATGTTCCAAATCGCCGTATTATTCGAGCTGCGCCACCCCCAACTAGCCCGTGTTGAGGAACGCCTCTTCAGGGAACTTGAAAGCCTGCCCACCGCAGACCCGGAGGCCGAAGCCCCCGCCCTCGGCGCTGATTCCTTCCGCGATTTCCTCACCCAGGGCATCCTTCACGACGATATCGCCACCTGGGTGGATACGGAAATGGCCGCCCGCTTATTGGCTTCGCTTTACCATCCCACCGCGCGCTATCTCATCAGCCGCATGGGCGACCAGGCAAAATCCCTGGCCGATGGCAGCGTAGACATCGTTTACGATCCCTACACGCAAGATCTTTTCGATACGCTGATGGATATCCTGGAAGCCGGAATGGCCCGGGACCCGCAAATCCGCAAAGACTATTACAGCAAGTACTAGGAACGCCAGGCCGCGTCCAGCCCAAAGGTGCCAACCGGGTCGTCCACACCCAGGCAGGTGCCTACCTGCAACGCGCCGCGGATCCAGCCGTGGTCGCTTTGGATGGGTTTGCCCTTGCCGGCGATCTCTTCCAGCGGAACGCTGGCCATGGACCCATCCTGCCGGCAGGCCATCCGCCCGAATTGCCCCTGATGCACCATCAAGGCGCTCCATTCCGCCAGTTGAGTAGCCAGCAGCCGGTCGGCTGCTGTAGGCACTCCGCCCCGCACCAGCGAGCCCAAAATGGTGATCCGGCTTTCCAGGCCGGTTTCGGCCTCCAGCCGCCGGGCAAGCAGCATCGTTTGTCCGGAGTAGCGGTCCTCGATTTGTTCAAACACCTTCTGGCTATCGCCCTCGCTGCCGGCTTTACGCTTGGCGGCGCCTTCCATGAAGGCCACCAGTTCCTGCGGCAAAGCCCGTTCAGCCACAGCAACCAGGCTGAAGTTCTTGCCCTCCGCCTGGCGTTTCTTCACCGCGTTGGCGATCACGTTCATGTCATAGGGAAATTCAGGGATCAGGATCACATCCGCGCCGGCTGCCAGGCCTGCCCCCAATGTAAGCCATCCGCTCGAACGCCCAATCAGTTCCACGATCATGATCCGGTGCGTGGCATTGGCAGTGGTATGCAGGCGGTCAATCGCTTGGGCCGCGATCTCCCGGGCGCTGTCAAAACCGATGCACTTGTCCGTGCCTGGGATGTCGTTATCCGCCGCCTTGGGCAGTGTAACGATGTTCAGCCCTCTTTGGGCCAGCTTGTAGGCAGCCTGCTGTACTGGTCGGTCACCGATGATCACCAGGGCGTCCAGGGCGTTGGCGTGGTAACTGGCGATGGCCTCTTCGGTCAGGTCTACGGTACTGCCATTCTTTTGGATGGATTCCGGCACTTGCAGGCTGGTGCCCAGGATGGTTCCGCCCTGGGTCAGGATTCCGGAGAGTGTGCCGCCTTCAAATGGCAGCTTGCGGTCCTCAATCAGGCCCAGAAAGCCGTCCCGAAAGCCAACCACTTCCATCTGGTAGGTGCTGGCAGCAGCCTTGCCAAAGCCGCGGATGGCGGCGTTCACGCCTGGGCTGTCGCTGCCTGCGGTTAATAGTCCTACACGTTTTGTCATTATCCATCCCTCCGCTTCGATCTACTGCCTTATTATAGGGTGTTTTACCTGGGCAGTGGCAGCGCGTCCAGCTGCATTGCATAAGTATCAGAGCCAGGAGCATCCCTGGATCTTTTACGCCGCGTTTGCTACTTGAAATCCCCATACACTGGGTAGGCAACGACCTCAGAATCTTCTGAGTGTCCCTTGTTAGACTAGGAGCTGTATCCCCCAAACTCAATCGTCAACCAAGAAAAAACCTCTCCCATTCCTGAGAGAGGTTTCTTTTCCATGCCGAGTCACAGACTTGAACTGTGGACCCTTCAATTTTCAGTCGA
>DHPL01000040.1:49186-55473 GCA_002407905.1 Anaerolineaceae bacterium UBA5365
TGCTCTACCAACTGAGCTAACTCGGCAATAGACGCTGATTTTACAGGCAAGCACCTGCCTTGTCAAGCAAAACCGGCCGCTCACGCGGCCGGTTTCAATACGGTTTGGATCAAACCAAAGCCTTAGTCGTTATCGGTATCGAAGTAGCAGATGCCATCGCAGAGGCCGGTGCCGGGGCCAAAACCGCCGCGTCCGCCGGGGGTCATCCCGCCCTGCATTCCGCCAAACATGCCGCCTTTGCCCTGCATGCCGCCAAACATTCCCTGGCCGCCTTGCATTCCGCCGAAGCTGCCGCCCCTACCCTGCATACCGCCAAACATTCCCTGGCCGCGCATGCATCCGCCCTGCATCATGCCGGGTTGGCCTGCGCCAAACCTGCCAAAGAAGCCGCCAAAACCGCCTTTCTGGCCAAAGCGATTCTGCATCTGGGCCAGCAGCGCGTCAGCCTGGGCTTGGGTCAGTTTGCCGGCCTCCACAGCTGATTGAACAGCAGCCTGCAGGTTTTCCTGGACCTGAGCCTGGAATTCGTCATCCTGCATCAGGGCCTGGTGGGCCGCCATGGCATCAGCATCTTCCTGGGTCAGCGTCCCGGCTTCTACGGCTGCTTCCAGCCGGGCGGTCATATTTGCCTGACGGGCAGCTTCCAGGTCTTCCACGCTTACGCCAAGGGCCTCAGCAAATAAAGCCTCTTCATCGATCAGGTCCGCATTTTCGCTGCCAACCAGCCGGTAAAGCATTCCCCAGCCCATCAAGCCTGTGCGGCTCTTCAGGGTTTCGGCCTGGCTCTCGGTGATCAGGTCCTCGCTCACGGCCTTATCAACAGCCGCCTCAAAGGCTGCGGCACGGGCAGCTGTAATATCTTCAACGCTCACACCCAGCGCCTCGGCCAGGACGGTCTCATCGCCGGGGCCAAAGCCAAACTGGCCGGCTTGCGGAGGTGTGGCGGCCTGTGCCTGTACGCTCTTGATGGCAAAACTGCCGAAGAAGATGGCAGTGATCATCAATACCGCTGCCAAAATGGTCAAATGTTTCTTTTTCATTTTTTTCCTTTCGTTTTTGCCGCTTCTCTTTGCGGCCTGGTTCAATCATAGACTAAGCCTATTTAAAAGCGATTTAGTATGAATTCGTTTTTGAGAAATTCCTGATTAATTTTCTTCTTAGGCCAGGGGCAGCTCAAAACAGATCCGAGTGCCGGCCTCTGCTGGCAGTTCCGCCCAAATCCGCCCCTTATGCGCCTGGATGATCGCTTTGGAGATCGCGAGGCCCAAGCCGCTTTGGTTTTCCTCGGCATGACGGGACTTTTCCACCCGGTGAAAACGTTCAAAAACCAGGTCCAGCTCCTCAGCAGGGATGCCGCTGCCGGAATCTTCTACCCAAACACGGGCCTTGTTCGGCGTCGTCTCATAACCCAGCTGCACCCTTCCGCCCGCGGGTGTGTGCCGCAGCGCGTTGCTTACCAAGTTTTCCAGCACCTGCAGCAGCCGGGTTTCGTCCCCCTGCACAAGCAAGCCTGGCAGGTCCTGGGCCAGGCTCAGGCTTACCTTTTTTCTCTCGGCCTGCAATCTAAACAGATCGGCGGCTTGCGCCAGCAATTCCTTCAGGTGGATCTCGCTCAGGTTGAGCTGCAATTCGCCGGCATCCGCCTGGGAGAGGGTCCGCAGGTCGCCAACCAGTTTATTCAGATGTTCGATTTCATTGCTAATCAAAACCATGCGCTCCGCAGTGGGCTCCAGGTCCCCGTCGCGCACTGCCTCCACATAGCCCCCGATCACGGTCAGAGGGGTCCGCAGGTCATGGGCAACATCCGCGGTCATCTTTCGGCGCAGGTCATCGCTTTTTTCCAGGTTATAGCTCATCTGGTTGAACGCTTCGGTCAATTCACCCATCTCGTCGCTGGAACGCACTTCCAGCGGTGTGGGCGCCTCGCCGGCTGCCAGGCCTTTCACGGCCTTGGTCAGGTCCCCCAGCGGGCGCGTTAGCGAGCGGGCAAAGAGCAAACCGGTCAGCCCGGCCACTAGAATGGAGATCAGCATGGCCACCGTAAGGCTCACGCTCACGTTATGGATCAGGCGCTGTTCGACCACGTTGTAATAAGTGCTCCGGTCGGTGGTGAGCAGTAAACCGATGCTGCGGCCATCCACCATAATTGGATTTGCCTGCTGCATCTCCGCCGCGCTCAGGCTGCTGCCTGGCTTAACCTGCTGCTGTCCGCTGAAAAGCACCCTTCCCTGCGGGTTGGCCAGGGTAAAATCGCGCCGGCCTTCACCGGGGATGTGGGTGATATTCTGGCCACCCGGTCCGCGGCCCATGCCCATCCCCATGCCCGGTCCGGCCTGTTGGCTGTTCGCCTGCATGAACAGGCCCAGCGCTTCCACTCCCTCCCAGCTGCCGTATTCCTTGTACCATCTGCTCAGGAGGTTAGCGGTGCTTTCCGATGCTGATTCAGTCAGATAGGTATTAAAGCGGTCGCGGCTGGTGAGAAAAATGATGAACACTGAAACCAAAGCCGTCGTGACAGCGATGGCGATAAAGGCGATCGAAAGTTTGTAATTCAGCGAGCGTTTCAAGATTTCTCAACGCGATTCATGCGATACCCCACCCCAAACACGGTCTCGAGGTAAACGGGGTTACTGGGGTCTTCGCCTAATTTCAGCCGCAAGTTGCGCATGTGCACATTCAGCGTGCTGCTCAGGCCGGCAAAGCCATCGTCGGCCAGCAGGTCGCTGAGGTCTGCCCGGGTGAACACCTTGCCTTGCTGGCGCAAAAGCGTTTCCAGCAGCTTGAACTCCAGCGGGGTGAGGTTCACTTCTTTTTTATTCATGGTCACCAAGTGCGCGTCGATATCCATGCTCAGGCCGCCATTGCGCAGCACTTCATTGGGGGTAACAGGTACGGTCTTCCGCCGCAGCACCGCTCGGATGCGCGCGGAGAGCTCGCGCATGCGGAAGGGTTTGATCACGTAGTCATCCGCCCCGAGTTCCAGGCCGAGCACGGCATCCGTCTCCTCATCGCGGGCAGTGATTACAATCACCGGTGCCTCGCTTTCACGGCGGAAGTTGCTGAGGAACTGGTAGCCGTCCATATTGGGCATCATGATGTCCAGCAGGATCAACTCCGGGCGTTCGTGCCGGGCAACGTAAAGGCCTTGCTGCCCGTCCGGAGCCGTAAGCACACGGTACCCCTGCGCGGTCAGGTAATCGGTTAAGAGTGTACGGACGTTTGGCTGGTCGTCCACCACCAGGATTGTCTGTGCCATAGCATCTCCAATTATAGGCCTGCCAGGATTGTAGCAAATAAGTATTCAGAACTGGTTTAGGCTTGCATTATTCGCCATTTACCTCCGTAGGCCAACGCCTCCTTTCCCCTAGGCCCTGGTTCTGGTCGCCCCCGCGTTAATCCGTTACAATTTCATTTTAAGCAACGCTTTCCGTAAAGGAGTCAGATATGGACCTCATGACCATCCTCTTGATCGTATTGGGCCTTGTATTACTCGCCCTGATTATCATCGTCATCGTGCGCACCCTCAATTATCCCATCGAGGCCGACGAATCCGAAGCTTTGCAGCTCCCCGAGCTGGACGCGGAATCCATCGCCCAGCGCATCGGCCTGGCAACGCAGTTCAAAACAATTGCCTCCAAGGACCCGCAATTCACGGACCCGCTGCCCTTCAAAGGCCTGCATGAGCTGCTGCGCACCCTCTATCCCCAGTTGGAAGAGAAACTCGAGCGCGAGGTGATCAACCGCCATGCCTTGCTCTACACCTGGCAGGGGCGCGACCCCAGCCTGGAGGGCATCTGCCTGATGGCCCATCAGGACGTGGTTCCCGCCAACGAGGACCCCGATTCAGGCTGGACTTACCCGCCCTATAGCGGCACCGTAGCCGATGGCTATGTATGGGGCCGCGGCACCCTGGACTGCAAGGGCAGCATGATCACCATCCTGGAGGCCGTCAACAACCTGGTTAAAAGCGGTTTTGTGCCCGAACGCAACGTTTACCTGGCCTTTGGTGACGATGAAGAGGTATCCGGCCTCCAAGGCGCGAAGCAGATCGTCAAGGTGATGCAGGAGCGCGGCGTGCGCCTCTCGTTCGTCATAGATGAGGGCGGCGCGGTAACCAGCGGGGTTTTACCCGGCATCGAGAGCCCCGTAGCGGCCATCGGCATCGGCGAGAAAGGCTACCTCACCCTGCGCCTGCGCAGCAAGGTTGCCCCCGGCCATTCCTCCACGCCGCCGCAGAAAACCGCGGTGGGTACATTAGCCCTGGCCATCGCCGCGCTGGAATCCAACCCCTTCCCGCAAAACACCGACCTGATGCAGTTCGTGCTCAGTTTTGTAGGCGGCGAGCTGCCCTTCACGCAGCGCATGGCCCTGGCAAACCCCTGGCTCTTTGGCGGCATCCTCAAAAAACGCCTGGCTGCCAACCCCAACACCAACGCCCTCACGCGCACGACCATCGCCCCAACGGTGATCAAAGGCGGCCATACTGAGAATGTTCTCCCGGCCGAGGCCGAAGCCCTGGTAAACCTGCGCGTCCTTACCGGCGAAACCGTTCAGGAAACTTTTGAACACGTCCGCGAAATCGTGGGAGATGGCGCGGTGGAGGTGCTTCCGGCCCACTCGGATACCGTGATGGATGGCCACGCCTGGGACCCCTCGCCCCTGGCCGATATCAATACACCGCAGTTTGCCCGCCTGGAGCACCTCATTCGTTCGGCTTTCCCCGGCGTGAAGGTGGTGCCCAATGTGGTCACCGGCGGAACGGACGCGCGCTACTTTACCGCGCTTACCCGCAACTGCTTCCGGTTTAGCCCCTACTTTCTTACCCGCGAGGACCTCAATACCGTTCACGGGATCGATGAACGCCTCTCCGTGGTAAACGCCGGCCGCATGGCCGCCTTCTACCAGATGCTCATCCAGCAATTAAGCAGCATGACCGCCGCGGATGAAGCCGCGGAGCTGGCAGATTACGAGGATGAGGAGGATGCGGAGGAAGAACTCGCGGTGACGATCACCGAAACCGAGCCGGAACCGGAGGTTAGCCCCAGAGCCGGCCGTTCGGACCGCCAGCTTCCCCCCGCGCAGCAGGAATTCTATCCCCAGGATGAGTCCCTTCCGGACGCAGTTGGGTCAGCGGAAGAGCGCCTGAGCGATACCGAAGAGGCGTTGGCAGCCGGAACTGCGATTCCGCTCACCGAAACCGAAGCCGACCCGCGCTTCATGGAACCCCTGCCGGATGACGACGAGCCCTTGAACGTGCGCCCGATGAAGAAGAAGGGCTAAGTTATTGCCGGCATGAGCCCCGAAAAAAAAGCCCCATCGCTGGACCATGCTCTGATCCAGGCGATTTTCCTCGATATGGACGGCACCCTGGCGGACACCGACGATGTTTACGCCCTGGGCATCCACCAGGCCCTGATTGGTTTTCTCGGCGACGAACGGGCGGAACGCTTTGGCCGCAGGATCGTCCATATCCTGGAAGCCCCCGGCAACTTTATCCTGACCGCAGCCGACTGGCTGGGTTTGGACGGCCTATTGGCCCGCTTTTTGGACTGGAGCGCACATCGGGCGGCAAGAAAAAGTGAATTGCAGCCCCTGCCAATGGTGCCTGCCGTTCGGCCCATGCTGGAGCAGCTAGCCGGGCGCTACAAACTAGCCTTGGTATCCACCCGCAATGCCCGCACCGTCGAACATTTTTTAGAGCAGCACGCCCTGGCTGATTTTTTTGAGGTGGTGGTCAGTTCACAAACGGTCGCGCGTACCAAACCCTTTCCAGAGCCTCTGCACCATGCCGCCGCTGTGATGGGCGTGAGCATCGAGCATTGCCTGATGGTAGGCGATACGGTAGTGGACGTACGCGCCGCGAAAGCCGCGGGGGCACAGTCGCTTTCCGTACTTTGCGGCTTTGGCAGCCAGGTCCAGCTCGAGCGTGCTGGCACCCAGGCCGTGCTCACCAGCACTTCGGAATTGGCAGCCTTCCTTAGCGCGCCGCTTGCCCAATCTTAATATTGGGAGAATTTCATTGTTGGGAGTGCGCGGCCAGTTCAGCCGAATAGGCCTCCCGCCCTTCTGTTAAACCTATACGCGAAAAGGAACTAAGAACCGCTTCCAGTCTGGGCTGCCAGATCGCCATCCGGGCCGCCCGGCTCCTGGCTGTCCAGGGTGCGTACGTCTGGCAGCAGAAATCCAGCTACCCCGATCCCAGTACAGGCAAGCGCGCCAATGAGGTACATCGGCTGGATCCCGATCCGGTCCGCCAGCGGGCCGGCGAAAAGCATGCCGATCGGCGC
>DHPL01000040.1:55668-59118 GCA_002407905.1 Anaerolineaceae bacterium UBA5365
ACAATAGCGCCAAGGGGGCCATTGGCAAAAGCGTTCAATAAGCCCATCAAACCCATCCCCAAGACCACCAGGTTAAACTGTTCCCTACCTGCCAGAGCGATCATCATCACGCCCAGGCCCATCCCCGTGATTCCCATCATCACAGTGTATACCCGGCGTTTAAAGCCGCCCCACACCCCCAACAGTACGCCGCCAACCACCACGCCGATCCCAAAAGCCGATTCAACCACCGCCAGGTCAGCCGCCCCGCGCCCGTAAACCTTGGAGATCAAAAGCGGCAATAGCGACCCAGGCGGCGCCATCACCATGTTCAGCAGCGCGGCCATGATCAGCAGCTTGAACATCCCGCTCCACTGCCAGGCATAGCGCAAACCGGCCCGCACATCGTCCAGCAAACTGGCCGGAGTGAGCGGCTTTTTGACAGCGGGAGCAGCCGGTTGCGGCACGCGGACCAGCATGAGCAGTACGATCGCCAGCCCCGCGGTCACCACGTCCACCATCATTACCTCGTGCATTTTCCAGCGGCTGATCAAAAGCGCCCCCAGCGGCGGCGAAACGATGTTCAAGAGCCCATAAACCGCTTGATTGATCCCGCCCAGCCGTGCCAGATGCTCCTTGGGGATCATCAGGCTCACTGAAGCGCGCATCGCCGGATATTGAAAACTCCCGAAAAGCGAGCGTAAAAAGAGTACGATCAGGATATGCCAGGCCCGGATTTGCTCAATCGCGAAAAGGAAAATGAGGACCAATGTAACCAGAGCTACAAGCCCGTCCGAGAACAGCATGACCAGCTTGCGGTTCCAGCGGTCCACCAGCGCGCCGGCAAAAGGACCCAGGAGCACCTGCGGGATCTGGCCTACGAAGGATGCCATCGCCAAAAAGGTTGCCGAGCCGGTTTGTTCGGTAAGGTACCAAATCATCGCAAATTGCACGATGCTGCTGCCAAAAATGGATAGGATTTGGCTGATCCCCATCGGCAGGTAATTCGCCAGCCAATTCCGCGGAATGGCAGTCTGGTGGTCAGGCTCTAAAACAGGCGTATCGTTGGGCACGGTATTCTCTTCCACAAGTTGGGTATTATAGTTTAGGCTGCGGTTAAGCGATGGCCGCAAAACAATTTTCTGCCGCCAGGCATCCTGTTAACATGATTCTCATACTGTTCTGATACGATTAGAGGGTTAAGGCTGACGAGGATTCGAGACGATGGAATACAAGGACTACTACAAAACCCTGGGCGTAGGCAAGAGCGCCAGTGAAACTGAAATCAAAGACGCCTACCGCAAATTGGCCCGCAAATATCACCCGGATGTGAACAAGGACCCCAAGGCCGAGGACATGTTCAAGGAGATCAACGAGGCCTATCAAGTGCTTTCCGATGCTGAAAAGCGCAAAAAATACGACCAGTTCGGCAGCCAGTGGCAGCAGTACCAGAATGCCGGCGGCAACCCGGCGGACTTCAACTGGGGCCCGTGGCGGCAGCAGCCTGATCAGGGCGGCGCGCAGTACCGCACCGTGACACCCGAAGAATTTAGCGAGATGTTCGGGGGCATAGGCGGCGGCGGTGGCTTCTCCGATTTCTTCGAGACCCTCTTTGGAGGCCTTGGCGGCGGGGCTTATTCCGGCGGCTTTAGCAGCGCCGACCCGCGCCAAAGCACCGCGCGCGGCCAGCGTACTGCCAGGCCCGCAGCCCGGGACATGGAGCATGAGACCGAGATCAGCCTGCCGGAGGCATTTAGCGGCACTAAGCGCACATTGCAATTCGATAGCGGCAAAACCCTGGAGGCCAGCATCCCGCCCGGCGTGGATACCGGTTCGCGGGTGCGCCTGCGCGGCCAGGCTGGCGGCGCGGACCTCTACCTGCGTATCAAGGTAGCCCCAGACTCCCGTTTTACGCGCAACGGGGCGAACTTAAGCACCAGAGTACCCGTGGATTTCTTTGTGGCGGCATTAGGCGGTGAGGTGGAAGTGCCTGCCATTGATAAGACCGTAAAGCTCACCATCCCTGCCGGCACCGATACGGGCAAAACTTTCCGCTTGAAAGGCCTGGGTATGCCTCACCTGCGCAAACCAGCTGAACGCGGTGACCTCCTGGCTACTGTAGAACTGCGCATGCCCAAGCAGCTTTCCCCCGCCGAGCTGGATAAACTGCGCGAGCTTAAGGAAGCCCGCGCCGCTTGAGTTTTCGCCCGGGAATATTAATGCCAACTTGGAAAAGCCTGCTTAAGCAGGCTTTTTTGCTGCACAAGGCTTTTGCCCTAGCGCTTACCCCGGGGGACTGCCGTTATAATCATTCCCGTGCCGCCAGTACTCAGAAAAACAATCACCGTTTACGCCGGGTCAGCCAGTAAGGTGCCAGAACACTACCTGCAAGGGGCTTACCGCTTAGGCGAGCTCATGGCCGCCCAAGGCCGTACCCTGGTATTTGGCGCGGGAAAAACCGGCATGATGGGCGCGGTTGCGGAGGGTGCATTGAAGCATGGCGGCGAGGTTATCGGGGTGGTTAACGAAGGCCTGAACCTCCCGCACCTGATCCACGATAGTCTCACCCGCCTCGAGGTCACCCCGGATATCCAATTGCGCAAAGCCCGTATGTCCGGGCTGGCGGATGCCTTCATTGCCCTGCCCGGCGGCTTGGGCACCTTCGACGAGGTATTTGAGTGCCTTACCTGGGCCCAGCTTTCCATGCACCACAAGCCGGTGGGTTTTTTGAACCTGGAGCATTATTACGACCCGCTTTTAGCAGCCCTGGAACATGCCATCCGGGAAGGCTTCATCTTCGAAACACATCGCAGCCTTTTCATCAGCGCTCCGGAGCCGGAACTGCTTCTGCAAAAGCTGGATGCCTACGCCCCACAAGCTGGCCCGAACGATTGGCTGGAAAATCCATGAGCGTCCCCGCCCTCACGCACATCTTCATCGATGTGGACGACACGCTTTACCCCTCAGACGCCGGTATCTGGCCTCTGATTACCGACCGTATCCACGCTTACATGCACGAGCGTATGGGCTTTGATTCCCAGGAGATTCCAAGCCTGCGTGACCGGTTGCTCGCTTCCTACGGCACAACCTTACGCGGTTTGCAGCTGGAATTCGGCGCGGACCACCTGGATTACCTCCGATACGTGCACGATCTGGATCTCTCCGCTCAACTCAGCCCAGACCCGGTATTGGAGCAAGCCCTCTCCAGCCTGCCGCAGGAAAAATGGGTTTTCACCAATGCCAGCCGTGCGCACGCCCAGCGTTGTATGGCGCACCTGGGTGTGAGCCATTGTTTCACCGGCATCGTGGCCATCGAAGACACCAACCCCTGGTGCAAGCCCCAGATTCAGGCCTTTGAGCGCGGCCTGGAAATGGCCGGTTCCCCCCTGCCGCAAAACTGTGCCTTTGTGGATGACCGCGCCGACAACCTGGACACGGCTGCCGGCCTGGGCATGCGCGTGGTCTTGGTCA
>DHPL01000040.1:59308-67934 GCA_002407905.1 Anaerolineaceae bacterium UBA5365
CTGGTGCTTCCCCTTTCCTAACCCTGCTGCCGCCGGCAAACGGGCAAGCGATTGTGGTATTCTTAGGCCTTAAGTCGAGTTTTTGGAGCCTGTGATGGACAATAAAGCCTTGCGTTCCTGCCTGATCGTTTTTTTGATTCTGACCGTTCTGGCCTGCTGCTGTTTGGCCGCGATCGGTGTATCCAGCCAAATCGAGGGCAACCCCATTTCGGACCTCTTTCAACGCTATGTTAATCAGGCGCTCACCCCCGTGCCCACCGTTGTGCCGGCAACACCGCTGCCGCCTAACTCGGGCTCTAATGACCCCAAAGCCGGGATGCCTTCAGCGTTCCAGGAACTCTTTAAACCTTTCTGGGAGGTCTGGGACCTTCTGCACGAGAACTACGTGGACCAGCCCCTGGACGACGAACGTCTGATGGCGGGCGCCATGGCAGGCCTGAAAGAGGCCGCCTTCCCGCCGGCAGCCCCGGCGGCCCCCCCGACTTCTGGTGATCTGATGCCCACGCCAACGCCTGAACTGATCGTCCCCACGCGTGTGCCGGGTGCCAATATTTTTGATCCCTTCTGGGCTGCCTGGGATGAAGTCCACCGCCAGGGCACCAGCATCGATGACACAACGCTGATGCGCGGCGCCATCCAGGGGGTGCTGGCCGCCACAGGCGACAAACACACCTCCTACATGGACCCAGACACCTTTGCCCAGGCCAACTCCGAAATGGAAGGTGAGTACGAGGGCATTGGCGCCTGGGTGGACATCACCGGCGAATATGTTCAGATCGTTTCCCCCATGCGCGGCTCCCCCGCCGAAGCCGCTGGCTTGCGGGCCAAGGATATCGTCATCGCCGTTGATGGCGAAGACATGACCGGCATCCCAGGCGACCTGGTGCTCAAGCGCATCCTTGGGCCGGCCGGCAAGGCCGTAACCATCACCATCCGCCGCGGTGAAGAAGTTTTCGATGTGAACATCACCCGGGCCAAAATCACCGTTCCGGTGGTGGACCACGAGATGAAAGAGGGCAATGTTGCCTACATCGCCCTGCACAACTTCAACGATCAAACCATGCCCCAGCTCAAGAAAGCCTTCGATGAGCTTATGCCCCAAAAGCCGGTGGGCTTGGTTTTCGACCTGCGCAATAACGGCGGGGGCTATCTCAAAACTGCCATCGAAGTGATTTCGCAGTTCATCCCCAACGGGATCGTGATGTACGAAGAATACGGCGATGGCACCCGCGATAGCTACCGGGCCGAACCAGGCGGCCGCGCCACCGAGATACCCCTGGTGGTCCTGATCAACGAAGGTTCCGCCTCCGCATCCGAGATCACGGCCGGCGCCATCCAGGACCTTGGCCGGGGTAAGCTGGTTGGCGTAACTTCCTACGGCAAGGGCTCGGTGCAAACCTGGATTCAGCTCCGGACGGAGAAAGGCGGAGTACGCATCACCATCGCCCGCTGGCTCACGCCCAATGGCCGCCAGATCCACGAGCAGGGCCTCAACCCGGACTACACGGTGGAACTGACCGATGCAGACATCGAAGCCGGCCGTGACCCGCAATTAGACAAGGCTATACAAATTCTGCTGGGAAATTAAGCCCCTCCGGGAAGCATTGTAAAATTTCTTTGCTTTACATGTAATTAACATTGAAGCAAATTAAGAAAACGGAGAAGAAAAATGCCCATACAATCCAGCGGTTTTAACTTTGGTTATCTCATCTTCATGCTGCCGGGGCTCTTGCTTTCGCTTTGGGCCCAGGCAAAAGTGAAGGGTGCCTATTCAAAGTGGAGCCAGGTGCAAAATTCTGGCAGTGTTACCGGTGTAGAGACCGCCGAACATCTCAAACCCCGCGTTGGCCTGCAGAACGTTACCGTGACCCGCGTGCAAGGCCAGCTCACCGATCACTACGATCCCCGCAGCGACAAACTGGCCCTCAGCCAGGGTGTGGCCGATGCCCCCTCAGTGGCCGCCATGGCCATCACCGCGCACGAGCTGGGGCATGCCCTGCAGGATAAGGAAGGCTACGGCCCCATGCGCCTGCGCCAGATGATCGTACCCCTGGTTGGCCTGGGCTCGAATATCGGCCTGATCCTGATCATGATCGGCCTGGCCCTGCAATTAACCGGCCTTTTCACCATCGGTGTCATTCTTTTTGCCAGCACCACAGTCTTTTCCCTCGTTACCCTGCCGGTGGAATTCAACGCCAGCAAACGCGCCAAAGCCATGCTGCAGGATAACGGCCTGGTGCGCAGCGAAGAAGAGAGCAAGGGCGTAGCCCAGGTCCTGGACGCCGCCGCCTGGACTTACGTAGCCGGCCTGATTACCTCGCTCTTCCAGCTCTTCTACTACATCTCGATGGCTGGCCGCGCCTCCGGACGCCGGCGCTAAAGTTCGAAAAGCAATGACCCTTCGAGGGTCTAAAAGACCTGGGACCAAAGTTCCCAGGTCTTTTTTGATTCTCAGAGCATTTAGCCGGACCATCTAGCCAGGCATTTCCCCTGATAACCATAAAAACCTTTGACTATTTCAGCTCTATCGAATAACATATACTCAATAGTTAATTACCTAACATATTATTCGGCAGGCTTGCTGTTATCAAGCAGTTTTTTCCAGGAGACAGCGGAGGGATGATGGAAGCGGAACCAGGCGCTAAAGAATACGTTGAAAAATTGATGGCCAGAGCCCGGAAAGCTCAGGCGCTTGCCAGGGGTTTCACCCAGGAGCAGGTGGATAACCTTGTGGCCAGGATGGCTTATGCGATCGTTCAGCCCGAGACCTCCCACAAGATCGCCACACTAGCCGCTGAAGAATCAAAACTGGGTTACTACGAAGCGAAATACGCCAAGCTTCAGAAAAAGGTGCGCGGCGCCTATCGCGATATGAAATACGCTAAAACAGTCGGTGTTATCGAGCGGGATGAAGCCAGAGGCCTGGTAAAACTCGCCAAGCCCGTCGGCGTTGTGGGGGCCATCGTGCCCTGCACCAACCCGGAGGCCACCCCAGTCATCAACGCCATGGGCGCGATCAAGAGCGGAAACGCCATCGTGTTCTCTCCCCATCCGCGGACGAAGAAAACAAACTTGCTTGTTTGTGAAGTGCTGCGGGAGGTGCTCAGGCAGGCTGGCGCGCCGGAGGACCTGATTATCAGCGTTCCCGAACCCAGCCTGGATATCAGCCGCGAAGTCATGCGCCAATGCGATCTGGTGGTCGCCACCGGCGGCGGCGGACTGGTAAAAGCAGCCTACTCCTCCGGTACGCCAGCCTATGGGGTTGGCGCAGGCAACGCGGTTGCCGTGGTGGACGTAGATGCCGATATCGCCGACGCAACTGAGAAGATCATGCTTTCCAAAACTTTCGACTACGCCACCAGCTGTTCCTCAGAAAACGCTGTAGTGATCCTGGCACCTGTATACAGCCCAACCCTGCAGGCACTGAGAGACCGCGGCGGCTACCTTTGTGATGCTGCGGAAAAGGACAAATTGCAGGCTGCCCTCTTCCCAGAGCAGCGCCTGAACACGGCTCTCACCGCCCAATCCGCGCTGGTGATTGCCGAAGCAGCCGGATTAACAGTACCCGAAGATACAAAATTTCTGATGGTGGAAGAAAGCGGCATCGGTCCCGGCTATCCATTCTCGGACGAAAAGCTCTCGGTTGTGCTCACCGTCTACAAGGCAGAGAATTTCAGCGAAGCCATTCGGATCGTGAATCAAATCCACGAATTCAAGGGTAAAGGCCATAGTTGCGGGATCCATTCATTCAACGAGGACCACATCCGTCACTTAGCCGAACAAACTTTCACTTCCCGTATCATGGTCCGCCAGGGAATCGCCTTCGGCAACAGCGGCAATTGGGATAACGGTATGCCCTTCACCCTTTCTCTGGGCTGCGGCACCTGGGGCGGAAACATCGCCTCGGAGAACATTACCCACAAGCACTACTACAACACCACCTGGGTCTCTTCCCCCATTCCGGAACAAATCCCGGACGATAAAGTGCTCTTCGATACGATACTAAATTAGAACAAGGCGCAGCCATTGGTGTTGGATTCTCCCTTCCGTCAATGGCTGCTCTAAACTATGAACGTTGGACCGCTCTTTTTATTCCAAAACTTGTGCCAAATCCGAAATAATCAGCCCAAATAATTGCAGCAAAGCCAGCCTATTTTCATTTACTTAAGTTACAATCATGCCCAGGACTAAGGGTATTTAATTAACTTAGTCCAAACTCTTTACGGAGGCTGCATTGAAACAACTTCTCACCGGAGATGAAGCCATCGCCCGTGGAGCCTACGAAGTCGGCGTGCGCTTCGCGTCCGCCTACCCGGGCACCCCCAGCACTGAGATCCTGGAGACCATCGCCGAAGAATACAGCGGCGATATCCACGCCGAGTGGGCCCCCAACGAAAAAGTAGCCCTGGAGGCAGTGATCGGCGCGGGCATGGCTGGCGCGCGCTCCCTGGCAGCCATGAAGCACGTGGGCCTGAACGTTGCTGCCGACCCCTTCTTCAGCCTGGCCTACGTGGGGGTAAATGCCGGCGTGGTCATCGTTACCGCTGACGAACCGGGGCAGTTCTCCTCACAAAACGAACAGGACAACCGCAACTACGCCCGCGCGAGCATGGTGCCCATGTTCGAACCCGCAGATAGCCAGGAGTCCAAGGACATGCTGGCCGATGCCTTTCGCATCAGCGAAGACTACGACGTCCCCGTCCTTTACCGTATGACCACCCGGGTCTGCCACAGCAAAGGCCTGGTTGAGTTCGCGGAACGCCAAAACCTGGCTCTGCGGCCTTACACCCGCCAGATCAAAAAATACGTGGCCACTCCGGCAAACACCCGGCCTGCCAAGGTGAAACTGCAGGCTAATTACGCGCGCCTGAAGGAATACAGCAACACTTGCCAGTGGAACCGCATCGAAATGGGCAGCCCCGCCATCGGCATCATCACCTCCGGCGATTGCTATCTCTACGCCCGCGAAGTTTTCGGGGAGGATGCCTCCTACCTTAAGCTGGGCTTTACCAACCCCCTGCCGGATGACCTTATCCGCCAATTTGCCGGCCAGGTGCAGAAGATCTACATCATCGAAGAGAACGACCCCTGGCTGGAACTCTACATTAAAGCCATGGGCATCCCCTGCACCGGCAAGGAGCTCTTCCCCCGCAACGGGGAGATGATCCCAGAGGTTTTACGCCAGGCGATCTATGGCACACCCATCCCCCAGGACCCGGAACTGGCCGAAGCCCTCATCAACCGCCCGCCCACGCTCTGTGCCGGCTGCCCGCACCGCGGTTTCTTCTACGAACTGGGCCGGCGCAAAAACATCATGATCAGCGGCGATATCGGCTGCTACACCCTGGCAAGCGGCGCGCCCTACAACGCCATGGAGAGCACGCTTTGCATGGGTGCCAGCGTGAGCATCGGGCATGGCGCTCAGCAGGTATTCGATAGCGACCCGGACAACAAAATGCGCGTGGTCTCCGTGCTGGGCGATAGCACCTTCTTTCATACCGGCATCAATTCCCTGATCGGTGTGGCTTACAATCGCAGTAAACCCATTACCGTTGTGCTGGATAACCGCATTACCGGCATGACCGGCCAGCAGGAAAACCCCGGCAGCGGCCTCACCGCCACCGGCGACGTGACCCAAGCCATAAGCATCCCGGACCTGGTCAAGGCGCTTGGCTTTGAACACGTGCGTGTCATCGACCCCAACAACCTGAAGCAAGTCAAAGAGACCCTGGATTGGGCGATCGCCCTGGATGAGGCTTCGGTAATCATCACCCGCTGGCCCTGCGCCCTCAAAAAGCGCAATGCCTTCGATGAAGCCGAATTTGCCGGCGCTTTCACCCAGCGTTACACCGTCAATCAGGAAGTTTGCATTGGTTGTAAAAAGTGCACCAAAACCGGCTGCCCGGCCATCGTTTTCCAGACGGCCATCAAGAAAAGTTCCATCGACCCGGAAAAATGCGTGGGCTGCAGCGTCTGCGCCCAAGTCTGCCCCGTGCAAGCCATCGTCCTGGAGGCCTAGAATGCAAACAAAGAACATATTGCTAACCGGTGTAGGCGGTCAAGGCACCATCCTGGCCAGCAAACTGCTAACCGAAGGCCTGATGCAGGAAGGCTACGACGTGAAAATGAGCGAAGTGCACGGCATGAGCCAGCGCGAAGGGCCCGTGCTTACCCACGTCCGTTATGGCAGCAAGGTTTATTCGCCGGTTGTGGAAAAAGGCAGGGCTGATATCATCATCGGTTTTGAGGAACTGGAAGCCTTGCGCAACCTGGACTATCTGCGCGGCGATGGTCAGGGCATTGTGGTGCTCAATAGGGCGCGCGTGAACCCCATCGGCGTCCAAAATGGCAGCGATTTCTACCCGGACAAGATCGAGGCCCTCATCCAGGCACGCGCCGGCAAACTGCTCGCCCTGGATGCCAGCGAACTGGCCCGCCACTTAGGCAACGTGCGCGTGATGAACATCATCCTCCTGGGCGCCTTGGTCAGGCAGATGGGCCTGGAAGCCATCGATTGGCCAGCCATCATTGCCGCCAATGTCAAGGAGCGCTTCATCGAAGTCAACCAAAAAGCCCTGGCTTTGGGTATGGCTCTGGAAGCCCCGGTTCAGGCATAATAAATATTTTTGGATATTATTTCTGGCGGGCTGGGTCTCGTACGCCCCGATTGCTGGACGGGAATAGGGCAGAAATACGCAATTGACCTCTGCCCTTGCTGAGCTCCGCCCGAATCGGCGAACCAAGATCCCCAGCCCTTCCCAGGGCTCACTTGACGAGAAGCGGTATGAAGCGGTGGATCGTAAGTGAGTGGAAAACCCCCACCCTGGTTCCAGCATAGATCACTTCCGGGTGGAATCAACATTTTTCGCCAGGTCTGCAGCGGCGTATCAGATCGGCGGCGGGTGGCGGGCCCGCTCATCAGCCCAAAACCTAAAGGACCGCTTCATTGAAATCAAGCAAAAAGCGCTCGCCGGGGTTCAACCCGGCCTTATTCATTAGTTTGCCCCTAAACTGTAAAAGCCTCCGTTGGGAAACGCCGCTGCCCCGCCGTTATAATCTCCTCAACTAAACTAAAGGAGAAAAAACAATGGACCAAACGCCCCCGCGCTGGGACTTAAGCGGCCTTTATTCTTCCCTCGCCGATCCCCAACTACAAGCCGATATCGCCAGCACCACTGGCAAACTTGAAGACCTGCAGGCTTTTTACGACACTCAGATGAAGCCGCTCAAGGACGCCAGTCCGGATGAGCTGGCATCGGTTCTGGCCGCTTCCGTAGAGAAGATGAATGCCATCCTCCTGCATGGCAGCAAAATCTATGTTTACCTCAGCGCTGTTATCGCCACCGATTCATTCAACGCCGAGGCGCAGAAAATGTTCAGCGCCTTTCAGATGGCAACCATTCCGCTGATGCGCCTGGAAGTGATTTTGCGCAAATGGCTGGGGGATCTGGGGCCGGCCTTGCCAAGCGCTCTGGAAATTCCCGGTGTCGCCCGGGAACATGCCTTTTACCTCCTGGAAGAAGCAGAGCAATCCCGTTACCTGATGAGCGAGGGCGAGGAAGCTCTGGCCGCGGAACTCAACCTCTCGTCCGGTGAGCTTTGGGATAACCTCCAGGGAACGCTTACCTCGCAAAAATCAGTAGAGTTTGAACTGGATGGCGAGACCCAATCCATGCCCATGCCTGCCCTGATCAACTTGCGCAGCCATCCCGAACCTGACGTGCGGGAACGCGCGTACAAACTGGAAATGCAGGTTTGGGAAGAGATGAAAGAACCCCTGGCCGCATGCCTGAACGGCATCAAAGGCCAGGTAAACACCCTTAACGCCCGCCGCGGACGCAGCGATTGCGTCCACCAGGCCCTGGACCAGGCCCGCATCGATCGCGAGACCCTGGACGCCATGCAGGCAGCCATCTACGATGCCCTGCCCATGTTCAGGCGCTACTTCCAGGCCAAGGCCAAAAAGCTGGGCATGGAAAAGCTGCCCTGGTGGTCGCTTTTTGCCCCGGTGGGTAAAACTGATTCCGCCTACACCTATTCCGAAGCCAGGGCCATGATCCTGGAGAACCTGGCCACCTTCGATCCAGAACTGGCCGGCCTTGCACAGCAGGCATTCGATGAAAACTGGATCGATGCCGAACAGCGCTCGGGCAAGCGCGGCGGCGCCTTCTGCATGCCGGTGGCCGCCCTAAAAGAAAGCCGCGTAATGGCCAACTTCGATGGCAGCATCGACCAGGTGATGACTCTGGCGCACGAACTCGGGCATGCCTTCCACAACTATTGTGCCTACCAAGCCGGCAAAACGCCCTTGCAAACCAACACTCCCATGACCCTGGCCGAAACCGCTTCGATCATGAACGAGACCATCATGTTCCACGCCCTTCTGGCTAAGGCCAGCACCCCGCAGGAGGAACTCGCCTTGCTGGAGGCCAAAATCCAGGGTGATGCCCAGACCACGGTAGACATCCTCTCCCGCTTCATCTTCGAAAAAGAACTCTTTGAACGCCGGGAAAAGGGCATACTCAGCGCGGACGAGATCAGCGAAATTATGCTGGATGCCCAGCGCCAAACCTATGGCGACGGGCTGGACACGGAAGTGCTCAATAAATTCGCCTGGACCTGGAAA
>DHPL01000040.1:68037-80225 GCA_002407905.1 Anaerolineaceae bacterium UBA5365
TAAATTCGCCTGGACCTGGAAACCCCATTACTACAGCACCCAGCTCAGTTTTTACAACTTTCCCTATACCTTTGGCGGCCTGTTTGGCACAGGCCTTTACGCCATCTACGAGCAGCGCGGCAATGCCTTCTTCAAGGATTACAAGCAGCTTCTGGCAAACACCGGCGAAGCCAGCGCCGCGGACCTGGCAGCCCGCTTTGGGATCGACATCCGCTCCAAGGCCTTCTGGGAACAGAGCCTTGCCGAAACAGGCAAACTCATCGAGCGTTACGCAGCGCTCTAGCAACTGCTTTCACACCAAAGGCGGCCATCCGGCCGCCTTTTTGATGCCAGATGATAGAATGAACCCTGATGCCCACTGGTGATTTGCTCGTGAACGAACCGCTTGCTGCCTGGCTCCCGGGCCTGCTGGCTGCCCTGGGCCTCTTCCTCGCTTTTATGCTTTTGCGCGCCTTACTTCTGCGCAGGTTGGAGGGCAAAACCGCCCCCAATATCTTCGCTCGCCTGGTCAAGGCTACCAACTCGCTCACCGGGCTTGCCCTGGCCCTGGGGCTGGGTTCGCGCTTCATTCTGCAGCCCCCGGAATACCTGCCCTACCTGCGCTTGCTGGTCATCATCCTTTTGGGCTTGCAGATCACGCGTTGGGTCAGCGCCCTCATCGATGCCTACTTCGAAAAGCTGGATTCCAGCGAAGCCGAGGCGGAACACCGTATTCCGCAACGCGCCATCGCCTCGCTGGTCAAGATTGTGGTCTGGGCTATCGTGGTTTTGCTGATTCTGGAGAACATTCCCTATTTGCACATCAGCAGCCTGATCACCGGCCTGGGCATCGGGGGCATTGCCGTCAGCCTGGCAGCCCAAAAAGTGATCGCGGACCTGCTCTCCAGCATCACCATCCGCCTGGACAAGCCCTTCGCGGTCGGCGATTCAATCAGCGCCGGTGGTTTTACCGGGAAGGTGGAACTCATCGGGCTGCGCTCGACGCGTTTGCGCAATATCAGCGGTGAGGAGCTTACCTTTTCCAACTCCGACCTGCTTGCGAGCCCCATCCAAAACTTTACGCGCATGGACGAACGCCGCGTGCAAAACAGCCTGCCCGTCAGTTACCGCAACAGCCCTGCCAAGTTAGAGGTTTTGCCGGCTTTGGTCCGAAAGATCGTAGAGGAAACACCCAACACTCGTTTTGGATCCTTTTACCTCACGGGGCTCAGCGACCTGCGCATGCGCTACACGCTCACCTATTACATCAGTTCACGTGAATTCGAGGCCTTTCAGCAGGCGCAGAACGCCATCCTGCTCGCCCTTCTTGGTGGCCTTAAGGCCGAGGGTATCGTTTTAGCCGGCGGCGATGCGGAGGATGATTTCTCGCCCACGGAAGAATAACCGGCAGCCCGCGCCTATTCCGAATTGTATTATTTGGATTTCCCGCTGAACTCTGCCATTAGGCATTGCCCTAACTATCCCTGGCAGAACTCCAGCACGGCATCGGCCACATACGCCGCGTCATCCCGGCTGAGGTGCGGGCCGATGGGCAGGCTGAGCTCAGTAGCCGCAATCTCCTCCGCCAGCGGAAAGTCGCCCGCCTGGTAACCCAGCCCTGAATATGCCTGCGAAAGGTGCGGCGGCACCGGGTAGTGGATCAGGGTGCCGATCCCTTTTGCCGTCAGTTGGGCTTGCAGGGCATCCCGCCGCGGATGGCGCACAGGGAAGAGGTGCCAGCCATGCCGGCAGCCGCTTTGGATCCGGGGCAGCACCAGGCCTGGGGCCTCAGCCAAATGCTCGTAATAGTAAGCCGCAGTGGCCTCCCGGCGGGTGTTCCAGTCGTTCAGTTTGGGCAGTTTGGCCGCCAAAAATGCCGCCTGTAAGGTATCCAGGCGCGAGTTATGCCCCCGCACCTCATTCTGATATTTCACTCTGGAACCATAATTGCGCAGTACCCGTACTTTTTCAGCCAGCTCTGCGTTCTTGGTCACCACCGCGCCAGCATCACCGAGCGCTCCCAGGTTCTTGCCGGGGTAAAAGCTGAAAGCCGCGGCGCAATCTACCAGGTCCGAGCGGTACGGGGCTGCCCCCTGCAGATGCATTTGTGCGCTATCTTCCAGCACCAAAAGCCCGTGCTTCGCGGCGATCTCAGTAATCGCCTCCATCTCGGCTTGCTGGCCGTAGAGGTGTACAGGCAGGATTGCCCGCGTGGCAGGGGTAATGGCTGCCTCGATGCGCTCAGGATCCAGGTTGTAACTGGCTGGGCGCGGTTCAACGGGCTGCAGTTCGGCCCCCAATTCGCTCACCGCCAGCCAGGTGGCAATATAGGTATTGGAAGGCACGATCACCGCGCTGCCCGGGCCGATCCCCCAGGCCTTCAGCACCAGCACCATCGCCTCCAGCCCGTTGCCTACACCCACGCAGTACGCCGCGCCGCAATAATCGGCAAAGGCCTGCTCAAAGGCTTCCAGCTCATCGCCCATGATGTACCATCCTCCCTCCATCACTCGCTTATACGCGGCATCGAGTTCATTTTTTAACTCAATGTAAGGGGCTTTAAGGTCTAAAAAGGGCACCTGGCGCATCTAATTTCCTCCGTAGGGCAGATATTAAGATTATAGCCACAAACTGAGGCGGCGGTAAACCATACTCCTGTTAAAATGCAGGCATGGACGAAACAGCCGCGCTTTCAGTGAAAAATTTATCCAAGGCCTATGGCAGCCGCAAGGTGCTGGAGGATATCAGCTTTAACCTGGAACCTGGCCAGCTGGCCATCCTGCGCGGGCCGAACGGTTCGGGCAAGACCACTTTGCTCAATTGCATCAGCGGCCTGATCATGCCGGATGAGGGCAGCATTCTGGTCGCCGGACACGATCTTCACCGCCAGGACCAGGAGGTCCGCCGGCATTTGGTCTTCATCCCGGATGTGCCGCGTTTCTACCTGGAACTGACCGCCTACGAACACCTGCATTTCATCGCTGCCGCGAACGATAGTCTGGATGGCTTTCCCCAGCGGGCGGAGCAGCTCATGCGCCGTTTTGAACTTTGGGATGCAAGGGATGTCTTCCCGCATCATTATTCCCGCGGCATGCGCCTGAAGCTCGGCCTCCTCATGGGCTTTATCCGCCCGTCCTCAGTCCTGCTGCTGGATGAACCCTCATCCGCCATTGATGCAGCCGGCGTTGTCCTTCTGGAAGAGGAGCTCAGCCAGCGCAAAGCAGCCGGCCAGGCCATTTTGGTCAGCTCGCATGACCTGCGTTTCTGCCAGAACATCACGGATAAACTGATCACGCTGCACGCCGGTGAGTTGGAGTATGCAAACAGCACTGCTGCCTAAACCCGGACCTTACCCCTTAAGCAATGCGCCGCGAGCGGCGCTCAACCGGCTGCGTTCTCGCCAGGAAGAAAGCGAGCTGCGTCTTCTGCTTTCTTTCACGGCTTACGACAGCCTGGACCAAAGCACCGCGAACCGAATCTACCTGGTTTACCTCATCCTGTATCTAGCTGTCATGGGCCTCGGGGCCTTGCTCTGGATGGCCCAAGGCGGGGCAGTGATCTTCAGCCTCTTCCCTGGATTCCAGGCGCAGGTCCTAGCCGTCCGCCTCTCCGCCATCCTGCTCCTGGGGATGGCGCTCTTCCAAACCATCCATGCGCTGCGCCTCTCTCCGCTTGCCTTCAGCGATGACGACCGCTACCAACTTTGTCTGCAGCCTCTTCCCAGCGTTTTGATGGTCTTACGCTGGTTCCTCATGCCCTGGCTCAAGGCCCTTTTGCCCAGCCTGCCGCTTTTCATCCTCATCGGCTTCGTCTACGCGGAATCCATCCTGCCGGCCGGCGAGCTGTCCAGCCACATTCTGCAGTATTTTTCCATCGGTTTGGGGCTTGGGCTAAAGGCGCTGCCCTGGCAGCTGCTTTTTTATATCCTTGCCTGGGCTGCCGGCCTTTTCGCCCTGCAGCGGCGCGGCCGGCGCGTTTCCTGGCTCCCCGGAATGCTGCTCCTGGCGCTGCTCCTCACCGCGGGCATCATCATCGTATTTACGCCGCAGCTGGTGCTCCCGCCCTCCATCGGCTGGTTTCTCAGCACCCTCCTGCCTGGAACTCCATTCGATGGCCGGGCGGTCCTGGCCCTGCTCTTGCTCATCGCGGGCAGTTTCTTGCTGCTGGCCTACCTGGCCCGCCAGTTCATCCCGCTGCGGGCAGCCGAAGAATCGGCAGCGGAGACCGCCATCAAAGAGCTGAGCCGTATGGGCTTCACCAGCGCCGCCGCCAGCCTTAAGGCGCACAAGAGGCTCGGTATCGCCCGGGCTTCCCGTTTCTCACCCACGGCCAGCGGCTGGCGTGCCTACCTGGCCAAGGCCTGGCTGAGAACGCGGCGCAGTTTCGGCTTTGCCCAGGTCTTGGATCTGGGAAGGTTGGGGCTGATTGCTCTGGGAGTCGTCCTGGCTCCCAGTATCTGGCTGCGCGTCCTGGCGGTTCTTTTTTGGTCGAACGCTTTGCGCAGCTTTGCCCTCAACGCCTTGCGGACCGATCTCAGCCAGCCGCACCTCAGCCGGCTTACACCGGTCCCCATGCGCGCGGTGGTTCTGGCAGACCTGCTGATTCCTTTTGGCCTCAATCTGCTCAGCAGCCTTGCTTTGGTGCTGACTTTTACTTTCTTGCTGCCTGGTGCTCAAACCTGGCTGGTCTTGCTGCTGCCCGGCATGCTGGCCAGCATCTATCTCACTTCTGCGCTGGTTCTGCTTATACGCGCCAAAACCAGTGCTGTCTTGCAGGGAACGCTTCCGGACCCGGCATTACAGACCACACTTTTGGCTGCATTGGCGGCCAGCATCCCTCTCCTGCTCGTGGAATTTGTTCCGGCAAGCATCATCCCTGCCTTCCTGGCCTCCTTGCTGGTACCTGGCCTCCTTTGGTACCAACTGCTCTAACACCATTCCAGGATTGCTCGCCCCCTAGAACCAATCAAGCCATCCGGCATGGATGGCTTGACTGATCACGCGGCTCAAGGCAGTTAGAGTTCGCTAGCTTGCCGCTGCAGTTCCTGCTCTTCTTCGCTCACGGCTTCCACCGTCAGTCCATGCGGGCGGCTGCGGCCCTCATCGTCCACGTACACAAAGGTGATGAACCCTTCCACGGTCAGTTCGCCCTTGGTTTCAGCACGGATGTAAGTGATCAGCCGGCTGCGCCCGGTAAAGACCACCGCGGCGCTAAAACGCACCACCTCGCCCGGTTCCACCGGCCGGCGGAATTGCATGCCGTGAATCTTCATGCACAGCAAGTACTTGGCCGGCAGCACATTGGAAGCGGCAATAAAGCCTGCCTCAACCAGCCATTCCGCGCCTCGGCCGGCAAAGAGGGTCCCATGGTGGTTCAAGTCCTCGCCTTTAACCAGGTGGTGCATTACTAAAGTTTCTATCCGCATAATTATTCCTGATTTTGAATGATTGAAAAATTATCAAAGCGCACGCGCAAAGGCGAGTTTTGGTACGTCCCCGCGATAACGCCTACCAACCCCGGCCTGAATTCCGGATCACTCGCTTCCGCGAGGGTGATCCCGTCCACTGCCAAAATCAGCCTGGACCTGCCGCAATACGCCTGGATTTGATGGCTCTTGCCGGTAGCCGCCCGTTCAGAGTAAGCCCAATCCGCCAGGTAGATGATGTTCTCTGCCTTCTGCTTCCAGATGGAATAGTAGCCATCCTCGGTGATCTGCAAAGCATAAAAATCATCCCCAATTTCGCCGCAGACCAAACCGTAATCACCGTCACCTGCCCCCTGCAGCACCTCAGCATCCACGCTCAGCACGATGTCATCATAAACGTAATCCACTGAGTCCCAAATGCCGTAACTCGTGCGCAGTACCTCGATGACGTAACCGCCTTCCGCGTAGAGCGTGTTGCCGGCTTCGCTGCGGGAGTCTATCCAGCCGGAGTTGGGGTTGCTGAAATCGTCACTAAAGATCACCCTTCCATTCGGCGAGAAGATCTGCTGCTGGGGCGTTTGCGGAACGATGGCAACCTGCCCCGCCTGGGCCGCCCGAACCAGGTCCTGGGCCAAGCGCATTGGCCGCAGGGCATTGATGAAGCCGCCGGTTGGCAAGCAGTTATCGTTTTCATCCACGTAGCCGTCGCGGTTGGTATCAAAAAGCGGCCGGCAATCCACCAGGTCGGTAGCGTCGTCCCCGGAGCCCAGCTTGGTCGGCACGCCGATCAGCCTGCCCTGGCCGTCCACAGCCAAACCGCCGCTATTTCCGCCGGCAATGGTGGCGTTGGTTTTGATGTAAGCCCGGTTGCCATACGGTTCCTGAGCGGTAAAGCCGCTCACTTCCCCCCGGGTCAGCGTGATCGTCTCCCCGCCAATGCCCGGATAGCCCAAAATTGTGATCGTGTCGCCCAGTTCAAGGCTGTCCGAATCACCTAAGGGCACCGCCGGCAGGTTCAAACTGGCATAATCCAGGGCCCGCCCTTGCAGGTCGCTGCGCACCTTGATCACCGCCATATCCAGCTGCTCGTCCGCCTGGACGACGCCGGCAAAATAAGTATCTACCGGAGGGCTATCCTGCGATAGCGTCAGCGCCACAACCAGGTCCTCAACCTGGTAATACCTGTCACTTAGCACCACGTGGGCATTGGTCAAAATCAGCCCGTCCCTGGAGATGATCGTGCCCGAGCCGGTCCAACCCACCTGGATCTCCCCATCCTTCTGCACCATCGCCTTGATCTGCACCACGGCCTGGTAGGGGATGGCGCCAAGTGATGGCGCGTCCGGCCCTTGGGTGGGGGATACTTGCGGCTGCCAGCCGCTTGGGTTGGCCCCGTCCACGGTGGCTTTCATCTCAAACTGATAACCGCCCATATCGGTGCTTACCAGGCCAATCCCGCTGATCGTCCCCTGGGCCATGGAATTGAACCGGAAGAGCACGCTATGGCTGCCTTCAGGCGCGATGCTCAAATCCATGGCAATGATCCCGTCACCATTGCTGTTCGTGGTCATCGTCAGTCCGGGGTTGGAACCCATGTACTTGACCTGCTTCATGAACTCGCCTGGCAGACGCAGTTCTTTCACCCGCGCGTTATAGGCGCTAGTGTTGCGCATGGTCAGGATGATATCGAAATCGTGCCCTTGTTCGATGGTATTGCGCGGGAATTCCGAAGTGACTTCAAGCAGGCCTTGTTCTGGTGCCGGAGTGCAGGCGGCCAGGCTGAGGCTAAGAATCAAAAGCAGCAGAATCAAGCTTTTCAGCCGGCGTAGATGGTCGTCTCGGATGCACATGATGTGTAGCCTCAGAGGCAAAGCATAACATAAAACCCCGCCCAATTTCAGGCCTAATTTCTTTCAAAGTCTCGACAGCGGTGCAACTTTTCATTTCCCCAATCGTTATAATTTCAAAATTCGGAGGAGAAGATGACCACTGCTACCCCTATCCAAACTGCTGCGAAAAAATCGAACACCAACCTGACGATCATGACCGGCCTGGCCATTCTGGCCCTGATCATCGTTGCCCTGGCCTCTTTTCGCTACATTTACAACCTCGTAGCGGGGCCTTTCCCCATCGAAGCCAGCGCACTGGCCGCCTACGAAAAACCCACACAATCGCTTAAGAGCCGCGTGACTGTCCAGCCCTCCCGCGTGATCGATACCGGCTATCGCTACACCAGCGAGAAAAACGGGAATGTCACCACCCAGGCTGCCTATCACGTGATGCAGCTGGAGGATAAATACCTCCTGGTGAAATTTGAGGGGGACCGCACCGGGGATCTTAATTCTCCTGCGGCCATGGAGGGGAACCTGCGCGCCTTTAGCAAGATGGAAAGGGAGAACGTTTACGCAGCCCTCCTGGAGGAGGAGCCGAGTTTAAACGGCGTCCTGATGCCCTTCCTCTTCGATGCCACCAGTTACACCGCCAGCGGTTGGGGCTGGATCGCAGCGCTGGTTGTTCTGGCAGTTTTGGCGCTCTTGGGATTGCTGAATGTGTTCAAGCGCTCCCGGGGGCAGTTCGAACACCCCATTTACAAGAACTTGGCCCGCTACGGCGACCCCCAGGCCGTCAGCGCCCACCTGGATGAGGAACTCAGCGGCCAGCATGAAGTCCTGCAAAAGCATTACCACTTCACCCCCAACTGGTTCGCCTTCTTAAACGGAGGCAGCTTCGATGCCGTGCCTTACCAGGATCTGCTTTGGTACTACATGCACACGCTCACCCAAAAACGCTATGGCATCACCGTGGGCCACACCCACTCGCTGATGATGGGCGACCGCCAGGGCAAAAAGCACAGCCTCATGGTCTCCACCAAAAGCGAAGAGCCGGTATTGGAATTGATGGAGGCCCTTAACCGGCATGCCCCCTGGGCGATTCGCGGCTACAGCCCAGAGCTGGAGCAAGCCTACAATAAAGACCGCCAGGCCCTCATTGCTGAGGTGGACCGCGCCTATCAGGAGTATCAGCAGCGCCTGTAAATCGCAATTCCCGCTCGGACAAGCAAACGGCTCCCAAAGATGGGAGCCGTTGACTTTACTGGGACTGCCGCAGCTTACTTAAGCGTGGGGTCGGTAGGCCAGCCGCTGCCAGCAGGGTCCGGGTTGTACCAGTCCCAAGGGCTAATATCCTTGGTTTCTTCACCGGCTTTTACCTCAACTTCAACCAGGCTGTGGTCGTCACATTGGGCTTGGGCATTTTGCATCATGCAAATTGCGGCCTTGGAGTACGCCGCGTAAACCGAATTCGACGGGTTTTCGACAAGGTAAGCCAGGACCCAGTACCGCCCCACGGGGATATCATCCAGGCGATAGTAATTCTGCCCCGCATTCGTGTTCATCCAGTAGTAGTGGCCCGTGTTGAAGTTATACGCCAGCACCCGCTGCCTGGGGATGTGATCCGAGGGAAAGATCAGTGTGCCGCTGATGCTGCCGGTGGGTCCGGCGGTGGCTGTTGGCGTGGCCTGGTTCTCAGGCGTTGCCGTCGGCGGCACGGGGCTGGGTATCAGGGTTGGCTCGGGGGTGGGGCAGGCCGGGCAAGTTGGGCTGGGCTGCAAAGCCACCTGGGTCAGCGCCTGGCTCAGGGCATTCTTTTCGGCAGCCATCACCGTGGCCTTAATGGAGAGATCGGCATTCGTGGCTTGCAGGTCTGCGCCGGGCGTGGGCTGTAGCACCGTGCCGCAGGCGCTTAGCAGCATCAATAACACAAGGGGTATCAGCAGTTTTTTGGTCATTTTTTCTCCTTGACTCTTCGTGAGCTAAGTTCCGCTTCTATGAAAGGTCCGTTTTTCCAAATATAAAGCATTCGCTCTCATCCATTCTACTCTCCGGCCTAAGGCTGCCAAAACCGCTTTGTACAGGCAAATAAGCTGCCATAATTCGTTGACACTTGTTTGGCTTTCTTTTATGCTTAACCGCGTGGATCTTTTTGACGAATTTACCCCGACAGTTCTCAGTGTCACTGCCTTAAACAACTACCTGCGCGAACTGCTGGAGACCGATGAAGTGCTTCAGGACCTCTGGGTGCGGGGAGAGATCTCCAATTTCTCCCGTCCCCGGTCTGGCCACATTTACTTCACCCTTAAAGATTCCGAGGCCCAGATGCGCTGTGTGATGTGGAAGCAATCCACCCTGCGCCTGCGCTTCGAGCCCCAGGATGGAATGAATGTAGAGGTGCACGGGGGCATGAGCATCTACGCTGCCGGCGGCCAGGTGCAGCTCTATGTGAATAGCATGCGGCCTGCCGGCGAAGGCCTGCTTTACCAGGAATTCCTCCGGCTTAAGGCCCGCCTTGAAGCTGAGGGCCTCTTTGAAGCCGAACACAAACGCCCCATCCCGCCCTTGCCTCGCCGAATTGGTATTGTTACCTCCGCCACAGGCGCGGCCCTCCAGGACATGCTCAACACCTTGGCGCGGCGCGCGCCCAGCCTGGAAGTGGTTCTGGCCAGCACCCAGGTGCAGGGCACCGGCGCCGCAGAAAGCATGATCGCGGCCCTCGCCGGCTTGAATGCCCTGCCGGACCTGGACCTGATTCTCCTGGGCCGTGGGGGCGGCTCCATTGAAGACCTCTGGGCCTTCAATGACGAAGCCCTGGCCCGGGCGATATTTGCCAGCCGTGTGCCCGTGATCACCGGCATTGGCCACGAAACCGATTTCACCATCGCAGATTTTGTAAGCGACTTGCGTGCCCCCACCCCTACTGCGGCGGCCGAATTGGCAACGCAAGTTACGCACGTTGAGCTGGGTGCAGCCCTGCGCGCCCAGCAGCAAACCCTGGATCAACTGATCCAGAACCAGCTCAGCCAGCGCCGCCAAGCCATACAGTTCGCCGATTTGGAATTGCGCCGGCTGGCCCCCCAGGCCCGCCTGAACAACGCCATCCAGCGTCAGGATGAGTTGCGTGCCCGCCTGGACCGCGCCATCGCCGGGCAGCTGCAGGCCACCAGCTTCCGCCACGCCGCGCTGCAAGCCCGCCTGCAGGCCCTGGACCCGGGCTCCATCCTGCGCCGCGGTTACGCCATCATCAGCGATGGGCCTACAGGTAAACTGCTGACCAGCGTAAGGCAAATGCAGCCTGGCCAGGCAGTAAAATTGCAGGTCAGCGATGGTGCTGCCGCCGCCACGCTGGACCAGATTGAAGGAGCAAACCATGACAACTGAAACAAACTTCGAGGCCGCTTTCCAAGCCCTGCAGGAGGTCATCGAAAAACTGGAAAACAGCGAATTGCCCCTTCAGGACGCCCTGGCCCTCTACGAGCGCGGTAAAGCCCTCAGCAGCCAGTGCGCCGCAATTCTGGAAAAAGCCCAGCTGCGGGTCAGCCAATTAGGTGAAGAAACAGCCGCGCCTTTCGCGGAAGACCAGGATTAAGATGGTCTGGGACGTTTTTACCAGCCATATCGCCATCGGCGGCATTGCTGCCTGGCTTCTGGCGCAGATGCTCAAGGTGCCCATCGCTTACGCGCGAGGAGGCCGTTGGAATTGGTCATTATTGCTGCATCCGGGAGGCATGCCCTCCTCACACAGCTCCACCATGACCGCCGTGACCACCGGCATTGGCTTAAGCGAAGGCTGGGGCAGCCCGCTTTTTGTCCTGGCCATCACCCTCACGGTAATCGTGGTCTACGATGCCACCGGCGTGCGCCGGCAGGCCGGCTTCCACGCGGAGCGCATCAACGTGCTGGTGGACGAGATCTTCCACGCCAAAACCTGGCCGGGTAAAGAGCTCAAATCGCTTTCAGAGGTGATCGGGCACTCACCTGCCGAAGCTTTGGCAGGCGTACTTTTGGGCATCGCCGTGGCATACATCGCTTTCTGGATTATGGGCTGAACGGCAATGGTCCGCTACCTTCGCACAAAACGCGTTCCCCAAGACGCCTTGCTCTCCCTGTATGCCGATGCCGGCTGGACGGCCTACACCCGGGATCCGGAAAAACTAAGTTACGGCGTCGCCCATTCCTGGCGAGTGATCACAGCCTGGGAGGGTGAAAAGCTCCTGGGTCTGGTACGCGCCATCAGTGATGGCCGGACGATTGCCTACATCCAGGATATTCTGGTGCTCAAGGCTTATCAGGGCCAGGGCATAGGCGCGGAATTGATGCGCCGCATGCTTGCCGCCATCGGCCCCATGCGCCAGATAGCGCTGATGACCGATGCCAGCCCTGAAAACAAAGCCATATGCGACTGGTACCTGGCCCAGGGCTTCCAGTCTTATGAAGTCGCAGGCGCGGCAGGCTTTGCCATTTTCAACCCCTGAACCAATCGCTGAACCTGGCAGGCTCTCGCGCTCATGCACAGCCCCCTGAAATGCCCACGCATTTGCCGGCTTGCATTGACGCGGTTTTCCACTGATGTTATAAATCGGCTTCGTCCTTGCCGTGGCTACGCCGGCTAAGCTCCGTTTACGCAAGAGAGGGAAAATGATCACAGTAAATGGGTTAAGCAAAAGCTTCCGGGTGCGCCGCAGGCAAGCTGGCCTCGGGCAGGCCGTCCGCGCCTTTTTCTCCCCCAAGTACGAGATCATTCAAGCCCTGAAGGACCTTAATTTCAGCATTAACGACGGCGAAATGGTGGGCTACATCGGCCCCAATGGCGCCGGCAAGTCCACCACCATCAAAATCCTCTCCGGCATTCTTTACCCGGATGAAGGCGAGGTGCGCATCAACGGCCTGGTTCCCTGGAAGGACCGCATGCAGCATGTAGCGCGCATCGGCGTGGTCTTCGGCCAGCGCTC
>DHPL01000040.1:80414-90635 GCA_002407905.1 Anaerolineaceae bacterium UBA5365
GATGCCCAGCGCTTCGAGCACAATCTGGATGAACTCGTTCAGGCCCTGGACCTTTCCCTGATCCTCCAGCAGCCAACCCGCACCCTTTCGCTGGGCCAGCGCATGCGCTGCGAGATCGCCGCTTCGCTCCTGCATGACCCGGACATCCTCTTCCTGGACGAACCCACCATCGGTTTGGACGCGCGCAACAAGATTGCCGTGCGCGAATTCATCCGCGGCCAAAACCGCCGGCACGGCACCACCGTGATCCTTACCACCCACGATATGCAGGACATCGAAGCCCTCACCCAGCGCATCCTGCTCATCGGCAACGGCCGCCTGCTTCTGGATGGCCAGATCGACGAACTCAAGCGCCGGGTCAGCCCGCTGCGGCGGATCACCATCGAACACAGCGGGCCCTTAGCCGAATTACCCGCAGGAGTGAGTATCGAAGACCAGCGCCCAGGCCAGACCAAGCTGCAGGTGGATACATCCCGCGTCAGCGTCTCGGAAGCCATCAGCCAGCTGGCCAAAAAACTGGAGATCGAAGACCTCACCGTCGCCGGGCCTACCGCCGAAGAACTCGTGCTCTCGCTTTACAAGGAGTACACCCTGTGAGAGCCATTGCGGCCATCTTCCGTGCCGATTTCAATCAGCACATTCAGTACCGCGCCTCTGCCCTGGCCGGGCTGACCACCCAGTTTTTCTGGGGTTTCATGTACATTCTGCTCTACATGGCTTTCCTGCGCAGCAACCCCAGCGCCTTCCCCATGACCCAGCGCGAACTGATGAGCTATGTCTGGCTCAACCAGGGCCTGCTGATCATGGTGGTCATTTGGTTTGTAGACCTGCGCATCCTGGACGATATCGTCAAAGGCAATGTGGCATACGAGCTATGCCGGCCCATGGACCTCTACCATTACTGGTTCATTAAAAGCGTTTCACGCCGCCTGGCCCGAGCCTGGCTGCGGATGGTTCCGCTTTTCGCAGTGGCAGCCCTGCTTCCCCAGCCTTACCGCCTCATGCCGCCCTACAGCCTCCTGCATGGGCTGGCCTTTCTGGTCAGCATGCTTTTGGGATTTTTCATCCTCAACGCGCTCACCATGTTCCTCTACGCGGGCACCTTTTACACCCTGAACCCAACCGGCATCCGCACGCTGATGGCCGCCTTTATGGACCTACTCAGCGGCTCGCTGATCCCCCTCCCCTTCTTCCCGGATGCCATTCGCCGGCTATTGGAATTGCTGCCTTTTGGCTCCGTACAAAACGCGCCCTTCCTCATCTATTCCGGCCACATCCCCACCGAGCGCATCCTGCCTACCATCCTGCTGCAGCTTTTCTGGTGCCTGGTGCTTTATGCCTGGGGCCGCCTGCTTTTCGCGCGCATGATCAGGCGCGTCAGTTTTCAGGGGGGCTAAATGCTGCGGCTGTACACTAAATACCTGGATATGAACCTGCGCGCTCAGCTGGAGCACCGCCAATCCTTTGTGATGATGCTGCTCAGCCAAGCCCTCCTGGCCTTTTCCAGTTTTCTGGTCCTGCAGATCCTCATGCAGCGTTTTGGCAGTGTGGGCGGCTTTGGCCTGGACGAAGTGATGCTGAGTTTCGCGGTCACCTGGATGTCCTTCTCCCTCGCCGAAACATTTGTCCGCGGCTTCGACCGCTTTAGCGTGCTGATCGCCAATGGCGGCTTCGATCGCGTACTCTTGCGGCCCCGCAGCGCCATCCTGCAGGTCCTGGGCAGCACCGTGGATTTCTCCCGCCTGGGGCGCCTGCTCCAGGCCCTGATCATCCTGATTTTGATAGCCGTTCGTGGGCCAATCCAATGGGATTTTCTGCGCCTGCTCACCCTTAGCAATATGCTGGTGGGCGGCTTTTGCGTATTTGCAGGGCTCTTTATATTACAGGCCGGGGTAACCTTCTTCACCACCGAAGGCCTGGAGATCTTCAACATTTTCACAGACGGCGGACGCGAGTTTGGCAGCTACCCCATGCTGATCTACGGCCAGCTGATGCTGCGCTTCTTTACCTTCGTGGTGCCCATTGCTCTATTCCAGACCTATCCGCTGGCCTACCTTTTCGGCCGCAGCCAAAACCTGGGCCTGGTCTTCCTCCCCCTGCTTGCCGGGCTCTTTTTACTGCCAGCCTATCTGCTTTGGCGCTTGGGCCGCCGGCGTTACGAATCCACCGGAAGCTGATTGAGTTCTGCCTGACCCGCCGGGTCAGTCCTTACAGTAGCGTCAGCCTGCCTGCCCAAGGCGCCGGCGTACGGCCTGCCAGGCACTCTTTAGTTCCGGCAGTTTCAGCGCCCAGAGCACCAGGGTAAAACTGCCCAGCCCCAAGATCAGGCCGCCAGCCAATTTAACTAAAGCGCCAAACGGCGCCCAGGAATTCCATGCCAACAGGAAGAGGCTCATCACCCCGCTGGCGATCAAGGTGGCGCGCACCCCGATACCGATTTCCCTGCTTTCCAGCCCCTCCATGCGCCTGGAGATCAGCACCCACAGCACAACGCACTCCAAGGCCGTCGCCAGGGAGTTCGCCAGGGCCAGGCCCCCATGGGGCATCCAGCCCAGCCGGCGGAAAAGGGCCACAAAAGCAAAGGAAAGGCCAATGTTGAGGGTCATCGCGCCAACGCCCACCGTTACCGGCGTGCGTGTATCATGCAAGGCATAAAAAGCCCGGCTCAGCACCTCAACCAGGCTGTGCCCCACCAGGCCCACCGCGTACCAAAGCAACGCCCAGGCCACCATTTGAGTGGAGTGTTCAGTGAATGACCCGCGTTGATACAAAAACTGTACCAAAGGCCCGCGCAAAAGCACCAGGCCCAGACTGGCAGGGATCGCCAGAATGAGTACTACGCGCAGCACTTTGGAGAGGGTACGCCGCATGGCGTCCACCTGCCCCAATTCAGCCAGACCGGAGAGCGTGGGCAGCGAAGCGATGCCAGCGCTTTGGGCGATCGCCATCTGCGGCATCAGCATCAACCTAAAGGCGTAGCCGATGGCGGCGACCGAACCCTCCACCCCCAGGCTAAGCGCGATGAGCGTATTGGTCACAAAATTGAGCTGCACAACCCCGGCGCCAATCATCCGTGGAACCATCAGTTTCAGCACCCGCCGCACGGCGGCATTGCCCAGGCCTTCTTTGGCGCTGTATTCCCGCTGCGGCAGGCGCAATAAGGCCGGCAGCTGGATGCCCAGATGGGCCAGCGCCCCGATCACCACGCCGTAGGCCAGGCGCTCAACGCCCCAACTCGCCGGCAGCGCCACCATCCCAAAGATCATCCCCAGGGTATAGAACACCGGCGCCAGGGCAGGCACCAAAAAGATCTGATGCGCGTTAAGCATGCCCATGGCCAGGCCGGAGAGGCCAAAGATGAATACCGTGGGCAGCATGATCCGCAGCAGGCGTACGGTAAGCTCCAGCTGTACCTGCGCAGGGTTGGGGTCGAGGGCGAAGAGCCCATATTTCACCACCTGCGGAGCAAAAACCCATGCCAAAACAGTTACCGCGAGCAGGATGAGGCTTAGGGTGTTCACCACGCCGCTAGCCAGCCGCCAGGCGCTTTTCCGGTCGTCCCGGGCCAAATAGCCCGTGAACATCGGGATGAAAGCGCTGGCCAAAGCCCCGCCGGCCAATAGGTTGAAGAGCAGTTCGCTGATCCGGTTGGCAGCAAAGAAGGAATCAACCTCAACCGAGATGCCGAAATACCGGGCCTGGAGCATGTCCCGCAGGAGGCCGATGAGCGCGCTGATCACAAAGGCGATCATCACCATACCGGCCGCGCGGGCGATCTGCCGGCTGCCTTTCCCGGCTGCATCCTCCGCTCCCGGGCCATCCTGGGGCAGAGGGCAGACTTTCCCATCCAGCGGCGCGTTGGGCAAACGCCCCTCCGCGCTTGGCACTATTTCCCCGCCAAGTTCCTCAGCCGGCACGCGCCCCTGCGGCGCCTCAGCTTCACCGTACGGGTCCAAAGGCAGGGATTGGCTCACGCCTGCCCGTCCTCGCCGCCGGCGGCAAAAAGGCGTTTGGCCTCCTCCCAATAGGCATCCATTGCGGCAAACCCCAACTCCTGCAGGCTTTTACCCTGTTCACGCGCCTTGGCCTCAATGTAGGCAAAGCGTTTGCGGAAGCGGCTGTTGGTATCCCGCAGGGCCATTTCTGGGTCAAGATCCAGCCAGCGGATCACATTCACCGCGGCGAAAAGCAGGTCGCCTGCCTCAGCGACGCGTTCTGCCTCCGTCTGGGCCTCCAGCAGTTCCCCGATTTCCTCCCGCAGTTTGGCTACAACCGGTTCAAACTCATCCCAATCGAATCCCACGCGTTTTGCCCGCTGCTGGATCTGCTGGGCCTGGGTGAGTGCCGGCATCGCGCTGGGGATGCCGTCCAGCATTCCCTTCTGGTTCCCGCCGTTCATTTTACGTTCAGCTGCTTTGATCTTCTCCCAATTTTGGATCACGCCGTCCACGCCGTCCACTTCAAGGCTGGCAAAAACATGCGGGTGCCGGCGGATTAGTTTTTGGGAAATCCCGCGCAGCACATCGCTCATCTTAAATTCCTGGTCTTCCGCGCCAATCTGGGCATGCAGCAAAATCTGCAGCAGCAGGTCGCCTAATTCTTCCTGGAGGTGGGCAGTATCTTCCTGGTCCAGGGCTTCCAGAACCTCGTAGGCTTCCTCAAGCAGGTAAGGCCGCAGGCTGAGGTGGGTTTGCTCCCGGTCCCAAGGGCAGCCATCCGGCCCGCGCAAACGGGCGATCACCTGCTGAAAGTCCTCCAGGCTCGAGCCCGGCGCCAAGGGGGGCAGATACAGCAGGCTGCCAACACCAACACGGACCGATCGGTCAATCTGCCAGAGCAGGCAATCCTCGATGCCCTGGCTGGGCAGGCCTGGCTCGTGCACAAATTTCACAGGCCATTCGTCAGGGTAATTGGCCATCAGGGTCAACTTCAATTCGGTAGCCAGGCTATGATCCTGAATACCGCTGATGATCGCCGCCTGGGTTGGGCTGAAGTTCGGCGCTTCCAGGGCGGAAAGCGTCCCGGCCTCAGCCAGCGCCAAACCTGCGCTCAGGTCCAGGTCCAGAGCCGCCAAGGCAAAGGCCAGCCCATCCACAGCAGGAAAAACCGCCATGCTCATACCAGCTGCCAAGGCAGCCTGATGAATGGCCCCACCTAGACCGCTTCCGGCTCCCATGCCAGGCAAGGCAATGCAGACTCTGCCTTGCTCTGCCGCGATGGCGACCAAACGGGCGGCAAGCACAGTGTTTTGGTTCTCGTCCCCGGCTTGTTCAGCAGTTACTGAGGGCAATATTTCCACTTCCAGGCCTTGCGGCAGTTCAGCCACCGCCGGGTGCAGGCGGTCCAGTACATATACCTTTTCGCAGCCTTGCAGCTGCTCCCAGGCCGCCCGGCTCAGATTTCCTGCCCCTCCGGGCCCTAAACCAATGATGCTGATCTTAGCTTTTTCTGGCATTAAAGCGCTCCAATAAGCGTAAAGGCTGCCAATCTTGGCAGCCTTTTGATTGTATCGCAAGCTTGCTGACGCAATAGCGGCAGCCGGGGCACGAAGCCCAAAATTAACGCTTGGTGTAGGTAGGTGCCTTGCGGGCGCGCTTCAAACCAGGCTTCTTGCGTTCCTTGATGCGTGCATCGCGGGTGAGCAAGCCTTTATCGCGCAGGCCCCTGCGGGCGCCGTCGTCCAGGGCAACCATGGCCCGGGCCAGGCCCAGCTTCACTGCGTCGCGCTGGCCGCTTACGCCGCCGCCTTCAACCTTAACGCTCACATCGTAAGCAGCAGGGTTCTGCCCCGCGGCTTCCATGGCGCTTAAGATCGCGGGCGCATCGCCGGCGCGGGTAAAGTAGCCTTCCAGAGGCTTTTCATTGACGGTGAAAGCGCCAGTGCCGGCGGCAACACGCACACGGGCCGAGCTCTCTTTGCGACGTCCGATTGCTTCTTTGTATTCAGCCATAATACCTCGATTAATTCTCTAAATTAAGCACTTGCGGGTCCTGAGCGCCATGCGGATGCTCAGCACCAGGATAGATCTTCAGGTTGTCCAGGTAGCGCGCGGTCAGCTTGTTCTTAGGCAGCATGCCCCGCACCGCGAAGCGGATCACCCGGTCTGGATATTTTTCCATCTGGCGTTCAAAAGTAACCTGCTTCAGCCCACCCGGATATTGGGAATGGCGGTAGTACTTCTTCTCAGCCACACGGGTTTCATTGGCCAAAATTTGGCTGGCGTTGATCACCACCACGTGGTCTTCAAGCACCACGCCGGGGGTGTATTCCGGACTGTGTTTCCCGATGAGCAGGCTGGCGATTTTGGTAGCCAGGCGGCCAAGGGTTTGGCCGGAGGCATCCACGAGGTGCCATTTGCCGGCTATTTTTCCTTTAGGAACGTATGTTTTTTCCACTATCTTTCTCCGTTTTTCTCACCAGGCCCAAGCTCCTTGGGCATTCTGCTTTTTTAATCCATCCTCGCCGGGTATTCCACGTGCATCAGCGTTAGGCCTCTGGCTGGGGCCAGAGCCACAATACCGGTGGAACCGGTTTCCAGGCCCTGCCGTACGATTTCCACCGGGAACTTTCCCAGCCCGATCTGTACCAGCACCCATACGATCCGCCGGACCATATGGTACAGGAAGGCATTCCCGCGGATGGAAAAAAGCATTTCTCCATCGCTGGCGGTCCATTCGGCCTCTGTGATGCGCCGGATGGTCGTGCCGTCCTCTTTAAGGGCTTTGCCGAAGGCCGCAAAATCGTGTTCACCCAGCAGCTGGGCCGCGGCGGTGTTCATGGCTTCCTGGTCAGGCTGGTCATCCAGCCGCCAGGCAAAGCGGTCCACCAAAGGGTTACGTACCGGGCTGAAGTAGAGCCGGTAGGCGTAGTTGCGGGCCAGGGCATCGTAACGGGGGTGGAAACCTGGCTGCACTGCCTCTACCTGCTGCACAGCGATATCGGCGGGCAAGTTGGCGTTCAGGGCAGCGCGCAGCTGCCAATCCGGGTGCTTCCATTCAAAATCGAAACTAAGCACCTGCCCCAAGGCGTGTACGCCGCTATCGGTCCGGCCGGCGGGGATCACCGCCCTGCCTTGCCAACCCAGCTGGCGCAGGGCCGCCTCAAAACTGGCCTGTACGCTTGGTTTTTCCGCCTGCCGCTGAAAGCCGCTATACTGCGTGCCTTCGTAAGCGAGGATAAGTTTGTAATGTGCCATGCCTTTCCTTATTGAAAGGCCTTTTAATTAATTATTCCGAAACCAGTTCGAGAACGACCATTTCGGCGTTATCGCCCAGGCGCGGTCCCAGTTTCAGCAAGCGGGTGTATCCGCCGGGCCGGCTGGTAAAACGCGGAGCAATATCATCAAAGAGTTTCTTTACAATTTCGCTGCTGGCATTGCCCAGGGCGCCTGCCACCTGACGGCGGGCGTTGATCTGAACCATGTCATCGCCTTTGCGGCTGTTCTTGGCCACAGTGATCATCTTTTCAGCTTCGCTCTGGATGCTCTTGGCCTTGGCCAGCGTGGTTTGGATGCGCTCGTGCTCAAACAACTGCATGATCATGGTCCTGCGCATGGAATTGCGATGGCCGAATGAGCGGTTGAGCTTGTAGCCTTTTACGTTATGTCGCATAAAAACTTACTCCACTTCTTTGTCTTCCAAGAAGCCTTTTTCGATCATCTTGGCCTTAAGTTCCGTGAGGCTCTTTTCTCCGAAGTTACGGATGGAGAGCATGGCGCCTTCGCCCTTCTCCAGCAGTTCGATCACATCGCCAATGGAGGTCACGCCATTGCGCTTCAGCGAGTTGAATACCCGCACCGAAAGATCCAGGCTCTCGATGGGGGTTTCGGCCATCTCAGAAGAGATGTGGCTGTCAGTCTCGGCTACGGGCGCGGGCTTTACCAGAGTTTCTTCGCTGGTACCGCTGATGAAGCGCAGATGGCTCATCATGATCCGGGCGCTCTTGATCAGCGCAGCTTCCGGCGAGAGTGTGCCGTCGCTCCAGATCTCCAGGGTCAGGCGGTCGTAATTGGTGCTGTGGCCCACGCGGGCATTCGAGACGCTCCAGTTCACGCGGCGGATGGGCGAGAAAATCGCGTCCACGGGCAGAACACCGATGGGCAGGCGCTCAGCGCGGTCGCCGGCGGGCAGGTAGCCCCGTCCGGATTCCACGGTCATATCAATTTCTACATGCGCGTCCTTTTCATCAATGCTGAAAAGGTAGAGTTCCGGGTTGATAATCTCAACCTCGGGCGGGCAAATGATGTCCGCGGCAGTGATGGTGCCTTCGCCCTTGACTTCCAGGTGGATTTGCGCGGTTTCGATATTGTTGTGCAATTTCATCCGCAGCTGCTTGATCTGCAGCATCACCTGGATCACATCTTCGCGAACGCCCGGGATGGTGCTGAACTCATGCTGCACATCAACAATACGCACCGAAGACACAGCGGCGCCATCCAGCGAGGAGAGCAGCACTCGGCGCAGGGCGTTCCCTAAAGTAACACCAAAACCGCGTTCCAGAGGGCTGATCGTGAACTTACCATAATCGCGGGACTCATCAACGCGTTCTACTTTGGGTGTTACCATTTCTAAAATTCCTGGCACGGTTACCTCTAATCAGTCAATCTTTTCGGAAAGACTACTCATCCGCTCTAGCGGGAATAATATTCAACGATCAGCTGTTCGTCGAGGTTTCCATCGATCTCTGAACGTTCCGGCTGACGCAGCATGCGTCCGCTGAGCACGTTAAGATCACGGGCAAGCCATGTGGGCACTGTGCGGCCTTCGGCTTCTTCCTTAAGACCCTTAAAGTACGGAGAATCCTTTGCCGTGTCACGAACGGTAATCACGTCATCCACTTTGACCCCAAACGAGGGGATGTCTGCGCGCTGTCCATTGACCAAAAAATGGCCATGGTTGACCAGCTGGCGGGCTTGGGCGCGGCTGGAGGCAAAGCCCAGGCGATAAACCACATTGCTCAGGCGGGTCTCCAGGATCTGCAGCAGGTTCATACCGGTCAGGCCGCGCATCTGCGATGCCTGGCTGTAATAGCGGCGGAACTGGCGCTCAAAAATGCCATAAACCCGGCGGGCCTTCTGTTTGGCGCGCAGCTGCTTGGCATAGTCCGATTCGCGTCCGGGGCGGGCAGATTGCATCTTGCCGTGCACTCCGGGGGGATATCCGCGCTTTTCAAAAGCGCATTTGGGGGTGTAGCAGCGCTCACCCTTCAGGAATAATTTTTCGCCTTCGCGCCGGCAAAGACGACAAACAGCATCTGTATATCTAGCCATAATTCTTTATCCTTCTTCTGATTAGACGCGGCGTTTCTTGGGCGGGCGGCAGCCGTTATGCGGTACAGGCGTAAGATCCGAAATCATACGCACGCGGATACCAGCAGCCTGCACGGCACGAATCGCGTTTTCGCGGCCAGGGCCTGGGCCCTTGATGTAGAGTTCAACTTCCTGCAAGCCCATCTGCTGGGCTACGCGGATGGTCTGCTCGGTGGCCAGGCGGGCGGCAAAAGGCGTGCTTTTGCGGGATCCCTTAAAGCCGGCGGAACCAGAGCTGCCCCAGCAGAGCGTGTTGCCCTGCATATCAGTGATTGTCACAATGGTGTTATTAAAGGACGCGAACACATGCACCTGGCCGGAACTGACCTGGCGCTTCACCTTGCGTGAAGTGGTTGTGCGTCGCGCGGTACGTGCTTGTTTAGCCATATTCTTTCCTCACTCGGTCTCTGCTCGCCGGCATACCTTGTTTTGGGGGCCGCGGGGCGAAGAAGGAACCCCTTTCCAAAACTCAGGCAGTGGCCAGCGCAAAACTATTTCTTGGTTGCGCCCTTGCGGCGGCCGCGGCCGGCAACGGTCTTCTTGGGGCCCTTGCGGGTGCGGGCGTTCACACGGGTGCGCTGCCCGCGAACGGGCAAATTGCGGCGGTGACGCATGCCGCGATAGCAGCCAATCTCAACCAACCGCTTGATGTTCATCTGCACCTCGCGGCGCAGATCGCCTTCAACCTTCAGGTTTTGGGCAATATGATCACGCAGTTTTGAAACCTCGGTTTCAGGCAGGTCCTTAACCCGAACGTCCGGGTCTACACCGGTGGCTTCCAAAATTTGGTCAGCCGTTTTGGGGCCAATGCCGTAGATGTAGCGTAGGCCGATCTGGATGCGTTTATTACGCGGGAGGTCAACACCTTCAATACGAGCCATAATACCTTTTCCTTATCCTTGTCGCTGTTTGT
>DHPL01000043.1:0-244 GCA_002407905.1 Anaerolineaceae bacterium UBA5365
TCTACCTGCACGACATCGTTCCGGGGCCCATCTTTGAAGCACAGGACCTGACGATCAGCGCCTTCACGGTGGAACACCGCGGCTCGGCATCGCTGGGCTATCGTTTTGATGAGAAAGCCCGGCGCCCCTTCTTAGCCGAAAAGGCTGAGGCCCTTGGCGTACCTCCTGGGCCCTGGCGTAAGGACCTGGTTGAGGGCCGGGCGATCCAACTGGCCGATGGGCGCGTGATTCGGCCGGAAGATGT
>DHPL01000043.1:447-6811 GCA_002407905.1 Anaerolineaceae bacterium UBA5365
TTATCCAACAGTTTTTCCGGCCGGAAAAACTGTTGGATAAGATCGCCGGGGCGGATGCTCTGGTAATCGAGGCAACCTACCTCAGTGAAGAAGAAGGCCTGGCGCGAGAATTTGGGCATATCACGGCTGCCCAGGCGGCAAGCCTGGCTGCCCAGGCTGGTGTAGGCCAATTGATCCTCACGCATATTTCGCGGCGCTACCGCGATGAAGAGGTGCTGGCTGAAGCCCAGGCCATCTTCCCGAACACCAGTGTTGCCCGGGATTTTGATAGCTACCAAATCAAGGCGCCGAGTTTTGAAGAGCCCAACGCTGCTGCTCCGGCTTATCCTGCCAACCTCAACTAGAGGTCAAATTACCATGCGCCTGCTTCTCAATGCCTTGCTCAAGCTGCTTGGCGGGCTTTTCATCATCGCGGCCGTAATATTTGCATCCGCCGGCAGCCTGCAGTATTGGAACGCCTGGCTTTTGCTAGCCTTGCTGTTTGTACCCATGCTCGCCGCCGGATGGGTGCTCTGGCGCAAAGCCCCTGGGCTGCTGGAGAAACGCCTGGGCCACCGGGAAAAGGAAGCCGCACAGCGGAAAGTGATAGCACTTTCCGGGGCGATGTTCCTGGTGGGCTTTATTGTTGCGGGCTTGGATTTCCGGTATGGCTGGTCCCGGGTCCCCTTATTTTTTGTTACTCTAGCGGCGCTGGTCTTCCTTTTGGGTTATGCCTTGTATGCGCTGGTGCTGGGCCAGAATGCCTGGCTCGCGCGAACCGTGGAGGTCCAGCAGGGCCAGCACCTTGTTGATACTGGTGTTTACGGTGTTGTGCGGCACCCGATGTACACAGCCACGCTGCTACTTTTTATGGCGATGCCGCTGATTTTAGGCTCCTGGTTTGCGCTGCTGATCTTTCTTGCCTACCCCCTGATCATCCGGAAGCGGATACTTAATGAAGAAGCAGTGTTAAAAGCCGGTTTACCCGGTTACGCGGACTACTTATCCAGGGTACGCTGGCGCTTGATCCCTTATCTCTGGTAGCAGGCAATGCTTCACCGGGCCCAAAGCCCCGCGGGGCAAACATGTTAGAATCGCAGTTCGTATGAAGGCAGTTCCGCAACTCGTATTGGGCTCAGGCTCCCCGCGCCGCAAAGAACTTCTGGCGCTCTTTGGCATGCCTTTCAGCGTACGGCCGGCGGAAATTGATGAAGCGCAGATGCCGGGCGAAGCGGCCGGGGATTACGTTGCCCGGCTGGCCGGCGAGAAGGCTGCCAGCAACGGCCTGGAACCGCAGGAGGCCCTGATCGCCGCCGATACCACCGTTGCCTTTGAGGGCAGGCTGATCGGCAAGCCGCGCGATGCTGCCGAGGCCTTGGAGTTTCTGCAGAACATGCGCGGGCGCTGCCATCAGGTGCATTCCGCGGTCTGCCTGCGCTACCAGGAGCGTCAGCAACTGGAATCCTGCACCACCGCGGTTTACATGCGCCGCTACACCCCGGAAGAACTGGATGCCTACATCAGCAGCGAAGACTGGCGGGATAAAGCTGGCGGCTACGCCATCCAGCACGCCGGTTTCCACCCGGTGGAGCGTATCGAAGGCTGCCACGCCAACGTGATGGGCTTGCCGCTCTGCAGCCTGCAAAACCTTTTTGAGGCGGCCGGACTGTCCGGCAACGCCGACATTGCCCGGGACTGCATGCGCTATCTGCAGATAGATTGTACGGTCTGGCGGGAGATCCGCCGGATAGAAACAGCATGAAACGCCTGCTGCTCGTATTCCTCAGCCTGAGCCTGCTCCTGGTTGCCTGCAAGGGCCCAACCCCAACAGTCGCGCCGCAGCCCACCCCCACGGGTTTGCCCACTGCGCAGATCAGTGTTTCCGAGGCCCCCAACCCCGAAGCCGCGGCCAAGGCCTTTCTGGAAGCGGCAAAAACAGAAGATTACGAAACCATGTACGGCCTGCTAAGCCAGGGCGCCCAGGCTGGGATCAGCCAGCAGGACATGGTAAAGACCTACATGGACTCCTACGGCGCGCTTACCTTTGCCGGAATGGAATACGAACTGCGCTCCTTTGCCATCCTTAACCCAAATGCCGCCCAGGTGGCCTATACCATCATCTACCTCACCAACCGTCTGGGCAAGATCAGCCGGGATTCCCTGCTCAACCTTAGCCTGGAAGGCGGCGAATGGAAGGTAGCCTGGAGCCCTACGGCTATTCTGCCGGAGCTGGTCAACGGCCGCAGCCTGAAGCTGGATATCGACCCTTCTGCGCGGGGGAATATCTACGATAAAAATGGCAATGCCCTGGTAGCGCAAGTGAAGGCCGTGCAGCTGAGCGTGCGGCGCGACCTGCTTCCCGCGGATGAGCAGGCCTACTTTGTGAGCATGATGGCCAATTTGTGCGGCATCACTGAAGCCAGGGTGAGCACCCTGATGAACGTTGGCAACCTGGATTGGAAAAACCCGATCTGCCAGGTGAGTCAGGAGCAGGCTCAGCGCTTTCAGACCGATCTGGATTTTTACGCCCGCGGCGGCAGCCTGCTGATCGACGAATCCGTCACCCGCAGTTACGCGGCCGGCGGTGTGGCCGAACATGCCGTCGGTTTTGTGCACCCCATCCCGGCAGACCAGGCCGAGCGTTACAAGCGCCTGGGCTATAGCCCGGATGCCCTGGTAGGCGTGGACGGCCTGGAAGCCTGGGGCGAAACCTACCTCAACGGCCTGCCCGGGCTAACCCTGCGGGTGGTGGAACCCGACGGCCAAACCGTGACGAACATCGCCAGCGCCGAAAAGGTTGTGAGCGCCTCGATCACCACCACCATTGATAGCGAGCTGCAAACCCGCATCCAGAACAGCCTGGCTGACTACCGGGCGGCAGTAGCGGTAATGGAAAAAGAAACCGGCCGGGTCATCGCTCTGGTGAGCAACCCCGGCTTTGACCAAAACAATCTGGCCACCCTGAACGAAGAGAACCAGCCGGCCCTCAACCGCGCGACCCAGGGAGCCTATCCACTGGGCTCGGTGTTCAAGCCCATCGCCATGGCAACCGCACTTGAAGCCGGCATCTATCGCGCCGATTCCGTGCTTAACTGTTCGCACACCTGGGAAAAAGACGGCTGGACGGGTTACGACTGGACCTACTGGTCCGAACTGCCCGCATCCGGCCCGCTCACCCTGGAGGAGGGCTTGATGCGCTCCTGCAATATTTGGTTTTACGAGATCGGCTGGCAGCTCTGGCAGTTAAACTACAAAAGCGACCTCTACGACATGGCCAAGGCCTTTGGCCTGGGCGAGCGAACCGGAATTGAAGTGGGCTCCTTCCCTGGCAAGCTGGAGATGCCCACGGACGCCTTTACCAATTCCCAGCTGGCCATCGGCCAGTCCACCTTGCAGAGCAACCCCATCCAGGTGGTGGATTATTTGGGCGCCATCGGCAACGACGGTACGCTTTACCGCCCCACGCTGGTAGAGAAGATCACCCCCATTGATGGCAGCACGGATGTCTACAGCTTCAGCCCGGAAGTACGCCGCAACCTGCCCGTCAGCCTGCAGAACCTGCAGGACATCCAGGATGGGATGATCATGGTGATGCGCAACCCCAGCGGTACCGCGGCGCACGTGATGCGCGGGCTAAAGGGCAATATTGCCGGCAAAACCGGTACTGCGCAAACCGGCATCCCGGGCATGGACGAACACGCCTGGTTTGGCGGCTATACCTTTAATAACAACCCCAACCTGCCGGACATCGCCATTGCCATCGTTTTCGAGAACGCCGGTGAAGGCGCCGATTACGGCGCGCCGCTCTTCCGGCGCATTGTTTCCTTGTATTATTCCAATTACAAAGATCCCGGCGGCACCATGCCCTGGGAAGACGCCCCTTACGTACCATCAACGGAGACGCCCACACCTGAAAGCTGAGAAAACTTCTACGGATATGGACCTGACCGGCCTGGTGATCCGCTCCCAGGCAGGTTACCTGACCGTGCGCACAGAAAAAGGCGACATCATTTGCCGCATGCGCGGACGGCTGCGCAGGGGCCGGGCCGAAGGCGACCGGGTGGCCGTAGGCGACCGGGTGCGGGTTTCATGGAACGCGGATGGCAGCGGGAACATCGAGGAAGTATTCCCCCGGGAGCGCGTGCTTTCCCGGGCGCTTTCCGGCGTGAATTACGAGTACGAACAGATCATCCTGGCTAACCCAGACCAGGTGCTGCTGGTGTTCTCCATCCAAAACCCGGAACCCCGGCTGCGGATGCTGGACCGTTTTTTGGTCATCGCCGAGCGTGAACACATCCCGGCGATCATCGTGGCCAACAAACTGGACTTGACCAGCCAGGCGCAGGCCGAAGAAGTTTTTGGGGTGTATCAACGCATCGGATACGAGGTGATCTACGCCAGCGCGCGAACCGGAGAAGGCGTAGCCGATATCCGTGAGCGCTTGCAGGGTAAACTGAGTACCCTGGCGGGCCCCTCTGGGGTGGGCAAGAGCAGTTTGCTCAATGCCGTGCACCCAGGCCTGGAATTGGCCGTGGGGCAGGTGAGCCAGGGGCTGGGGAAAGGCAAAGGCCGGCACACCACCCAGGTGCGCCAGCTCTTTGAATTGCCCGGCGGGGGTTGGGTGGCAGACGTGCCCGGCATGCGCACCCTGGCGCTTTGGGACATCGAGCCGGAAGAACTGGACGCCTACTTCCGGGAGATCGCCCCGCTGGTTGCCAACTGCCAGTTCTCTGATTGCACGCACAGCCACGAACCGGGCTGCGCGGTTCAGAAGGCTGTACACGCCGGCGAAATTGACCAGGACCGTTACGAGTCTTACCTGAGGCTGCGCTTTGGCGGGCCTCCGGAGATCGAAGAGGATGATGATGAAGAATAGGACCATACTATTAATAGGATTGGCCCTGAGCTTGTTGATTTCGGCTTGCGGCGGAGAGGGCCGGGCGAGCCTGCCAGCGCCGCAGCCCAGCCAAACGCCGGTTTTGCCCACAGCTACCCTGGCCCCAACGCCCACGCCCACGCCGAGCACGCTCACGATCTGCACCCGGCAGGACCCCCAGGCCCTGAACCCCTACGATGGCAGGACCAGTATTTCGAAGCAAACCGCGCTGGGCATTCTGACCGGCAGGCTGGCAGGCAATGAAACCCTGCTGCCGCTGGAACTCACGGCGAGCACGCTCAACCGGGTTCCCGTAAGGACCGGCACGATGGTCTTGACCACCAGCGGGGAGGTTTTGCCCCTGGTATCCGGCCTGCAGGTATGGCCGGCTGGATGTCACGGGCCTGAATGCGCACTTACCTGGGACGGCGAAAGCGAACTCAGCATGGACCAGCGCGTGTATCAGTGGGACCTCAGCCCTGATTTTTCCTGGCAGGACGGCACGCCCCTGCAAGCCCAGGACTTTGTGCTGGGTTTCCAGGCATCGGCGGGGGTGCAAAACCGGGCGAACCTCTGGCGGCACGACATCACCGAGAGTATCAAGGCCCCCAATGCCCGGGCCTTAACCTGGACCCTGGTGCCCGGCCTGACCTCACCCGGCGAGGTGGGTTCGATCTTCCCCTGGCTGCCCTTGCCCAGCCAAATGCTGGCGGATCTGGATCCCAGCCAGATAGCCGCGAGCCCTGAACTGCAGGAAGGACTCCCTTCCTGGGGGCCGTATCAGTTGGAGGCATACACCGCCGGTGAAAGCATGCGCTTTACGCCTAACCCGGCCTACCCGGGCGAGCGTGAGGGGCTTTGGAGCTACGACGGCCTGGAGCTGCGCTTTGTGAGCAGCGGCGACGAGGCCCTGGCTGCTTTTTCTTCCGGAGGCTGCGATGTATTGGACCCCTCCTACCATTTTGATGCCGCGGATCTGGCCGCCAATGGTGCTGCCGCTAGCCTGGAAGGCCCCGAAGCGATGAGCTTTTTGGTCATGGGCGTCAAACCGGCTGCCTTCGATGATGGGCACGCTGCCTGGAGTGATGAACGCGCGGACTACTTTGGCCAGCCTGAACTGCGCGAGGCCCTCCTGGCCTGCCTGGACCTGAATGCCAACTACCAGGCGCTCGCTGCCCCCCTGTATCCTGAGGGGTTTGCGGGCCCGGAATACGTCAAACCCTCTGCCCCAACCCTGCCCGACCCCAACGGCGCCTTGGAAGCGCTGGGCTGGCAGGATGCTGATTCTGACCCCGCAACACCGCGCGCGGCCCGGGGGCTGGAAAGCGTACGCGACGGCACCCCCTTGGCCCTGCGCCTGCACACGGGCCAAAGCGCAACGGACGCGCGCTACGCCGCTTTTATTGCCCAGCAGCTGGGCAAATGCGGGGTTGCCGTGGAACACCTGCCCCTTGGCGCGCAGGAGCTTTACGCGCCAGGCCCGGAGGGTCCGCTCTTTGGGCGGGATTT
>DHPL01000043.1:7033-10355 GCA_002407905.1 Anaerolineaceae bacterium UBA5365
ATTTCCGGGTATAGCAGCCCGGCAGAAGACGCCGCCTGTTTCAGTGGAACCGACCCGGCAGGCACTCCCAGCAATATTCCCAGTAACACCGCCTTGCCGCTCATCCCGCACCCCCAATTTTGGCTGGGATTGAATGCCTCGGATGAATAAAAGCCTGCATAAAAATATGTGCGAAGTTTCACTAAGGTTAATAACCTGATACGAAAAGGCCTTGATGCATACTGTTAATATCAGCTTAAAAGGGCTTAAAAATCGGCGGAAACAGGCTGTTTTAGCCGATGAATACCCAAATCAAAGGCATAGGGCTTTGCTTGACAGTTTTTTTATCGAATGATAATATCGTTTAATACAGCCCAGGTTTTAAGGTACTGGGCGTTAGCATATGGAGAAGGTGATGCAAGGAAAACCGGCGAGGTTTAGTGGAGAACCCAGATCCTGTTTTGCGTGCATATCCGAGACCAATCATTCTTTAACCCACTTGAGGAGGAACACATAATGAAGCGTAAGTTGTTCATGGTTCTCAGTGTCGTTCTGGCCGCATCTATGCTGCTTGCAGCATGCACGCCCCCGGCCGCGCCCACTGCAGTACCCCCCGCTCCGGAGCCCACCGCGGCCCCCGTGGAGCCGACCGCCCCGCCTGCTGAGCCTACAGCAGCTCCTGAACCCACCGCGGTTCCGGAACCCACCAAAGCTCCCACGACCCGTAAGGGTGGCTGGTTGGACGAAATCGTTGTTTCCACTATCGACAACGCGTCCGTCATCACCCAACTGGAAGCCGACGCCATCGACATTTATGTCAACGGCATGGCCTCCACACAGTTCGAAGAGCTCACTGCCTCCGGTTTGCCCTACAGCGCAACGAATGGCACCTATTACACCATTCAGTTCAACCCGGCCAAATTCACGGATACCGCTGCTGCCCCGAACCCCTTCGAGAGCCGCAAGATCCGCGAAGCCTTCAACTACATGATCGACCGCAACTACATCAACCAGGAGTTCTACGCTGGTGGTGCACTGCCCAAGTGGTTCATGATCATGACCAACTTTGGCGACTACGCCGACCTGGCTGAGAAAGTTCGCGAACTTGAAACCAAGTACGCTTTCAGCCTCGAAACCGCCAAATCCATCATCGATCCTGAGATGGAAGCCCTTGGCTACACCATCGAAGACGGTAAGTACATGTTCAATGGCGAACAGGCCAAAGTGGTCTTCCTCATCCGCAGCGATGGCGACCTGACCCGTCAGGCCTGGGGTAACTACCTCTCTGACAACATGGAACAGATCGGTTTTGCCGTGGAACGCCGCGAAGGCGCCGGTTCCGACCTGAGCCCTGTCTGGATCCAGAGCGATCCCGCCGAAGGCCAGTGGCACATGTACACTGGTGGTTGGGGTGCTTCGGTCCTCGACCGCGACCAGTCCAACATCTTCCAGGAAATGTTCCTGAACACTTCCGCCCAGCGTATCCCGGTCTTCCTGGCCAACGTCTCCGATCCTGAATTCCAGGAACTCGGCGATCGCCTGGCCCGCGGTGACTTCAAGACCCTCGAAGAACGCCATGAAATGATGCTCCGCGCCCTCGAACTGAGCCTGCAGGACTCCCTCCAGGTCGCAGTCGTGGACAGCAAACGCTTCGTTCCTTATCGCGAGGGCGTACAGGTTACGGCCGATCTGGCTGCTGGTGTTGAAAGCGCCCAGATCTATCCGCACACCCTGCGCTTCGCCGATCAGGAAGGTGGCTCCATGCGCTGGGCTACCCAGACCTTCCTCTTCGCTGGCCCCTGGAACCCCGTTGCCGGCTCCAACACAACCTCTGACCAGGGTGTTGGCCGCGCTACCTGGACCTACGACTTCATCTTTGACCCCTTCACTGGTTTGGTCCACCCCATGCACGCCAAGTCCGCAGTGGTTACGGCTCTGACCGACCTGCCCATTGGCACCACCCTCGATTGGGTGACCCTCGAACGCGCTGACGAAATCGTCGTGCCCGAGGACGTCTGGGTTGATTGGGACGTTGAAAAACAGGTCTTCATCACCAACGGCGAAAAGAATGGCACCACCCCTGTGAACGCCAACATCAAGACCGTTGTAACCTACAACGACAATGTCTTCGATGTGCCGTGGCATGATGGCGCCAAAGTCTCGCTGGCTGACATGGTTATGGGTTTGATCATGACCTTCGAACGCCCCAACGAGAAATCCGCTATTTTTGACGAACAGGCTGTTGGCCCCTACCAGGTCTTCCTGGAAGGCTTCCGCGGCGTGAAGATCGCCTCCACCGATCCTCTGACCGTTGAATGGTACAGCATGAACTACAGCACCGATGCTGAGCTCACCGCTTTCTGGTACCGCTTCTGGCCCAACTATGCCTTCGGGCAGGGTTCATGGGACATGATGGCCATGATGAACAAGGCCGAAGCCGACGGTAAGTTGGCCTACACCGATTACAAGGCCGCCGAGACCGAACTGGAACAGACCAGCCTGATCGCTGGCCCGAGCCTGGAGATCCTGGCCACCGCCCTGGATGAACTGATTGCAGCCAAGACCATCCCCTTCGAGCCCACCCTTGGTCAGTACGTTACCGAGGAAGAAGCACTCGCTCGCTACGAGGCCCTCAAAGCCTGGTACACCGAGAAGGGTCACTTCTGGGTTGGAACCGGTCCCTACTATCTGGACACCCTGGATGTAACCGGCAAGAGCCTTGTGCTCAAGCACTTCGATGAATACCTCGATCCTTCAGACCGCTGGGACAATTACGCGGCCCCCAAGATCGCTGATGTTGAAATCGAAGGCCCCGGCCAGGTTACTGCCGGCGAAACCGCCACCTTCGACGTTTACGTCACCTTCGACAATCAGCCCTACCTGAACGACGACGTGAAACAGGTTAAATACTTGGTTTACGACGCCACCAACGCGGTTGTGGCTGTTGCGGATGCGACCCCCGCTGAAGATGGCCACTACACCATCGAATTGACTGCTGAGCAGACAACCGCCCTCGGCGATGGCGCGAACCGCCTCGAAGTTGCCGTGGTGCCGTTGGTTGTTGCCCAACCGACTTTCGCGAGTGTCGAGTTCGTTTCGGCCAAATAGTTATTTGAAGATTTAGCAGAAAGGGGCAAGTTTCTACGAACTTGCCCCTTTCTTGCCCCAATAAGGCGGTGCCCCAGATGACAACCGAAGCAAACGCAGAACCAATCAAAATTGATTACGGCAAAAGTGCTGCCGCCAGCACCTTTAAGCGTATTGGCCGTTTTATGGCCATGCGTTTAGTGCTGCAGCTTATTACTATTGTTATCGGCCTCTATATCACCATCATGATCGCCAA
>DHPL01000043.1:10546-21056 GCA_002407905.1 Anaerolineaceae bacterium UBA5365
GCCGCCATGACGGCTAACAAACAGGTTTCTACTGAAACCCGCATGCAGATGGCCGCAGATATGATCCGCATGCGTGAAAAAACCGCTGGCCTGGACCAGCCTTTCATGCTCCGCTCCGTACGCCATCTCTGGAACGCTCTGCGCCTGGAATTGGGGCGCGCGCGCTTCATGATCAGCGATCACGGCTCGCGCATGGTTAAGAACATCATTTTGGAGAAGCTGCCGCCAACGCTGCTGCTGATGGGCGCTTCGCAAGTAACACTCTTTTTCGTGACCTTATTCCTCGCCTTGGGACTTTCAAGGTATTACGGCAGTTTTTGGGACAAACTGGTGGTAACGCTCTCGCCTACTTCTTCCATCCCTGCCTGGTTCTATGGAATTTTCCTGATTCTGATCTTTGCAGCCTGGCTGAAGGTTTTACCTTTTGGCGGTATGGCCTCGCCCAACCCGCCCCAGGACCGCTGGCTGTACTTCCTGGACGTTTTGAAACATCTGATCTTGCCGGCATCATCCCTCTTTATTTCGGGCTTCTTCATCAGCGTTTACGCCCGGCGCACCTTCTTCCTGATCTATTCCAGTGAAGACTATGTAGATATGGCCAAGGCCAAGGGCCTGACTTCGCGGGATATTGAACGCAAGTACATCCTGCGCCCCACCCTGCCCACCATCATTACCCAGTTCGCCCTGCTGATGGTTGGTATCTGGACTGGCGCTACGCTCACCGAGACTGTTTTCAGGTGGCCTGGCCTGGGCACGACCATCTTTAGAGCAGTGCAGATCTATGACACTGCGGTCATCGTTGGCACGACCATCATCATGGCCTACTTGCTGGCGATCACCGTTTTCTTCCTCGATTTCGTTTATGCGATCGTTGACCCGCGCGTCAAGGTGGGGGGAGGCAGTAACTAATTATGAAAGCCTTACGCAACAGCTTTAGAGAAATAAGCCGGTATCCATCGGCAGTATTTGGTTTGCTGATCATCCTGGCAATTGTTGGCCTGGCGATCTTTACCGTGGTCACCATTCCCTACGATGAGGCTATTCGTTTCTGGCGCGGCGCTGAAGACACCATTTATAAAAACCCGCGCAATGCCCCGCCTGTCTGGTACAACTGGTTCACCAAGAACGATCTGCCGGCTTCCTTTGATGTGACTACCGAAGACACCGAGGAATTCACCAAAACCGTCACCCCGCGTGAGGGCGGCAACACCTACGATTTCAGCTACACCTTCGACTACAGCTACGATACACCGCCGCAGGAGATCTTCCTTTACATACGCTCCAATTACGCGGATAAGAACCCCTTTGTGGCAATCACCCTCAAAACTCCCAGCGGCGAAGAGATCAAAGTGTCTGATTTTGGGGCGACCAGCCGGAGTTTTAACTTCCGCTTTAATCAGGACGAAGGCCTGCTTAAACGCCTGAGCCGTCTGCATGGGCGCACGATTACCAATGCCATGCAAGGCCTGTTTACTGTGCTCAAAAGCGACCCGCCCGCGGTGGACAAGGGCACCTATACCATGGACATTAAGGTAACCGGTTTTGAGCCGGAAACCGATGTTAACCTGGAACTGGTGATGCACGGCGTAGTCTTCGGGCCCTTTGGCACCGATCATATGCGCCGCGACCTGACCACAGCCATCCTCTGGGGCGCGCCGATCGCCCTGGCCTTCGGCCTTCTGGCTGCCGTGGGCACCAGCGTGCTCTCCATGCTCATCGCGGCCATTGGCGCCTGGTTTGGCGGCTGGGTGGATGAACTGATCCAACGGGTAACTGAAGTGAACATGATCTTGCCTTACTTCAGCATCCTGATCATGATCGGTACCTTCTATTCACGCAGTATTTGGGTGATATTGGGGGCAACCATTGCCCTGAACATCTTTACCGGCGTGATCAAAGCCGACCGGGCTATCTTCCTCCAGGTGAAAGAATCCACCTACATCGAAGCTGCCCGAGCTTACGGCGCGGGCGACTGGCGCATTATTGTGCGCTATCTGCTGCCGCGTATCATCCCCACGATTATTCCCGGCCTGGTTTCAGCGGTGCCTGCTTACGTTTTCCTGGAAGCATCCCTGGCGCTGTTGGGCCTGGGCGACCCCACAATCCCCACCTGGGGCAAGGTGATCAACGATGCCTACCAGAACGGCGCCCTCTACAAGGGCATGTTCTACTGGATCCTTGAACCAGCCACCCTGTTGATGATCACAGGCCTTGGCTTTGCCATGCTTGGTTTCTCGCTTGACCGGATCTTCAACCCGAGATTAAGAGGTATGTAATATGGCTGATAAGCAAACGAAGATTTCCACCAGGGAACAGACCCAACTGGCGCGGGAAAAAGCCGAGCGCATGAACCGGCCTGTTGACCTTTCGGTGACCAAGGAATACGCTACCGATGACTATTTGCTGCAGATCAAAGATCTGAAGCTGCATTTCTTGACCACCCGCGGCCCGGTACAGGCTGTGGATGGCGTGAATTTTGACCTCTACCCCAATAAAGCGGTGGTGGTGGTTGGCGAAAGCGGCTGCGGCAAGACATCCCTGGCCAAAGCGGTTCTGCGCCTGCTGCCCCGCAATACCGGTGAATACAGCGGTCAGGTGATTTTACGCGGTGTGGATACCATGGCGCTCTCCGATGAGGAATACCGTAAGGATATCCGCTGGGTGAAGATGAGCATGGTGCCTCAGGCGGCCATGAACTCCCTGAACCCGGTGATCCGCGTGGGCGAGCAAGTGGCCGAGCCGATGATCGTGCATTATGGCGCCAAGAAGTCTGAGGCCATGGAGCAAGCCGCCAAGATGTTCCAAAATGTGGGCGTGCCGGTCGATTTTCTGACCCGCTACCCCTTTGAGCTTTCCGGCGGGATGCGCCAGCGGGTGGCGATTGCCATGGCCTTGGTTACCGGCCCGGACCTGGTGATCCTGGACGAACCCACCAGCGCTCTGGACGTGCTGACCCAAGCCAACATCTTTAACCTGCTCAAGCGCATCAAACGCAACCTGGAAACCAGCTTTATTCTGATCACCCACGATATTTCCACCAGCTCGGAACTGGCGGACATTGTTGCGGTGATGTATGCCGGCCAAATTGTGGAAGTGAGCGAGAGCCATCGCTTCTTCAGCGTGCCGCGCCACCCCTACAGCAAAAAACTGATGGCCAGCGTGCCGCGCCTGCGCGCCAAGGAAGAGCCGGATTTCATTTTGGGCCGGCCGCCTTCATTGATCAATCCGCCCACCGGCTGCCGCTTTAAGGACCGCTGCCCAGACCGCTTTGAGAAATGTGATGTGGAACCGCCCATCTTCCGCTTTGGCGAGGACTGGGTGAAGTGCTGGCTCTACGAAGGACAAGGTGAAACCGATGAGTGATCAAGTGACCCTGAAGGATAAGAACACCCAGGCGCCCGAAGACCCCTCTGAATACGTTGTGGATCTGCAGGGACTTGAAGTCTTTTTTGAGCTGCGGAAATTCGGTTTTCAGCACGCGGGTTATGTGCGCGCCGTGGACGGCGTGGACCTGAGGCTCAAACGCGGCGAGACGATCGCCATCGTGGGCGAGAGCGGCTGCGGCAAGAGCAGCCTGATGCGCACCATCCTGCGCCTCAACAACCCCACCGGCGGCAAGGTCTTCTTTGATGGCAAAGACATCACCCATCTGAGCGCCAACGAGCTGAAAGATATTCGCCGGCGGATCGGATACGTCCAGCAGGACCCTTACGGTGCCATGCCCCCCTTTATGGACGTGCGCGGCATCCTCGAGGAACCGCTGAAGATCAATGGCGTTACCGACAAGGCCGAGCGTGAACAGCGGATCCACGCGGTGCTTGAAAAAGTTAAGATGACGCCGGTGGAAGACTATTTAACCAAGTTCCCGCATCAGCTGAGCGGCGGACAGCAGCAGCGCATCGTGATCGCCAGGGCGATGATCCTGAACCCGATCCTGCTGGTGGCCGACGAGCCGGTTTCGATGCTGGATGCGAGTGTGCGCGTTGAGATTTTGAAGCTTCTGCGCAGCCTGCAGGACGAATTCAACCTGGCGGTGATCTACATCAGCCACGACCTGGCCACGGTACGCTATTTCAGCGAGCACATCTACGTGATGTACGCCGGCCAGATCATTGAGAAGGCTGATGGCGATGATTTGATCAATGAAACCGCCCACCCTTACACGCATGCCTTGTTGGCCGCCACCAGCGACCCGGACCCCAAGAACGTGGACGAATTTCAGGATGTGCCCCCGGGAGAACCGCCTTCACTGGTGAACCCGCCGGCGGGCTGCCGTTTCCACCCGCGTTGCCGCTACATGATCCCGGGCCTCTGCGATGTGGAGCGCCCGCCCGAGTTCAACTTGGGCAACAGCCACCTGGTGGCCTGCTGGCTGTTCAAGGACAAGCATGTCTAATGCTTCTTCGAGGAACATGATCATTATCGGCGGGCTGATGCTGATCATCTCGCTGGTACTGGCCTGGTTGATGGTGCTGGAGATTACCGTTTCAACCCTGTTCCTCAATTTTTTATCCATGACGCTGCTGGTAGGCGGGATGGTGGTGAGCACCTGGGGCTTTTTCACGCTCATGGCGGTGGCACGCACCAAGCGCCTGAAGGAACGCAGTGAGCAGCCGGAGGATTTTGAGGATGGATATCCCAGCCGCCGGCCGCACAATTCTGAGTGAGTTTTGACTGGCAGATCGCAAGGCCCTGGTTTTTACCAGGGCCTTGTCTTTTGTATCCTTAGGACGAGGGCCTTCTAAAGCGCGCAAAGTAAAACCGCGGATCATAGGGGGGACGCCGGAAATTGTTTGCCTGGGTACTGAATAGGGGCTTATAGCCTGGGAATTCATTTTATTTCGGCCGATTAATCTCAGTTTAGGTACTTATATGTTCAGGACATGGTATGATTGGTAAGACCAATCATACCAACCCAATTCTAAAGAGGTGCAATGAACGAAACCAGGCAACTTGTCGCTCATCTGCAGGGGCTGAACTATACCGGCTTTAGCCCGGCAGTTGTCCAGGCAGCCAAACTGGCCCTGCTCGACTTTCTTGGCGTGGCCATAGCGGGCAGCCAGACCGAACCGGCGCGGATTTATGCCCGTTACCTTGCAGAGTCTTCGCAGCGCGCCAGTGAAAAGGCCAGCCGTTTCGCGCCCCAGTTCAGGCCCATCCACTACCACGATGCCGCTCAGTTGAATGCCGTTTACGGCCATGCCCTGGATTTTGATGACGTGCACAACGCCTCCATTACGCATCTTGGCGCGATCAGCATCCCGGTGGCCTGGACCCTGGCCGAGGAGTTTAGCCTGAGCGGTCAGGAGCTGATTTGTGCCGTTGTGGCCGGCTACGAAGCCGGCGCGCGGGTGGGCGAGGCCATCACCCCCTGGGCTTATAAGATCTGGCATACCACCGCCGTGGCCGGGCCCTTTGCCGCCGCCGCGGCTGCCGCCAAACTACTGGGGCTAAGTGAGGTCCAAACCCTGAATGCCTTCGGAAGCGCAGGTACGCAGGCCAGCGGCTTATGGGAGTTCTTGAGTAATGGCTCGATGAGTAAGGTGCTGCATGTGGCCAACGCCTGCGCGGCTGGTTTGCGCTCCGTGGAGTTAGCCCAGCGCGGCTTTACCGGCGCGGAAACCATCCTGGAAGGACCGGCAGGCTTTCTAGCCGCCATGACCCCTCAGGCAGATGCCACCAAGCTGGTTGCCGGATTGGAATCCAGCCCCCTGCGCGTTCTGCAAAACTCGCTGAAGGCCTACCCCTGCTGCCGGCATGCCCATGCCGGGGTTTTCGCCATGCAGCAATTGATGGACGAACACAGCTTGGAAACAGGGGAAATTGAAAGCATTCTGGATGAAACCTACGCCCTGGCCACCAAGACTCTGGATAAAGCCCGGCCGGAGAACCCTTACGCGGCCAAATTCAGCGCTCAGTATTTGCTGGCCCGCCAATTAGCCAGTGGACAGATCGCGGAGGAGAGTTTTGAACCGGATGCCATCCGCGATGCGGAGGTGGGCGCGTTAATGGGCAAGGTGAGCATCCGGACCGCAGAAGACCTGGAAGGTCAATACGCCGCCGACCCGCAAATTTGGCCCCACCGCGTGAGCCTGGTGCTCAAGGATGGGCGAAAGCTCAGTAAAACTGTGGAATACCCGCTGGGGGATCATCATAACCCCCTGGGTTGGGAAGAAGCAGCCCGGAAATTCCGGGGAAACACGGAAGCCCTGATTGGTGAACGGGCCAGTGAAGCCCTGGTTGATGCCTTATCCAACTTGGAAAAGGCTGCGACCATGCGCGGCTTTTTACAGCAAATTCAGGAGGAAAACCATGAGTAATTGCGCAGTTATCGACCAGGCGCTCTTAGCCCGTGAACTGGACCGGCTGATCCGCCGGGCGGTCGTGAACATCAGCGCCGATACCCGCCAGCTTCTGGAGGAAGCATTGGAGCGCGAAACCAAGCCTACCGCGCGCGGGATGCTGCAATCCATGCTGGAAAACACACGTATGGCCCGGGAAGGCAATATGCCCGTATGCCAGAGCCCGGGGTACCCCACGGTGTACGTGCGCTTTGGGGATGCCTGCCTGCCGGGCAAACTGGCGGACATGCTCGGTGCCGGCGTAGTGCAGGCCACCGCGGAAGGCCTGCTGCGTCCCAGCATCGTGCATCCGCTCACCCGCAAAAACAGCGGGGACAACAGCGGCGAAGGCGTGCCCAATTACGAGTGGTCCTACGAGCCCGCCCTGGACTATCTGGAGATCATCGCCAGCCTGAAAGGCTGCGGCGCCGAGCTGGGAAATGCCATGCGCATCATGACCGTGCCCCAGCTGGGCAAACAAAACCGCGGGCTGAAGAATTTTGTTTTGGATACGGTTATCGAGGCCGGCGGCAAACCCTGCCCGCCAGTAGGCATCGGCATTGGCATCGGCGGGCAGATGGACGTTGCCGCCAAACTCTCGCGCAAGGCCATCAGCACCCGCCTTTGGACCGATAACCACCCGGACCCGCTCTACCGCCAATTGGAAGAGGAACTGCTGCAGGAGATCAATGCCCTGGGCTTGGGCGCTGCTGGCGTGGGCGGCGAGACTTACGCCCTGGCGGTCAAAATTGGCGCGGCGGCCACGCACACGGCCATCGCTCCGGTAGCCATCAACTTCCACTGCTGGGTCACCCGGCGGGGTGGCGTGCGCATCTGGCCCGACGGCCGGGTTGAAGACCTTTTCTAAGATGGGAGCCAATATGCAAACCATTTATCTGCAAACCCCAATCCAAAAAGACGCCATCGAAGCCCTGCACGTTGGGGATAGCGTTTACATCACCGGGCGAATCTTTACCTCACGGGATATGGGCCATCTGCGCATCCAGGGTTTATTGGAAGGCGGGCAAGCCCTGCCGGAGGATTTGGAGGGCTCGGCGGTTTTTCACGCTGGCCCGGTGGTGGAAAAGGAAGGCGAAGGCTACAAACTGCGCGTGATAGGCCCCACCACCAGCATCCGGATGGAGCCTTATGCCCAAATGGTGGGCGAACTGGGTGTAAGAGCCATCATCGGCAAAGGCGGCATGGCTGCTGAAACCCTGGCCAATGCCGCGAAGTACAAATACGTTTATCTGCAAGCCGCCCCGGGCTGCGCGGTGCAATTGGCCGCCGGCGTAAAGGCGGTGGAACGCGTGCATTGGCTTGACCTGGGTGTGCCTGAAGCCATGTGGGTACTGGACGTTAAGGATTTTGGGCCGCTGGTCGTGGCGATGGACGCGCATGGCAAAAGCCTCTACGACGATGTACGTGCCAATGCCCGGGCCGAGAAGGCCCGTATTGCGGCTGGGGATGGCGCGGGGGAATAATGTTCGACGCTTTGGATAAGGGCGCCATCAAGGCGCCGCGCTACCACGACGCGATCATCGCTGCCATCCGCGAGATGGTGATGAAAGGGGAGTTGGTGGAAGGCCAAACCATCCCCTCGGAGCGCGACCTGGCCGAGGCATTTAACGTAAGCCGAGGGCCGGTGCGTGAGGCGCTGAAGATCCTGGAGTATCTGGGCATTCTGGAGAACCGCCGCCGCGATGGGATGGTGCTGCGCAAGCTGGAAGTGCGTGAACTCTATGAGAAGCTGGATTTCGCGCTCAGTTTTGACCAGGAAAACCTGCGGGAACTCTTTGAAGTTCGCCTGCACCTGGAGCCGGTGGCAGCAGCCCTGGCCGCCGAACGCCGCGGCGAAGCTGAACTGGAGGAGATGCGCCAGGCCGTCGCCCTGATGCAAGCCTTCCTCGCGCATCAGGAACCCTTTTACGATGCCAGTTACCGCTTTCATGAGGCGCTTTTTGGGGCCACGCATAACCGTGTGCTGGTGTCCATCCACTACAACCTGGCTGAGCAACTGCGGCTCTCTAGGCGGGTGACTTTAAGCCTGCCCAGGCGCTTGCAGAAATCGCTGCATTTTCACGAAAAACTCTTGGAAGCCATTGAACACCAGCAATGCGAGCTGGCCCGCGAGATCATGCAGGCGCACATCCGCGACGCGATGGAAAGCCTGCAGATCCAGGAGATCGAAGGAGAGACGCATGGATGAATACAGGATCGAACACGATTCCTTAGGTGATGTGCGGGTGCCGGCGGACGCGCTATGGGGCGCGCAGACCGAACGCAGCCGCCAGAATTTCAAAATTGGCCAGGAGCGCATGCCGATGGCGGTGGTACGGGCATTGGTTGTGCTTAAAAAAGCCTGCGCCAGCGTAAACGGACGCATGGGCAAACTGAACGCTGAAACGGCCGCGCTGATCAGCCAGGCTTGCGATGCTATTCTGGCCGGCGGCTACGAGGCCCATTTTCCGCTGGTGGTTTGGCAGACCGGCAGCGGCACACAGAGCAACATGAACGCCAACGAGGTCATCGCCCACCTTTCCGCCAGGCTGGACCCGGAAGCAAAGGTGCATCCTAACGACCATGTGAATCGCAGCCAGAGCTCCAACGATACCTTTCCAACGGCCATGCATATTGCCGCTGTAACGGAACTGCATGAACGCCTTTTCCCCAGTTTGGAAGCACTAATCGCTACGTTGCGGCGCCTGGAAGAAGAAAACTGGGACCAGATCAAGATCGGGCGCACGCATCTGCAGGATGCCGTGCCCCTGCGCTTTGGCCAGGAACTGAGCGGCTGGCGCGTCATGCTGGAGCGCGCCGCGGCCATGCTGCAGGAAAGCAGCGCCGGCCTGCGCGAACTGGCCATTGGCGGGACGGCGGTGGGCACCGGGCTGAATGCCCCCGAAGGTTTTGGGGAAGCCGTGGCCCAGGAACTCAGCGCGCTGACCGGGCATTATTTCAACAGTGCGCCGAATAAATTCCATGCTCTCACCTCACAGGATGCCCTGGTTTACGCGCATGGCGCCTTGAAGGCGCTGGCCGCCAACCTGATGAAGATCGCCAATGATGTGCGCTGGATGGCCAGCGGACCCAACTGCGGGTTAGGGGAGATCAGCATTCCTGAGAACGAGCCTGGCTCATCCATCATGCCGGGCAAGGTAAACCCCACCCAATGTGAGGCGCTGACGATGGCGGCGGTGCAGGTGATGGGCAACGATGCAGCGATCGGTATCGCGGCTTCGCAGGGCAATTTTGAGCTCAATGTTTACCAGCCGGTGGTCATTTACAACTTTTTACAGAGCACCCGCCTGCTGGCGGACGCGATGGCTTCCTTTAACGCAAACTGCGCCGCCGGGATCCGGGCAAATAGTGCCAGAATGGAAGAGCATCTGCGCAACTCCGTGATGCTCGTGACGGCCCTTACCCCCAGCATTGGCTACGACAAGGCCGCCAAGGTTGCCCAGAAGGCCCAGAAGGAAAAAACAACGCTCAAGGAGGCTTGCTTAAGCCTGGGCTACCTGAGCGCTGAAGAATACGACCGGATCGTCGATCCGGCAAAAATGGTTTAAGGAGCAGAAGATGAGCATGAATGAAGATTACGGCACCCGTTCTCTGGCAAAGCACGCCGAGTGGAAGGGCAAGATCCGCGTTGAGACGGCAGCCCCGGTGAGCAATCGCGATGAACTTTCGTTGGCCTATACCCCTGGCGTTGCGGCGCCTTGTCTGGCCATCCAGAAAGACCCTGAGCTCTCCTACGAGCTTACCCGCCGGCATAACCTTTGCCTGGTGGTCACGGATGGCTCGGCGGTGCTGGGCCTGGGCAACATTGGACCGGAAGCAGGTATGCCGGTGATGGAAGGCAAGTGCGCGCTCTTTAAAGCCTTTGGTGATGTGGATGCCTTTCCGCTCTGCGTTAAAAGCCAGGATGTGGACGAGATCGTGCGCACTGTCAAATTACTGGAAGGCAGTTTTGGCGGTGTCAACCTGGAAGACATCTCCGCGCCCCGCTGTTTTGAGATCGAGCAGAAACTGCGTGAAATTTGCGAGATCCCGATTTTTCATGACGACCAGCATGGTACCGCGATCGTGATTTTGGCCGGGCTGATCAATGCTCTCAAAATCGTCGGCAAGAAAATGGAGGATATCCGGGTGGTTTTCGGCGGGGCTGG
>DHPL01000043.1:21256-21906 GCA_002407905.1 Anaerolineaceae bacterium UBA5365
ATCCTCAGCGATAGCAAAGGTCTGATCTACAAGGGCCGGCCGGAGAAGCTGAACTGGGCTACTGAGGAACTGGCCGAGGTCACCAACCTGAGTCAATTGCGCGGGCAGCTCAAAGACGCTTTGATGGGCGCGGATGTTTTTGTGGGTGTGTCTGTGCCGGGCCTGGTGGACCGCACCATGGTCGCAAGCATGGCCAAGGACCCGATTATTTTTGCCTGTGCCAACCCGGTGCCTGAGATCATGCCCGAGGAAGCCGAGGCCGGCGGGGCGAAGGTGGTGGCTACCGGCCGCAGCGACTACCCCAACCAGATCAACAATGTGCTGGCCTTCCCGGGCCTTTTCCGCGGCCTCTTCGATTGCCGCGCGCGCACCGTGAACGATGAAATGGTGCTGGCGGCCGCCCACGCTTTGGCGGGCCTGGTAAGCGATGAAGACCGGGCCGGCGGCATGGTGATCCCGCAGCCCTTCGACCCGCGTGTAGCCCCGGCTGTGGCGGCTGCCGTAGCCCAAGCTGCCCGTGAAACCGGCGTAACACGCAAGTAAACCCTTGTTCTTACCGCGCGCCGGCTTCCAGGCCGGCGCGTTGCGCTGAAGGCATTCTATGCTAAAATAAGCGCTGCTTGAAATGGGGCATGGTGCAATGGCAGCAC
>DHPL01000043.1:22030-26825 GCA_002407905.1 Anaerolineaceae bacterium UBA5365
AGCACACCGGACTTTGAATCCGTGGATCTAGGTTCGAATCCTGGTGCCCCAGCTAGAAAAACGTGAATACTGACCCTCAAGACCCCTATCCTTTACCTCGCCCGGCAGGCGCGGTGTTTCAAAGTGCGCCCTGCCGGTTCCCAAACTGGAGCAAATTATGAGCCTTACTGCGATTATCCTGGCCGCCGGCCATGGCAAACGCATGCATTCTGCCGTTCCCAAAACCCTGCATCCGCTTCTGGGCCAACCCCTGGTTTTTTACGCCATCCAGGCCGCGGAAGCCTTGGCCGATACGCCCCCCATCGTCGTCGTTGGGCACGGCGCTCAGGCTGTGCAGGAGGCCATCCACGCCCGCTTCGGCGACGAACTGGCCTTTGCCCTGCAAACTGAGCAGCTTGGCACCGGCCATGCCGTGCAGGCAGCCCAAAGCCTGGCGGAGGGCCGGGGCAGCCAGGTATTGATCACCTTTGGGGATATGCCTCTCCTGCGCCGTGAGAGCCTGGAGGAATTGCTGAAGCTGCATCAAAGCAGTGGAGCAGTACTCACGATGACCAGCGTGGTTGGCGATGTTCCCCGCGGTGCCGGCCGGGTTTTGCGCGGCTCGGACAGCACGGTGCGCGCCATCGTGGAAGAGGCCGTGGCCACCCCCATGCAGCTCGCGATCAACGAATATAACGTATCGGCCTACTGTATTGAGGCTGCCTGGCTTTGGCCGGCGCTTGGGCGCATCCAGCCTTCGCCGAAGGGTGAGTATTACCTGACGGACCTGGTGGAGATCGCCGTGAAAGAGGGCCGTAAAGTTCAGAGTTACGTCTTGGCTGACGCGGATGAGGGCCAGGGGATCAACACCCGGGTCGATCTGGCGGATGCCGAAGCGGCGCTGCGTAAGCGTATCAACCACCAGTGGATGCTGGACGGGGTTACCCTGCTGGACCCGGCAACGATCACCATCGAGCCCGGCGTGATCCTGGAGACGGACGTAACGCTTTATCCGGGAACGCATTTGCGCGGCAAGACCCGGGTTGGGAAAGGCAGCAGTATCGGGCCGGATACCACCTTGTTCGATACCGTTGTGGGCCAGGACTGCACCGTGAGTTACAGCGTGGCTGAAGGCGCCACCCTGGGCAATCACGTGAGCATGGGCCCCTTCTGCCATTTGCGCAAGGGAGCGGTGCTGCAGGACCATGTGCACCTGGGCAATTTTGGCGAGGTGAAAGACAGCGTTTTGGGTGAGGGCGTGAAGATGGGGCATTTCAGCTACATCGGCAACGCCAAGGTGGGCAAAAACGTCAATATCAGCGCCGGGGTGATCACCTGCAATTACGACGGCAAGTTAAAACACCCCACCGAGATCGGTGATGACGCATTCGTTGGCTCGGATACGATGTTGGTTGCCCCAGTGAAGATCGGCGACCGTGCACGGACCGGCGCTGGAAGCGTGGTGACCCACGATGTGCCTGATGATGTGCTGGTGATTGGTGTGCCGGCGCGTTTGCGGGAAAGAAAGGACCAAAGTGAGTGATCAAACCTGGTTGTGGCTGCTGACGGGCGTGGCGTTTCTGATCACGCTGCTGGCAGCCGGTGCAAAAGCTGCCTTCACCCACGTACGGCTGCCCTATTTACTGAGCCGGCGCGAAAACGATGAACAGGCAGTGGACCGCACGATGGCGCTCATGGAAAAAACCGGCATGCGCACGGCGCTGCGCCTGGGCTTGGCTTTTGGGCATTTTATGCTGGCCGGCACGCTGGCTTTGGCGTTTCGCAAGCAGTTCCCCACCACGAACGTATGGACCATTTTGCTCATTTTGGCCGGCGCCCTGGTGGTGGCTTACATCTTCGAATTCCTGTTGGAACGCCAGGTGCTCAACGCGCCTGAAACCAGCGCGCTGCGCTGGACCTGGGTGGCGGGCTTGATCCACATCCTCTTCCTGCCGGCCTCCCACCTGATGATGGGCATTTTGGGTGATAAGGCCGAAAAGGTGACCCTCTCCGTGACGGATGAAGCCCTGCGCAATTGGGTCTCGGAGGACCAGGCCGTGAGCACCCTTGAAAAAGGGGAGCGCGAGATGATCTATTCCATCTTCCGCTTCAGCGATACCCTGGCGAAAGACATCATGGTACCGCGCATCGATTTGCAAGCCCTGGATATTCGCACCACCATCAGCGAGGCACGCAAGGATTTCATCGGTACGGGGCACTCGCGGGTGCCGGTTTATGACGATACGGTGGATAACGTGATCGGCCTGCTTTACGCCAAGGACCTCCTAAGCGTGGTGGATGGCAACGAGACCCTGCTTACCCAGAAACATCTACTGCGCAATGCCTATTTTGTGCCCGAGGCTAAAAAGGTGGACGAACTTCTGGCCGAAATGCAGCAGCGCGGCATCCATATGGCGCTGGTGGTGGATGAATACGGCGGTGTGGCCGGCGTGGTGACCCTGGAAGACATCGTGGAGGAGATCGTGGGTGAGATCCGCGACGAGTACGACTCCAGCGAGGAACAACTCTTCGAAATCACCCCGGATGGCGCTTACATCTTCCTTGGACGGGCAACAATCGCCGAGTTTAACGAGGTGATGGGGGCGCATCTCAATGATGAGCATGCCGATACCCTAGGCGGCTTTATCTACGGCGAATTGGGGCGTGTGCCCCAACCCGGCGAGATGGTGCAGCACGATGGCATTGAGTTCACGGTGGAAGAAGTGCACGCGCGCCGCATTTTGAAAGTAAAGGCAGTAAAACGCCTGGAACTTGGCATTGAAGAAATGCCCGGGACGGAGAATGGCTTCCTGGATGAATAAAAAACTGACCCAAAAACAGAAGAAAATGCTGGCTCAGGCTGCCCACAATGTGCGCGGGGAGGCCTACGCGCCGTATTCGCGGTACCAGGTGGGCGCTGCCGTGCTGGCAGAGGACGGGCAGATCTATAGCGGCGTGAACATTGAGAACGCGGCTTACCCCTCATCCATCTGTGCCGAGCGCGTGGCTATCTTTAAGGCCGTAAGCAATGGCAACCGCAGGCTCCTGGGCCTTGCCGTGTCCACCGCCAATGGCGGCGCGCCATGCGGCGGCTGCCGGCAGGTGATGCGCGAATTTGGCGGTACTGATCTGCCGGTGCTCATCCTTGATGGCGAGGGCAAAATTGCCCTTGAAACCAGCCTGGCTGAATTGCTGCCGCGGTCCTTCGGCCCGGAGGACCTGGCATCCTGAAACCCATTGCTTCACTGAAGCGATAAAATAAGGCCATGAGCCCGGAAAAAGCCCGCACCTACCACGCTCAGGCGGTGGTATTAAAGCACATCGAATACGGCGAGGCCGACCGCATCCTTACGCTATTCAGCCTGGAGCAGGGGAAATTGAGCGCCATAGCCAAAGGCGTGCGCAAGATGAAGAGCCAAAAAGCCGGCCATCTCATGCCCTTTACCCAGGTTGCGCTTTTCCTGGCCAAGGGGCGCAACCTGGATGTGGTAAGCCAGGCCCAGGCGATGCAAACCTTTGAGGGCATCCGCGCGGACCTCAAGCGTACTGCACTGGCGGCTTACGCGGTGGAATTGGTGGACCGCTTTACTTATGAGGAGGGGGAGCACCGCCAGCTTTACAAGCTGCTGGTGGACACCCTGGCCCGCCTGGACCAGGAAACTTACCCCGAAACAGCCGTGCATTATTACGAAATTCACCTGATGAATGCCCTGGGCTTCAAGCCGGAGTTGCAGCGCTGTGTGAGCTGCGCCCGTGAGCTTCAGCCGGAAGACCAATTCTTTAGCGCCAGGCTGGGCGGGGCGCTCTGCCCCAGTTGCCGCAGCGTGGACCCTTCGGCCTGGCCAATCAGCACTGATGTGCTGCGTTATCTGCGCTTTTTCCAGCGCTCTCCCTGGGCCAAGGTGCGCGGGCGGGAGATTCCCGCGGGGGTGGAACGCCAGCTGCGCGCACTGATGGAGCGCTACCTCACCTACCTATTGGAATACGGGCTGAAAACCCCGCCCTTCCTGGACGCCGTCACAAAGTAGTTCTGTGAAAGCGCTTGTCCTGCGGGTATGCGCGCCCCTAATGTATAATTTCCTCGTTATCTCAACACAAAAGAGGCCATCATGAGCGCTAAACCGCTGACATTTCAGGAAATGATCTTTAATCTGGAGACCTTTTGGTCGGAGCATGGGGCGTTGATCGGGCACCCTTACTACTCTCAGGTGGGCGCTGGAACCATGAACCCGGCTACCTTCCTGCGCGTTTTAGGCCCGGAACCCTGGGATGTGGCCTACGTGGAGCCTTCGGTGCGCCCGGACGATGGGCGTTACGGCATCAACCCCAACCGCGTTCAGCAGCATCACCAGTTTCAGGTGATCCTCAAACCAGATCCCGGCAATCCGCAGGACCTCTATCTGCAATCGCTTTTGGCACTGGGCATCGACCCCAAAGTGCACGATATCCGCTTTGTGGAAGATAACTGGGAGAGCCCGGCGCTTTCAGCCTGGGGCCTGGGCTGGGAGGTATGGCTGGATGGACAGGAGATCACCCAATTTACCTACTTCCAGCAAAGCGGGGGCATGGTGCTGGATGTTCCTTCCGTGGAACTGACCTATGGGCTGGAACGCATTGCGATGACCCTGCAGCGTGTGAAGCATTTTAAAGATATCCAATGGAGCCCCAAGCGAACCTATGGCGACGTCTACCTCGTGGCGGAGCGTGAGCATAGCACCTATTACTACGAAGTGGCTGATGTAAACCGGCAAAAGGAACTTTGGGACGCCTACGTGGCGGAAGCAGCCCTGGCCCTGGAACGCGGCCTGGTGCTGCC
>DHPL01000043.1:27103-33373 GCA_002407905.1 Anaerolineaceae bacterium UBA5365
GCAAGCAGCTCTGGACCTGGAAACGCCGGCCATCCCGGAACCCAGGAAGCCCAATGAAGATCTCCTGCTCGAGATCGGCACCGAGGAATTGCCCGTAGCTGACCTGGATGCCGCGCTTGGCCAATTAAGGGAAAACGGGGCCAGGCTGCTGAAAGAGCTGCGCCTGGACTATGCCAGCCTGGATATCGAAGGCACGCCGCGGCGCCTGATGCTTTTGGCCCGCGGGCTGCAGACCCGTCAGGCTGACCGCGAGATCGAAGTGAAAGGTCCGCCGGCTAAAAACGCCTTTGACGCGGAAGGCAACCCCACCCCCGTGGCCATGGGTTTTGCCAAAGCCCGCGGCGTAAGGGTGGAGGACCTTAGCCTGGACCCCAGCGGGACGGCAGTGGTGGCACGCGTGCACGAGCAAGGCAAAAGCGCGCCGGAATTGTTGGCCGCAGCCCTGCCGGAACTCATCAAGGGCCTGCGCTTTGGCAAGAGCATGCGCTGGAACGCCAGCGGGCAGGCATTCAGCCGGCCCGTGCGCTGGCTGGTGGCATTATTGGGCGATGAGGTGATCCCCTTTGGCTTTGCGGGTCTGGAAAGCGGAAGGTCCACGCGCGGTCTGCGCTTCAGCCAGCCGGCTGTAAAGGAATTGCAGGATAGTTCAGCGTATCTGCCCTTCCTCAAGAACGAGGGCATCATCGTGAATCAGGCTGTTAGGCGTGAAACGGTTTGGCGCCAGGCCTTGGCGGTTGCTGAGGCAGCCGGGGGCACACTGGAGAAGGACCCGGATTTGCTGGCGGAAGTGAGCAACCTGGTGGAACGGCCAACCGCGCTTCTGGGCAGTTTTGACCTGCACTATCTGGAGAATTTACCTCCTGAAGTCTTGATTGGGGTGATGAAAAAGCATCAGCGCTACTTCCCCGTCTTGGATGCCCAGGGGCAGCTGATGCCGCACTTCGTCATTGTGCGCAATGGCGATGAAACTGGCGCGGAGACCGTAGTGGATGGCAACCAGCAGGTGATCCTGGCCCGCTTTGCGGATGCCGAGTTCTTTGTGAATGAAGATAAGGCCCATAAACTGGAGGATTTTGTGCCCCGGCTGGCGCAGCTTACCTTCCAGAAGGAGCTGGGTTCCATGCTGGATAAAAGCGCCCGCCTGGAACGGCTGGTCAGCATCTTCGGCCCGCGCCTGGGCCTGGACCCTGCCGGGCAAGGCAAGGCCCAGCGTGCCGCCCAGCTTTCCAAGGCCGATCTGGCCAGCGCCATGGTGGTGGAGATGACCAGCCTGCAAGGAACCATGGGCCGGTATTATGCCCGGCTTTCCGGCGAGGATGAGGCCGTTGCGCAGGCATTACACGGGTATTACCTGCCCCGCACCGCGGATGACGCCGTGCCGCAGGATAAACTTTCGCAGGTCCTGGGCATTGCGGACCGCCTGGATTCGATCGCCGGGCTTTTTGCCGTCGGCTTACAACCCACAGCCAATAAAGACCCCTACGCCCTGCGCCGCACGGCCCTGGGCCTGGCCCAGCTTTTGAGCGCGGGCGGGATCAGCTTCGATTTGCGCGCCGGGCTGGAAGCCGCCCTGGCTGAATTGCCTGTGGCTGCCAAGCCGGACACCCTGCAGGCGGCCCTGGATTTCATCGCCGGCCGGTTGAAGGGTTTGCTGGCTGATCAGGGCTTTAAGTACGATGTGGTGGAAGCCGTTATGGCAGCCAAGGCTGAAGACCCGGCTGCTGCCCGCGCCAACGCGGAGCTGCTGAGCCGCTGGGTGGAAAGCCCGGCCTGGGCCGATTGGCTGCCAGCCTATAGCCGCTGCGTGCGCATCACCCGGGACTTGGACCAAGCCTATGAGGTGGACTCAAAACTGCTGGTTGAGCCCGAAGAACAAGCCCTGCTGGAGGGCGTGATTGCTGCCGAAGCAAGGCTGGCTGCTGCGCCAGGTTTTGAAGCCGCCCTGGAGGCAGTGGATGGCCTGGTTGGGCGCATCAATGCCTTCTTTGATGCTGTTTTGGTGATGGCTCCGGACCCGAAATTGCGTGAAAGCCGCCTGGGGCTCCTGCAGCGCGTGGCGGGATTGGTGAAACCCTACGCCGAGATAAGCGCGCTGGAAGGCTTCTAAACCCAGTTGATTCCATCGCTCGCTGCCAGTGCCGGGACATTAAAAAAGCCTGCGTCTGAGCGCAAGCCGAAGTGGTGTCTTAAGGGGATCTGATCAGCCGATCGAGATGATCTGTTTGATCTTTTCGATGCCCTGGGCAAAGCTGCTGCCCAGGTAGATACCACCGAGGTCCGCGCGGGCGGCCTCGTTTTCGTCGATGTACTTGCCGGTGTAAGCAAACTTGGGCTTGCCCCGCAGGGTGAGCAGCTGGGCGCCAAAACCCTTGAGCAGGTAGGCGGTCTCTTCCTGGGTGATCGTCAGGCAGATGACCTTGGGGCGCACCTGCAGAGCGTAATCGATCAGGTCCTCAGTGGGCAGGTCCGGCCCCAAATACTCCACAAAGAAGCCCTGCTGGCGCAGCAAGACGGCAAACATCAGGGCCTGCGCCTCCTGGGTTTCCTCGGGCCCGCAGCCCACCAGGATCAGCGCGCCTTCCTTGGCCATGGGCAGGCTATGCATGATCGAGAGCAGTTTGCCCTTGATGTACCCGGTACCCACGTGCTCGGTAGAAATGCGGATCTCACCGCGGTACCAGGCCTCGCCCAGCAGGTCCAGGGCGGGCACCAGCACCTCCTGGAAGATGGTTTGCAGGTCAAAATATTTTTGCGTGTCTTCCATGATCGCGTTGGCGCGTTTTTCGTTTTGGCCAACCATGGCGCCGAAGATCATTTCGGCGTAGTCCCGTGGGGGACGGGGCGGTTTGAGGCGCGGGGCCTCGGGCGTGACGCTTTGGATCGTCTCCGGCCAGGTATCTTTTGCGCGGATCTGTTTGAATTGCTGGACTACCTGGCTGATGCTGATTCCGGAATCGAGTTTGCGCTGCACCCAAAGCAAGAGCTGGATATCGCGCTCGGAATAGAGCCGGTAGCCGTTGGACATGCGCACCGGGCAAAGCAGGTCGTAACGGCGTTCCCATGCGCGCAGGGTGACCGGTTTGATGCCTGTGCGGCTTTGCACTGCTTTGATGGTGAAGAATGGCTCTTCAGAGAAGGTGCCAATTGAGGTCATTCACTGTCCTTGAAAAGGTCATCGAGCCGCCGCCTGGGGGCGGGCAGAGGCCAGGCTTGCATATAGTGGTCCACCGGGCGGTTCATCAGGCGCATCAGGAGGTTCACTTTTTCCGCGCCGCGGTTATTGCCGCCCTGGCTCACGTGGCAGCTGCAGGCTGCCTCTACTTGTTTGGCTACAGAATTGTAGCGGATGACGTAATGCCGGGGGAAGTTCTGGCTGGCAATATCCACAAGGTCAATATCGCCGCCTTCACCGTAGTGCCTGGGGTCGCGGCCGGCGAGGCGCAGGCTGATAATCCCGGCTTTCAAAAACCCGGCGGGCATCAGGTGGAAAAGCAATTTCAATTTCCCGGGGTGCGGGTGCTCCGCGCGGTAAGTTTCAAAGGCTTTGACGGTTGCTTCGTGGGTGCGGATGTGATCCGGATGGCGGTAACCGCCAATGGGGTCGAAGGTGAGCACGATATCCGGCTGGGTTTGGCGCATGACTTCCAAAACGCGGTCCACCACAACTTGCAGCGGTTGAGCGATGAGGGCATCGGGATGATGGTTGGCTTCCCAACCCAGCATGCCGGAATCGCGGAAGCCGAGCAGGATCAGCTGGCTGATACCCAGTTCTTTGACCGCGCATTCAAGCTCTGCCTTGCGCAGGCTGGCGGCGTCCTGACCTTCCTTAAGCATTCCTTCAGGGATGATACCGGCTTCGCCCAGCGTGGCGCAGGCCAGTGTGACCGGCACACCGCGTTTGGCGTAAAGCGCCAGGGTGCCCCCCATGCCAAAAGACTCATCGTCCGGATGGGCCAGGACGGAGAGGATGCTTTTGGGAGAGTTTTGCGTATCAGTCATAAAATAATGCGTCCGTGCAGGTCAAAACCCGAACACATTGACGCTGAACAAATTATAGCCTTAGTTGTTAACAAGCACAATGCCAAGCGGGGCCTGGCTGGAGTAATTACAGGTAAATAAGATGTAAACGCTAGATTATCTAAGGTTTTCGCCGCTTTGGCGGAAGAGGGCTTCCCATTCGGCCACCTCCGTTGGGCTGGGATAGGGGGATTCCTGGGCTTCGGTGGGGGCCTCCCGCGGGGCGCGGATGAGCCCGGCGAAGTCCCGGGAGCTGAGTACGGCGGCGTGGGCGGCTTTTGCCGCGGCGATCACCTGACGGTCAGAGGAGACAACGGAGAGGTTGCGTGCCGCGCCTCCGGCTTTTTGCAGCGCGCGCATGATTGCTGCGTCCGCGGTTTGACCTTTAGGCACAAAGACCGCGCGCACAGCCCCCAGGCTGCGGGTGTTGGCCTGCGGGGCGCCATCGAAATAAACCGTAATACGCATCTTGCGGCCGCGGGCAAAGCCCTGCAAAATTGCCAGCAGCTGTTCCTCGTCCTCCGGGTCCGAGAGACTCAAGCCCAAAACGGGGATCAGGTTATGGCCATCCACAATGTATTGCATTAAATAATTGTAACGTTTAACGGGGGCCGAAACCCGTGGGTATAATATTCGCGATGCCCAATCTGGAACCTGTACCCACTGCTGACCAGGCACAATACCAGGCTCTGCCCTCGAAATTAGAAGGGATCACAGTCTTTGGACCAGCCCCAAAGCAGCAGACCCTGCAGACGCCAAAAACCTATATTTGCCCCCAATGCGGGCATACCCTGGCTTACGATGTGAATACCGCTGGAATTTCCTGCGCGTTTTGCGGCTACAGTTCGGCTGTGAATCTACAAAAGGTGCAGGCGCGGGAGGCCCGTTTTGAGTTTACTCTGGACGTGATGCAGCAAGCCCAGCGCGGCTGGGGGGAGCAGCGTGCCACACTGGATTGCGATACCTGTGGGGCGGAACTCTCCTTCCCGTCAGGCACAATGGCCAGCACCTGCCCTTATTGCAGTTCCAATAAGGTGAACCTGGTGCAGGCAGCGGATGATCGCCTGCGCCCCCTGGTGATGGCCGGGTTTAAATTACGCCCGGCGGATTTGAGCGGCATTGCCGCGCAATGGCTGGGCAGAGGCTGGATGCACCCCAAAGCCCTGGGCGAGATGGCCCTGCTTGAGCGTTTTACGCCTTTTTACCTGCCTTTCTGGAGCTTTAGCGCGAAGGTGCAGGGGCCCTGGGAGGCTGAAGTTGCGCATACCGTCACCGAAACTTACTACGATAGCGGCAGCAAATCGCACCGCACCCGCACCCGAACGGAATGGCGGCGGGAAAGCGGCCAAATGCAGAGCGGAGTCAGCGACCTGCTGGTGAGCGGCGTTGACCCCAAACGCATCCGCTGGGGCGTGCTGCGGGAGATCGAACCTTTTTATCTGAGCGAGTTGGTGCATTATCAGGCGGATCTTCTGGCCGGCATGAACGCTCAGGCTTACGATTACCCCCTGCCGGATGCCTGGCAGCAGGCCAAGGGCCTGATCCGCGCGCAAGCTGAAGAGGCGGCTATCGCTGAGGCAAGCAACCGGAATGTGCGCAATTTGCAGATCCAAATGGATTACGCAGACGAAAACTGGCGCTATATGCTGCTGCCGGTGTACCTGGCCTCCTACCGCTATGAGGACAAGGTGTACCAGGTGGCGGTCAACGGTCAAACGGGCACGATTGGCGGCCAGAAGCCGGTGGACTGGAACAAGGTCTGGCTGATCCTGGCGGCTCTGTTCATTCCTGCCGGCCTTCTATTCCTATTGGGTTTGCTGTTGATGGTTACAGGGGCAGGAATCGTGTTCTTCCCGCTGGCGCTGGCGGCCTTGGTGATCGCGGGCATTGTTGCCTTCAAACTCTATAACGAGGCAGTGAGTGAGGAAGCCAAATGACCGCACTCCCTGAAAATTTGCCCCTGAACGAAACGCCGAACTGGCAGCCGGATCTGGCCAGCGGATCCTGCCCGGCTTGCAAACGTCAGTTTTTGATTTCGCAGGAGATGGCCGGCGCGCCTTGCCCAATCTGCGCTCAGGCTGGTCTGGCCTTGCAGCCGGTACGAATGCGCAGCGAAGAGCCTGAGCTTTACATCGCCAACCAGGTGAGCCCGGAACAGGCTACCCGGATCTTCGGTGAATTTTGCGCGGGCGTACCCTTTAGGACGGCCGATCTGGAACCCCAAAACTTGCTTGCCCGCAGCCAATTGCTGTT
>DHPL01000043.1:33501-42440 GCA_002407905.1 Anaerolineaceae bacterium UBA5365
CTTGCCCGCAGCCAATTGCTGTTCTGGCCATGCTGGCTGCTGGATGCTGACCTGGAGGGCAGTTGGGCCGCAGAGATGGGTTTTGACTACCAGGTGAAGACCGCCAAGGAACACCTGGGCGGCGGTTCCTGGCAGAGCCAGGAGCACCTGCGCACGCAAACCCGCTGGGAAGAGCGGCGCGGCGCCATTTCCCGGCATTACGATAATAAACTTGTTGTCGCTACCGCGGGGCACGAGCAGCGCACCCAGCGCCTAGGAAATTACGACCTGCGCGGCGCGCATCGCTTTGACCCTGCCAAGGCCCAGAGAATGCTGGTGCAGCTGCCCGACCTGCAGCCTGACGCGGTGGCAGACCTGGGCAAGGCGGCGCTTTCAAAGTCCGCCGGGGCGGATTGCATGCTGGCCAGCGGCGCCCAGCACCGGCGGGGGTTTGTATTTACCGGAGCCTTTGAAAACCAAAACTGGACGCAGATTTTGCTGCCCATGCTCAGTACCTGGTACCGAACGGATGAAGGTCAGATGGTGCCCGTGACCCTGAATGGGCAAAGCGGCCGCATCGCGGGGATGCGCCTGGCTTCCATGCGCAAAGCCCGCAAGCTTGCAGCCTGGATTTTGGTAATCCTCCTATTGATCGGTTTAGCGGCTGCCTGGGCTCTTGGGGCCCTCGCGAGCGCCTACGAACTCACGAATATCCTTCTGCCGCTCATATGCCTGGGGCTGCCGCTGGTGCTCGGATTGGCTGCCGTACCCCTCCTGTGGGCCGGCCGGTGGAACGCGGCCCAAAAGCGCCAAAATGAACCCCTAGAATAATGGCCATCTATCTGCTCTGCGGAATGCTGATGCTGCTTGGGGCTTTTTTAGGCCGTACCGACCAGGGATTGGACCTAGCCATCTGGGCCTACGCCTCTGCTTTTGTGCTGAGCCTGATGGCCGACTTGCTGCGATTGCTGCAAGCAAAACTGCGCGCTCCCTGGCAAGGGCGAAAATTCTTTGAACTCGTGCACTTTCTGGCCCTGACCGCTGCCGCGCCTCTGGTTTACCTGAGTTTGTTCAAGATGCGCCCCAATTATGAAATTGCGCTTGCCGTCTGCCTTTTTTTGTGGTTAACTTCTTATTTGGGTGCCTTTGGCGCCCAAAATTCGAAATGGAGGCATTAGATGGAGAATGTGTTTCCGTCGGACCATCCGCTGATGGGCACCAAGGTGACGCTGATGCGGGATGTGAATACAGAACCGAAAAAATTCCGTGAATTGGTAAGAGAAGTAACCGTGATGCTGGCCTACGAAGCCACGCGGGACATGGCTGTGCGTCCCGTGGATGTGCAGACCCCGCTGACCATTGCCCAGGGTACCCACCTGATGGACCGCATTGGGCTGGTGCCGATTTTACGCAGCGGCCTGGGAATGGTGGAAGGTATTTGGGAACTGATGCCCAGCGCCGAAGTTTGGCATATTGGTCTCTACCGCGATGAGCGCACTTTGAAGCCGGTTTCCTATTACAACCGACTGCCCGTTGAGCCTACCGTTTCAGTTTGTTTTGTGCTGGACCCCATGCTGGCCACTGGCGGCAGCGCCGTGGCAACCGTGGACATCCTGAAAAAATGGGGCGTGCGCAAGATCAAGTTCCTGGGTGTGCTGGCCGCGCCTGAAGGTGTGCGGGTTTTGCACGAAGCCCATCCCGATGTGCCCATCCACATCGCGATGGTGGACCACGGCCTCAACGAGCACGGCTTCATCATGCCGGGTTTGGGCGATGCCGGCGACCGGCAATTTGGCACCTAACGATTGGTGAGATAAGCAAGCCCTCGAAGCACTCGGGGGCTTTTATTAAAAAGGGCTGAAAGAAGCCCGCTTGGAAAGGTATTTAATATGCCCGGAAGCAAGTACCGCTTGATCCTTTTTGATTTGGATAATACGCTCTTCGATTTTGACGCCGCGGAGGAATTGGCCCTGGAACAAAGCCTGCGGGTGAACGGACTGGCTGACCTAAAGGTTCCTGGCGGTTTGGGGCGGTATCGGGAGGTGAATCAACGGCTATGGGCTGCCCTGGAACGCGGCGAGCTGACCCAGGAGCAGGTTTTACTGGGGCGCTGGGAGCAATACCTGGAGCAGGAAGGCCTGGATTACGCGGCGATCGACAGGGCTTATTTACGCGGTCTGGCAGAGCACAAGCAATTATTGGAAGGGGCAGAGGCAGTACTGCGAGAATTGGCGCGCCGGGGCTACATCCTGAGCATCGTAACCAATGGCGTGGGTTGGATCCAGCGCGAGAACATGGCCCGTTCCGGCATCGCGGACCTGATAGCGGCCCTGGTAATCTCGGACGAGGTGGGGGCAGCGAAGCCGGACGCGCGGATTTTTGAGGCGGCGATGGCCCAAAGCGGCTGGCAGGAGAAGGCTAGCACTCTGATGGTTGGCGATTCGCTAAGTTCGGATATTGCCGGCGGGAAGGCCTTCGGCCTGGATACCTGCTACTTCAACCCCAAGGGCAAGGCGCATCACGCCGCGCCGAATTTTGAGATCAGGGCCCTGGAAGAATTGCTGGACCTGCTCTAAGGCAGCTTACCAGCCAGCCAAGGCAATGTGCCAGCCTGGTAAAGGACCCAAAGGCCGATCAAAATGAAGAGGCTGCCCACCAGATGACGCTCGTATTTTTCAAGAAATTCTGAAAAGGCCTGGATGCTTGAAAGCTTAAGTGCCGCCAGGCAGTAAAAAGCTGCGGTCAGCAGCAGCACGGCCGCCATCCGCAGGGTGGCGGACCAGGGCTGAGTGCTAAAGAGCGGGATGTAGACGCCCAGATCGTCCATGCCCATGGCCAGGCTGATGGCCAGAACCCGGATAAAACTGCGGTTCCAGCGCTGGCCGGCCTGAAGGGCATTCTGCAGTTCGTTGTCTTCGTCCTCCCCGCGCAAAAGCATCCCCAGCCCGAGATAAAGCGGGATGAGGCCCATCAGGCCCAGGAGGGCCTGGTTGCCCAGAAAGCTGAGCCCCGCTGAGCCCAGGGCTGCCAGCAGGATGAGCAGCAGGCTGCCAAAGAGGTAAGCAGCAGTAACAGCGTGTTTTTGGCGGCATTCATGGTGGTAGAGCAAGAAGAGCACGGGCAATTCGTCCACGCTCGTGGCAATTGAAACCAGCAAAGAACGCAATAAGAGTGAGAACATGCTAAGCCTAGGGAAAAAGCTGGGCGCTTTGGGCGATCAGATCATGCGAGATCTGCCGGTCCACCTTGCCCATCGGGTGATGCAGCAGGTCCGCGGGCTCGAGCCAGAGCAGGTCCGGGCCGGGGAGCAGGCTTTGGTCCGGTTCCAGGCGGCAAAGCCAGGCTTCAAGGCGGAGTTTGAAATGCGTGTAGGTGTGACGGTAATTGCCGAAGAAGGCATAAGGTAAAACCTCCACGCCTAATTCTTCCTGAATCTCGCGGCGGATGCAGGCCTGGATGTCCGCGTCGGTGGCTTCCAGTTTGCCCCCGGGAAATTCCCAGAGCCCGGCCAGCAAGCCTTTTTGCGGCCGCCGGGAGATGAGGACCAGGGGGCCGTCCAGGATGACGGCCGCGCCAACGGTGATCGTGGGCTGCGGAGGTTTTTTGAGACGCCGCGGCAGAGTATATTGCTGTCCGCTTGTATAAGCCAGGCAATGGGCTTGCACCGGGCATTGAGCGCAAAGCGGGGCCTTGGGCAGGCAAATCGCGCTGCCCAGGTCCATGAGGGCCTGGTTAAAATCGCCGGGGGCCTCAGCGGGCATCAGCTTGCGGGCAAGTTCCAGTAATGCCGCGTCTGAAGCGGGTGTGCCAAGTGGCAATTCACTGGCGCCAAGGCGGGCGAGCACACGGCGCAAGTTGCCATCCAGGGCAGGCTCCGGGATGCTAAAAGCGATGGAAGCAATGGCCGCCGCGATGTAGGGGCCAACCCCGGGCAGGCGCCTGAGTTCAGGCAGCGTTTCGGGGAGCTTGCCGCCGTAATCCGCCATCAGTTGTTTGGCTGCTTTGTGCAGGTTGCGCGCGCGGCTGTAGTAACCCAGCCCCTCCCAAAGCGCCAGCACTTCCTGCTGATCGGCCTCAGCCAGGCTGGGCAGGTCCGGGAAGCGGCGCATGAAACGCTCAAAGTAGGGCAAAACGGTATCCACCTGGGTTTGCTGCAGCATCACCTCGGAGACCCATGTGCGGTAAGGGCTTGGATCTGTGCGCCAGGGCAGGCGGCGGGCATGAACGGCGTACCAGGCCAGCAGCTCACGCGCAAAAGGCTTCATTAGAATTGGAAGGCGCCGCGGGGGTTGACGATTTTTGCCGAGTAACCGGTCACGTATTCCTGGAGTTGGTCGGTGAGGTTGACCCAGGCCTCCGAAGCCATGATGCCCCGGGCTTTCTCCAGGCTGGCAACCAAGGCGCCAACCACGATTTGGGGTGGGCCGCCGTAAAGCGTGGCCCAGGCATCGGTGACTTCCAGGCCCATCTGGTTGACCGCCGGCAAGAACTCGCTGAGCACAAAACGGTAGTAATCCTGCTCTTTGCCGGGGATGATGTTCCAGGAGAGGATGACCTTGACGTTCATTTTAGACCGGGCTCAACTTGGGATCCAGAGCGATGACGTGGGTCTCCTCGTCGGTGAAGCCGGAGGGGCCGCTGATCTTGTAGGTTTCCATGGTTTCGAGCGAAGTGAGGCCCATTTCCTTGAGGAATTTGGCCAGGGGCTCAAGGGGCAGTTTGGACTGCGGGGTTTCGTAATGCATGGGGATCACGATGTTCGGTTCCAGCATGCTGATCACCTCGGCGGCTTTGGAGGCATTCAGGCTGCCGCCTTCGCCTACCGGAACGAGCGCGATATGGATATTGCCCAGTTCCTCGATGGCGCGCTGGTTGGGCACGTCTGTGGCCTGGCCCAGGTGCACGATGGAGAGGTTGCCGTAATCGATGACGTAGAGAGTGTTCTTAAGCTGGGAGTCTTTGGCCAGCATGGTACGCAAACCGGTAATGAAAACACCGCCGCGTTCGTACTCGCCGGGACCATCCACCACGTAGGGGTCGCCCTTCACGGCGGCGCTGTTGTTGTGCGCCAGGTCGTTGCAGGAGATGGTGACGATATCGGCTTTGAGTTTAAGCGGGTTATAGCCAGCCACGGCTGAGTCGAATGGGTCGGTGACCACAGTGGCCAGGCCGCGCTCGGTGATGCGAAAACAGGAATGTCCGTACCAGGTGATTTCCATTGATTGTCTGATCCTCCAGGGCCGCAATCGCGGCAAATTACACCAGGAATTATAACAGGCGGGCAGGCCTCCCGGCGGTGCTGTACCCCCTGGCCAACGAGGGCGTATCGCTCTATCGGAGCAGGCAGGGGTTAAGGAAGGGTGAACGCAGGTAAAGGCTGGATGATATTAAGGCTTTTGAAATACAGATTGTGTAAAATGAAATTGAAAGCAAACGAGAAATAGGAGAAGCAATGGGAGCAGAGAACTTTTGGGTTTTTGCCTGTATCGTTGGGGCAGTTGCCTTTGTAGCCTTATTTTTGCTGGGCACAATGGTGCGCGTGATGCAGGAATACGAACGCGCCGTGATCTTTACCCTGGGCAAGTACACCACCGTGCGCGGTCCGGGCCTGATTTTGCTGTGGCCCATCGTGCAAACGCTTAAAAAGGTGGACCTGCGCATCAAAACCAGCGAGGTGCCCCGCCAGGAAGTGATGACCAAGGACAACATCCCCATGCTGGTCAACGCGGTGGTTTACTTCAAGGTTTTGGACCCGGCGGCGGCGATCATCAAGATTGAGGATTACCAGTTTGCCATCCGCCAGTACACCCAGGCCGCGCTTAGGGACGTGATTGGCAACAACGAGATGGACGCGGTGCTGATGGAGCGCGTGGCCATCGCGGAATCGATCAAGGAGATCGTGGACAAGGAAACCGTGGATTGGGGCATTGATATTGAGTCGATCAAGATCCAGGAACTGGAACTGCCGGCCGAGATGAAACGTGCCATGGCCAAACAAGCCGAGGCCGAGCGCGAACGCCGCGCGGCGATCATCAGCAGCCAGGGCGAACTGAGCGCTGCCGAAAACCTGCGCGACGCTGCCCAAAAGCTGGCCGAGACCCCCGGCGCACTGCACCTGCGCACCCTGCAAACCATCCGGGATATCGCCTCAGACCCCTCGGAGAAATTGGTCCTGTTTTTGCCCAGCGACCTGGGCAGCCTGGCCAAGAAGCTGACCGACGGACAGTAGGCAACGGCCATGGCCGGAAAATCCTGGTGGGAAAGGCTGGCGGAATATAACCGCCAGCAGGAAACACAGCAGGCTGAACAATGGGCCGCCCTGGCGGCGCGCCTGAGCAAGCGCAAACCGGCACAGGCGGAGCCCTTGGCGATCTTGCCCGCAGGCAAGCAAGCGGCCGGCCTGAGCTTCGACAACAATTCACGCTATTTGCAGCTGGCCTTCAACCACGACCTGTCTACCGCGGTAGGCGTACTGCCCAAGATCGTGCGCGACCCGCGGATCATGATCGAGGCGGGTACGCCGTTCATCAAGCGCGAGGGCATGGCCGGTGTGCGCGCCCTGGCGCGTTCGGCGCCGGGCATCACCGTGGCGGATATGAAGGTGAGCGATGGCGCGGTGGATGAGGTGCGGATGGCCGCCCAGGCTGGCGCCCGGGCGATCACCGTATTGGGCAGCAGCCCGGTGGAGACCCTGCGGCTTTTCATCGAGACCTGCAAGCAGATGGGCATGATCAGCATGATCGATATGCTGGGCGTTGAAGACCCCCTGACGGTGCTGCGGCCGCTGTACACGCCCCCGGATGTGGTGGTGATCCACCGCGGACGGGACGAGGAGAGCAACCGGGCCAAGATGATCCGCTACCGGCATATCAGCCGCATCCGCAGCAAGTACGATGTGATGATCAGCGCGGCTGGCGGGGTGAACCTGCGCGAAGCGCGCAGCGCGGTGTTTAACGGGGCGAATATTGTGGTGGTGAATGTGGTGCGGCCCGGCGACCCCTGGGATGGCATCCGCACGAGTGATGACATCACGGCGCTGACGCAGCAGTTCCTCGAGACGATCGCCTGATGCAGGCGGTGTACCGGGTAGAAAATTGGGAGTTGACGCGGGTTGTGATGCTGCTGAGACTTGCCCTGAAAATGAACACAGTTGATGATTGAGCGGCCGGAATGAAAAGCCTAGCCGAAAAGATGCAGGTAAAACAGGGGGACAAGGTGTTGGTCCTCAACCCGCCTGAGGGTTGGACCTGGCGTTTTGGGCCGGCGGATGATCAGGCGGAACCGGGACGAGTTTACGACCATATCCTGAGCTTTGTGCGCCAGGAGGGTGAAATCCGCGCCGGATTGCCCGCGTGGAAGGCGAGCATTGGGGCAGGGGGGAAGCTTTGGGTGGCATGGCCAAAGGCCAAAAAGTTGGGGTCTGATCTCAAATTGGATACGGTGGTCAAGGCGGTTTACCCCCAGGGCTTGGTGGAGAGCGTGAACCTGGCAGTGGATGAAACCTGGACGGCCCTCAAGTTTACCTGGCCAAAACCGGGGAAGGTTTATCGGGACCATCATGCGGTCCTGGTCCGCGACCCGAATCAGCCGGCGGAGTGAGTGGTTTGGGGGCAGTAAGATTAATAGGCTTGGCAGGGGGGGGACGAGCACGGGCGAGGCTCTCCCGGTAATCGAAGGATCAATTTACTCAAATCGTTATAGGATAAACATGCGGGATGACCTCAGTGCCTTCGATCATCCCCTACGCCAGCGTTTGTGAGAACACGAACCTTGGGTAGGGGAGAGACGAGCGCAGGCGAGGCTCTACCGCATTAGACCGTTCATCCAACAGCTTCCATAATAGATAAAACATGCGGGATGACCTCAGTGCCTTCGATCATCCCCTACCGGAGGGGTTTGTAATTATTGCGACCAAAAGTGGCCGAGGTTTTTAGGTTGGCCGTCCAATACCCTTCAACAATCCATGTGTGCCGGGTAGGGGAGAGACGAGCGCAGACGAGGCTCTCCCGCATTATCAAAATTGCAGCGCTAAATATCTTCGAGGAGGTGGAGTATATTCGTTAGGCGCGCAGGATCTTTTCCAGAGCTTTGCCTTTGGCTAATTCGTCGATGAGTTTGTCCAGCCAGCGGATTTTTTGCATGAGCGGGTCTTCGATTTGCTCTACGCGCACGCCGCAGACGACGCCGGTGATTTTATCGGTATTCGGGTTCATCTGGGGGGCCTGAGCAAAGAAGCTTTCCAGAGAGGTGGCATTATCGATTTGGGCTTGGAGGCCCTGCGGCGTGTAGCCGGTGAGCCAGGTAATGACCGTATCCACCTCGGATTTGGTTCGCCCTTTGCGTTCCGCTTTTTGAATGTAGAGCGGATAGACGCTGGCGAAAGTCATTTTATAAACGCGTTCATTTTTCACGATCATTCCTCCGGGGTTGGATAGGGCTTTATTTTATCAAAAGCGTGTGGGCAGGGTGCGAGCAGCGGCAGACAGGGCATGTCCAGAAAACAGAGTGGGGTTGTGCTGTGCCAGAGGGGTTTGTGCCAACAGGAATTCTGGGTAGGGGAGAGACGAGCGCAGGCGAGGCTCTCCCGATATGCGCAAGATCCTTTTCAATAACAGGGATGAGCTCAGTGCCTTCGATCAATCCCGAGACTGGCGTTCGTGGTTATTAGCGGGATGAGCTCCCTATGGTCGATCATCCCCTACCGCAGGGGTTTTTTATGGTTGCAATGTCGAAACAGCCAAGATCCGTACCAGGATGTACCAGCCGGGAATAGATAAGGGCGTGCACAAGTGGCACGTCCCTACATCGGCGCCTATTCGGTTAGAAGCGTACTGCCCGCACCAGCGGCAGAGGAAAACGGGGGGGGGCCCGCCCCCCCCCCCCCCCCCCCCCCCCCCCCCCCCCACCCCGCGCCCGGGGGGGGGGGGGGGGGCGGGCGCGCCCCACACCCCCGCAGCACG
>DHPL01000021.1:0-1646 GCA_002407905.1 Anaerolineaceae bacterium UBA5365
AGGCACGAAGCCCGGCGCATTGATAACCAATTACGCGGCCGCGCTGCCCGCCAGGGCGACCCCGGGTCCAGCCGTTTCTACCTGGCCCTGGATGATGACCTGATGCGCCTTTTTGGCGGCGGGCAGATGGAAGGCGTGCTCCAGCGCTTCAGTTTTGACGAGAGTTTCCCCATCGAGGTGGGGCTCATCAGCAAAGTTATCGAAGGCAGCCAGACCCGGGTGGAAGGCGCCAACTTTGATGTGCGCAAACACCTCCTGGAATACGACGATGTGCTCAACGCCCAGCGCAATCGCATCTACGAACAGCGGGACAAGATCTTCCAGAAGGACGACCTGCACGAAGATGTGCGCGAGATGCTGCACACGGAACTGGGTCCGCGTATCCACGCTGGCCTGGAGGACAAGGAAGGTCCCTGGAAGCTTCTGGCCTGGCTGGAAGACCTGCAGCCCACGATCAACACCCCCTGGCTGGACTACCCCTCCTATCTCTATCGCCTGGCGCTGGATGAGATCGGCAAACCGCGTACGGAAGCGGAGCTTGCGGAAAAGTTGGCCAAGCTAGCCCGCGAAGGCGTGGAAGCGGAGGACGCGCACCTGCTTCAGGGGGTTGCCGGCCTTCTGGACCGCGGCGAAGAAACGCTGAAAACCCAACTGGCCGAGCGTGCCGATTCGCTGGATGCCTATCTGGAAACTTTTGACCCCGGCGAACCGCATGACCTGAACGGGGAAGTAAGCCAGCTGGTGCAAATGCCCATGCGCCTCACAGCCGCTGAACAGCGTCAATTGCTGGACGACCCGGAGTCGATGAAAGCGAGTTTGAAGGAAAGCCTGCGCCAGGGGCTCACACTTAATCTGGTGCGGCGAGCCTTGCTTACGCTGGAACGGCGTTTTAACGAGACCTGGCAGCTTAAAGCCCAGGACCTGGCCGACAAGCCCTGGAAGGAAGTGCGGCAGACGATCATGGATCAGGTGCAGGGCACGCTGGACCGCAGGCAGGAGCGCCTGTTTGGCGAAAATGGCGAGATCGCCCGCGACCTGGCTGCCAACCGCGAAGCCCTGCAGGAGGGACTGAACTCTGAAACCACCCGACTGCGATTATTGCAAATGTTGACGCGCGGCCAGGTGATCGCGTTTGATGCCAAGAGCCATCGCCGGATTTTCAAGCAGGCCGACCGTCTAAACTACCTTTTCGCCCTGGCTAAAGGCCTGAGCAAACAGGACCCGGATAAACTCACGCAGGCAGTAGAAGCGCACCTGATTGGGGCAGAGGAAGCCTTTGTGACCATTTTCGGCCGGGCCGATTTTGAGCACATGCAGAAAAACAGTTTCACTCTGGATGCCCTGCAGGAAGACACCAAAGCCGACCTGCAAGCAGCCTTTGGGTCGGACTATGCCCGCCTGGCGGAGACCGATCTGAGCGAGATGACAGAGGAAGAAATCGAGCGCATCGTGCCCATTTTGGGCGAGCGGGCTCAGAACCGGGTGTATCGGCAGCTGCTTTTGGGGACCATCACCGAATCCTGGGTGGAATACCTCACCCGGATGGAAGCGCTGCGCGTTTCGATCAGCATGGAAAGCTACGCCCAGCGGGACCCCCTGGTGCAGTACAAGGGGCAGGCCAGCAGCATGTTCAGCGAGCTGCTCAC
>DHPL01000021.1:1821-5107 GCA_002407905.1 Anaerolineaceae bacterium UBA5365
ATGCAGGAGCAAAACCAACTGGCGGGTGCACTGCCCGCGATGACCGGTGCGTCAGCCGCAGAAACGCCGGCCCAGGCAGCCGGGGAGCCAGACAGCAAGAAGAGGAGCGGGCGCAAGCGCCACAAGAAACGCTGATGCATATCTTAGTGACCAATGATGACGGAGTTCAGGCCCCGGGTTTGTTAGCCCTGGCCCAGGCCATGCGCAAACTGGGCCGGGTTTCGGTTTTGGCCCCGGATAAAAACTGGAGCGCCTGCGGGCACGTGAAAACCATGAGCCGCCCCCTCCGCGTGAATGAGACCCGCCTGGCGGATGGCAGCCCAGCCTTGGCTTGCGATGGTGCGCCTTCGGATTGTGTTGCCCTGGCATTGATGGGCGTGATCGAGGAACCAGTGGACCTGGTAGTCTCCGGGATCAACCCTAATGCCAACCTTGGGCTGGACGTGACTTACTCTGGCACGGTCACCGCGGCGATGGAAGCCTCGATCAATGGCGTGATGGGAATCGCGGTCTCCCTGGAAATTCCGGCAGATCTGCATGGCGCACCGGATTTTATGACGGCGGCCACCACGGCGGCTGGGCTCGCCCGGCAGCTTTATGCCGCGCCGCGTAATGCAGCCAGGCAGCCAATTTGGAACATGAACCTGCCCTACCGACCCAATGGGGATTATGCCGGCGTGCAGATCACTCGCCAGGGCGTGCGCATTTATCAGGACGCCCTGGATAAACGCCTGGACCCCCGCGGACATCCCTATTACTGGATCGGCGGGGACCATCCCACCGGTCGGGATGACGAGGGAACGGATTTCGGAGCGCTGGTGCACGGGTTTATCTCGCTGACACCCCTGCGGATGGATATGACCGACCCCGATGGAATAGAAGAGGCTCCCGAACTTTCTCTCAATTGAATCTCAGTTAAATAACGGTGAAACCGTGCCGGGCAACGGTTCCGCGGTTTAGACTGGGCCTGAAACCTGGTGGGCCTCAAGCCTAGGATTGGAGCTGCTGATTTCTTCCTTTTTGATAAGCGAAACCAGCAGATACACACAAGCTGCCAGCAGGATGAGGGCGAACCATCGGTAAAGCGAAACCTGGGTAATCCCAAACAAAACATCCAGATACCCCACCAGGCTGGCCGCCCAAATGGCCAGAGGAATGAAGAATTTGCGCGGTTGAAATACAAGGTAAATGGCTGCCAGGAGATCCGCCATGTACATGTAGCGTTCGTGCATGGTGGGCAGCAGCAAAGCGCAGAGCATCACCGTAAGCATGCTGGTTTGAATGAGGAACGGCGGAGCGGTGAGCTTGTTTTTACGGTATAGGTTGAATAGATAAAAGACCCCGATCGTACCCAATGCGATAACCAGGGCGAGATTTTGCATCCAGGACGGCGGTTGGTTCAGCCAATGCCAAAGGCTGGGGAAGCGCCGGACGAGGTCGGAATACTGGGTGACCTGGATGAGGTAGGCATCGAAGTATTGCTGCAGCGGCTTGCCTAAAGCCCATGCTGGCAGGTAAATGACAAAATTAACCACCGGAATGATCAGAAAATGCCAGAGCTTAACCTGTTTTTCCTCCAGCAAGAGCAAGCATAAGACCGGTAAAAAGAATATGGCCTGCAGCTTGAATGCCAGAGCGATCCCGGAGCTGATGAAGGCCAAAGCATACTTGCGATGGAGCAAGGCCAGGATGCAGCCGAGGACGAAGGCCGTATAGATCGAATCGCATTGGCCCCAAACCGCGCTATTTAAGATCACTGTTGGGATAAAAATCGCGATGATATACGCCAGGCTGGGTTTGACCAGCGTTTTTGCCGGGTCCAGTTTGGCTACGATAAAGAAGATCAGGATAGCGGCGCTGAGGTCGAAGAAAGTGGATACTACTTTCACCTTCGCCAGGTACGAAGCCGGCAGATAGGTTAAAAAAGCAAGGATGTAGTGATAGGCCACCGTGTAATCCGTATCCAGGCTGGGAATTCCGGCAAAACCGCCATTGGCCTCCAGATGCTCGCTCCAGGGGAGGTAAAAATACATAAAGTCGTAGGAAACAAAGCCTCTGGAGCTGTTCCGAATTACCAGGGAAATGAGGGTGGCAAGCAGGCAAAGCCAAAACCAGCCTTGCCGGTACAACGGCGCGGGGCGCGGAATGGAATCCACACTCATTCGCAGACTCCGGCTGGGAAATGCTCCTGGCAGAAAGACCTCCAGACGAAGAGCAAGGTGTTCTCGTCCCGGTGAACCAGGCTATAGCCGCCAACAACGCCACTGTTCGCACGTTGGTATATCGGCAGGTTTTCAGCGTAGCTCTCCGGGTCGATCGGAATGGCACCATCGTTGAGATAGTCGCGGAGGCGTTGCTGGTCCAAATAGATCAGCGCAAAGTTGCCCTTGCTGAGGTAATCTATGGTCAGCATGCCAAGGTTGCTTTCAGTTGTCCAATAGGCAGTATCCGGGAAGTAGAGCCTGGGGTCCACATAGGCATGCAGCGGTATCTGGCTGATCGGTTCCAATAGCTTTTCCACGGCGCCGTAAGCCTGGATGGTGGGGCTGTTTTCAGCGCGGTTGATCCGGCCGATCACATTTTGGGTATCCTGGACTAAAAAGATGAGCAGCTGCACGCCAATGACCAGGCTTAGGAGCGCTTGGAGCGGTTTCCACCAATCCCCAGGCGCCTTTTTTCCCACGGTACCCGGCAATAAAATCCCGGCACAAGCAACCAGGGGGATCATCGCTGGCAGCCAATACTGAAACTTGTAATGGCTCAGAAAGGCCAGGTAGAGCGTAAGCGGTAAAAACCAGGCCAGGCTTAAGGCATGCAGGAAGCGCTTCTGTTTGACGAATAAACCCATCAGCGCGCAGGAGATGATGGCAACGATGAAGAACTCTGAGCCATAATCGCCCCGAACCATCGCCCAGGCTGGGGCAAAACCCTTGGGGTAAACGAGGTCGTAGCCATCGCTCAGCGACTCCATTTGCGAGGTGATGATGTGCCAAAAGCTCGCCCGTCCCCAGGCCGAGAACAGGAAGGGGTTGCTGACCAAAAAGCTTAGCAGCATAATGCCCAGGAAGGCGAATGCCTTGCCGATCGCGCGTTTGAAACTGCTGATGCCAGCCGCTACGGACCAAACCAAAACCATGAGCACCAAGGGAGCAAAAAAGGCCCCAACGCTTTTGGCTGCGGTTAGGATGCCGCAAACCACAGCGGCCCAAATAAAATTGGCGCCCAAACGCAGCCGGTCCTTCCAGACCAGGAAGAGAACCATGGCGGAGCCCAGAAGGGTAAGCCC
>DHPL01000003.1:0-1359 GCA_002407905.1 Anaerolineaceae bacterium UBA5365
CTTCCACCGGCGTGCACGAGGCCCTGGAACTGCGCGATGGCGATAAGAAGCGCTATGGCGGCAAGGGCGTGCGCACAGCGGTTGAGAACGTAAACGAAGAGATCGCGGAGGAGTTCCTGGGCTGGGATGCCACTGACCAGAAGGCCGTGGACATGGTGCTTTTGGAACTGGACGGCACCCCCAATAAAGCCAAACTTGGCGCCAACGCCATCCTGGGCACCAGCCTGGCTGTGGCCAAGGCTGCAGCCGCCAGCGTGGGCTTGCCCCTTTACCGCTACCTGGGCGGCGTTTATGCTCACACCCTGCCCGTACCCATGCTTAATATCCTGAACGGCGGGGCGCATACTGGCTGGCAGAGCACAGACTTCCAGGAATTTATGGTGATGCCTTTAGGCGCCGGCAGTTTCTCCGAAGGCCTGCGCTGGGGCGCTGAAATCTATCACAGCCTGAAGACCGTTCTGAAGGATAAGGGATACATCACTCTGGTGGGCGATGAAGGCGGCTTTGCCCCGGCCCTCAAAGCCAACGAAGAAGCCATTGAAGTGATCCTGAAAGCCATCGAGAAGGCCGGCTACAAACCCGGCAGCGAAGTTTGCATCGCTTTGGACCCGGCTGCCTCCGAGCTCTACGACGAGGAAAAGAAGCTTTACAACCTGCGCAAGGAAGGCAAGCAGCTGACGAGCGAGCAGATGGTGGACTTTTGGACCGATTGGATCGAGAAGTACCCCATCGTTTCGCTGGAAGATGGTTTTGCCCAGGACGACTGGGATGGCTGGAAGGCATTTACTGCCAAAAATGGTCACCGCGTGCAGATCGTGGGCGATGACCTGCTGGTGACAAACCCCGCGCGTGTTGCCCGGGCCATCGAAGAAGCGGCCTGCAATGCCCTGCTGGTGAAGTTGAACCAGATTGGCTCGCTGACTGAAACAATGAAGGCCGTGACCATGGTACAGACCAATGGGTGGCGGGCTGTGTGCAGCCACCGCAGCGGCGAAACTGAAGACAGCACCATCGCGGACCTGGCTGTGGCCATGAACATGGGCCAGATCAAGACCGGCGCCCCTGCCCGCAGCGATCGCGTGGCAAAATACAACCAGTTGCTGCGCATCGAGCAGGAACTGGAAGAAACCGGCGAGTACGCCGGATGGAACGCCCTGGCCTTTAAACGCGAGTAGACTCTTTTACTGTTTTTGGGCTGCCAGCCGGCAGCCCTTTTTTTATTACAGGGCGCCGGCCCTTCACTCCCTTTTAACGGAAATGCCGGGCTTGTACAGGAGCTTGCCAGTGAATCTGCGGCAAGTATTATTAATCCTATCATTACAAGTTTAGGATATGAGAGGAGATTAAATGACTGAGAAT
>DHPL01000003.1:1456-3095 GCA_002407905.1 Anaerolineaceae bacterium UBA5365
TACAAGTTATGGATATGAGAGGAGAATAAATGACTGAGAATCCTGCCCCCAAACCCGTTGAGCAAACCGTCGTCGAGCAGCAAACCGTGCAAGAAATCGCCGACCCAATTAGCCCGGCTACCCCAACGACAGTTGTTTCCAAAACCACATCAGTTACCGCGCCGGATAAAGGCCTGAACATCGTCGCCGTTTTGGGGTTTATCCTGGCGGTCATCGCCCTGTTTTTCTACAACATCTACGCCATCCCCGGTATTGTGGCCGTGATCCTGTCTTCCCTGGGGCTTTCGCAGATTAACCACGATGGCAGCGCCGGCCGCGGCTTCGCCACCTGGGGCATTCTGCTGGGGCTCTTCGCTATCGTTTGGGTGGTGCTGCAATACCTGGGTGTTGTACCGGCTGAAGGGATGCTTTTCGATTTTCTGCGCAATTCCTTTGGTTTCACCCGTTAGAATATTCCTGACAAACTGGAGGGCATTGCCCTCCTTTTTTGTTCCCGGGCAGGCAGGGCCTGGAACAGCGCGGGGCGTTACAATTGGCGCATGACCCAAGCACCAGCCCCGCAAGGATTGCCCTGATGCAAAGCCATGAATACCAGGATATGTTCAGCTCGGAAGACCATCTGTGGTGGTACGCTGGTCTGCGCCTCCTGCTTCGAGACCAATTGCTAAGTCTCGCTGGACCAAAGGCGGAGGCACGCCTGCTGGATGCCGGCAGCGGTACCGGCAAAAACCTGGCTTTCGTCCACGCAGAGGGTTTTCCGCATACTTACGGGCTGGACCTCTCCCGGCTGGGGCTGGATTTCTGCCGGCAGCGGGGGCTCTGCGGCTATGTGCACCAGGGCAATATTACCCACCTGCCTTTTGAGGACGCGAGCTTCGACTTTGTCTACTGCATGGATGTGCTTTACATGCTGAACGATCAGGTCCGCCCAATGGCAGTGACTGAATTGATCCGGGTACTCAAGCCAGGCGGCCGGCTGCTGGTGCATAACGCGGCGCTGGAAGGCCTGCGCTCCCTGCACGACGACGTAGTGATGACCCAGAAGCGCTTCACCATCCGCGAGCACGATGCCCTGTTTGAGAGCCCGCAACTGCGCAAATTAAAATCCTCGTACCGGGTAAGTTTGCTCTTCCCCATGGTGGCTGGAGCAAAACTGCTCAAGCGGCTGGCGGCAAAGCTCTTTCCGCGCCTGCCCATCCAGGCCAGCGATCAGGGTGTTCCAGCCGCACCGCTTAATGCCGCTCTCAGCGCGGTGATGCACCTGGAAAACGCCCTTAACCGATACCTCCGCTTCCCCTTTGGCAGCTCGGTCTACTACATCGGGGAGAAAAAAACAGATGTCTTTTGAGATCAAGGAACACTACCCCAGCCTGGATGCGCTGCACACCGAGCAGATCACTTGCCGGCTTTGCCCGAGATTGGTAGCCTGGCGGGAAGAGGTGGCCGCCACCAAACGCCGGGCATATCGCCAACAGGAATACTGGGGCAAGCCCGTGCCGGGCTTTGGAGACCCCAAGGCCAGGCTTCTGGTTTTAGGCCTGGCCCCGGGTGCGCACGGCAGCAACCGAACCGGGCGCGTATTCACGGGTGATGGCAGCGGCAACTTCCTCTTCCCGGCGCTCTTTAATGCCGGATTCGG
>DHPL01000003.1:3241-14906 GCA_002407905.1 Anaerolineaceae bacterium UBA5365
GACCTCTACATCACTGCTATCGTACGCTGCGCCCCGCCAGCGAATAAGCCTTCGCCGGAAGAAATCCGGAATTGCCGGCCCTGGCTGCAAGCCGAGTTCAAGCTTCTGCGTGATTTACAGGGAATTGTGCTCCTGGGCAAGCTGGCTTTCGATGGCTTGCGGGCCCTGCCGGCATTCGCTGCCTACAACTGGCGCGAGACCCGGTTTGGCCACGGGCTCTTTTACCCATCGCCGGATGGCCGCACGCCCTGGCTGCTCTGTTCCTATCATCCCAGCCTGCAAAATACCCAGACCGGCAAACTGACCCGGGAAATGTTCGCCGAGATTTGGCAGCGGGCCAAAGCGGAGCTGCATTGAGAAGCCTTACCCTGGCGCAGGCAAAACACAGCGCTTGGAGCGGCGGAGCAAGCCACGAACTGCTGATCTTGCCGCCTGGGGCGGATTATGGGCAACGGAATTTTGATTACCGGATCTCGATGGCGCGCATCGAAGAAACCGGTACATCTTTCACTGCCCTGCCTGGCTACGAGCGCTATTTAACAGGTCTGGACGGCAGCTTAAACCTGGAACATAACGGTGAACCCGTTTCACTCTGGCAGGGGCAGGTGCTCCATTTTCAGGGAGAAGATGAGGTGATTTCTCACAGCACCGGGCGGGACCTCAACCTGATGCTTAAACGCGGTTTGCCCGGGCGGGTCTACTGGGCGCAAGGTGAGTTGCGCGGCCCGCTTTATGTTTTTGACCCGGATGCTGAAACCCTGCATACACTAGCTCCCGGCGAGGCTGCCAATTTTGGCCGCGTGGCAGTCATCGATTTGAAAGCCGTAACTATGCCTGCCCAGATCAGCACACTGGTCGCGGGAATGCTGGAGAGGCCGGTGGGCAGCGGATTGAGCCAGGCGCGGGTGATACGTTTTACTGATGCGGATAAAACCTGGTATCTCAAAATTGATCCATCTGAAGCACTGGCTCATGAGGCTGAGATGCTGGGCTGGCTTCAGGGCAAGCTCCCCGTCCCAGAGGTGATCGCCAGTTTGCCCAGGTATCTGCTGATGAGCGCTTTACCCGGCAAAGCAGCCTTCAGCGACGACTTGGAAAGCCTGCTGGAGGCGCTTTTTGATGGTTTGGACCAGCTGCGTGCGGTGCCGCTGGAGGGCTGCCCCCGCCAGCGCGGCATCGAAACGCAGCTGCGCGAGGCCCTGGCCAGGCTGGAGGGTGGACAAACTGACCCGCGGGTCGAAGACCCCTGGGGCATCTACCGCTACCTGGTGGATAATCAGCCGGCGGAAGTGCCTTGTTTCAATCATGGCGACTACTGCCTGCCCAATGTATTCATCCATGGTAGACGCGCCGTGGGTTTCATCGATCTGGGCAAGGCGGGAATTGGCAGCGCCTGGAATGACCTGGCGCTGTGTTACCGCTCGTTCACGAAGAACTACCCCAATGCACCCAAGGATCTCTTCGGCACGGTTTGGGGCAGGCCCATCGATTGGGACCTGATCCACTACTACATTCAGCTGGACGAACTAGCCTGATTTCTTATCAGCATTAAGCGCGGCTTTGATTTCCGCGACGCTCATACCCCACGCCTGGTTGCCCTCTTCGAGCAAGTTGGCGCGCAGGCCCTGAATGATTTATTCGAAAGCTTGCGGATGTTCAAAGCAGGATATCGCGCGTGCCCACTTCAACCAGGGCATCGCCTTCAAAGCGCACGGCCAGCCCACCCTGATGGTCCCAGGCACAATCCGCCAGAAAGCCCACGGTTGGCTCCTGCCGGCCTTTCAGGAAGACCAGTTCCAGGGGTGTGACCAGAGGGTAAAGTTCTTCCAATCGCTTGATCTCCGGGACGAGCCGGGCGGCATCCTGGGGGTCGGGCAGGGCGGCCCGGAACTCCGCCGCCATCACCTCGTAATAACGGAAGGCGGCGCGTTCGATGCGGAAAATCCGGTTGGCGAAGTTATCGAAGAAGCCCTGGTAGGCCAGAACCTGGTGGTGGTCAAAAACGCCCTGCTCGTCCCCCTGAAACAGGAGCATCAAGCTGCATTCGCGGCCGAAGATCGTCAGTTTTACCAGTTTGGTCCAGGCACCAAGGTAGCGCAGCTGGCCAAAGAGGATGTGTTCCATGGTTTTGATTTCTCTGGCCATTTATTCCTCCCGGGCGATTTCCCAGAGGATCGCATCGATGTCGCCGCGCAGCAGATGCGTGGCCTGATAATCGTAAGGCGTGGGCATATGGTTGATGATCACCAGCGTCCGCCCGCGGAAGAGGTCCACCAGGCCGGCAGCCGGGTAAACCAATAGCGAGGTACCGCCAACGATGAGCATCTCGGCCTTCCGCGCGGCCCAGCTGGCGGCTTGCAGGATGGCCGGGTCCAATTGCTCCTCGTAAAGCACAACATCCGGCCGCACCCGCCCCTGGCAGACTGCGCAAAGGGGAACGCCCTGATGAACCCCGGCGCTGGCCTCAGCTTCATCCAGGGTGTAGGCTTTTTGGCATTTCTCACAGTAGAAACGGTAGGTATTGCCGTGGAGTTCGATCACATTCTCGGACCCGGCGGCCTGATGCAGGCCATCGATGTTCTGGGTGATCAGCGCTTGCAGCTTGCCCGCTGCCTCCAGCTTGGCCAGGGCCAGGTGCGCGCGGTTGGGCTGGGCCTGACGGGCGATGAGATTGCCAAAATGGTAGCTGAAGAACTCACGCGGGTGCCTCAGGTAGAAACTGCGGCTCAGCATTTCCTCCGGTGTGTAAGCAGAGGCGTGTTTCTGGTTGTAGAGCCCGGTGGCGGAGCGAAAATCCGGTATGCCCGAGGCCGTGGAAACACCGGCACCGCCGAAGAAAACAGTGTAATCGCTTTCCCGTAGGGCGAACTTGACGGCTTGGATTTTTTCGCTTTCAGTAGGGTTGGGCATAGCTCAATTCTAAGCCATACCGCGGGCCTGGGCTTAAGCGCCTTTACGCGCCGCGATCCACACCCGCCCATCCTGGCTGCCCAGAGGGCTCATCAGGCGCGGGTCGCCAGTGACATGCAGGGTGGTCAGGCCGGCAGCCCCCAGCAGGAGCAAAATGTCATCGATCGCGTAGCCGCGCTCCCGGTGGCTCTCCTCAAAATGCCGCCAGGCCTTGCCATCGCGCTCGAACATGATCAGGCGCATGGTGGCGATGCTGTTTTCATAATCGCAGGTGTTCTCCGCGAACTCAATGTAGTCGGCGGTTTCCTGCTGCAGGTAATAAGGAAAGCGCTGCCACTGGACGGTAATGCCGTAGATGGTGTTCATGTCAAAAAGAAAGTAGCCGCCCGGTGCCAGATGGGCGGCAACCTGCTTGAAGGCCGCGGCCAATTCTTCAACGTGCAGGAGGTAATTCAAGCTATCGAACCAGGAGGTGACGCAATCGAATTCCTGGCCCAGATCGAAGCGGGTCATATCGCCCTGCACCCAGCTTAGTTTCAAGCCGCGTGCCTTGGCTTCGGCCTGCCCAAGGGCCAGGAACCGCGCGCTCTGGTCCAGGCCGGTGACCTGCAAACCTACCTCGGCTTGGGCCAGGGCAAACTCTCCGCTGCCGCAAGCCAGATCGAGCAGGGTTTGGGGCTGAAAGTCCAGCAATTCCAGCCAACGCGGGAAAACCTCGCTGATCACCCGGCGGGTGAATTGGGTGTAGGGGCCGCTTTGATAGTGTTTCGCGAAACGATCGTAGATGGGCATGGCTTAATTGTACTGTGCCACAGCTAGGCTGCAGGCTTGCGCCCGTGTACCATCACGTGCTCGCTGTAGCTTAAATATTCCGGCCGTTCGCAAAGCGCGATGGCCAGGTCCAGCCAGGCCTGGCGGACGTTTGGGCTCTGCTCCAGCCACTTGCCTTCAAATGCGGCCAAAATACTTTCCTGGCCAAAGATGTGCTGGTCTTCCAGGCCAAAGCGCTGCATGAAGGGCAGAATGTCGCCCTGACGGATGAAGAAAGCCTGGGTGAAGGCGGCACCGCCATAGCTTTCATCCTGAAGCAGCGCATCCAGGAAGGGGGATTCAACCGTTTCATTGATCCACCAGGGGGCGCGGGTCATGTAGAAAATGATGCCCGAGAAGAGCAAGAGGAAGGATGCAAACACCCGTCCGCCTGGTTTGGTGAGCAAGAGCGCGTTGGTCATCGCGGCTCCGCGCTCGCTTTCCTGCAAGAGGTGGTAGAGCGGGCCCATCACCAGCACGTGATCGAACTGGCGCCCGTTGAGCAGTTTGGGGGCATCCAAAATGTCGCCCTGCATGGCTTCAAGCGCCAAGCCCTGGCTCTCGGCTTTGGCGAGGGCAAAATCGATATGTACTTCGCTGAGGTCCATCAGGGTCACCTGGCAGCCAAGCTCGGCCAACGACAGCGCGTACCGCCCCGGGCCGCCGCCCAGGTCCAATACGCTGTCCCCGGGCTGGATGTAGCGCAGCAGCTGGTGTTTGGTGACCAGAAACTCAGACGGATGACGGTCCAGGCGGGCCCATTCGTAATAGGGGTCCTGGTTGTAAAAATCGCGCACGATCCTGGTGATCTCTTCGCTCATCGCTGCCTCCGCTTGCGTTAATGGCATGATTTTAACGCACGCAGCCTGCCATGAATTTATTTTCCCCGCGATCTGCCACGCGGCATAGCATATGGGCGCGTTTTCGTTAGCCCGGGGGCATCCGGGCTGGGTATAATTCCCAGCGAGGAAGCCATGCCAAGTTATCCAGTTGCCAACCCCAGCATTCATCAGCGTGCCCGCGAAGTGCTCGCCCTGCAGCCCCTCTTCCTGGACACCGAGACCACCGGTACCGGTCCGGGCGACCTGATCATCGAAGTGGGCATTGTGGATGCCCAGGGAAATGAGCTTTTTAATAGCCTGGTGAACCCCGGCATTCCCATCCCAGCTGAATCCAGCGCGGTAAACGGGATCACTAATGCCGATGTGGCCGATGAACCCAAGTGGCCGCAAGTATGGCCCAAGGTGGAGGAGATCCTGAAGGGGCGGGCAATCGGGATCTACAATGCAGATTTCGATATCCGCCTGCTGCGCCAGAGCAATGTTGCCCACGGGCTGCCCTGGACTTTGGATGCGGACCAGGCCTTTTGTATGATGAAGATGTTCGCCGCCTGGTATGGGGAATGGAACCCGCGCTACAACGGCTTCAAAGCCCACAAACTGGAGTTTGCCGGCCAGCTTTGCGGTTTGAAGGAGCAAAACACGCACAAAGCCGCGGACGATGCCCGGCTCACGGCGGAACTTTTACGCTACCTGGCTGCCCAGTAGTTAAGCCAACAATTCTTCCATAATCGGGTTGAAGTAAGTTAGGAAATCCTGAGGGAAAAAGTGGCCGGCATCCGCCATGGTCACCAGTTTCGCGTCCACGCCGCCTTTGGCAAGTTCTGCCTGCAGGGCTGCGGCAGCGCCGTAAAATCGGTCTGCGGTGCCGATCGAAAATCGGTATTTCCCATCTGGTTTGAATAAAGGCATAAACGCCGCGGGGTCAGAAAATGCCGGCATAACCCCAAAATAGGGCAGGCTGTATCTGGCTGCCAGTTTGAGCGCGATCACCCCGCCCTGGGAACTGCCGATGATGGCATCCAGGCTCGGCAGGCTGGCGCCCAGCAGGCCTTCCACATCCCGGATGGCCTGCTCGTGGTCGTCCCAGCAGAAGCCCTCGCTGCTGGAAGGCTGGGAGGATTGGATGAAGAGCATCTCCAGGTCCGGTAAGAGCGGCTGGAAATACTTTTGGTAATTGGCGGCCTTGTCGCCGCGCCAATGCAAATTGAGCACCCGCCGGCTGGCATTTGCCGGGCCCGCGCGCAGCAGGACGGCTTGCGCGCCTTGGCTGGAACGCAATAATGCTGCTTCCATCGCGTCCCGAAAGGCAGTAAAGCTGGGTTCGCCGCGGATGGCAGCGAAATCCGTTTCCGCGTCGAGGGTGCGCGGCGACCACCATATGCCGGATCGCAGCGCGTCCTGCATCGCTTGCTCTGCCCCGGCAGTGTTTTTCAGCAGTCCGTTAAAGCATAGCTGCCAGTAGAGCCACTGGGCTTTTTGGTCGGGAAAGCGGTCTTTGTCCGCCTCGATCCGTGCCAAGGCTGACTGGTATTCTCCCTTAGCATAGGAGGCGAATACGCTCCTTTGAAACGCATCAAAATCACGCCTTTGCATTGTTCTCTCCCCGGTAAAACGAAGACTGACAGTTAAATTGTAATTTACCCTTGCCGGACAATCCACTTTGGTATATTATATGAACATATGAACACTTACTCATATAAAGGAGATCGCCATGTCCAATAAGCCTCAACCTACGCTCAGCGTACAGGAAGCCAACCGCATGGCCGCGACCTTTAAATGCCTGGGCGACCCAACCCGCCTGCACTTGCTTTCCATTCTGCTGCAAGGGGAGGCCTGCGTGACCGACATGGCCAATGCCATCGGCGTCAGCCAGAGCGCTGTGAGCCACCAGCTGCGCCTCCTGCGGGACGCGCGTTTCGTGGATTCCCGCCGGGAAGGGCAGCAGATCTTCTACAGCATCAATGATGAACACATTGGGGACCTCTTTGAGCGCGCCCTGGAACATAGCCACCACATGGAGCATTTTGAATGAGCACAAGCACTTACCATATTCGTGGTTTGGACTGCCGTGACTGTGCCGCGGTGATCGAACCTGCCTTCAAGGAACTGCCCGGCGTTGAAAACCTGGAACTGGATTTCACCCGCGGGACGCTCAAACTCACTGGAAACTTGAGCGAGGCGGACGTGCGCCAACGCCTGCGCCGCCTGGGTTTCGACCTCCTGGACCCGGAAACCCTGGAAGCACCGAAGTCCAGCAAGGTGATCGACTTTAGCGGTTTTTGGCGCTACTTCTGGCAGATGCCCGAACTGAAGCTGATCCTGCCTGGTTTCGCCCTGCTTTTCCTCTCGCTTTTTGCCGGGCGGTTCGGGCTGCAACAACCTTGGCTGATGCTCATCCAGATCCTGCTCCTGCCCCTGGCTGGCTGGCCTGTCTTTTCCAATGGCATCCAATCCCTCTTCCAGGGGGCGGGCCTCAATATGAACTTCCTGATGTCCGCCGCTTCGGTAGGGGCGGTGGTGATCGGTGAGGCGCATGAGGCCTTGATCATGCTCGTGCTCTTCACGCTTTCCGAATCATTGGAAGGCTACATCAACGACAAGGCCCGCAAGGTTTTAAGCGAATTTGCCGACCTGGCGCCCAAGGAAGCGCTGCGCCTGGAGGGTGAGGACGAACGCCTGGTCCCGGTCGACTCTCTGGCCGTGAACGATGTGGTGATCGTGCGGCCCGGAGAGCGTTTTCCGATCGACGGCCGGGTTTTGGCCGGCACCAGCGAGGTTAACCAGGCGCCGATCACCGGTGAGAGCCGCCTGGTACCCAAAACTGTGGGCGATGAGGTGCTTTCCAGCACCGTCAATGGGCAGGGCACGCTGCGCGTAGCCGTAACACGGCTGGCCGCGGATAATACGATCAACCGCATCATCGAACTGGTTACCCAGGCCCAATCTACCAAGGCCAAGCAGGAAAAATTCATCGAGCGTTTCGCCCGGATCTACACTCCTATTGTGGTCGCCATCGCGGTCCTGGTTGTGGCCGTACCAGTGCTCTTCCTGGGTCAGCCTTTGTGGAATACTCCTTCAGCCTATGGATGGCTGCACCGCGGCCTTTCGCTATTGATGGTGGGCTGCCCCTGTGCCCTGGTGATCTCCACGCCGATCACGCTGATCTCGGCGCTTACCCGGGCCGCGCGGGAGGGCGTGATCTTCAAAGGCGGCGTTTACCTCGAGAATCTCTCGACCGCCAAAGCCATCGCCTTCGATAAAACCGGCACGCTTACCCTGGGCAAGCCCAGCGTTCAGGAATTCATCGCTGTGGATTGCACCGGCAACCAAGGGCAGGGAGCCTGCGAAAGCTGCAAGGACATGCTGGCATTGGCTTCATCGCTGGAGCAGCATAGTACGCACCCCCTGGGCCAGGCTGTTTTGGCCGAAGCCAAAGCCCACGGCGTGGAGGCGCGCTACGCGCCGGCTGAAAATGCCCGCAATCGCGACGGGCTGGGCCAGGAAGGCTATGTGAACGGTAAGCTGGCAGCCGTTGGCAGCCTGAAACTCTTTCTGGACGAACATGGCGACCACCTGCCGGAGGATGTGGTGGAAAAAACGGTAGCTGCCCAGGCGGAAGGCAAGACCACCATGCTGGTCTGCGATGGCGAGCGTGTCCGCGGTTATCTGGCGGTGGAAGACAGCCTGCGCAACGAAGCCCCCGCGGTGCTGCGCGGCTTGCAGGCCCAGGGTTTGCAAACCATCATGCTCACCGGTGATAACCAGGAGGTTGCCCGAAAGGTTGCCGCAGCCCTGGCCCTGAATGACATGCAGGCCGAGCTCTTGCCCGAAGAAAAACTGAAGGCGCTGGACGGCTTGCGCGAGCGCTTTGGCAAGGTGATCATGGTGGGCGATGGCATCAACGACAGCCCGGCGCTGGCCCGCGCGGACCTGGGCGTTGCGATGGGCGGCGCGTCCAACGCGCAGGTGCTGGAAACAGCCGACCTGGTGCTGATGAATGACGACCTCTCGCGCCTGCCCTATGCGCTGCGGCTCTCGCGCTTTACCAACGCGCTCATCCGCCAGAATATCGTGATCAGTTTGGGCGTGAAAGCCCTGGTGGCAGTGCTGGCGGTTTTGGGCCTCACCCCGCTGTGGGTGGCGATATTGGCGGATATCGGTGTATCGCTGGCGGTCACGCTGAACGGTATGCGCGCGATCAACTTTACACCTCAGAAGGCCGAGGCATTTCAGGCCGCGGCAGCTGCAGCCGCATCATAAAGCTTGGGTCGGTTGGAATGCCCATCCCAGACAAAGTTCAGCCACTATTTGGGGCAGGTTTTAAACCTGCCCTTTTCATACTTACTTTACCGAGAAATACAAATCCCAAACACCCTCAGCGTCACGCTCCGTGCGGGTATTAATGCTGCTGAAAACCATCCAGGTACGCCCGGGTTTAAGCGCCAGGGGCTGGTCATTCTGGTCCGTGAGCACGATGGGGCTTAGGGGCCCTGGCACCTGCCAGCGTGCGTAGTAGAGTTGGCCATCGCGTAAAACCAGGGCTTGCTGCGGGCTGGCCTGGGGCAGTTCGAAATCGTAATCCTTATCGCTGTATTCAACGTATTTACCGAAGAGGACCACCAGGTTATCAAAGGCGACTGGGTCGCCCTCGCGGTCCCGGCTGGGCACAATGGTGTACTTGCCGTCAGCTTTTTTGAGGTCCTGCCAGAGTTCATACCGCGCACTCAGCGCATCGTAATGCCATTGCATCACCGAGAAATCCGCGTAGGTATAGCAGAGTTCGATTGCCGTCTGGTCGCCCTTTGGAGGAATAGGATCGAAGACCATCCCCTGCAAGCCCGGCACGAAACGGTAGGAATAGCGTTCATTGAGGCCTGCCCGTACGGCTGCGGTATCCACCACAGTGTTCCCGCCCATGGCCAGCGGCTCGGTATAGAAGGCGGGGTAGGGCAGATCGCCCCGGATGGCGGTGCGCGGCCAGAGGTCCCGGCGTAAAACATGGTCCAGGGCGTCAGGAGCGCTGGCGATGACCAGGTGGCTCTGGTAGGTTTCCATGAGCTTGAGGTCAAAATCCCGGGCGGGAGCCAGGGGCCCTACCGGCGCCTCGTCACGGCCATAGTAAAGCGCGGCCAGATGGTTCATCTGGTGGCCGATGTAGTACTCGAAAACCACGTCCGCGCCGTTGATGCCCACAAAAGGCCGCAGGCTTTCAGGCCAGTTAGCCAGTTTGACCAGGATGGGCCGTTGGGTGAGCAGGCGAGGGTCGCTTACTTCCAGCCCGGTCAGGGGGTTGACCAGGCGCACAAGCGCCTCCGGAGGGGTGGCAGTTGGGGTGGCGGAAGCCAGCGGAAATGGCGTGGCTGTGGGCGGGGAAGTTGGGGTGGCGCCAATGGCCGCCTGGGTGGATAAGGTTACCGGGTGCGGGGAAGCGGCCGCGGTTGGGAGGGGCAGCGGGGTTAGGCGGGGGGCGGTAGCAAGAACCTGGCAGGCGCTGCAGCCCAGGATCAATATGCTTAGCAACAGGGCTGTTTTCTTTACCATCCGCACTCCGCAGAAGATTCTAACACGCGCCCGATTGTTAATAGCAAAGCCCTAAGCAGGCCTTAAGTGAGATTTAAGCGGGGCTTAATCTCACCCATTTATCATTTGATAGATAAGACGAAGCAAGCCTATTTAACCGTTAAAAGAGGAGAAATAAATGAAGCAAGTTCGTAAGTTGTTCCCGATCGCCCTGCTGACATTAATGGTGCTCAGCCTGTTGGCGGCATGCGGCTCACCTGCGCCGACCGCAGCCCCTGCGGGTCCCGCGGATGCAACAGCAGCTCCTGCCCCTGCCGGCGGAACCCTTTCCGGTAAAATCACCATGGCCGGCTCAACAACTGTCCAGCCCCTGGCGGAAAAATTCTCAGAGGCGTTCAGCGTGATCAACCCGCAGGTTGTGGTTGATGTACAAGGCGGCGGTTCTTCGGTTGGCGTTAAAGCAGCCGCAGAGAAAACTGCTGATATCGGTATGGCTTCCCGCGAAGTAAAAGAAGAAGAATTGAAAGCAACCCCCGAGATGAAGGTGTTTGCTGTTGCATTGGACGGTATTGCCGTTGTGGTCAATAGCGACGTCACTGTTGAAGACCTAAGCCTGGAGCAGGTGCGCGATATCTTCAGCGGCAAGATCACCAATTGGAACGAAGTTGGCGGTCCTGACCAGCCGATGATCGTTGTCTCCCGCGAAGAAGGCTCCGGAACCCGGGCCGCCTTCGAAGAAATGGTAATGGGCAAGGATGCCCTCATTGCTGACACCGCGATCCTGCAGCCCAGCAACGGCGCCATCCGCACCACCGTTTCCACCACGCCCCATTCCATTGGCTACATCTCAATGGGCTACATCGACGATACGGTCAAAACCGTGAAAATCAATGGTGTGGAACCCAGCGAAGAGAACGCTGCCAACGGCACTTTCCCCATCGTCCGCCCGCTCAACCTGATCACCTTTGGCGAGCCCACTGGTGTGGTCAAGGCTTTCATGGACTTTGTGCTCAGCCCCGAAGGCCAGGCTCTCGTTGTTGAAGAAGGTTACATCGCTGTAACCAAGTAAGCCAAACCATAACCCATCGTTAACGCTGGCGCCCCTCTCCTTAGCGGTTTGGGGCGCCAGACTGCGATAAAATCGAATTGATATGGATCAGAGACCAGAGGCAGGATGCAGCAACGGTTCATAGTCGAAAAAGGGGTCCGGTACGTGCTTTTTGTCTCGGCCATGATCTCGATCATCATTGTTTTCATGATCGGGCTCTTTATTCTGAAGGAAGCACTTCCCGCCTTCAGAGCCGTCCCTTTTGAAGATATTTTCCTGAAAAATGTTTGGCGGCCGGGCCAGGAACAATATGGCATCGTCGCGATGCTGGCCGGCTCAATTTTGGTAACCATCGGGGCCATCGTTCTGGGCTTGCCCCTGGCGCTCGGCTCCGCGATCTTCCTGGCCGAAGTAGCCCCGCGCAGCGTTGTATCGGTTTTCCGGCCGATGGTGCAGCTTTTGGGCGGCATCCCTTCAGTGGTTTACGGCTTGTTTGGCATGGGGGGCCTGGGTCCGCTTGTGCGGCGCATCCCGG
>DHPL01000003.1:15003-15210 GCA_002407905.1 Anaerolineaceae bacterium UBA5365
GGTGGTCCTGGTTCCGCTTGTGCGGCGCATCCCGGTGCCTGGCAATACCGGTTTTGGCCTCCTGGCTGCTTCGATCGTGCTGGCAGTGATGATTCTGCCCACCATCACCAGCATCGCCGAAGACGCCATTCGGGCGGTGCCCCAGGCGTATCGCAATGGTTCTTTGGCATTAGGCGCTACCAAATGGCAAACCATCACCCATGTGGT
>DHPL01000003.1:15429-25293 GCA_002407905.1 Anaerolineaceae bacterium UBA5365
TGGGCGAGACCATGGCAATGATCATGGTCATCGGCAATTCGGTATTGATGCCCTCGCCGCTCACCAACAACCCGCTCACGCTTTGGCTGCGCCAGGCGCGCACCCTCACCGGCAACATCGCCGTGGAGAATGCCTATGCCACCGGCACGCATGCCAGCATGCTCTTCGTGACCGGCGTGGTTTTGTACATCCTGATCATGGTTGTGAATATCAGCGCCCGGTTTTTGATCCGCAAGGGCGAAGTGACGGCGTAGGGTGGATATGGCCCAAGTTAGCTCCTCGCTCAAATCTGAGAACGACGCCATGCGTTTGCGCCGTGCCGATAACCTGAAGGCGCGCAAGCTCAACCAAAACATTTGGTACGTCCTGCTCTGGATCGGCAGCCTGGTCACCGTGGCTATCCTGCTGGCTGTGATCGGCTACGTGATGGCCGAAGGTCTCAAAGTGGTCAACTGGGAATTCCTGACCACCCCGCCCCGCGGAGGCCTCTCCGGCGAGGGTGGCATCTCCACAACCATCGTTACCACGCTCTACCTGGTGGGCCTCACCCTGGTTTTTGCCACTCCCCTGGGCTTGGGAGCGGCCATCTTCTTGGTGGAATATGCCGGGGACCAGAGCATCAACAATAAATTCATTGCCGGCTTGATCCAGTTTGCCCATTTTGGCGTGGAAACCCTGGCGGGCATTCCTTCGATCATTTTTGGCCTCTTTGGTTACGCCCTCTTTGTTTCCACGCTTAGCCTGGGCTGGAGCCTGCTTTCCGCGAGTTTGGCCGGCGCCTGCCTCATTCTGCCCACGATCATCCGTACCACAGAGGAAGCCTTGCTTACAGTCCCGCGCGATTTGCGGCAGGGCAGTTTGGCGCTTGGGGCAACCAAGTGGCAAACTCTCACCAAGGTAGTGCTGCCGGCAGCCATGCCCGGCATTGTTACGGGCGTGATCCTGAGCGTAGGGCGAATCATCAGCGAAACCGCGGTCTTTTTCGTCACCCTGGGCGGCTCCTACCGCATGCCGACCAGCATCATGGATAGCGGCCGCACGATGGCCCTGCACCTTTATTACCTGGCCATGGACACCCGCGCCTTTGACAAGGCCATGGGTACCGCGGCCATCCTGATCATCACGATTATCATCATCAACCTGGTCATCGATCAAATCTCCCGCCGCCTGACCAGGGGAGTTCGAGGAATGCAATGACCGATCACGACCTGGAAACGCCTTTCAAGACCAAGCTTGAGACCAAGGATTACAGCCTTTACTACGGCAAATTTAAGGCCTTGAATGAGATCTCGATCAAGATCCCTGAAAAACAGGTCACCGCGCTCATCGGTCCCTCCGGCTGCGGAAAAAGCACATTCCTTCGCACCTTCAACCGCATGAACGACCTGATCCCCGGCGTGAGCGTGACCGGCTCGGCGCTCATGGATGGCATGGATATCTTTGGTTTGGACGTTGTGAACCTGCGCCAGAATGTAGGCATGGTTTTTCAGAAGCCCAACCCCTTTCCCAAATCCATCTTCGATAACGTGGCCTATGGGCCGCGGGTGAACGGCCTGCGGGACCGCGAACGCATCCACGAGATCGTGGAACGCTCACTCCGCGGCGCTGCGCTTTGGGATGAAGTGAAAGACGACTTGAACAAAAGCGGTTTGGCACTCAGCGGCGGCCAGCAGCAGCGCCTGTGCATTGCCCGCGCCCTGGCAGTGCAGCCCACCGTCATCCTGATGGACGAACCGGCGGCTTCGCTGGACCCCATCGCCACCCTGCGCATCGAAGAACTCATCCACCGCCTGGCTGAAAACTACACCATCGTGATCGTCACACATAATATGCAGCAGGCCGGCCGAGTCTCGGATTACACCGCCTTTTTCTACACTGACGAAACCCGTACCGGGCAATTGGTGGAGTTCGATCGCACCCATGTGATCTTCACCCGCCCGAAGGACCCCCGCACCGAGCAATACATCACCGGCCGCTTCGGTTAACCGCTGCCCTCGTACCTCGGCTGTCTGACTCCAGCCTCTTAGGCTGCCTTATGTCCCGCCCAGGACCAGGTTTAGAGCTGCTTGCTCGCTGATTCCGAGAAATTCCAGGCTTTCCCGCCAGACGAATTCCACAGAGCGCGGATCGCGAACCTGCAAGCCGGGCTTTTCGAGCTTAAAGCGGTTGAAGTACGCCCCATGGGCATCCTGGAGTTCCGGAGCCAAGGCGGCATTCACAACGGCTTCCGCACCATCTTTGACGTTCAGGCTGAAGGGCCTAAGGAGCGGTACATTGAACACGTCCGTCGTCGGGATAGAGCCCGGGTGAACGCTCAGGACGCTCACGCCGCTTTGATCGAGCAGTTCACCCAGCTTGCGCGCCGCGGCCATCACCAGCGTTTTGCTGCAGCAATAGCGGATGATGCCCCAGGGCATATTCCAGCTTTGGATCTGCCTGCGGTTCACAATGCAGAACCGGTGCCCCATGGACCCCAGAAAGACGATGCGGCTGGGGGCATTGCACCGCAGTACCGGGCTGAGCTCCATGGCCAGGAGCATTGGCGCCAGGTGATTGACCGCGAAGGTCATCTCCAGGCCGTCGGCGGTCATCTCCGCGTTGCGCTGGCTGAGCGCGGCATTATTGATCAGCAGGTTGAGCCCGGGGTGGTTTTCTCGCACACGTCTGGCCAAACCCCGCACATTGCGCATCAGGCTCAGATCGGCAATTTCGGACTTGATTGTGGCCGGCCCGCCGGATGCCCTTAACTCAGCTTCCACCCGGGCAAGTTTGGCTGGGTTTCGCCCGTGGAGGATCAGCGTGCAAGGGGTCTGGCTGAGCAGCCGGGCGGTTTCCAGGCCGATGCCGGAGGTGGCTCCGGTGAGCAGGATGGTTTTATCCTTGAGGTCTGGGTAACTGTGAACATCAAATTCGGTCATACGCTTATTTTAAGCCAGGAGAGGAATACTGAAAGCATTAACCCCTGGTTCGGTGCTTTTATCCCCAGCGGAGGAAGCCCCAATGTAAATTCTTTTTCCCCACCAATCCTGCACAGGATTACAATTTTGACCAGTTAAACGAATTGGACCCCCACGATGAAAAAACCTGTTTTTCCTAAACTGAAAGAAATTCCCAAAAACCTTTGGGCTGTCTCGCTCACCAGCTTCTTCATGGATGTGTCCTCGGAGATGGTGCTGAATATCCTGCCGCTCTTTCTGCAGAATGTATTAAAAGTGCCGGTGGCTACCATTGGCGTGATCGAAGGCATCGCCGAGGCAACCGCCTCCGTACTCAAAGTTTTCTCCGGCTGGCTCTCGGACAAACTGCGCAGCCGCAAGTGGCTGGCAGTTGCCGGGTACGCCCTTAGCGCGCTCACCAAGCCCTTCTTTTACTATGCCGGCACGCCGGGTGCCATTGGTGCCACCCGCTGGCTGGACCGTATTGGCAAGGGCATTCGCACGGCCCCGCGGGATGCCCTGGTGGCCGATTCGGTGGACCCGCAGATCCGCGGTTTTGCCTACGGTATGCACCGCGCGGCCGACACAGCCGGCGCATTCCTGGGGATTTTTATCGCCATTTTCGTCGTCTGGAAACTTCAGGCTGGCAGCCTGGAACTCAGTGAGCATACCTTCAGGACCATCGTCCTGATCAGCATCCTTCCCGCCTTTTTGGCGGTGCTAAGCCTGGCACTGGGCGCCAGGGAAACCGGCATCAAGGGCAAGCATGCTGCGCCGCGCATCAGCCTCAAAGGCCTGGGGAAGAACTTTCTGACCTTTTTGCTCATCGTGGGAATTTTTGATCTGGGCAATTCCTCGGATGCCTTTCTGGTGCTGCGGGCCCAGGAACGCGGCATGAACGTGCTCCAGATCCTGCTGATGTTGGCAACTTTCAACCTGGTGTACTCGCTGATCTCTACCCCGGCCGGGGCGCTCTCGGACAAATTGGGGCGGCGCAAGCTGATCATTGGGGGCTGGCTGGTCTACGCCGCCATTTACCTGGGTTTTGCCCTCGCCCAAAACGCCACCCAGGTTTGGCTGCTGTATGTTGCCTACGGCTTGTATTACGGCATGGCCTACGGCACGGCAAAGGCCATGGTGAGCGACCTGGTTCCCGCGGAAATGCTGGGCACGGCGCATGGCACTTACAACGCGGTTCTGGGCATTCTGGATTTCCCAGCCAGCCTGATCGCTGGCTTGCTTTGGAGCGGCAGCGGGGCATGGAAGGGCTTTGGCCCTTCGGCCCCATTTTATTGGGGAGCCGGCCTGGCACTGCTGGCTGCCATCCTCTTTGCCCTATGGAAGCCGAAAACTGAAAAGCCCGCGGAATCCCCGGTGCCGGCGGCCCAGGCCTAAGAGGCGTGCGTGGTAAGATAGACGCCTAAACGGAGTTCATGTGAAGATCGGCGTACCTGCTTACCGCTTCGATTATTACACCAACAAACGCAATATCATCGGCATTCTGCCGGAGGCTACGTACGTGCCCGTGCGCGATCTCTTCAGCATCCGCCGCCGCTGGGCGCTGCGTTTCAATCGGCTGGTTGGCAAGCCGCTCATCCCTATTTTCGACCTCAACAACCAGTTCGAGGATTTTGACCTGAACAAGGTGAACCTCCTGCACTTCAGCAACGGGATCTCCTACGGTAAAACCCCCTGGTTTACCTCCTTCGAGACCATCGTGCCGCGCTTTAGCCGCCTGGTGACCCGCCACCAGGGCGAGGAAGCCCAAACCCTGCCTCTGGACGCGCTGACCAAACGCGGTTTGGAAGCCCTGGCGGGTAAGGCCTGCAAAGGCATCATCGCCTGGTCGCAAAACTCGCGCCGGATTCAAGAGGATTTTCTGGGCCAGTTCCCCAATGATTACGCCCGGGCCATCCTGCCTAAAATGACGGTGCTCCATCCACCCCAGAAGCTGATCGTTAGCGAGCGAAAGCCCCGCGATTACACCCGTGAGGACCCCATGCGTTTCGTTCTGGTTGGTGCGGCATTCTTCCGCAAAGGCGGCCGGGAGCTCCTGAACGCCTTTGAGCGCCTGGTTACTGAGCGCGAACTGCCCGTCAAGCTGGTGGTGGTTTCTTCATTGCGGATTGAGGATTACGCCGCGCGGGAGACCGAGGCAGATGTGGCCTGGGCCAAAGGCAAACTGAATAGCGGCGCGGACTGGATCGAGTATTACCCCGCGCTGCCCAACGCCGATGTGATCGAACTGCAAAAAGGCGCCGATGTTGGCCTCCTGCCAACCTGGGCCGATACCTACGGGCTGAGCGTTCTGGAAGCCCAGGCCTGCGGCTTGCCCGTGATCAGCACGGACATCCGTGCCCTGCCGGAGATGAATGACGACCAGGTGGGCTGGCTGATTAAGGTGCCCCGGAATAAGCTTGGCGAAGCCTTGTACACCACTGCTGAACAGCGGGCGGAACTGAGCCGGGTGATCGAGCAGGGGCTGGAAGAAACGGTGCGCAGCATCATCGCCGACCCGGGGATCGTGGCCGCCAAAGGCAACGCCGCCATCGCCAAGATCCGCGCGGAACACGACCCGGCGCGCTACGCCGAAGCCCTGCGCCAACTCTACAAAACAGCGCTCGCGGCTTAGCCTGCGTTCCGTTTCCAAATTCTCAATCAAACTGACGGCGCTTCCAAGCTGTGTCCGCCTTTACAAACGCGCTCACTCCAGGCTGCAGGCTCTTCAGGACATTGAGAAGCCCCTTGGCATTAGGTATAATCTTTTTAGTAAATTCCTCAGGGATAGGAGCGTTAAATGATCGTTACAACCAAGAAACTCTTTGAACACGCCTACGGCAAATACGCCATTGGCGCATACAACATCAACAACCTCGAACAGCTTGTGGGCCTCTTTAAAGGCAACCTGGACTCCCAGGCGCCCTTCATTATCCAAATTAGCAGAGGCGCGCGTTCTTACACCAATAAGGTCTTTCTGGAAGGCCTGATCCGTGCGGCCGATGAGGTTTACCCCGAATCTGTTTTCGCTGTCCATCTGGACCACGGCGATGAAGAAACCTGCTACGACTGCATCGACTCCGGCTTTTATTCCTCGGTGATGATCGATGGCAGCCACCTGCCCTACGAAGAAAATATCGCTGTGACCCGCCGCGTGGTGGATCGCGCCCATGCCAAGGGGATCGTAGTGGAAGCGGAATTAGGCCAACTGGGCGGCGTGGAGGAACACGTGAAGGTAGACGAGGCCAATGCCAAACTGACCGACCCGCGGCAGGCAAAGGACTTTGTGGAACGCTCCGGCTGCGACAGCCTGGCTGTGGCCATCGGCACCAGCCACGGCGCCTTCAAGTTCAGCGGCACGCAGTCCCTGCACTTTGAGGTGCTTTCGGAGATCCAGAAGGCGCTGCCCGGCTTCCCGCTGGTGATGCATGGCTCCAGCTCGGTGCCGCAGGATGAGGTGGAACGCATCAACAATGCCGGCGGAAAGATCCTTGGCGCGAAAGGCGTTGACCCAACGCAATTCCGCGAGGCCGCCCGCCTGGGTGTGACCAAGATCAACATCGATACCGATGGCCGCCTGGTTTGGACCCGCGTTCACCGCGAATTCTTCCTGGAACACCCTGAGAAGTTCGACCTGCGCGACCCTGGCAAGGTATACATCGCCGAATATGCCAAATTCATCGCCGCGAAGAATGAGTATTTGGGCTCTGCCGGTCAACTGCCCGACGTGACTGCTTTTTTGAAGGCTTAGGAGAAAGATATGCAGCCAATCGAAATCAGCCCCAACATCTACTGGGTTGGCGTGAATGACCGCAGTACCGAGCTGTTTGAAGGCCTCTGGCCGATCCACAGCGAAGGCGTTTCCTACAACTCTTATCTGATCAAGGACGAAAAGACCGCCCTGATCGATATGTCCAAAGAGAGCTTTACCGATGACTTTGTGCAGCAGGTCAGCGGCCTGATCGATCTCTCGGAGTTGGATTACATCATCGTGAACCACATGGAGCCGGACCATAGCGGCGTGATCATGCGGATACGTGAATTGGCGCCCAAGGCAGTGTTTTTGGGCATGGGCAAAGCCATCGCGATGATGAAGGATTTTTACGGCCTTGAAGAGAATGTGCAGGTGGTCAAGCATGAGGAGACGCTCAGCCTGGGCCGTTACACCCTGCGCTTCCTGTTCACGCCCCTGGTTCACTGGCCGGAAACCATGATGACTTACGTAGAGGAAGAGCAGCTGCTCTTCAGCTGCGACGGTTTTGGTTCTTATGGTTCCCTGGATGGCAAGATCTTTGATGACCAAAACGAAGACCCCGAAGGCTACAAAAAGGAAGCCCTGCGCTACTACACCAACATCGTGGCAGCCTACAGCAAGAACGTGTTGCGTGCCGCCGAGACCCTAAGCGCATACCCGATCAAGGTTATCGCCCCCTCGCACGGCCTCATCTGGCGCAAGCACCTCCAGGACATCGTCCAGCTTTACGACCGTTGGGCCCGCGGCGTGAGCAGCCCCGGCGTGACCGTGCTTTACGGCACCATGTACCGCAACACCGAACGCGCCATGGAACAGGTGCTCAATACCATCACGGACGAAGGCGTGCCCCTGGAAGTTTTTAACGTGGGAACCATCCATCCCAGCTACATCCTGCCCTCGCTTTGGACCAAGAAAGGCATCCTTGTGGCTTGCCCTACCTACGAACGGGCCATTTTCCCGGCTATGCACAACATGCTGCACATTGCCGAGATCAAGAATGTGAAGAACAAAGTGGCCGGCTACTTTGGTTCTTATGCCTGGAGCGGCGGGGCTAAGGCTGTGTTCAGCGAGTATGCTGAGAAACTGAATTGGTCGGTTGTGGATGCCACCGAATTCATCGGCGGCCCCAAAGAAGCCGATATCCAAAATGCCCGGGCCATCGCGCGCGAAGTAGCCCGGCAGAGCAAAGCCGAATAGCTGATCACTTAGATTTGCGCAAAGCCCTGGGCCTCCAGGGCTTTGTCTTTAAGCCGGATGATATAATTTCGCGAGCAATTCACGGGAGAAAATGATGAGCGTAAAAGAACTCAAATTCGACAACTTTATTACCCAGATCATCGATGAACACAATGCCAGCGGCCGTTTTGGCGGAAGGGTGCACACCCGCTTCCCACCCGAGCCCAATGGCTACCTGCACATTGGGCATGCCAAGGCGCTGATCGCGGATTTTGGGATCGCCGAACAGTACGGCGGGCTCACCAACCTGCGCTACGACGATACCAACCCGGTAAAAGAGGATGTTGAATTTGTGGACGCGATCAAGGAAGACATCCGCTGGCTGGGCTTCGACTGGGGCGACCGTGAATATTACGCTTCGGATTATTTTGACCAGCTTTATGAGATGGCTTTGCAGATGATCCGCCAGGGCAAGGCCTACGTGGATGAACTCAGCCCGGATGAATTGCGCGAATACCGTGGCACGCTCACCGAGCCTGGCAAAAACAGCCCCTGGCGCGACCGGCCGGTTGAGGAGAGCCTGGCGCTCTTCGAATGCATGCGCGCCGGCGAGTTCCCGGATGGCAGTAAAACGCTGCGGGCCAGGATCGATATGGCTTCGCCCAACATCAACCTGCGCGACCCGGTGATGTACCGCATTTTGCACACCCCGCATCACCGCACCGGTGATAAATGGTGCATCTACCCCATGTACGACTGGGCCCATGGCCAGAGCGACTCGCTGGAGGGCATTACCCACAGCATGTGCTCGCTGGAATACGAAAATCATCGCCCGCTCTATGATTGGTTCATCGAGCAGCTGGGCATCTTCCACCCCCAGCAGATCGAATTTGCCCGGCTCAACATCACCCATACGGTGATGAGCAAACGAAAATTGCGCCTCATTGTGGAGCAGGGCTTTGTGGATGGCTGGACGGACCCGCGCATGCCTACCCTGGCTGGGATGCGCCGGCGCGGATACCCCCCGGAGGCGATCCTAGAGTTTATCGAAACGGTGGGCCTGGCTAAAAACGATAGCTTTGTGGATATCGAATTGCTGGAACACATCGTTCGCGATGACCTGAACCTCAATTCCAAACGCCGCATGGCCGTGCTGCGGCCCCTGAAGCTGATCATCGATAATTATCCGGAGGGTCAAACCGAGACCTTTGAGGTGAAGGACTTTCCTCAGGACCCTGAAAGCAGCGGTAGCCGCGAAGTGCCTTTTGGCCGCGAGCTGTGGATCGAAGCGGACGATTTTATGGAAGTGCCGGTGCCCAAGTACCACCGCCTGGTCCCGGGCGGCGAGGTGCGCTTGATGAACGCTTACTTTGTGCGTGCCACGGCGGTGGAAAAGGACGCGGAGGGAAACTTGCTGGCTGTGCACTGCACTTACGACCCCGATAGCCGCGGAGGCAACCCGGCGGATGGCCGCAAGGTGAAAGGCACTATCCACTGGGTGGCCGCTGGTACCGCGATCGATGCGGAACTGCACCTTTACGAACAGCTCTTCCCGGATGCCTATCCGGAAGACCTGCCCGAGGGGGAGGTTTTTACGGATCACGTCAACCGCGATTCGCTCGTGGTGCTGCCGGATGCAAAGCTGGAGCCCAGCCTGGCTGGCGCTGCTCCGGGCGAGGTGTATCAGTTTGTCCGCAATGGCTACTTCACGCCGGATAGCGCTGCAGCGGCTGGAGATAAACCCGTTTGGCTGCGCACGATCGGCCTAGTGGATACCTGGGCGAAAATGCAGAAATGATGTTTTAAGGCTTGCAAAAGGCCGGCTGGGCATCAGCCGGCCTTTGCTCTTAAGGGGCGGGCAGAGGTATTTTTTTGCCGGGTTCCTCCGCCTGCCTATGATAGAATTTAAGCTCCCTGGGGCCCGTAGCTCAATGGCGAAGAAGGCGGCTCATAACCGCTTGGGTGAAGGATCGAATCCTTCCGGGCCCACACAAAATGGTT
>DHPL01000058.1:0-793 GCA_002407905.1 Anaerolineaceae bacterium UBA5365
TGGTATTCGACCAGGGCCAAATCGTTCAAAGCGGCACCCATGCCCAGCTTTTGGCCCAGGAAGGCAATTACCGCCAGATCTACGAGATCCAAACGCGCATCGATAGCGCGGTGCAAGAGGAGATTGATCGTGTCAGCGTATTATGACGAAGAAGAGCTGGATGACGCGCCAGTCACTCGCAACCTGATCCCCCGCCTCTGGCAGGTGGTCAAGCCGCATTGGAAGCTGCTGCTTTTAGGCCTGATTGGGATCACCGCCGTTTCGATCATGGACGCGTATTTCACCTTTCTGAATAAGCGCATCCTCGATGAGGCCATCATCCCTGGCAACCGCCAGGCTTTGGTGCAACTGTTCACGGTTTACGGAGCCATCGTCCTGGGCCAGTCGCTCAGTTTCTTCATCTTCATCTACTTTGTAGGCCTGCAAGGCGAGCGCGTGCGATACGACCTGCGCCAAAAACTCTTCGACCATTTGCAGGACCTCTCCCTGGCTTATTTCAGCAAAACGCCCCTGGGTTGGATCATGAGCCGGGTAACATCGGATACCGAACGGATGGGCGAATTGCTCACCTGGGGCATCGTAGACAGCGTTTGGGCCATTGTGAATATTGGCTTCGCCGCCATCTTCATGTTCATCATCAACTGGAAATTGGCGCTCATCGTCCTGGGTGTGCTGCCCATCATGATCTACGTGGCCTTCCGCTTCCGCAAGCGCATCTACCTGCACTACCGGCGCTCCCGCAGGGCTAACAGCAAGATGACCGCGTCCATGAACGAGAATATCACCGGCGTCC
>DHPL01000058.1:905-5018 GCA_002407905.1 Anaerolineaceae bacterium UBA5365
GAACGAGAATATCACCGGCGTCCGCGTGGTGAAAGCGCTGCGCCGCGAAGAACAGAACCTGAGCGATTTCAAAGTCCTCTCCACCGATATGTTCCGTTCCAGTTACCGCGCGGCCTGGCTTTCAGCGCTTTTCCTGCCGACCATCCAGACCATCAGCGCCATATCCCTGGGCGTCATACTCTGGCGCGGCGGTTTACAGGTAGAGCAGGGCAGCATTACCATCGGCGGGCTGCAGGCCTTTGTTTCCTACATCATGTTCATCCTCTGGCCTATCCAGGATCTGGCCCGGGTCTACGCCGAGATGCAAAACTCCCTGGCCTCCTCCGAACGCGTTTTTGGCCTATTGGATACCCAGCCAGGTGTGGTGAACCGCCCGGAAGCCCAGGTGCTTGCCAGCCTGGAAGGCGAAGTTGAGTTCGATCGGGTTTCCTTCTGGTACGAGGACGGCGAACCGGTAATCCGGGATATGAGTTTTAAGGTGCCTCAGGGTCAGACAATCGCCCTGGTTGGTCCCACTGGCGGCGGAAAAAGCACAACTGTCAACTTGCTCTGCCGTTTCTACGAGCCAACCGGTGGAGAGATCCGCATTAATGGCCAAAACTACATGAATTACCGCCTGGAGGACATCCAGTCGCGCATTGGCGTGGTATTGCAGACCCCGCATCTCTTCAGCGGCAGCGTCCGCGAGAATCTGCGCTATGGCAACCTAACTGCCACAGATGAGCAGATCGAAGAAGCGGCTAAACTAGCCGGCGTGCACGATTTCATCCTCAGTTTTGAAAAGGGCTACGATCAGGACGTGGGCGAGGATGGCAACCTGCTGAGCGTAGGCCAAAAGCAGCTCATTAGCATCGCTCGGGCCATTCTGGCCAACCCGGACATCTTTGTGATGGATGAAGCCACTTCATCGGTGGACACCCTCACGGAAGCCCTGATCCAAAAAGGCATGCAGCGCCTGATGCAAGGTCGCACCAGTTTCATCATCGCGCACCGGCTTTCCACTATCAAGAATGCCGACCGCATCTTTGTGATCAACCGCGGTCAGATCGAGGAAGAGGGCAGCCACCAGGCGCTTTTACGCCAGCGGGGCCGTTATTACCAGCTTTACACCCAGCAATTCCGCCACCAGCTTGAAACAGAACTGAACCCCTACCTGAGCAAGGAAGGGGAAACCGCATGAAACTGGCCGTGAACTACTCCACCGCGCTAGCCGCGCTGCTGCGCCAGGGTGTGGTGCAAACCGACCTGATTAAATGCCCCGAATGGGACAATTTGGTGGATGCCGGCAAGGCGCTTGGAGCGGTTACCGTCCATTTTGAGATTGCCATCGGTAACGGAAGCTTAAAAAAGCTGGATTTCGAGCTGATCGGCCGCATGCTGGCCACGACGGATACACCCCACCTGAACACCCACCTCTCCGCCGCACCGGGTATGCAGGCCAACTTCAAAGCCGACCAAAAACGTCTGCCCAAAGCCTGGGCCCGGGACCTGAAAACCCTGCGCAAGGCCTTCCCAGGTGTGGACATCGTTTGTGAGAACCTGCCTTACGTCCCTTTTCTGCCGCATCTGGAACTGAGTGCCCAGCCGGAACTCATCAGCAATTTCCTGAACGATGCCGATGCCGGTTTCATCCTGGATATTTCGCACGCGCGTATCACCGCTGCCAACCTGGGTTGGGACCCCCATGAGACCATTGCCCGCCTGCCAATGGCGCGCTTGCGCGAACTGCATGTAACCGGCATTCGCCGTTACGCTGGTTTGCTCACCGACCACTTTGAACTCCAGGAAGAGGATTGGCCCTGGATGGATTGGGCACACCGCCAGATCAGCACTGGCGCCTGGCATCATCCCCGGGTAGTGGCTTTTGAGTACGGCGGCGTGGGCGAGATTTTTGCCTGGCGCACCCAAAAAGAGCATCTCCGCGCTCAGCTGCCCCGGCTATACGCGCTTTTCGGTCAATCTCCGCAGGCCTAACGCTTCAGGCCCAGGCGGATCTCCGCCTCCAAATCAGCTTCAGGGTAATACTTAAACAAACTGGGCTTTACTTCCTCGGGCAAGGTAAAAGAAATCCACCCCTGCCGTTCCGCGTTCGCGGACATCGCTCGTCCATCCATTTGGTCTGCCCTGCCCAATAGCTCAGCCGCGTAAACGTAGCCGCTCTCATCCACCAAAAACGCGCGGGTCAAGTCAAGGTCCAGGCGCTCCTGGCTGATGTTTGCCGCGTCCAGTTGCACTGCGACCAGGCGGTGTCCCGGCTTATGGATGTACGTTGGCAGCGGCGTGCTGGGGTCTTCAAACTTTAATGCCTCCAGTTGCAGGCCTGCGGCATTGGCCGCCAAACTCCAGCGCGCGCCTGGCGCGAATGCGGGCAGCGGCTCGCTTTCCGGCGTATGGCCTTCCGGCGGGTTGAGCAGCGATACCACCAGGCCATCAATATCCGTCAGGAGGGAATCAGCCAGAAGAAAACTCGGCTCAGCAAGCTCCGGGATTTGGTATCCCAGCCAGACCAGGCACTGCTCCCCGGGGCTGAGAATTACCGTCTGGAAAAGGGGATCCAGCGCGCTCAAGTCCGGATGGAAAGCGTTCCCAAACCGGTCCACCAAAGTGAAAAACCGCGCCTCCACCCTGAAAGCATCCGCCTGATAATTACGAACCAAAACTTGTACAGCGGTCAGCCGCATGCCTGGCAGCGGGCCGAAAAGCGGGCCGGGTACACCGGGGTTTTGCACTTGGAGTGCGGCAATTCCCAACCCTCCCGCTGCGCTCAAATCACCCAGAAATCCCTCCGGAGTCACCGGTTCAACCGGGCTCAGGGTCGCGGTGGGCAGCGGTGTTTGGCTTGTGCGGGGCGTTACTGTAGGCCGCGGAGTACGGGTTGGCAGCAGCGGCGTCGCGCTCGGTTCCGGAGGCAAGGTTGCCGCAGCTTCCTGTCCGGTTTTCGTCGCCGCGACGTTCAACGTAATTGGCCGCGGCGCGGAAGTAGACCGGCAGGCACCGAAAACGAATACCAGTAGCAGCAGGATTGGCGTGAGCTTTCGCGGCATGGCTGAATTGTATCCGCACCGGCCGGAAATACTGCAGGAAATAGGGCTTCAAGTCCCTCTTTCGCAACGCTTTAATTTTAGAAATAAGGCGGGCAGGGTATAATAGAGACCAGAACGTGAAAACTATGGAAATTACACTCGAATCAGGAAGCGAAAGCTTGCCGGCCGACGAAAAGCCTGGCCCTGCAAGAACTAAGGGGCTCCCGTTTCGCGCGTTCCCAGCCATGTAAATGATCGTGGCCAGGGGTCCGCGGCGGGATCCCTGAAGGTTTACTTCCGACAAAATAAATAAGGCTCTGCGAGGTGTCGGATGATTTATTTAAGCCAATTACTGAATCAAAAAGTTTGGGACTCTTTTGGTCATGTGGTCGGCCGCCTGGACGATGTACTGGTTAACAGTACCGAGCAAACCGTTGCCCCGTTCAGCGCGCTGGTGCTCAAAGGTGTTCCGGAGCAAAATAAATACATCCCCGCGGAGCAAATTGCCACCCTTTGGCCCAGCATCACCCTTAGGGTGGATGAAACTAAATTGCGTCCCTACAACTCCCGCGGTCACGAACTGCCTCTCCGCGAACGGGTCCTGGACCAGCAAATCGTGGACACCGAAGGCAAGCGCCTGGTACGCGTGAACGACCTGCAGATCGCACGCCAGGGCCAGGACTTCTTCCTGACCGGTGTGGACGCCAGCGGGAATGGCTTGCTGCGCCGATTGGGCCTGGAGAAAATTGGCCGTGGCCTGGCGCGAGCGCTCAACAAGGATGCCCAAACCCATGTGATCCCCTGGGAATTTGTGGCCTCCATCGAGCACGATGACCCGCTGCGCCTTTCCGTCTCGCAGGCCAGGCTGGTGCAAATGCCACCCGCGGACATCGCTGCCATTTTGGACGACCTGGACCAGCACACCAGCAAGGCGCTGCTGCAAGGCTTCTCGGATGAACAGCTTGCGGACACCTTGGAAGAAGCTTCGCCCGAAGTGCAGCAAACGGTGATCGAAGCGCTGCACCCCGAACGCGCCGCCGACGTTTTGGAAGAAATGGACCCGGATGAGGCAGCCGACATCCTGGCGGAT
>DHPL01000058.1:5142-9580 GCA_002407905.1 Anaerolineaceae bacterium UBA5365
ATGGACGACCAGGCCTCCGAAAAATTGCTCTCCCTCATGGAAGACGACGATGAGGAAGACGTGCGCTTACTGCTGGCCTATCCGGAAGACAGCGCTGGCGGCATTATGACCACGGAGTTCGCCTGGGTGCCCGAAAACTACGACGTGGGCCAGGCCCTCAACCATTTGCGCTCATCCGAAGATGCCCTGGAAGACGAGTTCATGTACTACGTCTATATTCTGGACCCCGAGGAAGTGCTTAAAGGCGTTGTTTCCCTGCGCGACCTGGTTACCGCCAAGCTAGACCGCCCGCTTTCAGACTTTTTTGATGACGACCCGGTGGAAGTTACGCCGCTCACTCCCCAGGAGGAAACCGCCTACAAAGTGGCCAAGTACAACCTGCTGGCCGTTCCGGTGGTGGATGCGGAGACACGTAAAATGCTCGGCATTGTCACCGTGGACGATGCCCTGGACACCGTTTTACCCACCGCCTGGAAGAAGAAACTGCCGCGCTTTGCCGGCCGCTAAGGTAAGGCATGCGCAAGTTCAATCAACCTGCTTGGCTGCAAAAAATCCTCCTGATTCTGGGCATCCTTGGCCCGGGATTAATCACGGCCAGCGCCGGAAATGACGCGCCGGGTATTGCCACCTACTCGTCGGCCGGCTCCAACTACGGTTACACGCTGCTTTGGGTGATGGTGGTGATCGCGGTAGCCTGCGTGGCAGTCCAGGAGATGGCCGCCCGTATGGGCGCCGTGACCGGCAAAGGCACAGCCGATCTGATCCGCGAGCGTTTCGGCTTGCGCATTACAAGCTTTGCCATGGCTTCCCTTTTAATTGCCAACCTGGGAACCACCATCGCTGAATTTGCCGGCATCGCCGCCGCGGGGGAGATCTTTGGAATCAGCCGTTACATTACCGTACCGCTTGCCGGTTTGCTTTTCAGCCTCCTGATCCTGCGCGGAAATTATGGAATTATTGAAAAAGTCTTGCTGGTGCTCACCCTTTCGGCGTTCGCCTATGTGATTTCGGTCTTCATCGTCAAGCCGGACATGCAGGAGATCCTGGAAGCTACATTCCGCCCGCAAATCACCTTGACACAGGGCTACGTGACCACCGTGCTGGCCGCGATCGGCACAACCATCGCTCCCTGGGCAATCTTTTACCTCCAGGCTTCAGTTGCCGATAAAGGCCGCCCTCTCAATAAGTTCTGGGAAACAAGGCTGGATACGGTGTTTGGCGCGGTGTTGGGCAATATGGTCTCGATCTTTATCATCATCCTCACTGCCGCTACGCTCTTCAAGTCCGGCGTGCGGGTGGAAACCGCCGAAGCAGCCGCGCAAGCCTTGCGGCCTTTTGCCGGCGCATGGGCTACCCCCTTATTCGCCGCCGGGCTCTTGGGGGCATCCTTGTTGGCGGTTTCGGTGCTGCCGCTTTCAACCACATACGCGTTTTGTGAGGCTTTCGGTTTCGAGCGGGGCCTCAACCGCCCCATGCGTGAAGCGCCGGCATTTTATACGATCTTCATCGCGATAACCGGCCTTGCCGTCGCGATCACATTGCTGCCGGGTGTACCGCTTTTTCAGCTGATGATTTTTTCCCAGGCAGTCAATGCAATGTTGTTGCCGGTGACACTCGTCCTCGCCCTGGTCCTGGCCAACGACTCAAGGATCATGGGCAAGCACAAGAATGGAGCGGTGGCCAACATATTGCTGATTTCCGTGACCGCTTTGGTCCTTGCGGCCACCGCGGCACTGGTCGTACTGCCCCTCATTAACCCAATTTGATACCCTGATCAGGAAGGAGGAACCAGCCAATGACAAAAAACAGGAAGATGCCGCTATGGTTGCGCAGGGTGTTCCTGATCTTCACGATCCTGGGCCCCGGCCTGATCACCGCCTCAGCGGATAACGACGCCCCCGGTATCGCCACCTATTCGATGGTGGGTTCGGCATATGGCTACCGCTTCCTCTGGGTGATCCTGGCCATCACGGTCGGGGAACTGGTCGTTCAGGAGATGGCAGCCCGCATGGGTGCTGTGACCGGCAAAGGTACAGGCGATTTAATTCGCGAGCGTTTTGGGGTCAAGGTGACCACATTTTCCATGTTCTGTCTGCTTCTGGCAAACCTGGGCACCACGGTTGCCCAATTTGCCGGCATTGCTGCCGCTGGAGAACTCTTTGGAATCAGCAAGTACATCAGCGTGGTTATCGCCGGCATCGTAATGAGCGTGCTCATCCTTAGGGGCGGCTACAACATTGTGGAAAAAGTATTGCTGGTGCTTTGTTTCGCGTCACTTTCCTATGTTTTCACGGTTTTCATCATCAAGCCGGATTGGGGGGAGATCGCCCAGGCCGCGATCAGACCGGAAGTATTATTGGACCGGGAGTACATCCTGGCGCTTCTGGCTGTGGTGGGCACCACCATCACGCCCTGGGGTATTTTTTACCTCCAGGCGTCCATCGCGGATAAAGGCGTGGAGATGAAAAGATACAAGCTCACGCGTATGGACGTTCTCTTCGGCGCGTCATGGGGCAATATCATCTCGGCTTTCATCATCATCACCACCGCTGCCACGCTTTACAGCCGGGGCATCATCGTGGAGGATGCAAAGGAGGCAGCCTTGGCCCTCGTTCCGCTTGCGGGTGAGTGGTCGCGCCTGCTCTTTGGGATCGGTCTCACCGGAGCCTCGCTCCTGGCGATCTCCGTACTGCCCCTCGCCACGACCTACGCGATGTGCGAAGCCTTCGGTTTCGAGCGCGGTTTAAGCCGGCGGATGAAAGAAGCGCCTGCCTTCTACACGCTTTTCATTGCCATCACGGTGCTCAGTATGGCCATCGTCCTGGTTCCTGGGATGCCGCTTTTCCGGATCATGATCCTTTCTCAGTCCTTGAACGCTATCCTGATCCCCATCCTGCTGATCCTGGTACTCATCTTGGCAAACGATAAACGGATCATGGGCACCTGGAAGAACACAAAGCTCTCCAACGTTTTAGGCGTGCTGATCACACTGCTGATCACAGTTACGACCATCGCCCTCCTCCTGGCACCTTTTCTTAAGGCCAGCTAAATTAGCTGTTGAGTGAAATCAGGAGGGAATAGATTGAGCTGTGTTCGCTTTGCTTGCCCCCAAAGCGCAAGGCCCATGTGCGTGCACTCCCGTTTTCGCGCACTTCCACCACTGGTGTTTGCTCATCCGCGTGGCTTAATACCAGATAGCCCGCGCGCTCGAGTGCTTTTTCAGTCCATACACGGGCAATGCCATGCGCTTCCAAAACCACCTGCCGGCCAGGGGCCTGCTCCATTCTGAACTGCCCGGTCATCCGGTCAAAGGCAATGCCGGGTTTATCAAATATCCGCCCAAACTGACCTTCCATCGCCAGATCTTCCGGCGAACCATCAACAACATTCCCGGCCTGGTCCATCAGCCAGATGCGGTCGGCCACCCGTAAGGCCAGGTCCAAGTCATGGGTGGAGGAAAGCACAGCCTTCCCATGTCCATGTGCCAGGTCGCGCAGAAGCTGCATCACCGTCACTCTGCCGGGCAGGTCCAAAAAAGCCGTCGGCTCATCCAGAATCAGCAGTTCCGGTTCCTGGGCCAAAGCCCGGGCGATCATGATCCGCTGGCGTTCCCCGTCGCTCAATTGGTTCAAGTACCGGCCTGCCAGCGGTGCGGCGCCAACCGTTTCCAAGGCCTCACGGATGATGTCCTCATCCTTGGCGTCCTGCCGATCGAACCAGCCAGTGTGCGGGTATCGGCCCAGGCCAACCAGTTCTTCTACGCGCATCGCCCCCACTAATACCGGGCTGGTCATCACAACGCCTACCAGCTGGGCTAATTCGCGCGGTTTGTAGGCGGCGATCGGTTTGCCCTTCAGCCGAACTTCTCCAGCCAATGGCTTTTGCAGACCGGTGAGCGTGCGGATGAGCGTGGACTTCCCCGCCCCATTCGGCCCAACCAGGCAAACCAGCTCCGATGCGTTCAGGCTGAGGTTTAGGTCCTTGGAAATGGCCAAGGGTTCAGCCCGCTGGGAATCGCGGTAGCCAATGCTCAGTGCTTGGGTCTCAAGGATACTCATACGTTAAAGTTTGTCCCCCCGCGCCTGCTCTTGAAGATGATCCAAATCACAAAAGGAGCGCCGAAGAAGCTTGTGACCACATTGATCGGCAGTCCGATCGTGGTACCTGGCATTTGGGCAATCCCATCTGCAAGCAAGGCCGCTATAGCCCCCAGCATGGTTACGGACGGCACCAGAAACTTGTGGTCGGCAGTGCGAAAGAGGTTGCGAGCCACGTGCGGAACTGCCACCCCTAAAAATCCGATCGGCCCGCAAAAGGCCGTGGAAACGCCGGCTAATACGGATGCGCTCAATAAGATCAATAAACGGGTTTGCTTCACGTTCAAACCCATTGTCCTTGCATAATCTTCGCCCAAAAGCATGGCGTTCAAGGGTTTGGG
>DHPL01000068.1:0-244 GCA_002407905.1 Anaerolineaceae bacterium UBA5365
AAGTGGTATTTCTGATGTTCTCGGGTTTCTTTGGCCTGGCGCTTTTGCCGGTGATGATCGCGACGATCATGGAGTATTTCAAGGAAACCCGGTCTTTCGCCAATGGAATTTACATGGCGCTGAACTTTATCATCACCGCCTTGGCTGGGGTTTTGGCCGGGCGCCTGGCGGATGTGTATGGCTGGACGGTCACTTTTACGATTGCTTCCGTGATGGTGTTTATGGGCGTGTTTGCCCTATTGCT
>DHPL01000068.1:454-8421 GCA_002407905.1 Anaerolineaceae bacterium UBA5365
GGTTCACATCCGTGAGGTTCGGAGGTTCGAGTCCTCTAGCGCCCACTTTTTATTTAACGCTCCCATTTTTCGGTATTGTTGTCATCTCGCATCCGCCTGCCCCGAGAGGTACAGGAGGTTCGGAACTTCGAGCCCTTTAGCGCTTTCTTTTTCCTTGACTGGCTGAGGCAGGTCATTTAATAGGAAAAGGCGCACGATTAGGTGCGCCTTTACTCATTCTTATCCCACTTACAATGGCAGCAAACTAACCATGCTGGGGATGAGCTGGTTAAAATGATGCCAGCCCGTACCATTTGCTGCAAAACCGACAATCAAGATCACAACAAAAACGACCAAAAGAATCAGGGGTAAAAGCAGCAAGGCGAAGAAACACCCGCAGCACCCGCATCCAGTTGAACCACCGTCCATATCGACCTCCACTTCCTTTCTAAGTCCAATTCTAAACCCTCCTTTCGCGCCGTTTCGAGATTAAGAAATCGGTAAGATACAAGCTATTCCAACGCAGAGGGGCTTATCCGCCAGCTTTGTGTAATAATAAAGCCCCGAGGAAAACATGCCGGCATATCCCATCCAATCCGTAGAACGCGCACTGGACATCCTGGAGTACATCGTGACCCAGCATGGGGCAGGGGTATCGGAAATTGCCCGGGCCTTGAATCTGAATAAAAGTACGGCCTTTGGCCTGATCAAAACCCTGGAAGCCAAGGGCTACATCTACAAACTGGAAAACGATACTTATCACGTTACCTTGCACCTGCATAGCCTGGCAGGCCAGGATGTCAACGCTATGGCGATCGTTGGGTACGCCAGGCCGTACCTTGAGGAGCTCCTGCGTAAATACGGTGAAACAGTCCACCTGGTGCGCGCCGATGCCAACTCAGTGACCTACCTGGTCAAGCTGGAAGGCACCAAGTCCATCAGGGTATCAACCCAAGTGGGGGCAACAAACCCGCTTTATTCCACGGGAGTGGGCAAGGCAATCCTCTCAACGCGCAGCCCCGCGGAATTGGAAGACTACCTGAGCAATCAGCATCTGCTCGCCTTTACCCCCAACACCATCACGGACACCGATGCCCTCAACGCGGAATTGGATAAAGTGCGCCGCCAGGGCTACAGTTTGGATAATGAAGAAATGCACCGGGACCTGTTTTGCGTGGCAGCGCCCATCCGGGATAACCAGGGCAGGGGCGAGTACGCCATCAGCATATCCTTGCCGCGGTACCGCGCGGAGAAGCAGTTGATCGAGCAAATAGCCGCCGATGTGATGGCTGCAGCAAAGGCGGTGGGGGCAATATACTAAATAAACATGAATTTATTATTAAGTATTGACAGAATCGCAGGCTGGTCTTAGAATCCCGATCAAGCACATTTGGAGGCAGATAAGCCTCTAAAAAAATCGCTCAGGATTAGAACAGCGTGCGACAATATAGCACAATTAATTCTAAAGATCCTCAGATAAGCGCCAGAAACGTTCTAAACCTGGTTTGCGAAGACGTTCCATCACCTTTTACCGCAATTGATCATGAAAGTGTGCTTCACGCGCTGAGGCGGGTGGCACCGCAACACCCGATGTTCGGGTGCGCCAACGGGGGGTGCGGCATCTGCCGCATCCAGGTCCAATCCGGGGAGTTCACCTGCGGGCTGATGTCGGCCGAGCAGGTATCCATTGTGGATCGTCAGCAGGGTATTGTGCTAGCTTGCCGCACCTACCCGACTACTGATCTGGTCTTTAAATACTTAGGAAAACCAAATTAAAAACAGGAGAGAAAAATGGCAATTACAGGTATTTTACGCGTCGGTTTGATCCAATTCAGAGTGCTCGATTTTGAACAAAGCCTGGTCCATTACCGCGACCGCATTGGCCTGAACGAAGTGGGCAAAATTGATGAGGATCGCATCATGCTCAAGGGCTATGATGAATTTGACCACCATAGTGTGGTGCTGCGCCGTGCGGACCGGCCCGGGCTGGATTTCATCGCTTTCAAAGCGGACAGCCGGGAGAAGGTCCAGGATGTACTGCGCCGCACCCGCGAGGAATTTGGCTACACAATTGAAGAACTCAATGACCAGCCCGGTTATGGAACCATTTACCTGGTGAATGTCTCCACGGGCCACAAAGTTGGGGTCTACAGCGATGTTGCCCTGGCCGAGAAGACCCCCATGATCCACAACCCGCACATCTGGGATGAACAGCCGCGCGGATTTGGCGCCACGCATTTTGACCATGCCCTGCTCTACGGCCCCAACGCCGCTGAAACCGTGCGCTGGTTCACCGATGTGATGGGCCTGGCGATCACTGAAGAGCTGCAGAACGCTGAACGCACCGGTAATATCTGCACCTGGCTCTCGGCAAGCACCCGCGGTCACGACGTGGCCGTGCTGGAATTTCCTGAACCCGGCAAGCTGCACCACGTGAGCTTCCACCTGCAGACCTGGGATGACGTAGGCCGCGCCGCGGATATCATGGCCCGTTACGGCATCACCATCGATGCCGGCCCCATGCGCCATGGGATCACCCGCGGTCAGACCATTTATTTCTTCGATCCCTCCGGCAACCGCAACGAAACCTTTGCCGGCGGTTATGAGTTCTTCCCGGATAATCCCCGCCGTTACTGGGACGCGGAAAGAGCCGGCGAAGGTGTCTTCTACTATAACAAGGCCCTGAACAGCACCTTCCTGAGCGTGTACAGCTAAACCTGAAGAACTGAAAGAGGTGAAAGATATGGAACGACCAGAAATTGGCAAGAGCGTAGAAACCGGCGCTTACCGCACGAATTACCTTGAGTTGGGCGAAGGATTCCCACTGATCTTCATCCACGGCTCAGGCCCGGGCGTTTCAGCTTATGCCAACTGGCGGCTCGTTTTGCCTGAAGTTTCCAAGGTGGCGCACTGCTACGCCCCAGATATGATCGGCTTTGGATACTCCGATAAGCCCACGGAGGTCAAGTATGGCATGGCGCTCTGGACCCGGCAGATCGTGGATTTCATGGACGCTCTGGGCATCGCGCAGGCCGACTTTGTAGGCAATAGTTTTGGGGGTTCGCTGGCGCTTTCGATGGCCATCCAATACCCCGAACGTGTGCGCAAACTGGTGATGATGGGCCCGATGGGCATTGAATTCCCCATCAGTTATGGCTTGAATGAAGTTTGGGGCTACCAGCCGTCGTATGAAAACATGAAGAAAATGCTTAATCTCTTCTGCTACGACAAGCGCTACGCCACAGACGAACTAGCCCAAACGCGCTATAAAGCCAGCATTGAACCCGGCTTTCAGGAGGCCTTCGGGATCATGTTCCCAGACCCGCGCCAGCGTTCGGTGGATGATCTGTCCTTCACTGACGAGCAGATCAAAACCGTGGACAAACCCACGCTGATCGTGCACGGTCGGGAAGACCTGGTGATTCCGGTCTCCAATTCCTACCGCCTGATCAACTTGATTTCCGATGCCCAGCTGCACGTGTTTGGACGCTGCGGGCATTGGACTCAAATTGAACGCTCAGCGGAGTTTGCAGAGCTGGTAAAGGCTTTTATCAGCCGATAATTGAACCAAGGGAGGGTAGATGCCCTCCCTTGAATTTCCGGAAAGGAAACGCGATGGACCTGGAAGCCCTGGCCGCCGCCTTATACCAGGCTGAACACAGCGGTGTTGCCATCCCTGCCCTGAGTGCCAGCCACCCATTAAAGATCGAAGATGCCTACCAAATTCAGCTGATCAACATTCAAAAGAAGCTGGCTAAAGGCAGGCAGATCACCGGTAAGAAGATCGGCCTGACTTCCAAGGCCATGCAAGAATCCCTGGGCGTAAGCCAGCCGGACTTTGGTTTTTTACTGGATGATATGCAGCTAACGGGCCCAAGCCTGCCCGCCGGCGCGGTAATGCAGCCGCGTGTGGAAGGCGAGCTGGCCTTTGTACTCAAAGCGCCTCTGGCAGGGAAGGTAAGCATGGAAGATGTGCTTGCCGCCACGGACTACGTGGTACCGGCCATCGAGATCGTCGGCAGCCGGGTCAAGGATTGGAAGATCAGCATCACAGACACCATTGCTGATAACGCTTCCTGCGGGATGTATTTGCTTTCAGACATGCGCCTGGACCCCTCCCAGGTTGACCTGGCTGCCGTGGAACTCGAGATCCGGCGGAATGGCGAGCAAGTTAACAGCGGCCTGGGTTCAGCGGTTCTGAGGCATCCGGCCCGGCCCGTTGCCTGGCTGGCAGAAACCCTGGGCCAGTTCGGCGTCAGCCTGGATGCCGGCGATGTAATCCTTTCCGGCGCGTTAAGCGCGGCGGTGCCTGCCCAAAGCGGGGACTGCTTTGAATGCGAGTTTAGAGGCCTTACCACGCTCAAACTTTGTTTTGAATGAGGTGTGATTTGAAAAAAATTAAAACGGCAATTATTGGCCCGGGCAATATCGGCCAGGACTTGATGATTAAAATGTCGCGCTCGCCATACCTGGAATTGGCCTGCGTGATCGGCATCGTGGAAAGCCAGGGGATGCAGCGGGCGCGCGCGATGGGAGCGGATGCCTCGATCCAAGGTGTGGACTACCTGGCCAGCAAGCACCCGGATGTTCAGATCGTCTTTGATGCCACCAGCGCCAAAGCCCACGAGGCTGCCTCGCCGAAATTGCAGCAGGCAGGCTTTTTCTGCCTGGACCTAACCCCCGCCGCCATTGGGCCTTATTGCGTTCCGGCGGTCAATCTGGATGAGAGCATGCTGGACCTGCCAGAAGTGAACATGGTCACTTGCGCCGGCCAGGCCACCACCCCCATCGTGGCGGCTATCAATGGCGTGGCCGATGTGTACTACGCCGAGACGATCTCCTCTTTGGGTTCCAAGAGCGCCGGCCCGGGAACGCGGGCAAACATCGATGAATTTACGGTCACAACGCGCAACGCGCTGATGAAAATTGGCGGGGCGGAGAATGCCAAGGCGATCATCATCCTCAACCCGGCCGAGCCGCCCATTTACATGAGCAATACCATCTATACCCGGGTGCGCAAGGTAGACCTGCCCGCGATCAGCGCGGCGGTGGAAGAAATGGGCGAGCGCATCCGCAAGTATGTGCCGGGCTACCGCTTTAAGATGCAGCCAATCCTGAAGGACAATAACGACGACATCATCATGACCATCGTAGAAGTGGAAGGCCTGGGCGATTACCTTCCGGTTTATGCCGGCAATCTGGACATCATCAACACGGCGGCCATCGAGACGGCGGAAGCCAAGGCGCGCAAACTATTGGGAGAGCAGGCATGAACACCATAACCCTCACAGATACCACCATGCGCGACGGCAGCCACAGCGTACGCCACCAGTTTACTGAAACCGAAGCGGCACTCTTGGCCAGAGCCATGGATGAGGCCGGAATTGACATCATTGAGATCGGGCACGGGGATGGGCTTACCGGTTCCAGCTGCAACTACGGTTTTTCAGCCTTTAGCGATGCCCAGTTGGTCCGGGCTGCAGCCAGGGTGGTCCGGCGTGCCAGAATCGCTGTATTGCTCCTGCCGGGGATCGGCACTGCGGAGGACCTGCGCGAAATCCAGGATGCCGGTGCCAGCGTGGTCCGTGTGGCTACCCATGTTACCGAAGCAGATATCTCCGCCCAGCACATCGCCGAGGCACGCAAAATGGGCCTCTTTGTTGTCGGCTTCTTGATGATGGCGCACCGTGCCCCGGCGGAGAGAGTGCTGGAGGAAGCCAAAAAGATGGAAGGTTACGGGGCCAACGTGGTTTACGTCACCGATTCGGCTGGCGCGCTGCTGCCTGATGGCGTGCGCGAACGTGTGAGCCTGATGCGGGAAAACCTGAGCGTGCCGGTTGGCTTCCATTCGCATGACAACTTAGGCCTGGCGATCGGCAACTCCCTGGCGGCGATCGAATCAGGTGCGAGCTATATTGATGGCTCCCTGGGCGGACTGGGCGCGGGGGCGGGCAACACGCCCACGGAAACACTGGTTGCAGTTTTGAACCGCGCTGGCATCCCGGTGATGGCAGACCTTTTTAAGGCCATTGATGCAAGCACCAAGGTTTTGGGGCCGATCCTGCAGCGGCATGGGGCAGGCATCGCCCCACTGGAGGACCCGCTGCTGCTCGGATATACCGGCGTCTATTCCAGCTTTATGCTGCACAGCAAGCGCGGCCGCCCGTTTTGGCGTAGACTACCGCGATATCATCCTGGAACTTGGCCGCCTGGAGGCTGTGGGCGGGCAGGAGGACTGGATCTACGAGATCGCTGAGCGCATGAGCAAGGAGAGTTACGTCTAGAGCCGCGCTCATCAGCTGGAAAACACTGAGCCTGGCAGTCGCCAGGCTCTCTTGCATCTTCTTAAGGGTGGTCTAACCTCTTAGCGTGGCTTCCAGCGATTCCAGGCTGGCGCTTTCATCAGCGCTGAAGACGCGTTCTGCGTCCATGGCTTTCTTAACTTTACCAGAGAGGCCAGCCTCGCCAAAGAGGATCGCCCCGATCAACTTCCCGTCGCGCAGGGTGTAACTGCTGTAATTACCCTCCACTTCTTTGGCCATCACCTTATCCGCTGCGTCATTGGCCGCGATCTGCCCGATGCTGAAAAGGTCGATTCCCAGGACCTTAAGCATCGCGGAAGGCGGTACGCCTTCAAAAGCCGCTTGCCCGCCGGCCGCGTTGGTGCCGGCAACATCGCCCTGGGTCTTGGCTGGCTGCCAGAGGCCGTAAAGTACGCCTTTGTGCTCGGTGAGGTCTCCGGCGGCAAAGATATGCGGATCGCTGGTGGCCATGCGGTCATCCACCACCAGGCCCTTATTGGTTTCCAAGCCGGCCGCCTTGGCCAATTCCAGGTTGGGGCGTACGCCGGTGCTCACCAGCACCAGATCGGCAGGCAGTTCCGTTCCGTCTTCCATTTGCACGGCCCGTACTTTTCCGTTCTCATCCGCCAGCATGCCCTTGGTTTTTCCACCGGTGATCACGCTCATGCCCATGGCTTCAATTCTTGCCTGCAGCAAATTCCCGCCCGGGGGGTCCAATTGGCGCGGGAGTAGCCAGTCGAAGGTCTCGATGATGGTCACCTTTGCGCCAGTGCGGCTGATTGCCCCGGCCATCTCCAGGCCCAGGAGGCCGCCGCCAATTACCACCACCTGGATGGGCTCGCAGCAGCAATCCAGCACGTACTCGGCATCGGCCAGGGTACGCAGGGCCATCACGCCTTGCAGGTCTTTACCCGGGAAGGGTGGGATGAATGGGCTGGCGCCGCTGGCCAGGACCAGTTTATCGTAGGCGAAACTGCGGCCGTCCGCCAGGCGCACATTGCGGTTCTCCCGGTCGATGCCTTCAACAACTGCCCCCAAGATCAGGTCTACATTGTCCTCTGCGTACCAGTCCTGCTGATGCAAGGGCAGTTTCTCCCGCTTCACTTCCCCGGCCATAAAGCGCGTGAGCGCCATGCGGGAATAAGGCGATTCTTCCTCCTTGCTGATCAGCACGATCTTGCCTTCAGGGTCTTGCGCGTGGATCGCCTCGGCAGCGCTGACCCCCGCGATTCCTCCACCGATGATGACGTACTTACTTTCCCGGCTCATATACTCTCCTTGTTCATCCTCAACTGCGCAAAATTGTAGCAAAAGCGAGGAGGAGAATCAAAGCCTGATTCAAGGATTTGTGCGGAATCATCAGTCAGATTTACCCCTTAAACCCTGAGCAGGCCAAGCTTTGGCCTTTTGCTGCTTTTAAGTAAATTTCTGAACTTTGCAAACGGCCCAGATTGACTGCCGTACCGCTACATGAAAGCGCGGTATTCAGACAATCGGCTATAATGCCACTTGTGGCATTTCCGGAAAACAGCCGCTTCAACGAGGAAAAATGTTCAAAAAAATTACGCAGCTTTTCAGCGGCGACCCGCATAAACGCAAAATCGAACGCATGGTCAAGGTGGTGGATCAGATCAACGCGCTTGAGCCGGAATTTGAGAAACTGACCGACGCGGAACTGAAAGCCAA
>DHPL01000068.1:8598-9305 GCA_002407905.1 Anaerolineaceae bacterium UBA5365
CTGCCCGAAGCCTTTGCCAATGTGCGCGAGGCCAGCAAACGCGTTTTGGGCCAGCGCCACTACGACACCCAAATCATCTGCGGCATCAACTTGCATGAAGGCTCCATCTCGGAATTGCGCACAGGCGAAGGCAAAACCCTTTCCGCCACAATGCCGCTTTACCTGAATGCCATCAGCGGCAAAGGCGCGCATCTGGTCACGGTGAACGACTACCTGGCCCGATGGCAAGGCCGCTGGATGGGTCAGCTCTTCCGAGTGCTGGGGATGAACGTGGGTATCCTGCAGATGGCTGAGAGCAGCGGCGCGGGAGAGCGGGCTTTCATCTACGACCCGGATGAACATAACCTGCGGGAAGACCTGGACCAACTGCGCCCCGTGCACCGCCGTGAGGCCTACAAGGCCGATATCACCTACGGTACCAACAGCGAATTCGGCTTTGATTACCTGCGCGATAACATCACGATGCGCTGGGAAGACCGGGCTCAGCGCCCGCACAATTTTGCCATCATCGACGAAGTGGATAGCATCCTCATTGATGAAGCGCGCACGCCTCTGATTATTTCCGGTCCGTCGCATGAGGATTCGGAAAATTACGTGCGCATGGCCCAGGTGGCCCGCGCCCTCAACCCCGAGGACTACGAGGTGGACGAGAAGGGCAGGGCTGTCTCCCTGACTGAGATCGGTAAGGCCCATGTGGAGGACCTGCT
>DHPL01000050.1:0-10078 GCA_002407905.1 Anaerolineaceae bacterium UBA5365
ACTGCCAGGATCGGCATCCTCATTGGGGGTGAAGGTCAGGCAACCCGCATCCGGGTTTAATTCTATCGCGGCGGCGGAACAATAACGTTCATCCAAAAACAGGCAATCCAAGTAATGGCATCGAATCTTGGGCATCATCTACTCCTTGTCTCCAGGATTTCGCAGGCATTTTACCTTAGACAAGAAAAGGCGTAAAGGCGGTTTAGCCTAACCTGGTTTGCTGCGGGAAGCCTCGATAACGTTGGGGATATTCTCCATGCGGGTCAGCAGCCGGCTCAGCTGGCTGATGCCGCTTACTTCCAGCACCAGGTTTACTTTTACCAAGTGGGCGCGGGTTTGCATGGAGAGATCCACCAGGCGCACGTTTTCGCCGGAAAGCACGGTGGATATATCGGTCATCAAGCCCTGGCGGTCATATGCGGAGAGCTGGAGCGCCACCGGATAGGTTTTCTCCTGGCTGGCCCAATCCACCTGGATAAGGCGTTCACGGTCGTGCACCCGCAATATGTTGGGGCAATCCACACGGTGGATGGTGGCGCCGCGCCCGCGGGTGACATAGCCCACGATGTCATCCCCGGGCATTGGGTTGCAGCAGCGTGCCGGAACGGTTGCCATGCCCTTGAGGCCCATCACCATCACTGAGCTGCTTGGTGCTGGCTTGGTGGTAGGACCAGCCGGGATGAGTAAATCCTCCGTGATCGCGCTCTTTTGCAGTTCGGAAACCTTATTGATCACCCTGCCCATGGAAAGATCGCCGGTACCGATCGCAACGTAGAGGTCATCCAGGCTGCGGACGTTAAAGGTTTCCAGCATGGCCAGCAGGTCCACAGTATTGAGGTTCAGGCGCTTGAATTCCCTTTCCAGGGCGGCCTTGCCATGTTCCAGGTTCTGGTCACGGTCCTGCTGTTTAAACCATTGTTTGATCTTGGACCGCGAGCGGGGCGACTTGACCATGCCCAGGTTGGCGTTGAGCCAATCGCGGCTGGGGCCGCCTTTGCTGGTGGTAAGAACCTCTACCTGGTCGCCCGTCTGCAAGGTGTAGTCCAAGGTGACCAGTTTTCCGTTAACCTTGGCGCCCCGGCAGCGATGACCAATTTGGGTATGGACCTGATAGGCAAAATCGATGGGGGTGGCGCCAAGCGGCAGTTCAACCACGTCGCCCTTGGGCGTTAGAGCGTAAACCTTGTCCCTAAAGGGGTCCGAGCGCAGGTTTTCCAGGAGCTCGCTGGATTCATCCACTTCCTGGCTCCAGGCCAAAAGGCTGCGCATAGCTGTAACTTTTTGTTCGTAATCGCTGCTCATGCGCGCTTTGGTCTCTTTGTAGCGCCAGTGGGCGGCCACGCCGTATTCGGCGTTTTGGTGCATCTCATAGGTACGGATCTGCACTTCAACCGGCTTGCCATCGCTGTAGATCACGGCCGTGTGCAGCGATTGATAATTGTTCGGTTTGGCATTGGCGATGTAATCGTCAAACTCGCCGGGAATGGGGGTGTAGTGCATGTGCACGATGCCCAACACCTTGTAGCAAGAGCCCTCATCGTTGACCAGGGCGCGTACCGCCCGCAAATCGCGGATGGCTTCGAAGGTTTGGCCTTTGCGCTGCATTTTGCGGTAGATGGAATAAATATGCTTGGGCCGGCCAGTCACCTGGGCTTCCACATCCGCTGCTTTGAGCAGTTTTTGCAGCGTGGTGACGATGCCGTTGATCTCGTCCTCCCGCCGGTTGCGGCGCATTTCAAGCTGGGTGGAGATCTCCTGGTATTTCTCCGGGTTGCTGTAGCGGAAAGCCAGGTCCTCCATCTCCCATTTGATCTGCCAGATGCCCAGGCGGTTAGCCAGAGGCGCAAAGATGTCCAGTGTTTCCTGGGCAATCTTCTTTTGACGGTCCGGAGGCAAGTGATGCAAGGTGCGCAGGTTGTGCAGGCGGTCGGCCAGTTTGATGATCACCACGCGCACGTCATCCCCAATGGCCAAAAGCATCTTGCGCAGAGTTTCTGCGATGAGGTCAGCCTTGCGGCTATCCGAGATATCCTCAGTTACCGGCAGCGGCTGGCGTTCTTCCTCATGCTGGTCGCCGCGGTTAAGCTGGGGCAGGCTGGTGATGCGCGCTAGGTCTTCAACGTAATGTGCCACCGTGTTGCCAAAGCGGTTTTTGACCGTTTCCAGGCTGACTTTGCTATCCACCAGCACGTCATGGAGGATGCCGGCAATGATCATATTGGGGGATGCCTGCATATCCACCAGAATTTCAGCCACCCCCTCACAATGCGAGACGTAGGGCTGGCCGCTGGCGCGGGTTTGCCCGCCGTGGGCTTCCTCAGCCATAGCGAAGGCATCACTGAATTTCTCGCGGTCTTTTTCAGTGTAAAGCGGCGGTAATTTAGCTAAAAACTTCTGCAGCGGCATCTTGCGCTAATTGTAGCCCAGCTTACAGACCTACTTTAATTTCTCCTTGGAGTCGAAACTCCGGTTCAGCTTTAATGCCTGCAGGATCTCCTGATCCGCGGCATTCAGGCTGCCGGTAACAAGTTTGGACATCAGCCGGCCAACGCCTGGCCCGAGCATGAAGCCCTGCCCGCACATACCGGTGGCCAGCAAATAGCCATCCAAGCCCTCTACAGGCCCCAGAATGGGGGAGCCGTCCGGGGTCATGGGATAGGTGCCGCGCCAGGTGCGGCGTACGCGCACATTCGCCAGCCGGGGAAGGACTTCAACGAGCCGCCGGCAAGCGTGCGGCAGGTAGCTCTGGGTGTCCAGGTCCAGATTGCCCCAGATCAACGGGTTGGGGGTAACGCAGAAGATGATCTTCCCACTTCCGTGCTGGTAGAAATAGAAGTTGCTGGAGCCCGGCCGGGTACGGATGTCTACAATCATCGGGCCAACCAGGCGGCCAACCGCTTCTGTGATGCCGGCTTCGTGGGCATCTGGCCTGACGGGCAGGTCCAGGCCCAGCATGGATCCCAACTCATGGGACCAGGACCCGGCGGCATCGATGAGCACTGGCGCGCTGTAGCTGGCTTTATCGGTCTTAACCCCATTGATGCGGCCGCCCTGCACTTGCAGTTCGGTGATGCGTTCAGCAAAGTGGAATTCCGCTCCATGCTCCCGGGCGTGCTTCCAGAAAGCGAAATTGGTTTTTAATGGGGAAGCCGAGCCATCCTGAGGCGAATACGTACCGCCGCGCAGGCCATCGGTGTTGATATCTGGCGCCAGGGCGCGGATACCATCCGCGTCGTGCCAGTCGATATTTAATCCCAGGGATTTTTGGAGCGTCAGGAGGTCCTTGAGTGTCTTTTCAACGTCCTCATCGTAGGCCACAAAGCTGTAGCCGTTTTCCTGCCACTCCAGGTCATCCCCATGGGTTTCCTGCCATTTACCTACGATTTCCAATGAGTCTGCGCATAGGCGTATCTTAGCAGGATCAGAATGGGTGGCGCGCAAACCGCCAATGGCGTGTTTGTTCGAGCCTTGCCCATTACTGGCAAGCATATCCAGAACCAGGACTTTAAGGCCAGCCAAAGCAAGGTAATAAGCGGTGGGGGTTCCAACAGAGCCGGCGCCGGCAATGATCACATCATATTTTTGGCTGCTCACAGGGCACCTCCCTTGGATTCTTCGTCAATATTGGCCAGGGCAGCTACAGGCATTTCGATGAAAACCGGCCGGACCCTCGTTTCAGTCACCTCGCTAAAGGGGACGCCCTCCGCGGCAAAAACCCGCCGGATCATCGCCAGGCAAGTTTTACCGCCGCATGCGCCCATGCTGAGCTTGGTTTCGGCTTTAATCTGGTTGATATCCCGCACGCCTAAGCGGATGAGGGCTTTGATGTCCTTGGCTTTGACGCGTTCACAGCGGCAGATGTAGGCTTCGTCATCCAGGTTTTCGGGCTGGTCTTCCGTCCCTTCAAAGGCTTCCAGGCTCAGGTTTTCGATGATCCTGAAGCCAGCGACCTGTACCGCCATTTCCCTGGGGGCTTCCACGCTGACGATGGTGGTGCCGCGGTAGGCCGGCAGTTTCTTGATTGCCTGGATAGGCAGGTCCGCCAAGGCGTTGCCATCAATATCCGTTACAGCGATCAATTGCCCCAGAGCCAGGTGCTGGGCATCCTGTTCGTAGGGGAGGGAAACGATCGCGAACTCGTTATTCTTCCTTAAATCCACCAGACTGATGGCCAGCCCGGGGCAAACCGCTACACAGCGCGCGCAGGCGATGCAACTGGCTTTATCGCCCGGGACGAATTCCGGCATGTTGCGGATGTCTTTTGGATCGATGTAAATCAGGTTTTTGGGGCAAACCGTGGAGCAGGGATCGCAGGGGATCTCCTGATTACAGTGCATCACGGGGTAGACCCCCTGGAATTGGGTGGGGAGCTCACCCGAACGCTGCTTGCCCGGCTTGGATTTCAGTACCTCCTCGAAAGCGACCCATTCCTGCGGGATGGGCTCGCTGAGCCGGCCCAATTCCTGGGCGATCTCGTTTCCGGCAATTTTCCCGGAGAAAATGGCTGCGGATGCTTCGGCGATTTCTTGTGCATCGCCAGCGCTGTAAACCCGCATGCCCACTTCCTGGGCCTTGGTGATGAACTCGTTGACGGGGTCCAGACCCACCGCAATGAGCACGGTATCGCAGGGGATCACTTTCTCGGTACCTGGAATGGGCCTGAAGCGGTCGTCCACCTGGGCGACGATGATGCGTTCCAAGCTCTCATCACCTTCAGCTTTCAGGATTGTGTGCCGAGTGTAGACTGGCACGCCTGAACGCACCAATTTATCCAAATGAACTTTGTACCCGCCGCATTGCTGAGCTGCCTCTACCAAGCCGGCTACGTGAATCCCAGCCTGGATGGCGTGGTAGCCGGCGATGAGGCCTACATTACCGCCGCCAACGATGAAAAGGTTCTCGCAAGGCCGTACCAGGTCCCGGTTAACCAGGGTTTGAAACGCGCCAGCCCCGTAAATCCCCGGCAATGTGTTCCCGGGAAAAGCCAGGTTTTTTTCGCGCGCGCCGGCAGCTACCAGCAGCACCTGAGGCCTTACCAGGGTATAGGTTTCGCCCTCCCGGTAGACCGCTACGGTTTTTTCTTCGAAAATGGCCAGGGCCGTGCTGCGGGTCCAAACGGTAACACTGGGCAATGCAGCCAGCTGGTCTTCAAGCTTTTTCGCGATGTCCACCCCGCGGGTGCCGGCGTAAACAGCATCGCTGGAGCCAAAGAAGCGGTGGGTTTGCAGGACCAGTTTGCCGCCCAGGCGGTCTTTATCATCGATCAGCAAGACCTGGATGCCCCGGCTGCCAAGTTCGATGGCAGCGGAAAGCCCGGCTGGACCAGCCCCGATGATGAGGACCTCCGTATCGAGGCGGGGCGTTTCCCGGGTCTCGAATTGCGTGCCTGGAGCAATGGGAGGCAGCTGCGGCAGCCCATCCATTGGCAATACCTGCATATCCGCGCGTACCGCAGTCATGCAGGATTTGACCGGCAGGCCATCGGCCACGACCATGCACTGGGAGCACTGTCCATTGGCGCAAAAGATACCTTGCGGGGACTCATCCTTGAAATGGTGGCCAAAAATGCTGACTCCATTGGCCATTAAGGCCGAGGAGAGCATTTCGCCCTCTTTGGCGAACATGGTTTCACCTAACCAGGTGAAGGGAATTGAGGCAGTTCTCGGATCGTTAATGATCGGGTGAGATTGGATACGACGCACGCGAAAACCTCCTTGGCATGCAGCAGAGTTGAGACTGGAGCGAATTATAAGACTATCCAAATATTTCCAGATATTTTTGATCCAACTCTGCGTCTGAGAGGTGGGAATAGCGCTGCGTGACAGCGATATTGGTGTGGCGGGCCAGTTCCTGTGCCAGTTTGAGGTTGCCGCTGGTAAGCAGTATGGTGGTCACAAAGTAGTGTCGGAAGGAATGCGGCGTGATGGTGCCAACCGCTTCAGGACCCAAGGCTTCTTTGACGCGCTGATTGACGATCTCCCGGCCAGTTGTTGTGGAGATATGCAGCACTTTCTTACCGGCAGCCTTGTCGTGCCGGGAAAAAACCGGCAGGGAGCCAAGCGCTTTCCCGCCGCCACCATCCATGCCGGCCCGTGTGCCCAGGTAATCTTTGAGCGCCTTGATGCTGCGCTTCGAAAAACGCAGGACGGCCTGCTTATTGCCTTTACCGGTGATGATCGCCCGGCCTTCATTCCAATCGATGTCGCCCCGGCGCAGCTTGCAGGCTTCGTGCACTCGCATGCCGGTATCGGCCAGGCAAAGCAGAAAGGCGCGGTCGCGCAGGTTGATCAGGCGTTCCAGTTCGCTTTCGTAGGGCTTTATGTTCAAAGCTTCGGCGTATTCCAGGACGGTTTCGATGGATTGTTTGGGAAATTGAGGCAAGCGGATGCCCGGCCTGCGGGCCCGCTGTTTGATGAGCAGGCGCACACGCGGGAGGTTAACCGGTGCCAGGTTTTCGCCGGCAATGTACTCGTAAAGGCCTACCGTTGCGGTGAGGTAACACTGCTCGGTTGCAGGAGACAGGTCCTTGAGCGCGGTGGCCATCCAGACCACGGCGTCTTCCTTCAGCTGGTCAAGCGCAGCGGAAGCAGGTTCAAGGCCCTGGCTGGTTAATACGTCTTTCAAGGTAGCCATCGCGTTCCGGTAAGTGCGGGCGGTATTCGCGCTGCGCGAGAGGTTGACCGCTTTGATGTAGGCATCGATGGTGGACTCGATCGTGAGACTGCTCATGCTGTGATTATAAGCGTTCCATGGGGTGGGGCGCCTGCTGAGAGAGTGGGTGGATGATTGCTTTTATGAATTTGGGTTATCAGACACATTTTTCTTGTAATGACACGTATTTCTGCGCATAGTTATTATTATTCAGAATTTGCATGAAAATGGGGTGAGCGGTTGTCTCAGCGTGATTTTGGCTTGATTCATTTTTCCGCGATTGAGATTGACAGTCCTCATGATTTCAGGAATTTATTTAATTGGTGATCCAATATTCCGTTTCGATTTACACCGGCTGATTTGAGTAAACAATCCGACAAGGTCAAAGTAATTTCCATATTCGTTTCCAAATCAGATGGGAATACAATTAGTGCGTAGCCTCATTAAAAAGTTCTAACAGTCCTTCAAGGCGCTGAGAGACCTCCTTCCTATTATAATATCCCTACCCGATACGCTTACGATAATGATACTTATCATAACCTAATATGGTTAGCGTGTAAAACTGCCCCTCCCCTTCTTGGCCTCAAGAATGGCAATGGCTTTATACACGTAACTGCGTTCTGGATTTTTCCTGCCTTCGCCCGGCGGGAGTCCCGGGCATTTGCGAGACTTTAAGCCATCGCTACGGAGCCGAAAGCTATTCAGTTGCTCTTTGCTCTAATTCAGGAAGCAGATAAGGATTATTGACCCAAAGGTATTTCCCGCGCACACCCATTGATTTGGTTGTGATCACCCCCGCCGTTTCCAGCTTCTTAAGCGTGGCCGAAACCATGGATGGCGTTACATAAGCCTTGGCGGAAATCATGTTGAGCTGGATTTGGCCTTCAGCTGTTCCGGGCTCCAGCGCTTTTAGCGTCGTCAGGGCCGCTTGCAGTTCAGCAAAACTAAGCAAATCAACAACCAGGCTGGCCCTGGCTGAGAGCGTGCTCTGTGCCCTGATCTGTTCCTGTTCGATGCGCATCAACTCCATGGAAACGATCGCGGACGCGTATTCGCACAGCATTTCTTCTTCAATATCAAAAGCGCTGCCATAGCGGATGAGCAAAATCCCCGCGCGTTTCTCATGCGAGTAATACACCGGGAGCAAGGCGTAATATCGATTTTCAAAAATACAACGGCTTACGTCCTCGCAAGTACAAGGCGGGTCCTTTTCGTAAACATTAAAGCGCCTCCCCTCCCCCATCTCAAAGATCTCAAGATACTGCTGCGGGAGGTCCAGAGCGCGCAAGGACTTTTCGTTATGGTAGCAATAGAACTTTTGTGCTGTGGCGTGGGAAAAGATAAAACCCTCCCGGTCAAAAAGGTAAATATTTGCCGAGAGAATCTCTGAAAGTTTCTTGCAAAGTTCGTCCAAAGTGATTTGATTCGTGGAGGAGAACCTGAAAATCGAGTTCAATTCCCGAACCTTATCCAGGATGGACCCGGTTTCCACCGCGTATAGCTCAGCTTTTATGGACATGTAGTTACCTTGAAAATAATTATCATACCATTAAGCTCATTATTTACCAGAGGCAGCTGCTCAGTTTTGAATTCTCTAATAAGCAGCCTCAGCCGCACCCCTTTTCTCTTCTTTTGACTATACTGCAGGCATGAACACCGATTCTCTCGTTGCAACGTGTCAGTTTCAGGACGGTAACGATGATCACTGATCTGATGACACCTGTTTTTAGGCAGTTTGAAGGCGGCCTTTTCGCGGAAATCGAGAAAGCGGATGTGGGCGATGGCGTTGTGCGCCTGCAAGAGCAAGGCGCTACGCTGATGTGCTGGGCCGATCCCTTCTATCCTGACCCCATTATCCCACCGCATGTGGCCAAAGCCGCCGCAGAGTCCATCCTGGATGGCAGCAGCGTGCACTACACAATGCCGATCGGCAACCCGGAGCTCAAGGTTGAGATCGCGCGGCACCTCAAAGCCACTGCCGGCTTGAACCTGGAACCCCAGCGCAACATCCTCATCACCCCCGGCTCCGATTCCGGCCTGTTCTACGCCATGCTCCCCTTTATTGAAGCAGGCGATGAGGTGATGATCGTAGACCCAAGCTATCCGAACAACTTCCAAAACACGCTGATTATGGGCGGCGTGATCGTGCGCGTGCCGATCTATGCAGAGAATCATTGGCAGTTGGACGTAAAAGAATTCGAGAAACGGCTTACACCGAAGACCAAGATGGTGGTGCTCACCCACCCCAACAACCCGACAACGACGGTATTTCGCGAGGAATCCCTCAGGGACTTGGCTGATTTCATCATCAAGAATGACCTCGTTTTGGTCGTTGATCAAGCCTTTGAGTTCCCGGTCTTCGATGGGATCCCAATGACCCAGATGGCAGCATTGGAGGGTATGTGGGAGCGCACACTTACGGTGCGGTCTTTCTCCAAAGGCATGGGCCTCTCCGGCTTTAGGGTTGGGTACATCGTCGCGGACGATCAGGTGATCGATAAACTCTACGCCGCGATGGTCACGGTACTCGGAGCCACGAATAGTGCTGCCCAGATCGGGGCGATCGCTGCCCTGCGGGATCAAAGCTTTCTGGAGAATTACGCCCGGGTGCACGAATCACGCAGAACTTATGTTTACGAGCAGCTTCACGGCATTCCCGGTGTAAGGATGCAGATCAGCGAATCCGGTTTTCTTTCCTGGGTGGATGTGTCTGGTTTGGGAAGCTCCAACGAAGTTGTGGCGCACCTGATCTCGGACGCCGGCATCGTGGTAAATAGCGGTGACAACTATGGTGAAAATGGCAAGGGTTATATCCGCATCGTCCATGGCGTTTTAAGCTCGGAAATGGACTTCCAGGCAGCCATTAATGCGATCAGCGCTTCCTTAAGGCGTTTGGCAGAGGCCCGCGGCCTGACCGCACAAACTGAAAACAAGGTGGCCGCAAGATGACCCGCTATATTCTGAAACGGCTGCTGATGATGATCCCGGTGCTCATCGGAGTGATCGTGATTGTGTTTACGATCATGTACATTACACCCGGTGATCCGGCACGCATGCTGCTTGGTGAAGGCGCTTCTGCTGAGGCTGTCGCCACGATGCGCGAACAAATGGGCCTGAATCAACCCTATCTGGTCCGTCTGGTGAATTACATCAAAGGCGTATTCGTTGGGGATTTTGGCCGCAGTTACACATCGGATAAACCCGTGCTGGAGGAATTGCTGGTCCGCTTCCCCACCACGATCAAACTGGCGCTTCTGAGTGTGACAATTTCGATGATCATCGGGCTGAGCATGGGCATCATTTCAGCCACAAAGCAGTACTCTATTTTTGACAAATTTGCCACCAGCTTCGCCCTGTTGGGTGTTTCAATGCCTACCTTTTGGGCAGGCCTGATGGCTGTGATCGTTTTTTCGGTGTGGCTGGGGTG
>DHPL01000050.1:10218-11894 GCA_002407905.1 Anaerolineaceae bacterium UBA5365
TGGGCTGGCTGCCGGCTTCCGGCTCCTATGGCTGGAAGTACTGGATTCTGCCCCCATTCGTTTTGGGCTTCCATTCTGCCGCATCGATCATGCGCATGACCCGTTCCAGTATGCTGGAGGTGGTCAGGCAGGATTACATTCGCACAGCCCGGGCAAAGGGGCAAAAAGAATCCACGGTCATCATCGTTCACGCTCTTCGCAACGCGATGATCCCGGTGGTAACCGTGATCGGCCTGCAATTCGGGGGCTTACTCGGCGGGTCCATCCTGACCGAATCGGTCTTCGCCATCCCAGGCGTTGGTAAATTCATCATCGATTCAATCAAAACGCGCAACAGCCCGGTTGTTCAGGGCGGGGTTTTACTGATGGCGCTCTCCTTCAGCCTGGTCAACCTGGCCGTGGACATCATTTACGGTTATATCGATCCACGCATCAAGACCCAGTTTGCGGATTTCCTGCCCAAGCGCAAGGTTCCCCAATTTAAGAAAAGTCAGGGAAGCAACGATGTCTAAAAAGGTTTCAACTGGATTTTGGGGAGACGCCTGGCGCCGCCTACGCCGCAATAATGTGGCCATGGTTGGCCTTGCAATCCTGGTTCTCCTGGTGCTGGCCGCGCTTTTCGCTGATTACTTAGCCCCCTACGCCTATGACGCGCAGGATTATGACAGCGTTTTCCAGACCAGCAGCGCAAAACACTGGCTGGGCACAGATAACTTCGGCCGGGATATCCTCTCGCGGATCATCCATGGCAGCCGCGTATCGCTGCTGGTTGGTTTTTCATCGATCATCACAGCGATCATCGTTGGCGGAATCCTGGGGGCTGTATCGGGTTACTACAGCGGCAAGGTGGATAATTTCATCATGCGGTCTATGGATATCCTGATGGCTATCCCGGGCATGCTCCTGGCTATTTCCCTGGCTGCCGCGCTAAAACCGGGGCTCTACAACCTGGTGATCGCCATCGCGATAGCGGAAGTGCCGGCCTACGCGCGAATCGTGCGGTCTTCTGTGCTTTCGATCAAAAACCAGGAGTTTATTGAAGCAGCACAGTGCATTGGCGCCTCTGATTCCCGCATCATTTTCCGCCACATTTTGCCGAACTGCATGGCGCCTATCATCGTCCAGGCAACGCTGGGCATGGCTGGGGCCATCTTGTCAGCGGCCGCACTGAGCTTTCTGGGCCTGGGCATTCAACCCCCAACGCCGGAATGGGGAAGCATGCTTTCGAATGCCCGTCAATACATCCGGGATTACCCCCATATGGTCATGTACCCCGGCCTGGCGATCATGATCACCATTTTCGCATTGAATATTCTGGGCGATGGCCTCCGCGATGCCCTCGACCCCCGTTTGAGGAATTAAGGAATGAGCACCGAACGCGAGCCCTTGCTTGAAATAAAGGACCTGACGATCCACTACAAGACTGAAACCGGCATCGTTCAGGCTGTGAATGCGTTGAACCTGAGCCTGATGAAGGGCGAAAGCCTGGGCCTGGTTGGAGAAACCGGCGCCGGCAAAACCACAACCGCTCTGGGGATACTTGGCCTGGTACCGGATCCGCCCGGCATCATCGTTGGCGGCGAGATTAACTTCAATGGCAGGAATCTTCTGGCATTAAGCGAAGCTGCTAAACGCAGCGTGCGGGGCAACCAGATCTCGATGATCTTCCAGGACCC
>DHPL01000050.1:12046-12322 GCA_002407905.1 Anaerolineaceae bacterium UBA5365
TTCCAGGACCCCATGACCAGCCTGAACCCGGTCATGACGGTGGGCGCGCAAATTGCCGAAGGCATCCGCATCCACGAAAAGTTGAACAGGCTGGACGCGGAACGCAAAGCAATTGAAATGCTCGAGATGGTCGGTATTCCNNGGCGAGCGATTTACCGAATACCCGCACCAATTCTCCGGTGGGATGCGCCAGCGCGTGGTGATCGCCATTGCCTTGGCTTGCAACCCGGATCTTCTGATAGCGGACGAGCCCACAACCGCCCTGGATGTCACCAT
>DHPL01000050.1:12493-12830 GCA_002407905.1 Anaerolineaceae bacterium UBA5365
ACATCCCTCATCCTGATCACGCATGACTTGGGTGTTGTTGCCGAGGTTTGCGATAAAGTAGCCATCGTGTACGCGGGCCGGGTAGTGGAGTATGGCACGCTGGACCAGATTTACAATCTCACCCGCCACCCCTACACCAAAGGGCTCTTCGGTTCCCTGCCAGACGTAGATAACGACGAGCTGCGCCTGCAGCCCATCCCCGGCCTGATGCCAGACCCGATCAATTTACCCCCAGGATGCAGTTTCTCGCCGCGCTGTTCCTATTGCACACCTGAATGTACGCTCGCGATTCCGGAATTTGAGGAAGTTGAGCCCGGGCATTTGGTACGGTGCATTC
>DHPL01000050.1:12953-13160 GCA_002407905.1 Anaerolineaceae bacterium UBA5365
TCCTGAATTTGTGGAAGTTGAGCCCGGGCATTTAGTACGGTGCATTCATCACGAAGAGGTGCGCGCATGAGCAGCCTGCTTGAAGTTAGAGATTTGAAGAAATACTTTAAGGTCCAGGGCGGCCTGCTGCACGCGGTGGACGGTGTGTCATTCTCGATCAAGGCCGGCCAGACCCTGGGTGTCGTTGGGGAGAGCGGATGCGGCAAG
>DHPL01000066.1:0-1834 GCA_002407905.1 Anaerolineaceae bacterium UBA5365
ACCTCACCGATGAGCAGTTAAGGATCCTTGCCGAACACGGCGGCGTGGCGGGCCTTAATTTCGCGCCGGGGTTCCTCTCGGCGGATACACAGAACCAGCGGAGCAGCATTGAACTTCTGGTGAAGAACCTGGACTACATGCGGAATATCGGCGGGGAGGATTTAGTGGCCCTGGGCTCGGACTTTGACGGCATTCAGGGCGACCTGGAGATCGACAGCGCGGATAAGATGCCCCTGCTCTTCCAGGCGCTTGAGAAAGACGGCTGGACTGCCCGTCAGATCGAGAAATTTGCCTGGCGCAACGCCTTGCGAGTCATCGAAGCAGTGATGTAGGTAAACCCTAATGAATACCCGAGCCGCGGCGAGATGTGGCCGCGGCTCTCTCAATTAAGTCATGAAGCTGCTCTAGAAGTCCTCGTGGGCCGTGCGGGCAATGATCTCGTTTTGCAGGCTCTCGCCCAAGTCACAGAAATAATCGCTGTAGCCTGCCACGCGAACGATAAGGTCGCGGTGGGCCTGGGGGTCTGCCTGGGCTTCCTTCAGGGTCTCGGCATCCACCACATTGAACTGAATGTGGTGTCCGCCCAGGCTGAAGTAGGTACGCACCAGGTTGACCAAGCTATCCAGGCCGGTATCATCCGCCAGCACTTGCGGCGTGAATTTCTGGTTGAGCAGGGTTCCGCCGGTGCGCCAGTGCTCGATCTTTGCCACAGATTTCAGCACGGCAGTTGGCCCTTTTCGGTCCGCGCCTTGCACCGGCGAGATTCCCTCGCTTAGCGGCATGCCGCTGCGGCGCCCATCCGGCGAGGCCAGCATCACTGAGCCAAAGTAGATATGGCAGGTGGTAGGCAGCATGTTAATGCGATACGCCCCGCCGCGTGTGTTGGGCCGGCCGTCCACCGCCTTCCAATAGCTTTCAAAAACGCGCACAGCAATCTCATCGGCACGCTGGTCATCGTTGCCAAAGCGCGGCGTGCGGTTAGCCAGCATCAACCTCAGGCGTTCGTCGGTGAAATTATTGGCCAGCGCAGCCATGAGTTGGGGCATGCTCAGGTTTTGCTCTTCGTAAACATGGGTCTTGATCGCGCTGAGCATATCCGTAATGGAGCCCAAGCCCACCCCCTGGATGTAACTCGTGTTATAGCGCGCGCCGCCATCGTGGTAATCCTTCCCGCTGCTTATACAATCTTCGGTGAGCAAGGAGAGGAAGGGGCAGGGCATGTGAGCCGCGTAAAGGCGTTCGATCACCTGGCTGCCGCGCAGCTTGATATCGATGAAATAATTGAGCTGCTTTACAAAAGCGGCGTAAAGCGCTTCGAAATCCTTTAATTCTTCCGCTCTTCCGGTCTGTAAGCCCAATTGTTTGCCGGTACGCGGGTCCAATCCATCGTGAAGGGTTAGTTCCAGCAGTTTGGGCAGGTTAAAGTAGCCGATGAGGCTGTAATTTTCCTTGCCAAAGGCGCCAACTTCCACACAGCCGCTGGAGCCGCCTGCCCGGGCATCTTCCAAACTCTTGCCCTGGCGCATCAATTCTTTAACGATCACATCGGTATTGAAAATGGATGGCTGACCAAACCCAGTTCGGATGATCTTCGCCGCGCGTTTGATGAAACTGTCCGGATTTTGCACGCTCACCTGGATGGAAGTGCTGGGTTGGAGCAAGCGCATCTCCTGGATCACATCCAGCATCAGGAAGCTCAGTTCGCTTACGCCATCACTGCCGTCTGCCAGGACGCCTCCGTGATTGATCTGGGCAAAATCGGTATAGGTGCCGCTTTCTTCGGCGGTTACGCCAACCTTTGGCGGCGCCGGCTGGTTGTTGAACTTGATCCAGA
>DHPL01000066.1:1962-2300 GCA_002407905.1 Anaerolineaceae bacterium UBA5365
GTTGTTGAACTTGATCCAGAAGCAGTGTAATAGCTCCTCGGCCTTTTCCCGCGTCAGGCTGCCATTGGCGATGTCCTGGCGGTAGAAGGGAGTGAGATGCTGGTCCAGATGCCCGGGAGAGAATGCGTCCCAGGTGTTNNAGCTCGGTCGTGACCCCCAGGTGGATAAACCAGTAGGTTTGGAGGGCCTCCTGGAAGTTGCGCGGCGCGTGGGCGGGAACGCGGCGGCAGGTTTCTGCGATGGTCAGCAGTTCCTGCTTGCGAGCCGGGTCTTCCTCGATAGCCGCCATGGCTTCCGCCAGCAAGGCATGCCGCTCCGCAAAACGGATCATCCCTCTG
>DHPL01000066.1:2400-16766 GCA_002407905.1 Anaerolineaceae bacterium UBA5365
GCAAAACGGATCATCCCTCTGGCGGCATGGCGCATGCCCTTCAATTCTTCCTGCTTGGCATAAGCCTCGGGGTCGTTGAAAAAGTCCAGTTTGGCCATAGCGTGTTCAATTTCCTGGAGGAAGTCGAGCATGCCTTTGCGGTAGATCTTGTCGTCGTGCACGGTGTGCCCCGGCGAACGCTGTTCCATAAACTCGGTAAAGATGCCGGCGCTGTAGGCTGCCCGCCATTCAGGTGTCATTTCAGCCAGCAGGCGCTCGCGCATGGAGCGGTTTTTCCAGTAGGGAATGATCTTACTTTCGTGCAGCTGCCGGTCCGCGGAACTAACCTTGAAGCTCGTTTTCGGCCGGGTGTCCAGGATGTCCAGGTCCTGCAGGCTGTGGCAGCAGAGTTCCGGGTAGGTTGGTGTTGCCTTGGGAGCGGGACCTTTCTCGCCCACGATAAGTTCGCCGTCGCCGATGTAAATGTTTTTATGTTCCATCAGGTAGGCAAATGCCAAGCCGCGTTCCTCAGCAGCCGAAAGCATCCGCTCCTGCTGCTGGTAAAAATTTGTGATCAGCTCTGCGCGTTCGGCGGAGATACGCGGCAGGGCATCCAGGCTCTCCTGCCTCAGGCGGGCAACGCGTTCTGAGATTGCCATTTCATCCTCCTTGCTGGACCGGCAAACCAAGTTCCAGGAAATAAGCAGCGGCGCGATCCATTGCATCCTGATCAGCTGGGGCGATTTTCCCCAGGCGGTGATCCGCGCCGATATTGGGGTATTTACTGCTTGCTACGTCATGGTAAGGCAAAATAAACACGCGGGGGTTCCCCTCCAAGCCACGGATGAACGCCGCGCTGGCAGCCAGGTCATCCGGGCTGTCATTGACGCCTGGGATAATGGGGATCCGCAGCCAGAGTTCTTTACCGGTCCTGGCCAGCTTTTCCAGGTTTGCCAAAATAAGCTCGTTGGAAACGCCGGTGTATTGCCTGTGTTTCTCGGGATCCAATAATTTGAGATCGTAGAGCACCAGGTCCAAAAGCGGCAGCACTTCTTCAAAGGCGGACCAGGGCGCGTGCCCGCAAGTATCCAGCGCACTATGGTAACCTCGCGCCTTACATGCTTGCAGCAAAGCTTTAAGCGCTTCCGGATGTGCGAGCGGCTCTCCCCCGCTAAAGGTGACCCCGCCGCCCGATTGCGTGTAAAAGGCCTCGTCGCTCATGATCGTTTCCATAAGCTCATCCAGGCTGTATTCGCGGCCAACGATCTGGCGACCATCCGCATAACACACCGCGACGCAATCCCCGCATACCCGGCAAATGCCGCGGTCCGTGACCCAGTGATCGCCTAATTTCCGGATGGCGCCATGCGGGCAGGTGGCGGCGCAGGCGGCACAATCCACGCAGCGGTTGGGCAGGAGCATTAGTTCGGGCGCAAAGCTCTGGCTTTCAGGGTTATGGCACCAGGCGCAGCTTAAAGGACAGCCTTTGAAGAAGACCGTGGTACGGATGCCGGGACCATCGTGAATGGAAAAGCGGCGCAAGTCGAAAATTAAACCGTTTGCCACGTCTTGATTATAAATAGGTTTCTGCTACCCGGCCGTGCTTTGCTTTTTTTCAGCAGGTTTATGGCTGCTTAACCGGCGGATACAACCAGCCTTCAAGTAGGGCAAAGGCATGGAAATAAGCGCGAATTACGGTAGACTTAAACAAGTTTCATGCGTAAAACAAAAACTCCCCAAGCAGATAAGAGAGCCTTATGGAAATTGTAATCGTAGGCGGCGGAAAACTGGGCTACGCGCTTTGCCGGGATTTGGTGATCGAAGGGCACGAGATCGTGCTCATTGACCGCGACCCGATCCGCATCGAAGCACTGCAGGAGGAGTTGGATATCCGCTGCATCGTGGGCAATGGCTCCGCCAGGGATGTGCTCATCGAAGCCGATGTGCCCAGCTGCGATGTCTTTATCTCGGTGACGCCTGCGGACGAAACCAACGTTATCGCCGCCGCGATCGCCAAAAAACTGGGCGCCGGTTTCAGCATCGCCCGTGTGCGTGGGCCTGAATACGCCCACGACCTGGATTTCTTTCACAACGAGTTCGGCATTGGGATGCTGATCAACCCGGATGCTGAATCTGCCGCTGATATCGTCCGTGCCTTTGACTATCCCGCTGCATCCAGCATCGAACCCTTTGAAAACGGTAAGGTGAACCTGGTGACCCTGCGCGTGCGGGATGATGCCCAGGTGATCGGGAAGAGCCTGGCTGAAGTGCGGATGCTGATCCCGGATATCCTGCTGCTTCTGATCGAGAGCGGCCAGCAAGCCATGGTGCCCAGCGGGGCCAGCGTGCTTAAGGCCGGCGACCTGGTTCAGGTACTGGGGCCGCGGACGGCGATTGATGCCTTTAGCAAACTTTGCGGCCACCCCAACCGCAAGTGGAGCTCGGCGCTGGTCATCGGCGGGAAGCGCATTAGCTATTACCTCCTTCCCCCGCTGCTGCGCCGGGGCATTCAGGTAAAGGTAATTGAGGTAGACCGCGACACAGCGAACAAACTCGCCGCCGCCTTTCCCCAGGTGAAAGTGATCATCGGCGATGGAACCAACCAGCGTTTTTTGCAGGAACAGCACCTGGCAAACTACGATGTAGCCGTAGCGCTGACCAATATTGATGAAGAAAACCTGATGTTCGCACTTTTTGCTCATCAGCAAGGCGTGCGCAAAACCATCACCAAAGTGAACCGGCGGGAGCTTACCCGCCTTTTGGACCCCCGCAGCCTGAACACGATCATCACCCCGCATCTTTCTTCCACAGACGCGATCATCCGCTATATCCGCTCTCATGAAAAACGCAGTTCCTCCAGCCTGGAGGGCTATGCCCGCCTTTCGACTGAAGGGGCCGAAGCCCTGGCCTTCATTGCCCAGGAAACTGACCGCGTGACCCGGATGCCGATTAAAGACCTGACGATCAAGCCCGGAAATGTGATCGGGCATATTCTGCGTGGTGAGGAGCAGATCGTCCCATCTGGCAGCAGCCAGATCCAGGCCGGTGACCGCGTGCTCATTGTGAGCCTTAACCAGCATATCCACACTTTGGACGAGATCCTTAAAACATAGGCTATGAATACCGGAATGATCCGCTATATGCTGGGCAAGCTGCTCCTAATCCTGAGCGTGCTCATGCTGCCTTCGCTGATTCTGGGCTTTGCCTACAGCGAACCGAGGCAGGTTCTGCTCAGTTTTTTGGCCAGCATGGCCATCAGCGCGATTCTGGGTTATTTGCTCAGTTTTCGCAAGCCGAAAACCCAGGATTTTTATTCCCAGGAAAGCATTGTGCTGGTGGCGCTGGCCTGGTTTTCGCTTTCTGCGGTGGGCGCCTTGCCCTTTTACCTCAGCAGCGGTGCCAGTTTGGTGGACGCGCTATTTGAATCGTTCAGCGGTTTTACAACTACTGGTGCCAGCGTGTTAAGCCATACCCTCGATTCGCTGCCCCGCTCCCTGCTCTTTTGGCGCAGCTTCACCCTGATGATCGGCGGCATGGGGATGCTGGTATTCATCATCCAGGTGCTGCCCAACTTAGGCTCGCATGGCCTTTACATCATGCGCGCTGAGATGCCGGGGCCTAATTTTGGCAAGCTGGAATCCAAGGTGAGCAGCAGCATCAACATCCTGTACGGCATTTACCTCAGCATGACTGCCGTGCTCACCCTGCTTTTGCGCCTGGGCGGCGTGCCCTGGTTCGATTCTGTACTTTTGGCCTTTGGCACAGCCGGCACCGGGGGCTTCAATTTTTACCCAAATTCAGTTGCCCATTACGGCAACCCCTACGTTGAAGTGGTGATCGCCATTGGAATGATGGTCTTTGGGATGAGTTACATTTTCTTTTACCTGATTGCCATCCGGAAGTACCGGCAGGTGCTGCGCAGCGAGGAACTGCATTGGTACCTGGGGATCATCCTGGTTTCAGTGGTTTTGATCAGCATCGGGGTTTACCAACGCTACGATTCATTCGGCAGCATGCTGCGGGACGTGTTTTTTACGGTCAGCTCTGTCAATTCCACCACCGCCTATACCACTGTGGATTTCAGGCCCTGGCCGGTTTACACGCATGTGATTTTGCTCTTCCTGATGTTCGTTGGCGCGATGAGCGGTTCTACCAGCTCCGGCCTGAAGGTGGCGCGCCTGGCGGTTTTTGTTAAATCCATCCGGCAGGAGATGCGCCGCATGGTTTCGCCGGACCGGGCTGTGCCCATCAATTACGATGGCAAGGAACTGAGCCAGCGTGAGCAGCGCAGCATCGCTTTTTATCTGATGACCTACTTGGCCGTATTTCTGATCCTGCTGGCTGTGATTAGCCTGGATACCAAAACATTTAGCAGCGCGTTCAGCGCAGTGATTGCTACGCTGAACAATGTGGGCGGCGGTCTGGACCTTTTGGGCCCTTCGATGGACTACAGTGCCCTGCACGACCGCACCAAGCTCATCATGTGCCTGGCGATGGTTTTAGGCAGGCTGGAAATTTACCCGGTCCTGATTTTGTTCGCGCCTAGTACCTGGCGCAAGGTTTAACGGAGCGCTTGAGTGGAAAAAGTACTGATCGTGTCCTATCTGGAGCCTGACCTGGTTGCCCGGGTGGAGAAGGATTTTCCGGCCGTGCGGGTGATCTACCGGCCGGATTTACTGCCCCCGCCCCGCTACATCAGCGACCATACATCCACTCAAGGGAAGCTTGAGCCTGGCCAGGAAGCGGAATGGGCTGCTTTGCTGGGCGAGGCAACCGTGCTCTTCGATTTCGACCATCGCCAGCCGGCGCTGCTGCCGGAGCGGGCGAGGAATCTACGCTGGGTGCAGGCCACCAGCAGCGGGATCGGCACTTTGATGCAACGCTGGAATTACACTGAGTTGATGCCTAATGTCCGCTTCACGACTGCCCGGGGCATCCATGCCATCCCACTTGCCGAGCATGTTTTGCAAGTTCTATTGAACCATTATCGGCGCTATCCACATGCGCAGAATCTGCAGGCTGGCCGCAGCTGGCAGCGTTATTGCGCCAGCGATTTGGCTGGACGTAAGGTTGGCATTTTAGGCTTGGGCGAAGTTGGGAAAAAGGTTGCTGAGTATAGTGCCGCCTTGGGGATGGTGACACTGGGCACCAACCGCTCCGGGCAAAACCGGGAAGCCGTCCAGAAATACTATCCTGCCGCGGAGATGGATGCTTTCTTTAGGGCTTCAGAGATATTGGTGATCACCCTGCCCCTAACTGAAGCTACGCGCAATTTGGTCTCCCGAGGGCGCATCGGCCAATTGCCACAGGGGGCCTACCTGATCAACATTGGCCGCGGTGCAGTCTTGGACGAAGCTGCCCTGGGCGAGGCGCTGCGGAGCGGCCACCTCAGCGGCGCAGCCCTGGATGTGGCCGGCGGCGAACCCTTAAGCCCCGGCAGCCCGCTCTGGGACCTGCCCAACCTGGTGATCACGCCCCACTCCGCCAGCACCAGCGACCGTGAGAACTTGCGATTAATCGCCCTGTTTGAGGATAATCTGGAGCGCTATTTAACCAGAAAACCCCTGCTGAATCTCTACGATCCAGCAAAGGGGTATTAGTACCGCTCAACTTTGGCTAAACGCTTAATGATCAATAATCGTTCAACGCTGAACCCTGCCGCTGGCATCCCCGCCCATCAGTTTTTTAACATCTTCCAACGTGACCCTGTTGAAATCTCCGTTTACCGAATGTTTCAGGCAGCTCGCAGCCACTGCAAACTCAAGCGCTTCCCGTGGATGGGAAAAATGGTTGAGGCCATAGATAAGGCCGCCGCTAAATGAATCCCCCCCACCAACCCGATCCACAATATCTGTGATCTGATAACGTTTGCTTAAGTAGAAATTGTTGCGGTCATTAAGGCAGGCAGCCCAGCCATTCACGTCCGCACTTTGACTCTCACGCAGGGTGATCGCAATCATCCGCATACTAGGGTAACACTCCAACACTTTATTGCTAAGCTTCTTATAAGCCTCGGTATCCAGTTCACCACTTTCAACATGAACATCAGCTTCAATTTCTAGCGCTTTTTGGATATCTTCCTCGTTGGCGACAGTTACATCCACAAATTTCACCAATTCCCGCATCACTTCACTGGCCTTCTTACCATACTTCCAGAGGTTTTTACGGTAATTCAAGTCACAAGACACCGTCAACCCAGTCTCTTTTGCAGCTTTCACGCACGCAAGGGAATTCTGCATGGCCGCTTCAGAAATAGCCGGGGTAATCCCGGTGATATGCAGCCAGCCTGCACCTTCAAAGATAGCGGGCCAGTCAAATGCCTCTGGGCCAGCGGTTGCGATGGATGCGTGCGCGCGGTCGTAGATCACTTTGCTCGGTAAGGCGTTGGCGCCAGCTTCCAAAAAATAGATACCCATACGTTCGCCCTGGCGCAGAATGAGACTCGTATCTACTCCTAGTCCGCGCAGCTCGCGAATACAAGCATCTCCGATGGCGTTCGCCGGCAATGCTGTTACAAAACTTGCTTGCATCCCATAGTTAGCCAAGCTCACAGCAACATTAGCTTCTCCGCCCCCAAAGGTGGCCTCCAGCGAATGTGACTGAAAAAGTCTCTCAACGCCTGGTGTTTTGAGCCTGAGCATGATCTCGCCAAAAGTGATGATCTTCATAGGTCAGCCTTCATTTCTGTAGTAGGTGGACAGCAAACCCAGCCACCTGATCTTTAAAATACGCTGCTACTACTTTACCATTCAGCGAGTTGATATTGGCTTCATCAAACTCGAAGCCTTGGTTTTTCATGTATGCCATCCCGCGATTGATATCATTAGTTCGGATCGCAAGATGGCCATGTTTGCCCAAGAAAGGCGTCTTCATAAACTCGAATCCGGTCCCTGCAAAACAAGAACTGCTCCCTTCTTTTACAGGGAAACCAAACATAGCCCTCATCGCTTCCGCACTGGCTATTGCCTCTTCAGTGTTATCGCAGTTAAGCCCTACATGAGCTAATTCAAATCCCAGCAGGGCTTTGCGGCTCTCTGCAGAAAGGCGGGTGATACTTTCGAAATCCTTGTTGGAAATGTCGTTTTTGGAGCATACCCAGGATCCACCTACAGCAAACACATTAGGAGCTGTAATAAATTCAACCAGGTTGCAGGCATCCACACCGCCTGTGGGAATAAATTTAACATTCGGGAAGGGGCCGCCCAATGCCTTGAGGCCTGCTAATCCGCCATAGACATTGGCTGGGAAGAACTTGAGCACCTTCAGGCCATACTTTAAAGCTTTGATGATCTCGGAAGGTGTCACGCAGCCTGGGATGACCAATACCCCTGCCTGAACGCAATAATTGACCATTTCTTCATCAAAGCCCGGGGAAACGATGAAATTTGCACCGGCTTCAATACACGCTTTTGCCTCTTCGACGGTAAGTACTGTTCCCGCGCCAACTAACATTTCCGGCAGTTCCCTTGCCACCAGGCGAATCGAATCCAGCCCAGCGCTAGTTCGCAAAGTGATCTCCATCACGTCGATGCCGCCACCCAATAAGGCTTTGGCTGTCGCTATGGCATCATCAGTTTTAGCCAAAACCACTACCGGCACGATTCCGCATTGATAAATCCGTTCTTCAACATTTTCCATATAATTGCTCCAATCTATTTATCCGGACAATCCGGCTTCACTTCAATGCAGTTTCAAAAGCTTCGTAATTAATCTCCAAAGATCCTCCGGTGGAGGCAGTTCTCGACTTCAGTGAATAAGCAGGAACTTGAGTCACAATGGCGTTTATCTCTTCGGTCAAATCATCCGTCATTTCCATAGATAGACGGACCCTGTGTTGAACTTTTTTCGAGGAGCGATGTTTTGTGCAGCCTCCAGCAAACCCACGTGGCTGGAAATCAAGGCCGACACACCAGGACGGTATATGTCCTAGCTCCCCCCACCTCACATCAGGTAAAGAATCCCTCAAGGCTTATCTCCCTCCACAGTACGGTTTTGGCTACCTTCAGTTCTAGCTGCCATTTTCTGCAAAGGAGCTCTGCAGCCAGCAGGCTAACTGACAACTAAAACCTGATTTCGGCAAAATGTTTCACTAGATTGAACCAAGTTCCACGTAATGATACAATAGGGCCATAGTTACGTCAAGACAATAACTCGTTATTAATAATATGGGTTGTCAGTTTCTTCGGAAGTAAGGAAGCGTTATGGCTGAGAGTGAGCTAAATGGGTCAGAATCGGTACGTTCGGTAGTTCGGGCAGTAAGTATTTTGGAAGCGATCGCTGCTGCAAACGGCGATAGAATTGGCATCCAAAATTTAGCGAAGGCAACCAAATTGAGTAAAGCCACGGCTTACCGGATTGCTACCACGTTGATGAACCTGGAGTACATAGAAAAGGACGAAAACAATAAGTACAGCCTAGGCATGAAATTGATCACATTAAGCTCTGTGATCTTAAACAATCTTCAGGTCTTAAACGTAGCGAAGGAGGAATTGGTCAGCCTCTCCCAGGAGGTGGAACTAACTGCTCACCTGGGCACTTTGGATGGAAACGACCTTCTGTACCTTTCCAAGGCGAACACGAATGCCTCCATTCAAACTACGTCATATGTTGGTCAGCGGTCTTATGTGCATAGTACCAGCCTGGGGAAGGCCTTATGCGCTCAGCTAACCAGCGATGAGGTGCTACAAATCCTGGATGATAAGGGCATGCCTCGCTTCACCGATCACACAATCACTGATCCCGCTGCTTATCTCAAGGATTTGGAGCAGGTCCGCTGTAGGGGTTACGCTATAGATAACGAAGAGAACGAAAAGTTCGTTCGTTGTGTTGCTGCGCCAGTTTTTGATCATAGCGGTAAGCCCATCGCGGCGATAAGTGTATCCGGTCTAATCGTACACGTTCCGGAGGAAAAACTCGTCGCGCTCGCTGAGATCGTAAGGGGTCGAGCAAGTAAGATCTCAGCTAAGATGGGATACCATACATAAATGGCGAGGAAATCCTCGCCGTTATGTTTTTCACGAATTTATTAGTTAAGTTTAAAGACCCGCAGCCAGGTATTTGAGCAAGTTGACTTGCGCGTCGCTGAGTTCTTCCAGCGCGTTCCAAATCGTATCCTGGTCCAGGATAGAGTATTGTCCTTCCGAAACCAGATCCTGGAGGGCTTCCTCTTGCGCTTCGTCCAGGTTCTCGTCTTCCACCAGGCGCATCCAATCTTCCTGATAGAGATCCATCAGTTCATCCTGGCGCTGGCTGACCTGCTCGAGGTATTGGATAAACTCATCGATCTTCCGCTTATCTTCGGTGGCTGTCTCGGCCAAGGATTGCATCCGGGCGAGCTTATCGTAATCGTCTTGGGAAATGGGCATAGCTTCTCCTAGTTTTTATTTGATGACACTATTGTATACGTGGTTTGATGAGATCAGAACTATTTGATAGAGTTTGGACAGGTTCTTCCTTTATTAAAGGAAGCCTGAAACTCGCAAAGAACGAGAAGAGAGGCTGAGAAGGCGATGAACAGTCCATTTGATAATCAATTCAAGGTCCCATTGGATGCCAATAAACTGAGCAGTCTGGGGTTCGGAACAAGATCCGAACGCCGCCTTTCTGATTTAAAAAACTATTTTCAAAACCAGGAAAGGGCTGAAGAGCTCATCGGTGAACATGATCCGGTCATCTACGAAGTGTGGGAGCTTGAGTACGATAAGGGCGGCCGCGGGATCAGCCTGGGCACAACAACGATCTACCCTGGCGATGTGGATGGAGAATTCTTTTTTACACGCGGGCATTTTCACGCTAAAGACGATGGAGATGAAGTGTATATACCCCTCAGCGGGGAAGGCTACCTGGCTGTATCTACGCGAGAGGGAGTGAGCGATCTTGTTGCTTTGGAGGTGGGGTTACTTTATTATGTGCCAGGCCATCTTGCCCACCGAACAGTGAATACGGGTGATAGCCCATTCAGCTTCCTTTGTTTGTGGGCCCCGCACATCGATCACGATTACAAAACGATCAACGAATCTGGATTTCCTGAATTAGTTTTTCGATCTCAGGAAGGCATTCGGGTCGTGAAAAACCCGAATTATGGAAAGTAACACTTAGGATGTAATACAAAAATAAAACCAGAGTCTAAAGTGCTCTGGTTTTATTAATCGGAATTATCATAAGAGACGGTGTGCTTATCCGTCCCAACCGGGCGTGGCGCAAGTTTGCACGTCGCCAGAATACATGCCATCCTGCAGGGCGGCCAGGCGCTGCTCGGATGAGCCGTGCGTCCAAGATTCAGGGGCAACGTAACCCTGGGTTTGCTTTTGGATGCGATCGTCCCCTACGGAAGCGGCCGCGTTCAGGCTCTCCTGGATGTCTTCCTGGGTGATACGGGCGATATAGCCGGTCTCGACTGCATTGTTCATCCAGATGCCGGCAAGGCAATCGGCCTGCAGCTCGATCATCACTGCCTCGCTTTCAGGGCCTCTGCTCGAGAGCGAGGAGGGGTCCAAAAGGCCAAGAAGGCCCTGCACATGGTGACCGTACTCATGAGCCAGGATGTAAGCCTCGGCGAAGGGTCCGCCCTGGGCTCCGAATTTGGTTTGCAGGTCATCGAAGAAAGACATGTCCAGATAGATGCTCTGGTCCTGCGGGCAATAGAATGGGCCCATCGCGCTGGAGGCGTAACCGCAGGCGGCTTGCGTGGCACCGCTGAACAGCACGGTTTGGGCCTTGGTGTATTGCCTGTTGTTGCGCGCGAACTCCGCCGACCAGAATGCCTGGAAGCTATTTACATAGCCTACGATGGCGCAATCCCGGTTTTTGTTTGCGTCCGCGCCGGTTTGGCACTCGGCGGTCAGGTCGCTGTAGCTGGCGGTTTGCGGCTGGGGCTCGTTGCCCAGGCCGAGGAGCGGGGTCAGGTTGTTGGGGTTTACACCCATCAGCAAAGCTACGACCAGGATCACAAGGCCGAGGCCGCCGCCGATCGCAACAGGCCGGCCGGCACTGCGGCCCCGCCGGTCTTGAACTTGCGAGGGGTCCAGTCGGGATTTATCGTTGAAAGACATGGCTTCTCCTTTTACTTCTCAAGCGTACAGCAATGCGGTGTTTGCAGAGTACGCTTAGGATTACATTATTATGCTGTTATTTTAACCTAATGAGCCAGCGGTGAAGGTCTTTGTCGAGATGTTGAGGGGTTGATGCCTTTCCCTAGTGCCAGCCGATCAGGGGTTGTTGAGAAAAATGCCGATTGATTTGATTGGAGCTCCTCTCATGGTAGAAGTACGCATGTTTGTGTTCAATAAATCCTGGGATAATAGAGAAGGTTCCTTAAACAAGGTGATGCCAGTTATTGAGGACTGATTAACCATCCCGAATCTGAATCTTTTAAATAAATGTTATTAAATTATTATTATCGGGATACCCTTAACAGGTCGCGGAAAGAATCACAAGAAAGACTATTTAATACCCCAAATGTGGGTGATCCCATTGGTGTCAGCTGAGGCGATCATCTTTCCATCACTGGAGAAAGTTAGGTCTTGAAGGGATCCATGGCGGCTAGGGTCTAAAGTTGTAATAATTTGGCCTGTATACGGGTCCAGGAGTTTTACCTCTCCAAAATATGAGCCAACTGCAAGGATATCCCCAGAGGGAGAATAAGCTACTCGGCTTGGGTAGTCAATTTCACCATCATCGAAAACAACCTTGTCAGTGTACACATCCCAGATAGTTAGTTTTTTGCCTGTAGCCACAAGGAATTTCCCGTCAGGGGAGAAAGCTAATTCTCCATCGTAAAAGGTGATAATAAATTCATGAATCTTCTCATAAGTATTGACATTCCAAACCGTGACGGATTGATCGAATGACCCGGCAGCCACGAACCTACAATCAGGCGAGAACACGATATCTGATAAATAAACAGGATCGTCTGCCCGGCGTTTGAGATGATCCTGGTTGCTGAGTAAGACCATAGAATTGTCATTTAGGTTTCTTAGATATGCCTCCCCAGCCCAAGTGTCAATTGCCAGCATGCGGCCATCAGGCGACACATGACAACTAAACATATCGTGATCACCCCAAAAAGTAGGCGGCATGCCGATCGAAAAACCGTTCGCAAGTATGGTTTCTAAATAACAAGAATAAAAATCATCTTCATAAACTCCATTTTCAAAGATAGTACTTGTTACACCTCTCTCGAGTTCCAGAAGCCTAAACGAGATGTCAAAGTGAGAGGTAATATGAGAAAGATTATCCGGTGAAGATACAGCGGAGGCTGTCCCAGAAAAAAATTTTTTCGATTTCACGTGGGCACTTTGATGCCGCTGCTTTATTAACAGTACCGCCAGCATCCCAAGCGAAAAGTAATTCAGTTCTTCCCCTCCTCGCCATTCGTAATGTTTTTTGAGTAAGTCGCCTAACTCTCCTGTGTTAATATTTAAATCGTAAATATTCTGGTTGTAATCGATTCCAATAGAAACTTTTGAACCGTCTGCAGATGTGGCAATTTCTCCTCCCAGCCAGAATGAATAGTCGAATTCCTTGACCAAATCACCAGTGTCTGCATCCCACATGCTCACATCACCTCCACTTACGATTAATGTATGCGAATCTGGAACAAAGAGAAGGTCAGCGGTAATCCGTCCAGTTGCTATATGTTTAATAATAGATAGATCTTCCGGATCCAGGATGTAAATTCCATAATCAGTTCCTGCAGCTAAAAGAGAGAGATCCGAAGAAAGAGTAATTCCTCCCTAATTTTCCTTTCCCTACTATTCCAAGAGCTTCGATGTTACCGACGTTTCCTGGTGTTATTTGATCCCGAGGCTTTGCAACAGGAATCAACGCTTTCCGGACTACAAACCCGCCTTCATATCGAACGGTCTCAACCATGTAGTCATTTATTTTAATAATTTCGAATGCGACTGGTGAGGGTTCAGCAAGTCAGGGGGCAGTAGGGGGAGCAGAGTTGCTTAATAAAACAAGTAAGACTATTAAGATTAACAACGGGAGCAGGAGCAAGAAAGCATTAGTTTCTGTTGGGTCTGGAGTTGAGGTTTCCGGTAAGGTGGGTATCGCCACCTCATGAGTAGTTAACGCGGAAATCGATGCCTGGCTAGGGGGAGGCTCAATATTAAGATTCGAAGAGTCAGGCTTTTCTAAGTTTCTGAAAAATGCAAAAAACGCCAATAAGCCCATCAGTCCAAGTGCTCCGTAAAGCAAGAGGGGGGATTTCTTTTTACTTGGTGTTCGTATCGCCGGGCTTGCACTGGAAATTTCAGTACTTTGTTTCCGAATTCTATCCAATAATAAGGGTGCTTTTTGTATTCTCCTGTTTGGGTCCGTTGCAAGCCCGGCTTCCAAACCTCGCCTCCATGCCTCAGGTACATCCATCGGTATATGGATTGGCTCAAAGTGCCGGGTCATCACTGCCGGGGTGGTGTCCCCATCAAAAAGGACCTCGCCGGTCACCATCTCACTGAGGATGCAGGCCAGACTGTACACATCGGTTGCTGGGCTTGCTTCCTGGCCTTTCCATATTTCAGGTGCCATGTAGGCCGGCGTCCCAACCACACCTCCCGAAATACTCATCGAGATTCCCGCTCCGCCGCTCAAAACCTTGGCAAAACCCATATCGCTGACCCGGGCTCTGCCTTCATCATCAAAGAGGATGTTTCCAGGTTTCAGGTCCCGGTGCACAATGCCTTTTCTGTGGGCATAGTCAATGCCTCTGCCTACCTGCTCGATGATCTCGAGCGCGCGTTCCGGGCTAAGCTTCCCTTCTTTTGCCAGGCGGTCCTTCAGGGAACCGCCTGACATGTAACCCATTACGATATAGTATCGGCCGTCTTCATGGCCAAAGTCATAAACTGGGACCAGGTTAGGGTGGTCGAGCTGGGCAGCAATCTGGGCCTCCTTGCTGAACCGGGAGAGGAAGCTGGGGTCATTGACCAGGTTGGGGTGCAGAACTTTGATGGCCACAGTCCGGCCCAGCACTGTATCCAGGGCTTTGTATACGACCCCGAATCCACCCCGCCCGAGCTCTTCCTGGATTTCAAATTTGTTGAGTCGGTTCGCAGATTGACTAAATGATGACATAGCCCCCTCATCGTATCAGATGAAGACCAATAAACTTCTTGTCAGGTCGAAACCTAGATCAGTGAAGAAATAATAAATATTGACATCACCAACTATTGTCTCGACCTAAGTTCTTGGAATTATATCAAGTGCAATCTAACTATGGTTTTATTAATTCAATAGATTCAGGGGCCCACTGTACATCAGTGAAGTGACAATTCTCTAGATATTGGGGAAAGAGTAGAAATTGAAAAACCAGAGCTTCGAGTACTCTGGTTCTCTCTCAGTAGCGGGGAGCCGATTCGAACGACTGACCTCCGGGTTATGAG
>DHPL01000066.1:16887-32052 GCA_002407905.1 Anaerolineaceae bacterium UBA5365
ACGAGCTACCTCTGCTCTACCCCGCAATGAACTTATAGTATAGGTCAGAATATGAAGAATGTCAAATCCTACTTAGATTTCGATTTCTTAAGTCTCCTGCCCACTTACTCGCACCTAGAATACCATCCAATGACCAATCATTAGCACAGGAATAAATTGTCATTCCTGTGCTCTCAATCCTCACCTAATTCACTGATCATTTGGAAAATTACGCTCCGTCAGCTTACATGCCGGGGGTGATCGCATTCAAAGCGTTATACTTGCCCAAATAATCCAACCTCAATTGGCAGGAGTATGTATGAGCCTTTTCGATGGAAAACGCCTGGACAATTCAACCTTCAAGCTGGACTTGGACCGCATGCGCCGCGGCTGGTACGCGGATAAGTACTTCACCAACATCCAGACAATCCTGGCTACGCTGGCAAAAGAGGGATACACCTACCAAGGGAAACATCATCGTTTACCCGCTAGCATCACCCCTGAAGGAATCCCCTGCGGCGATATCGAAGTAGAAATGCAATGGTTCACCCGCCGGCCAGGAACCACCGTAATCTGCGGTATCGATAAGGCGCTCACGATTCTAAGGGAAGCCACCGGACATTTTGAGAGTGGGCATTTCATCAATACATCAGATCAATTACAAGTCTGGGCAGTCCACGACGGCTGCACCACTCGCTACGATGGCAACCCGCTGCAGGTTATGCCTGTAATGCGCGTACGCGGCAGATATCGCGATTTTTCGATGCTTGAAACATCAACTCTGGGCATCCTAGCCCGCGCCAGCCGGGTGGCCACCAACGTTTACGATACTTTAGTCGCCGCCAAGGGCAAACAAATGCTGTTCTTCCCTGCCCGCTTTGATATGGACGAGGTACAAGCCGCGGATGGTTACGCCTATCAAATCGCTATCCAGCGTTACAACCTGGACTATGGCTCAACGGTCGGGCCATTCGTCTCAACCGATGCCCAAGGCGATTGGTGGAACGGAACTGGCGGCGGGACGATCTCGCACTCAGCGATTGCTTCCTTTCTGGGCGATGCGTCTGAGATCATGCTCCAGTTTGCCCGGCTTTTGCCTGTCGAAGTCCCACGGATCGCCCTCGTTGATTTCGAGAATGACAGTGTTGGCACCAGTATGCGAATCGCCAGGGATATGTTCACCCGATATATCCAACTGATGGAGGCCGGTAACCCCCAAGAGGCCCAACGTTTTCGTTTGGATGGGGTGCGCCTGGATACGAGCAGCGGCATGCGCGATATTTCCATTGAACCGATTGGCGACCCAGCCCTGGACCTGGGAGTAAACCCCCGTCTGGTTTTCAATGTGCGCCAAGCCTTAGATCATTGCGCCGACACCTGGAATCTACCACCTTCGCAGTTAGAGACTGCCCGGCAGTTCTGCCGCCAGGTGCGCATCGTGGTTTCAGGCGGGTTCAACCCGGAGAAAATTACCCGCTTTGAGAAGCTACAGGTTCCAGTCGATACCTACGCGGTGGGTTCGTATTTCTTCGATAACCATGGCCCTACCAATACCGATTTCACCGCCGATGTCGTACGCGTGAAAGTTCATGATGCATTGCTGGATATGGCCAAAGCAGGCCGTCACGCCGCCGATAACCCCGAGCTCCAACGCGTGTGGTAAGGCCCATTCTGCTTCTGATCAAGTTCATCCGCAGACCTAGTAAGATATAATACAAAATCCATGCAACTACAAAGAAGAAAAGTTCCTGAGTTTCTCTTCCTGTTCCCAGTTTTGATAATTATTCTCATGCCAGGCATATTTGGGCTAATTGAAAACGGGGACTTTGTTAAAACATATGGATTTCGAAAACCCCTCAATACCCTGTCTCAGAATATTCGCTTTTTTATATTCAGGGACAAGTTGTTTAATGATGCCTATACTGCCGATCACTATTGGTGGGATTACCTTGAAAATAGATCTATCGATGACTTCCAAAACACTATACCATTTTCCGAAGCAGATCTAGAGGATTTGCAGAGACGATTAGACCATGTATCGCAATTGCTTCAAAAAAAAGGGGTTAAGCTCTACGTCTTGGTGGCACCAAACAAGGCAACCATTTACCCTGAACACCTGATTCAGGACTTCCCCAAAATCAGTACTGAATCTCGCCTGGACCAATTAATCGATTATCAGACACATCATGGAGTAGTAAAAGTGGTTGATGTTCGCCAGGTATTAATTGCAGAGAGAAAGAACCATAATCTCTTTCTTAAGACCGATACACATTGGAACACATTTGGTGCTTTCTTCGGGTATAGAACACTCTTTGAAATAATCGCTAGGGATTTTCCTGTGCTACAAGCTCATGAATTGTCTTCTTTTGAATTTGTCAGCCATGAAGGGAAGGGTGACTTATCAGAAATGGCCGGAAGCCTGGCAGTTCGCGAAGAGATTGCTATCCAGAAATTGATCGACGGTCCAATTATTTCATTCGAAAATGAAAACCTCGATATCCAAAGCTCAAGCACGTGGACTGATTTACCGCGTGCTGTAATCTTTCGGGACTCCTTCTTTTCAATGCTGGTTAACTATGTAACTCCTCATTTTTCGGAGACTGAAATAAAATGGACAAACATGTTCGATGAATCATTGATCGACTCGATGAAGCCGGATATTGTAATTATGGAATATGCCGAGCGATATATTGATGCGATTAAACGGCTTCCAAACCCGGACGAGTAGATACGAAGAAATACTTAGATGACGAACATTGGCCTATTATGCACACAGAGTATCCCTTCCAATACCGGCAGTGATAAGGTTGCCTTGCGTTGGATCGATAAGGATCTTACGACCAGGGAGTTCACATACCAGACCCTTGACCAGACCAGTAATAGAATAGCCGGGTTTTTAAGGCAATTTCCAAGTGCCAACCCTGAGTACGTTTACATTTATTCACCTCGGACGCCTGAGATTTATTCCATTTTCCTTGGCGCTCTTAAGTCCGGCAAGGTGGGCAGCATCCTCTTTCCCAATTTTGGCGAGGATGCTCTGTTAGACCGGTTTTCTGTAGCCCCTCCGAGCACCATTTTCACTACTTTTCCGTATATGGAACGTCTGGTTAAACTTTTTGATCGCCTTCCAAGCCTAAAACACCTGGTTGTCCAGGGGCTAGATAATGATTTGAGCGATCGGTTTCTATCTCTCGACAAAATATTAAGTGCCGATTTTGCTTGGGAAAGTAATACGATCACGCCACCAACACAACCGGCAATCCTGCACTTTACGTCGGGTTCCACTGGGAAGCCAAAAGGTGTCCTGCATGTTCATGGCGCGGCAGGCTCGCACTCCCAGAGTTTTTTAGAGGTCTTCCAACCTGAGCCCGAGGATATTTATTGGTGTACTGCTGATCCAGCTTGGGTAACCGGCACAACTTACGGAATCATTGCACCATTTGCCTGCGGCATCACCCAAATTCAATATGCGGGGCAATTTGATCCGGAGATCTGGGCTGAGATCATTCAGAATCAAAAGGTAACGTTGCTTTACACTGCGCCAACAGTCCTGAGAATGATGGCCCGTTATGATGGCGAAATCTATAAAAACCTTGATTTGAGCAAACTAAAACGCATCTACAGCGTAGGGGAGCCACTTAATCCAGTAATTTTTGATTGGGGTGAACGAGTTTTAGGTAAACGAATCTACGACACCTGGTTCCAAACCGAGACCGGGAGCATCATGATAGCCAATCGTCCCGGTGTTCCAATCAAAACCGGTTCGATGGGTAAACCACTCTGCAATATCGAACCAAAAATTCTCACTGAAGCTGGGAACGAAGCACAAGTTGGAGAGGTAGGGCGTTTGGCATTAAAAACTGGATGGCCCTCAATGTTTATGGGCTATGTCAATCAGAACGATGCCTACCAATCGAAGTTTGAGAAGGGATATTACATATCAGGTGATCTTGCAAAGGTTGATGAGGATGGGCACTACTATTTTGTAGGCAGAGACGATGATGTGATCAACACATCCGGACACCTCGTTAGCCCCTTTGAGGTGGAAAACTCTATTCTAGAATTGGCGGAGGTAGCAGAGGTTGGTGTAGTCGGAGCACCAGATGAGTTGACCTGGGAGAAAGTAATTGCATTCGTCACACTGAAAGATGGGCATACCTGGAGTAAATCTCTCGAGATTAAAATCCGAGTCTATGTTTCCAATCGAGTTTCACCAATTGCCTCTCCCAACGAGGTCATCAAAGTGGAATCCATCCCTAAAAATAAGAGCGGGAAAATCCTCAGGCGTATTTTACGGAACAGTTATCTAGGGCTACCGCTGGGGGATACTTCGACAATGGAGGAAAGATGATAACAATTGACTTGATGAATCCAGTATTTCGGACTGTGTTTGATAATGACAAACTCGAAGTAACTGAAGCGATGACAGCTGATGATGTCATTGGTTGGGACTCTCTTTCGCATATGATCCTCATATCCGCGCTCGAAGAAGAATTTCAGGTTAGTTTTACGCAAAAAGAAATTCGGAAATTAAAATCTGTAGGAGATCTATTGGATTTAATCAATTCTAAGTTGTAAGAGATGAATTTTAGTGACCCAAAATTTCTCTACCTTTTTCTTCCCATAGTCCTCGGGGCCTACTTAATCCTTCCAAAAAAAGCTGCCCTGGTAGTTCTCCTCATAGCCTCAACAGTTTTCTTAGGCATCGCCCAACCCTACTACCTTGTTTTCTTTCTCTCATTCATAATCGCCAATTATTTCCTCGGCAGGTTGATCCAATCTTGTCGAGATTCTGAAAATTACTGGTCAAAGCTAATTGTTTGGGGAGCAGTTGGAATCAATGCTGCGTTGCTCTTATTGTTTAAACTCGCCCCTCAATTTCTTGCCTCCACAACAAACCCACTTGTCGTAGCTGAAGTTATTCGGATACCTGATCCTGATCCTGATTGGATATTCCCATTAGCCTTCTCCTACATCTCTTTTCAAGTCATCTCTTATCATATTGACATTTTCAACGAAATTACTGACGCAGAAAACAACTTGATTCGCTTCGCGAATTACATACTTTTTTTTCCTAAAATGATGGTGGGACCAATCCAAAGGTACGCTGACGATCAGGACGCTCTACGGGATCCAGCGAAGTCCTTAGGCTCAGCAAGCGCTGGTTTACGGCGGTTTATAGTTGGGCTTTCAAAAAAAGTGATCATCGCTGATACCTTAGCGGTATATGTAAATGCGGTTTTTTCCTTTGATGATCCCACGCTAAACACTAGCCACGCCTGGCTCATGCTATTTGCCATGGTTGTGCAACTTTACGTTGATTTTTCAGGGTATTCTGATATGGCCATTGGGCTCGCAGAAGTCTTGGGTTTCAAGTACCGCGAGAACTTCAACTATCCTTATCTGGCGACGAGCGTTGCAGAATTCTGGCGGCGTTGGCATGTCTCATTGACTAGCTGGTTTCGAGATTATATTTTTACACCTTTGCAGTTTGCCATTCGAAAACAAAAATGGATCCCAAAGTTCCTTCCGATCCTTGTTGTCTTCTTCCTAACGGGTTTTTGGCATGGAAAGGAGAATCATTACCTGGTCTGGGGCAGCGTTTTGGGAATTGCCATCAGCATCGAAAGTGGGAAATTTGGTAAATACCTCAAGAAATTGCCGGTCGCAATTCAGAGGGTTTGGACCCTTTATTGGATACTAGGATCCTGGGTGTTGTTTCGGTCCCCAAATGTATCCTTCTCAATTGGCTACCTGAAGAATTTGGTGGGAATTCAAGGAACAGTACCATTGCGGGCATTTTCTGAATCAAGACCCTATCCCATTTTTCAAAACTCATTTTACTTCTCAATAATTGTCGGCGTCATCTTGATGTTTCCCGTCTCACAAATAGTCCAAAAACATCTCGAGGGTAAACCCCGCCTTCTCAAATTTGCTTCATATTTAAGGGATTTTGCCCTGCTGCTTCTTTTGATTTATTCGATGGGACTTATAGCCAACCAGGGTCCGCTTCCAGGGATCTATGAAAAATTCTAGACCATAACTAAGGCCTGCAAAGCTGATCAATCTTTATCATGACACAAACGGGCACGCCTTTGGCGTGCCCTTGAACTTAGTTCACCTTCATTCCACTACGCAGCAGCTTTGACGATCGCGGCAAAGGCAGCCGGCTTCAGGCTGGCTCCGCCGATCAACCCCCCGTCAATATCGCTCTGTGCCAAAAGCTCGGCAGCATTCTTCTCATTCATGGAACCGCCATAGAGAATGCGCATCGCGTCACCGGCTTCTTCCCCGAACAACTCACGCAGTACCGGGCGGACCACATCGCGGTGCACTTCGTTCGCCCCTTCGGGTGTAGCCGCCAGGCCGGTACCAATTGCCCAGACCGGTTCATAGGCAACTATCAAACTCCCAGCAGCCTCAGGTTCCAATCCGGCCAGGCCGGCACGCACCTGCCCGGCTACAACATCGGCGGTACTGCCTGCCTGGTTCTCTTCCAAGGTTTCGCCAACGCAAACAATCGGTTTCAAGCCTGCAGCCAGGGCGGCCTTCACCTTTTTGTTCACCGTTTCGTCTGTTTCACCAAACATCGCCCGGCGTTCGGAATGGCCAATGATCACGTAGCCGCAATAAGCCTTTAGCATAGCCGCGGAAACTTCCCCCGTAAACGCACCGGAATTCTCCCAATGCATATTCTGGGCGCCCAGGCCAAGCTTGCTGCCCTCCAACAACTGGCTCACCAGCCCCAGATCCACAAAAGGCGGGCAGAGCACAACTTCAACACCCTCCACAGCTTCTAGTTCCGGCAAAAGCGCTTCTACTAGCGCGGCGGCTTCCTGGGGATCTTTATTCATTTTCCAGTTTCCGGCTACCAATTTGGTACGTTGGGTCATCACTCACCTCGTCATTTTATTTAGAGAAATTCTATCACTCCACTGGGAACTATTCCCAAACCTTTAAAAAGTAAGGCCGGCTGATCACAGCCGGCCTCTTCAATTTGATTAGTTTATGGGCGATAGATCGCGGGGTTCAGCCAAAGCGCTTGCATGTCGCTGGTGCTGCTGCCATTACGCGCGGCTAGAATGAACTGCACCGTTTGCCCAGCCAAGCCGCTAAGGTCCACATCCACTGCCTGCATCGCGCCATCCATCTTCTGGTCCCAAAGCTGAATATTGGTCATGCTTCCAGTATTCCCGATGCGGTAATTCAAGCCCATATCCACGTCACAGTTCTTGGCACCGCCCTGGCACATGATCGTTGCTCTAAAGCGGTCGCCTGCCTTCACGGTGAAATTGGGGTAAATACCGATGATGTAAATACTGCCGCTATTATTCGGCACGGTAAGCAAGCCTGGCTCGTTCTCGGTGCCGCCGTCCTCACGCGTGGGGTTTGCCAAAACCATAACATAGCCTGTGCCGGCATTGGCGGTTTTGCTGGGGCAAGCCAGCTGCCCTGCGCCGGTAGACCAACTGGCCTCGCAAGCCCGGCTGGTAAAGCTGAGCACCTGGCCGCTGGTGTTCACACCGCTGCCGCTCACCTTGATCTTCACCCAGAAGGGGTCCTTCTGGTTTTTCGTCCCAAAGCGCACGCCATCCTCATTCACCATCTTCCAGTTGCCGGTATAGTTTCCAGCAGCCGCAGGGGCAACCATATTCACGCTGATGTCCACTGTTTCGCCGGGTTTCACAGCTCTGGGGATGTCGATGATCGAAGGGGCCCCCATTTGGTCGCCTGAATCGAAGGCCACATCGTAATACTGTGTCCATGTGCAGGAGCCGATGTTCTTGATCCGCCAGGTCTTCGTGAAAGGTGTTCCTGGCGCATAGGTGGTTCCATCCGCAACGGTAACGTCCGCAATAAACTGAACCCAGTTACAAGGGACCGCCGTCGGGCGTACGGGGACTGCTGTAGGAACCGTGACTGCTGGCGGGGGGACAACCTTGGTTACGATCACTACCTGGGTAGGAGCCGGAGGCTGCGTAGGCACCGGCGTGGCCGAGGGCTTCACCTGATTCGGATCAGAGATGGTTGGCTGCGGAACCTGCGTCAATGCCGCGATCTGCGTTGATAAAACATCCCGGGTAGCCTGCGCCTGCAGTGTTTTGACTGCCTTTTCTACGTCGCTCTCCTGGCTGGTTGGCGATCCAGGCACATTACAAGCTGCCAGCGCCAATACAGCCACGATCAGGATGGCTAAAGTTACGAAAATCTCTGAGTTGATTGCTTTTTTCATCTTAATCTCCTTGAACGGGCTATTACCCTGCTCTCTTAATAGACGCACGCCCGGGGAATAAGTTCCCGGTAATAAAAAAAGAGCCGCCATGAAGGCGGCCCATGATCTTCACAGAATCTTACTTTACAACGCTAATGCGCACTGCCAGGGCGAACTGATTGTTATCGCCGTAGCCAAAGCGGGTGTTATTGGGGCCGGTGAGCACCCAGTAAGCCGTGTAAGTGCCTTCTTCAGCAGGGGCAACCAGGTCTACCGCAACTTCCACCACATCCCCAGGGGCTACCGGGCCGCGAACGTCCGCAACGCCATGAGCGCCCATCTTATCACCGCCGCTAAGCACCAGGTCCACACCGTAAACATCCGCTGAATCCCAGGTGCAGGTGCCAGTGTTCTTCACACGCCAAATTTTCTCAAATTCCTGCGAGGGTTTCATCACTGTGTCCGGCGGGATATTTACATCACCCATGTACTCGATCTGGAAGTAGCACTTGCCGTCCGAAGCCCAAACCTGGCCACCGGTTGCAGCCCCGGGGGCTGCCGGAGGCGCGGCAGGCGCCGAGGTAGGACCAGCTGCCGCAGGTACAGCGGTTGGCGGCGGAGGGCAGGTGGGGCAGACCATCGGCGTAGCGGTTGGCTGCGGGATTGCTGTAGGTACACTCAACTCAGTTACACGGGCAACCAGTGTGCTCACTGAAGCCTGCGTAGCACGCGCGGCTTGTGTTCCGGCAACTTGCAAGGCCATTTCCTCAGGTGATGGGGTAGCTGGTGCGGCTGGGCGGCAAGCCGCCAGAGCCAGGGCACTGATCATCAAGACCGCCAGCGCGATCAACCATTTTCTATCTTTCATCTCATTCTCCTATCCCAACGATAGCTTGATATCTATGCGATTTTATCACGCTTTGTCGAGGGTCAATTGGCAACTCATTCTTTTACTTCAACGGTGATGACAATGGGGCTCGCCCCGTTGGTTCCTACGCCAAACCGTTCTCCTTCCGAGCTAAAAAACATCCAGTTGCTCTTGTAGGTCCCGGGCTTATCAAAGCCATCAAAAGTTTGCGTTACTTCCACGTAGCTGCCAGCAGCAACGGCAGGTAAATCGATGGCATCGATTCCAAAGTCGTCACCGCTTACCCAACGCAGGTCGTACTGGCTGTTCCAGTCACAGGTGCCCACATTCTGAAATTCCCACTTTTTAACGATGTCCGTGCTTGGCCCAGTCACGTTCAGGGGAGTGTCTTTGGTCAGCTTGGCCTGCAGGCAGAGTTTTTGCGGCACCGCAGTCGCGGTTGGCTGAACCTGAACCGGAGGCAAAACCTGGGCAGGGGGCGGAGGCTGCACCGGAGGGCTTTGAGTAGGTATGGCTGTAGCCGTAGGCGGCGGAGGCAGGGTGGGCACGGGTGTAAAGGTAGCGGTCGGGCGGGCTGCCTCTGTCTGCATCAGCGAGAGTTGCACCGCGGCCTGCATCGTGGATTGGGCATCCAGGGTAGCCGCTACGCCGGTGGAAATGTAATTCGGCACGGAGGTAGGCGTGGCAGCCGGCTGGCAGGCGCCCATCACTAAAGCAAAACACAGCAGAAGTATTGGAAAGACTAAAGGAATCCTGTTTCGAAGCATGGGTATTCTCCTTCTTTTGCCCATATTACCCCCAGCACTGTTAACCGTCAAATGCCTTTGGGCGTAAAAGATACCGGCTGTGAATTCACAGCCGGTATTCTTTCGCCAGATAGTTTGCTTATTTATCGCTGAGCACAGCCAGGCCGGGAAGTTCCAGCCCTTCCAGCATCTCCAGGGAAGCACCCCCGCCTGTAGAAATGTGGGTGATCTTATCGGCCAGGCCGCTTTGATTGATGGCGCTCACCGAGTCACCGCCGCCGATCACCGAGATGGCATCGCTATCCGCTACAGCCTGGGCAACGGCAAAGGTCCCCTTGGCGAAGAGCGGCATCTCAAACACTCCCATCGGGCCATTCCAGACCACGGTGCCCGCATCTTTAATCACCTTGGAGAAGGCCTTGATCGTTTCCGGGCCAATATCCAGCACCCGCCAACCAGCCGGCACATCACCCAGGGGAATCACCTGAGTGTCGGCAGTATCTTCAAATTTATCCGCGATCACCATGTCCACTGGCAATACCAGCTTATCGGCGCCTTCGCCAACCAGCTTCTTCGCTGTTTCCAGGGCATCCTTTTCCACCAATGAGTCGGCCATCTCATAACCCTGGGCTGCCAGGAAGGTATTCGCCATCCCGCCGCCAATGAGGATCTTATCGGCCTTTTTCAGCAGGTTTTCGATCACGCCGATCTTGTCGCTGATCTTGGCACCGCCCAAAATAGCCACGAAGGGCCGTTTAGGGTCATCGATGGCATTGCCGAGGTACTCGATCTCTTTCTGCATCAGGAAGCCGGCCGCCGCCGGGATGTAATTGGCCACGCCAGCCGTGCTTGCGTGCGCCCGATGCGCGGTGCCAAAGGCATCGTTCACAAAGAGGTCCGCAAGGCTGGCCAATTGCTTGGCCATACCGGGGTCGTTTCCCTCTTCATCCGAATGGAAGCGCGTGTTTTCCAGTACAAGCACCTCGCCCGGCTTAAGCTCTGCCACTGCGGCTTCAGCCTCGGGCCCAATGCAGTTGGGGGCAAACTTCACCGGCGCTTCCAGCAGTGTGCCAAGGTAGTCGGCAACGGGCTTAAGGCTGTATTTGGCATTGGGCTCACCCCCGGGGCGGCCCAGATGCGAAGCCAGGATCACCTTCGCGCCATGGTCCAGCAGGTATTGAATAGTTGGCAACGCGGCGCGGATGCGGGTATCGTCTTGTACCACGCCGTCTTTCAGGGGCACATTAAAATCCACACGTACCAGAACCCGCTTTCCCGCCACATCAAGGTCTGTCACCATCTTCTTCTTAAACATCTCGATCCTTTCCTAATAAATACGCCCAGCTGCGGTCAGGCAAAACTGGGCGTGTATTCTAAGATTTACCGAAGCCTAAAGCTTGGCAGCAACCATCGCGGCCAGGTCACCAACGCGGCAGGAGTAGCCCCACTCGTTATCGTACCAGGCCATCACTTTGAGCATCTTGCTGCCCATTACCACACAGTTAGGCAGGTCAACGATCGATGAGCGCGGGTCGCCCTTGAAGTCCATTGAGACCAATGGCTGGTCAAATTCGCCGGTCGTCACACCCAGGATGCCCTTCAGCGGTCCGTTGGCGGCATCGGTGAACAGTTTGACCAATTCTTCCTTAGTAGCGTCCTTTTCCACGGTGGCAACAAAGTCCACGATCGAGACGGTGGGGGTGGGAACGCGCATGGACATGCCGTCAAACTTACCCTTCAGCTCCGGGATCACCAGGGCAACGGCCTTGGCGGCGCCGGTGGTTGTTGGGATCATGTTCAGGCCGGCCGCGCGAGAGCGGCGCAATTCCTTTTTATGGCCCTGGTCCAAAATCACCTGGTCGTTGGTGTAGGAGTGGATGGTGGTCATGAGGGCGTACTGAATACCAAAAGCATCGTTCACAATCTTTGCCGCAGGCGCCAGACAGTTGGTGGTGCAGGAGGCATTGGAGATGATGTGGTGCTTGGCGGGATCGTACTTATCCTCGTTCACACCCAGGACGATGGTGATATCTTCTTCCTTCGCCGGCGCGCTAATGATTACCTTCTTGGCTCCGCCCCGCTGGATATGGGCATCAGCGCCAATCCGGCCGGTGGCTGCATCGCTCTTGGCGTTGGTGAAGATGCCGGTAGACTCAACCACGATGTCTACGCCCAGATCTTTCCAGGGCAGATTTCCGGGATCCTTCTCCTTGAATACATCCAGTTTGCGGCCGTTGATCGCGATGTCCTCACCGATGACTTCCACCTTGCCATCAAAGATGCCGTAGTTGGAGTCGTATTTGAAGAGGTGCGCATTCGTCGCTGAATCGAAGAGATCGTTGATTGCAACAACTTCCAGTTCCTTGCTGTGTTGCTCCAGCATTGCTTTGAGTACCTGGCGGCCGATGCGGCCGAAACCATTGATACCAACTTTTACTTTTGCCATATTGTTCTTCCTCCGAGAAGCATTTGCATTAATCTAATTACTTGGATTCTACCACTCCGAGTGCGGTCAATTCCAATGCCCGTGACATAATTACCGGCTGTAAACATGAATTTAACCAGTAATTAACGGAGATTCAACTTTATACACAGGGCTCAAGGTTTCGAGGGGTGTTAGCTCCAAACAGCCCTGCGTTTGCTCCGCCGCCTGCTTCCATGGTGTTATTGGGGATTGTGATTAGAGCTAAATACATACTTAATCTGTGTTTACTCGCGGAAGATTCGCCCAAGCCGGGGTGCGGGGCTCTACTCCAGAGGGCCGGTGCGTTCTTCAAAGAGGTTAACCAATACCTTGGCCAGTTTTTGCGAATCATGCCGCCAGGGGTAAAGGTCGTCCACCAGGTCCGCCTCGTAAACCTTGTAATTCTCGTGCAAAGCCTGGTCGGCTACCACCCAATCCACTTCCTGGCCAAGCTTGCCCTTGAAGTTCCGGTTGCAGATCACCAGATCGAACATGTGCCGGCCGATGTGGCGCTCGATCACCTGAAGGTGGTCGCTGGCGTTAAAACCCTCTGTTTCGCCCTGCTGCGTTGCCAGGTTGCAGACGAAGAACTTTTGGGCGCGGCTGGCATCCATCGCCTCCGCCAGGCCTTCCACCAGCAGATTGGGCAAAAGCGAGGTATACAGCGAGCCCGGCCCCAGGATGATCAAATCGGCGTTCAGGATGGCGCCTACCGTAGGCGGGTAAGCCGGCGGCGCGGCGGGGTCCAGCCAGACGCGCAAAATATTCCCAGGTGTTTCGGTGATCTCGCTTTCGCCGTACACCTGCATCACTTCCTGTGAGTCCGGCTTCTGCAGGTCCCCCACCAGGTGCACATTGGTCAGGGTGGATGGCAGCACCTGCCCGTAGATAGCCAGAACACGTCCGGATTCAGCCACAGCTTCTTCAAAGGAGCCGGTAATCTCGCCCAGGGCAGTAATGAAGAGGTTGCCCAGGGAATGCCCTTCCAGGCCCACACCGCTTTTGAACCTATACTGAAAAATCTGGGAGAGCAAGGCTTCGTCGCTGCTTAGCGCTGCCAGGCAGTTGCGGATATCCCCCGGGGGCAAGACGCCCATCTCGCGGCGCAAGTTGCCGGATGAACCGCCGTCATCGGCCACGGTTACGATCGCGGTGATGTTGTGCGTGTATTCCTTGATGCCGCGCAAGAGCGCAGCCAGGCCGTGCCCGCCGCCGATCACTACCACGCGCATCCCCCGCTCGCGCCGCCGGTAGGATTGCAGCGTATCGATGGCGGTGCGTCCGCTGCGCTCAAAAGGCTTGAGCAGGGCCCGGTTCGCCCCCCAAATCCCGGTCAAAATCAGCGCCAGGCCCAGGCCCCCAAACAGCAAGACCCTGATTGGGCGGGCCAGAATGCGCAGGGAAAGTACTTCCAGGATGGGGATAATATCGGTATTGGTGGTATTGCGGTAGAACTGCAGGATGATCAGGGCCAGGCCCAGGCCCATCAGCATTGCCCCGATGATAGTGAGCACCAGCCAGCGTTTATAGCCTACACCCGGTGCAAACCAGCGCATTTCAGTGAGTATCTTTAAGATCACACGGCTAAGCCGGCTGCGGTCTTCGGGCGGCCTTTTCATTTTGCTGATAATATCGCGATTCCAAACCTGAGTCAACGAAAGCGGGCGGTCTGCCGGCCTCGTTTTATCCCTTGCTGGCTCCCTTGGAAACGGGATTTAAACTAGGGTTGGCAGCTGTCATCTGGCTTAGGTCTTTAAGCCCTAGCGCCAAAACCAAGGCATAGACCAAGGAGAGGATATTAAAGGGGATCACCGGGCCAAACTGCCACAGGTGGATCGAGTAGCCGCTGAACCCTAATAGCCAGATCGCCAAAACAAGATACCAGCGCCTTGGGCAGCAGAACAAATATGCCACCGCCAAAATCTCTGCAGTGTACATGTAACGTTCGTGCATGGCCGGCAGGAGATAGGTGGCGATCATCACCGAAAACATCGCCAGCGGTAAAAGCGTGGCCGGGCTTACCCGGAAACCTCTAGCCTGCCACAAATAAGCGTAAAGAATCATGAGCGCTACGATGGTCAGCAAGATCGCCGGCCGGTGCAAAAGCGCGTAATCGTTCGGGAAGAGCTGCCAAAGGTTGGGAAAGAGCAGGGTCATCGATTTAAATTGATAAACCTGTTCGTTGAAAGCCCCAAAGAACTGGGTTAAGGGCTTGCCCAGGGCGTAAGCCGGCAAGAAAAGCAAGGCGTACACCAACGGGATCCACAGGAAATTCAGCAGGCTGAACCGCCTGGTTTTAATGTACAGAAACCCAAACAATGGCAATAAAAAGATTGCCTGCAGTTTAAAGCTCAACGCGAATCCAAAACTGATGAAAGCATTACGGTCCTTGCCTTCCATGAAGAACCAAATTGCCAACAAACTAAAGAAGGTGTAGATGGAATCCATCTGCCCCCAGATGGCGCTGTTCACCCAGACGGTAGGCAGAAAGAGTACGGCAGCATATGCCAGCCAGGGCAGGAGGTCCTGGTTTTTATAATTCCCAATTTTGCGCACCATTAGCATCACCAGCCAGGCGTTGCCAAAATCGTAGGGCAGGCTCAGCATTTTAACCCGGACAACATCGTCAAAAGGCAGGTAGGAAACCGCGGCCAAGAGATATTGGAAGGCTACGGTGTAGTCGCTTTTAAGGCTGGGGATGGCCACGAAGTGCCCGTTTTCATGCAGATGGCGCAACCACTCGATGTAGTAGAGGTTCATATCCTCCGAGCGGAACTGCATCAAGGCCGCGCGTAATGCCAAAGCCAAGAGGCTAAAAACAATCGCCAGCACCAGAACCCGGTTTGCCTCAAGCCAATCCAGCGCTCTTTTTTCAGCAGTCAATAGGCCGGAAATT
>DHPL01000066.1:32129-35981 GCA_002407905.1 Anaerolineaceae bacterium UBA5365
GGCCGGAAATTTTTTTCTTCAATCCTTACTTCCTTTTAAATCCGGTGTTCGCTCCCACGATCAGGCTGATTATACCTGCCTGCCAGTTCATCGAGACCAATACTGCCCCGTGCTTGGGCCGCGCCTCCGCCAGTTCCCAGCCAGGGCAGCTTTGCCCGCTGATTGACAGGCGAGGGCTTTCTCATTAAACTTCTTGCCATCGAGAGATTCGAGAAGGAGCCGCTATGCCAGAGAACCAGCCCCAAATCGTGATGCGTTCAGGTCCTATTCCGGGAACCAGTTTCACCCTTACCAAGGACGAAACCTACCTGGGCCGGGATCTATCCAACGACATCCCTGTACCGGATCCTGAGATCTCACGCCGGCATTCACGCTTTTTATTACGCCCCGAAGGTGTGTTCATCGAAGACCTGGGCTCCACCAACGGAACCTTCGTTAATGGCGTGCGCATCGCCGCCCCCCAAATCCTTACTGATGGCGACCTGATCACCCTGGCTGAGTCCACCGTGATGAGTTTTGAACACAAGCTGGGTACTGCGGTTCCCGCGCCTTCGCTAGCCGATACCGGACCGCGCCAGGTGGCAGCGCCGGCGCCGCAGCCAGTACCCACGCCTCCCACCCAGGTTTACGAGCCCGTTCAGGCCCCCGTCCCAAGCCGGCCGGTTGCCGAGGCCCCGCGCATCCCCACGGAAAAGAAACCGATGGGCTGGTGCAGCATTGTGCTGATCATCCTGTTGATCGCGCTGGTGGTCATTGCCCTGGTGCTCATCTTTATGCCGGCTTCCTGGTGGTGCACGCTCTCCTTCAACGCCATTCCCGGCTGCCCCATCCAATGACGCTTTGCTGACTTTTAGAGCCCCCATCCGGGGCTCTTTTTATTTGCGTTAAAATCACTGACATGCAAAGCAAAGTTCAAGCTCAGGGCCGGGCTGCGGCATTCCTCAGTGCCGCCATTGGCCTGCAAGCCCTGGTCTGCCTGGTTTGGATGCTGCACGAACGGCAGCAGCTTTCCACGCCTTCCTCGCTCACTTTTTGGGTTGCCGCAGCATGTTTGGGTCTCCTGGCCATTGGCCTGCTTGTTTTAGCCGTACGCGCAGCCGGCTCCAGTACAGCTTCGCAGCTGTTCCAGCGTAACTTAAATTGGCTGAAAGACCATTTCTATCCCTGGGTGTTTGCTGCGCTCCTGGCAGCCTTTCTGCTTTTCACCAGTTTTCTCATCCTGCGCTTGGGGGAAGATGAGGTTCTGCTCAACCGCCTGGCGCCGATCTTGAGCGCGTTTTTCTTCCTGGTGATCCTGGACTTTTTGGCCATCTACATCCTCAGCATCCGCAAAGTTCATCTGCCGGCTGGGGATAAAGCCCTGCGCCTGGTCTTGCTGGCCTTCACCGGGCTGTGGGCGCTTATCCTGCTCAGCCGCATCGGCCTTGACCCGGATACACACTTCTGGAATGTAGCCGGGGTTCCTGTGCTGCTCAACCAGGCCGCTGCCATCCTGCTGGCGGCATTATTGGGTGAGCAAGCCTTAACCCGGCTCAATATCGCGCTGAAAAGCAAGCCTACACTGCGCAAGGGCTTGCTCCTGCTGACCTGCCTGCTTATCTGGGCGGCGAGCGCCCTGCTCTGGCTGCAGGCGCCCATAGCTCAATCCGTCTTTGTAAAGGGGCCCTGGCTGCCCAATGGCGATTACGTCCCGCACTCCGATGCCGCCATCATCGACGTTGGCGCCCAGTATATGGCCATCGGCGAAGGGCTGGATAAAAACCTCTTTACCGATAAACCGCTCTACACTTTCTTCCTGGGAATCCTGCATCTGGCGGCCGGCCAATCCTACCTGCGCATCACCAGCCTGCAAATCCTGGTGCTGGCCCTCCTGCCGGTACTGCTTTACCTATTGGGCCGCAAACTGGGCGGAGAATTCCTGGGCCTGGCCGCTGCGGCATTTGGAACGGTAAAAGAGTTCAACGGCATCTTTGGGATGTGGCAGATCTCGGTTTCCAATTCCCGGCTTTACATGAGCGAACTGCCGCTGACCCTGCTGCTGGTGGCCTTGGGGCTGGCCTTATTCAATTGGTTCAATCATGCCCGCAAGCCGGGCAGCGCGCCTTTGGTTTCCGGCGCCATCCTGGGCTTCGCCACCCTCATCCGCACCAACCCCCTGCTTTTACTGCTCCTAGTGCCTTTATTTACCCTGCTGGCTTACAAGTTCGACTGGAAAGCATTGCGCAAACCGCTGCTGCTTTTCCTGCTGGGGTTCATCATCAGCACCGCACCCTGGCTTGCCTACACGCAGTGGCGTTACGGCGAAAGTCCCATTTTGTACAAGATCGATTCCGTGATCCGGACCCGCCTTACCCACCAACCCCAGCGGCTGCCTCCCGCCGGGGTGGAAATCCAGGCCCCGCTGCTCTTCACCAACCGCAAGGAAAGCCTGGTCCCGGACCTGCCCCCTCAGGCCCCAGAGCCGGAGGCAGAGCCGATCGTCCCGGCACCGCAGACCGGCACACCTGCTCCTCTAGCCGTGCCTACTCAAACCGTCAACCTCCCGCTCGTGCAGGGCGGTGAGGCAGACCTCTTGGATGCAGTAACCCAAGCGCCTGTTCCCCCCACTGTCCTGGCGGGTCATTTCCTGAACAACCAAATTAAAGCGCTCTTCGTTCTGCCCTTCCAGGCCTATCCGCTGGAGCTGGAGCCTGTGCTTAAACTCCCCTACTGGGAGGAGCCGGTCACCTGGCAAGGGGAGCTGCCTTTCAGCCACGCCCTGGCATTTGCCGCCAACATCCTGCTTATTGCCCTGGGCTTGGGCTTTGCCTGGCGGCGTTTTGCCTGGGCCGGCCTGGTACCGCTGCTGATCAACCTGGGCTATTTCGGGGCCAACGCCATTGGCCGCACCAGCGGCAGCCGCTACCTTCTGCCGGCAGACTGGACCATCTGGCTCTACTGGCTGACCGGGATCGCCAGCCTTCTGGCGGCCTTCCAACCTCAGTTGCTTCAAACCCCCGTCACGCGCCAATCCCAGAACATCGGCCGCATCTGGCTCAATGCCCTGGTTCTGCTGGTGCTCGCGGCAGCGATCCCGCTCGTCAATCTGGCCATCCCCCGGCAGTACACTCAGGAGGATCAGGCGGCCAGCTTTGCCCGCCTGCCGCTGGACTTGATCTATGATGACATCGAGTTAACTCCATCGAGGGTTGTGCACCTCTATGAAAAGCCTGGGAGCCGGGTGGTTTACGGCAAAATGATCAACTTGCGCTTCGGCGATAACTGGATGACCCAAAGCCGCGGTTATATGTTCGAAGTGCTCTCACCGGATTTTACCGAGGTCTTCCTGCTCACTTACGAAGCCCCTGAAAGGCCGATCCCATCCGGGGTGGACGTGGTGGCCATCGGCTGCCAGCGGGAAGGCTTTCTGGAAGCATATTTGGCCTATATCCCCAGCGAAAACCTGCTTTTACATCTGGGCTTCCCCTGGGAAGACAGCCTCTGCGATACCCCCTGATTTAAGCTGCTAAAGCCCCGCCGGATTGGCTTAATCCCTCGTTGAAGGGTATAATAAAGCCTGGAAAAAGTGCGCCAATTTTGGCGCATCATAGTGTATTGGAACCTTATGACTGAAGATCTTGAAGCCCCGCTCGACGCAGAAATGCCCGAAGAAGAATCCCCGGTAGACGACCGGAATTTAGGCGATGTTCAGGAAGTGGACATCGACGAACAAATGCGCACCGCATACCTGGATTACGCCATGAGCGTGATCGTTGCCCGCGCCTTGCCGGACGTGCGCGACGGTCTTAAGCCGGTGCACCGGCGCATCCTTTATGCCATGCAAGACCTGGGCATGCGTTCGAATGCCTCTTA
>DHPL01000066.1:36182-41631 GCA_002407905.1 Anaerolineaceae bacterium UBA5365
CAGGATTTCTCCTTGCGCTACCCACTGGTGGACGGCCAGGGTAACTTTGGCTCCATCGACGGCGACTCACCGGCGGCCATGCGCTACACCGAAGCCCGCTTGGCCAAGATCGCGGATGAGCTGCTGGTCGACCTGGATAAAGAGACCGTAGATTTCGTGGATAACTTTGATGGTTCCCTGCAGGAACCCGAAGTTCTTCCCGCGCGCATCCCCAACCTCCTGATGAACGGCGCCAACGGCATCGCCGTGGGCATGGCTACCAATGTACCGCCCCACAACCTGCGGGAACTCGCAGAAGCCTTGAAGATGCTCATCGACCGCTACGACGACATCGATGAAGTAAGCGTGGAAGAATTGATGCAGGTCCTGCCCGGCCCGGATTTCCCCACCGGCGGCATCATCGTGGGCGATGAAGGCATTCGTCAGGCCTATAGCACTGGCCGGGGGCGCCTGATCGTCCGCGGAGCGGCCACCATCGAGGAAAGCAAAAGCGGCCGCTACGCCATTATCATCTCCGAGATCCCCTATCAGGTCAATAAAACCACCCTCATCGAGCGCATCGCGGAACTGGTGCGCGAGGGACGCCTGGACTCGATTTCGGACATGCGCGACGAAAGCGACCGGCGCGGGATGCGCATTAACATTGAACTCAAGCGCGGCACCCAACCCAAGAAGGTGCTCAACCAGCTGTATAAATGGACCCCCTTGCAGTCCACTTTTGGCGTACAGATGCTGGCCCTGGTCAATTCCGAGCCGCACATGCTCACGCTCAAGAAGGCCCTGGGGCATTACCTGGAACACCGCCAGGTGGTCATCACCCGCCGCACCCTCTTTGAACTGGACAAAGCCAAAAAGCGCCAGCACATTCTGGACGGTCTGCTGATCGCCCTGGCTAATCTGGACGCCGTGATCAAGACCATCCGCGAAGCCCAGGACGCTGAAGATGCCAAGACCCAATTGATCGAACGCTTCGATCTTTCGGACCTCCAGGCCCAGGCCATTCTGGATATGCAGCTGCGCCGGCTGGCAGCCCTGGAGCGGATGAAGATCGAAGAAGAGCACCGCCAGATCGCGGAACAGATCCTGAATCTGGAAGACCTGCTGGCCAACCCGCACAAGGTGCTCGCCCTCATCCGTGCCGACCTGGAAGAAGTGGCCGCCAAATACGGCGATGAACGCCGTACCAAGATCATGCCGGACCTGGAAAATGACCTCTCGGATGAATCTCTGGTAGCCGATGAGAACGTTTTTGTTTCCATCACGGACCGTGGCTACGTCAAGCGCGTTTCCGATACGGCTTACCGCTCGCAGGGGCGGGGCGGCCGGGGCGTTTTGGGCCAAACCATGCGCGAGGAAGACCAGGTAGTACATCTGCTGCGAGCGCATTCGCTGGGCACACTGCTTTTCTTCACGGACCGCGGCAAAGTCTATTCTGAACGGGTTTTCGAGATGCCGGAGGAATCGCGCCAGGGCCGCGGAATTCCGGTGGTTAATATCATTGCCCTCGAACCGGATGAAACCATCACCGCCGTGCTGGCTGTGAACAACTTCAAGGAAGCCGAATACTTCACCATGGCCACCCGTAACGGCCGCGTGAAGCGCGTGGCCATGAAGGAGTTTGAAAACGTGCGTCCTTCCGGCCTGATCGCCATCCGCCTGGAAGAAGGCGACCACCTGGGATGGGTGGCGCTCACCAGCGGCCAGGACGACCTGATCATCGTCACCCGCCAGGGCAAAGCCCTGCGCTTCCCCGAGCGCCAGGTGCGCCCCACCGGTCGGACCACCATGGGCGTCAGCGGCATCCGCCTGCGCGGCGATGACCAGGTGACCAGTATGGAAACCGTCCGCCCGGAAGGCTACCTGCTGGTACTCACCGAAAAAGGCCAGGGCAAACGCACGCCCATGAAGGAATACATCCCTAAAACGCGCGGTACCCTGGGTGTTACCACCATCAGCCAGGAAGCCCGCCCAGAAATTGGCGATGTGACCCAGGCCCGCATGACCAGCCCCGGCGAAGAGATCACCCTGATCTCCAGCCATGGCATCGTTCTGCGCACCAAAGTGGACGAAATTTCGATCCAGGGCAGGGCTACGATGGGTGTAAAAGTGATGAACCTTGAACCCGGCGACACACTGGCCGCGATAGCCCTGGTATCCGCGGAGGAAGTGCTGGCTGCTGAAGCTGCCCGGGCGCTTGAGGAAGCTAAGATAGCCGCTGCTGAACAAGGCGATGAGGCCGGCGTGACAATCGCACCGCCGCCTGCCGATGCAAGTGAAGCTGCGGAAGGCGATGCTCCTCCGGAAGAAGACGCTGAAGAAGGTTTCAGCGATGAGGGCGGAGACTTTCCTGAGGCTGATGCCGAAGAGTCAGCAGCGGATGATCTGAAAGCTTAGAAGGGGAATCTAAACCTGGTATTTACGCTACTGATCGCAGGAGTCCGGCATTCTGTCCGACTCCTGCTTTTTATTTGAATTTCAGGCTGAAATTTCCGCGGAATAAAGCACTTTTTCCTGGCCGTCCGCAGCTAAAACCCGCAGCCCCGCATCTGCCTCTACCCCGAGGATCTGATAAGCGCGCATTTGGCCATCGGCATCCCGCACGGGTGCTATTTCCCCCTGAAAAGCAAGGTTTGCGTTCCAGGCAGCGATGAAGCCGGGTGTAGGGAGATGGAAACGCAATTCACTGAGCTCTTGGAGCAGCCCGCTCAGAAGTTCCCAGCGGTCAAAGCGTAAACCGGTCTCGGTTTCGATATCCGAAGCAGGGTACACCAGGCGTGTTTCCGCGGGCAGGCTGCCCTGCAGGATGTTGACCCCCATCCCCAGGGCTATCGCCTGGGCTTTGTCCGCCTGCCACACGGTTTCAGCCAAGATACCGCAAACCTTGCGCGCGTTGATCAGAACATCATTGGGCCATTTGACCCACGCGGACACGCCATGTTTTTGCAGGGTCTTCACCAAGGCCAGGCCGCCTAGTGCCGTAAAGCGGCCCAGGTAAGCCTGTTCTTCCTGGTTCGGGCGGATGAGCAGGGTAAAGGCCAGGGCGCTGCCGGGCTGGGTATGCCAGCTGCGCCCCTGGCGGCCGCGGCCCTTGGTTTGCCGGTCGGCAACAACCACCAGGCCATCGGCTTGGCCATCACGGGCAAGTTCCAGGCAGTCGTCATTCGTAGAGCCTGTTTCAGCGAGATATTGCAAGCGGTAGGGAAGCGGCAGTTCAAGCATCCAGGCTAGATTCCGGACCAAGCTTGCTCTCAATGGGCAAGCTGAAGCAGATTCTTCCGCCTGCCTTGTAGTGCTCATCCACCCAAATGCGCCCGCCGTGGGCATCCACGATTTGTTTGCTCAGGTAGAGGCCCAGACCCGTGCCCTTGCTTTGCCTGACGGCTGTGTCCGAGCGGTAAAAGCGTTCGAAAACGTGCGGAATGTCCCGCGGATCAATCCCCTTGCCGCTATCCTGCACACAGATCACCACATCCTGCCCTTGCTGGCTGCCGCTGATACGGATTGGCCCCTGAGCGCTGTACTTGAAGGCATTGCCCACCAGGTTATCCAAAACCTGGCGAATCCTGGCTTCGTCGGCTACGACCGGGGGCAGGTTTTCCGGAAAATCCACTTCGATGGGCTGGGTTTCGGATTGTTTGCTGAAGCGTTTGGCAACCTCTGCTGCCAAACTGCCCAGGTCCACCTGTGAAGGCCGAAAGCTCATCTGCCCGGCCTGTAAACGTGTGGCATCCAGGAGGTCTTCGATCATCGCGGAGAGATGGTCGGCTTCGTTTTCGATCACCTCCAGGCTGGACTGAATGGTTTCCTTATCCCAATCGGCATCCTCGCGGCGCAGCGTGCTGGCATAACCCTTGATGAGCGCGATCGGAGTCTTCAGTTCATGGCTGACCACCGAGATGAAAGAGGCCTTCATCTCCTCAGCGGTGCGCAGGCGGGTCATATCCCGCACGCTGGCGATCACGTTCAGCAGCCGCCCATCGGGGTCGAAAAGCGGCGCGTAATTGATGCCCACCGGGATGGGTTCCAAGCCGCCTTCCCGCTCCAGGTCGCCCTCGATGAAGTGCTCGGTGCTGATCTGGCGCATCCAGTCGCCCTCGAAGGCATCCTGGATGGATGTACCTTCCGGGCCTTTAGCCCAGCGAATCACCTGGTCGTAGGGTTGATTGATCACCTGGCTTGCCTCGCGGTTAAGCAGGCGCAGCAGGGCCGGGTTCACGCTTTGCACCTTGAGTTCTGGCGAAAAGATCAGGATGCCGTCCGCCACCGCGCCTAATAGCGCTTCCATGCGCAGGGTATGCGCCCGGGCCTGGTTGTAGAGGGTGGCATTGCGTACCGCGACGGCAGCCTGGCTGGCAAAGGAAGACAGGATTTGCCGGTCATTGGTGCTGAAACTGGCCCGGTAATTGCGGAAGACCTGAATTTGGCCGATGACCTGGTCCTGGCTTTCCATCAGGATGCCAACACTGGTCAGCATGCCCATCGAGATGTCCGAAAGCATGCGCGAGATCTCCGGGAAGTTGCCCTCGCTGCCCGCGCTCAACCGGGGCTGATTGCTCAGCCAGCGGGAGATGTAGGTGGAAAGAGAATCCGGCAGGCCCTGCTGAGCGGCGATCTTCCACCCATTTTCATCCGAAAGCGCGATGAAACCAGCATGGCCGGAAAGAATTTCAATGCTAAAGCGCAGGATTCGCTGCAACAGCACCGGCAGGTCCAGCTCCTCGGTGAGCGCGCGGTTGATCTCCAGAAGATAGTCGCGCTGGCGAATGCGATAATCGGGCAGCATGGGCTAATTGTAACGCCTGAACTCATGAGGCTCGAGCAGTACCTTTACCTTGTTTTCTGAGGCGTGCCAGGTAAATCTGACCGTGTTAGGAATTTGTTGGAAACCCGCAGACTTCCTTCTAGCAAGTACAATTTGGGCATGCTCATGGATACCGAAGCAGCTCCCCGTTTGGGCGGGATGAACAAAAGGGTGTTTTGGCTCAGCCTGATCTTTTGCCTCCTGGCTTTTATGGGTTTTGCCATCCCCAACAGCAAGGCATCCGAAGACCTTTCCATGGTCCGTGTTTTCGAGCCGGACGAAGCCGCGCTTTTCCCCGTCCTGCAGCGCATGTTAGCCCCGCGGGACGGCCTGCTCAATAGCATCAAGGGGTTTATCGCCTACGATCGCTACAATAAGGGCTTTCCGTTTTACGGTCCCTCCGCCCTCGCGGTCCTGCCTTTCCGTGAGGATGGCCAAAACTTTGATATCCAAAAATCCTTCCTGGCCCTACGGCAATTGATCACGGTGCTGCCCGGCCTGGCCGCGGTTTGGCTCTTAACTTACTTGCATACGGGCTACCGGCATTGGTCCGCCCTGCTGCTGATGCTCTTGCTTTTGGCGGTTCCAGCCATGCTGGCCAATGGCTTTTGGTGGCATCCGGATGGGCTTACCCTTCTGGGCTCCGCC
>DHPL01000061.1:0-382 GCA_002407905.1 Anaerolineaceae bacterium UBA5365
ACGATGCGCACTCCCTTGCGATTGGCGTAGGCATGCAAGCGTTCCCACTGGCTAAAGAAGAGGAACTGATCAAATTCCTGCTTTTCCATGGCCTCGGTGAGCCGCGCCGCAGCCTCGGCAATCGCCTGCGGGTCGCGAAACTTGAGTTCTTCAGGCCATTCGTACCAAGGTTTGCCGCCTTGTTCGGCTTTCAGGGCCATAAACAGGCTGTAATCCCGCAGCCAGGAAGCCTCCGCATCGCGGAATGCCTCGAACTGCGCAAGCATCTCGCTTTGGCCTTGTTTTTTGAAGTTGCGAAACGCTGCTTCGAGCAAAGCCAGCTGCCATTGCAGGGCAGTACTGAATTCAATCTCCTCCTCGGGAAAATCGGGCCGGTCCTGCA
>DHPL01000061.1:519-968 GCA_002407905.1 Anaerolineaceae bacterium UBA5365
TCGCTTTCCTGAAGCAGGCCCTGGTCCAGCAAGATTTCGCTGCTCACCAGGTAGGCGTTTCCGGCAAAAGCTGAAAAGCACTGGTAAGGCGAATCGCCGTATCCGGTTGGACCGAGAGGCAAAATTTGCCAAAGCTGCGTGCCGCTATTCTTGAGAAAATTCACCCAGCGATATGCTTCAGGGCCGATGTTGCCCAGACCTTCCGGCCCAGGTAAACTGGTTGGGTGCAGCAAAACACCCGACACGCGTTGAGACGAATTCATGCAATCCTCCGGTGAGCCTTAGGCGGCTAATTGACGATATAAGTTCCAATACGCAATCGAGGCCTGATTCCAGGAGAAATCGCGGGCCATTGCGTTCTTTTGAATTTCACTCCAGGCTTCTTTGTCCTTGAAGAGCGTAAGCGCTTGGCGCAGGGTGGCTGCCATTTCGCTGCCCGTGGTGCCCTC
>DHPL01000061.1:1072-1385 GCA_002407905.1 Anaerolineaceae bacterium UBA5365
GGCCCGTGGTGCCCTCGAAGAGAAAACCGGTTGCTTCTTCGGGGGAGCTGGCATAGTCCGTGACCGTATCGCGCAGACCGCCAGTAGCCCGGGCTACCGGGATATTGCCATACCGCATCGCGAACATCTGGGAAAGCCCGCAAGGCTCGTAAAGCGAGGGCATCAGGTAAAGGTCCCCTGAGGCGTAGATCTCGTGGGCGATGGCATCGTCATACTTCAGGATGGCGGCTACCCGTTCCGGCATGCTTACTGCCATCTCCCGAATCCGCTGCTCCAGGAGTACATCCCCTGTTCCCAGGATGGCAAACTGCCA
>DHPL01000061.1:1540-11404 GCA_002407905.1 Anaerolineaceae bacterium UBA5365
GTTCCCAGGATGGCAAACTGCCAGGGGAGGTCCCGGATTTCGGTGAGAGCATCCAGGATGATGTCGATCCCTTTTTGGTTGACGAGCCTGCTGACCACGGTGAGCAAAGGAATGCGTTCATCCACCCTAAAGCCATATTCTTCCTGGAACTGGGCTTTATTCCGGGCTTTTCCGCTGAGGTTGTTATGGCTGAATGGGTGCCTTAGCTTGGGATCGGTCATCGGGTCCCAGAGTTCGGTATCGATTCCATTCACAAAACCGTCCAGACGCTCCGGATACAGCCCGAGGTATTCCGCCAGCCCGCTGCCCATGGGTTCCTCCAGAACCTCATCGGCATAGCCTTTGGACACAAAGACCACTTTATCGCTGCTGGCAATGCCCAGGGGGAGGGGGGTAAACCTTGCCCATTCGGGCAGTTCAGGATCCTCGGAGGGGGCGAAACCCATTTCTAGCATCACTGGTTGGGCACCGTAACCGTTATAAGGCAAGTTGTGGACTGAGAGCAGGGTCTTGACACCCGCGAAAAGTGGATCGCTTTTATAAATGGTTTTGAGCGCGTAAGCAGCCAAGGCGGTATGCCAGTCGTTGAGGTGCAAGATATCCGGTACCCAACCCAAAAATCGGCAGGCTTCCAGGATCGCCAGCGAGAATGGTACATACTTGGTTGCGTCCAGGGCGGGGTCGCCTTCGTAGACCGCGCTTTCTTCCTGGATTGCCCGGGTATCCACCAAATAAAGCGGAACATCTTCAAGGCTGCTCACATACAGGTCCACGTGCAGCGCCTGCGCGCCGGTAGAAAGCTTAAAACTGCCCAGCTTCCTGACAGGCAGGTTTTTCTGCTTCATTTGGGGGTGGTAGGGCATGATGAGGCGCATATCCAGCTCATCGGCATGCAAGCGTGTAAGCGTGGGAGGCAAAGCCCCAGCCACATCTGCCAGGCCGCCAACCTTTACATAGGGGGCGGCTTCCGTTGTGGCGAAAAGAACTTTGATCTTTGGATCAGCAGCTAATTCAGCGGCCATGATCAAACTCCTTGAATGCTTTCTTCCACAAGGTGGATGTAATCGTCGCTGATGATCGGCAGGTGACCCAGCCCTAAGGCCTCCAATAGCCGGTGCAATAGTTCGGTCTTATTTACCGCGTCCTGGCGGCTCCAGGTGCGGCTTTTCACTTCCACGAACTTGCCCAGGGCGGGCTTGATCAGGGTATCCAGATTAATAAAGAATTCTTCGTCCTCAAAGCGTACCAGGTAGCGCAGGCGGTCCTTCTGGATTTCCAGGAGGCCTGAAGGCTTGAAGTATTCCGCGTAAAAACGCAGGCTGTGGGTGGCAGGTGCCAGGAAGCGGGAGCGGGAAAGCAGGCTTTCAGACTCGCCTGGGATTTCTTCATGCCGTTCACCGATGAGGGTCAGGCGGGAGCGCACGTTCTCGATCCGGCCGGCTTCATCGATAAACTCATCCTCGCGGTAGCGCAGGCGGCCCTGGCCGGGGTCATCGAAGTGGTAATAAGTGTCGTACTCGCGGTAGTGGCGTTTGCGCAGGATTTGGATCTGAGGGGATTTGAGGGCAGCCAAAACAGGGGCAACATCTTCCACCTGTACCTTGGCCTGCACTTCAAAACTCTCTTCCTGGGCGGCTCCACCGATGGCAACCAGTTTGGATAGCACCGAACCTTCCCGCTTGAGAAGGAAGGCATCGATGCGGCCGGCCATCTCTGCCGCCTGGGCAGGCAATTGGCTTTCATCCAGAGTGAGCAAATCGCGTTCGCGCATCAGCCATTGGCCATTTACCATCAGGTCGCGCACATCGGTTGCCTTGGTGGCGTAGATCACTTGCGCGTAGATACCATCGGGGTCGCGCTTGAACTGGGGCAGATTGTGCAGCGGGCTGAGGTCAATGGTGATCAGATCCGCCCGTTTGCCAGGTTCCAAGCTGCCGATCATATCCTCCATGTGCAAAGCTTTCGCGCCGAGGCGTGTGGCCATCAGCAAGGTTTGGCGGGCAGGCAGGGCGGTGGGGTCGCCGGTAGAGGCTTTGGCGATCAAACTGGCCAAGCGGATCTCCTCGATCATGTCCAGGTCGTTATTGCTGGCAGGGCCATCGGTTCCTATCCCAACGGCGCAGCCAAGCTCCAGCATGCGTTTAGTCTGGGCAAAACCGGAAGCAAGTTTGAGGTTGGAGGAGGGGTTGTGGGCAATACCGGTGCCATAATGCTGCAAAGTGCGCATTTCGCCTTCGTCCAGGTGCACACAATGCGAGGCGATCATTTTGGTGTCCAGGAGGCCGAGCTTCTTGATGTAGGGTACTACCGGCATGCCATGCTCAGCACGTACGGCATCCACTTCGCCAGCCGTTTCTGATACGTGGAACTGCACCGGGACATCGTAGCGCAGAGCCATTTCAGTTACTTTTTTGAGGATCTCATCCGTGCAGGTATAGATGGCGTGCGGCGCTATGCTGGGCACAATAACCGGATGGCCCTTCCATTTTTGGATCATACGCTCGGTGTATGCCAAGGCTTCCTCATAAGAGGCAGCGCCGGGTGAGGGGAATTTAAGCACCGTCTGGCCCATGATCCCGCGCATACCTACTTCGGCAACCACTTCGGCGATTTCGTCCTGGTAGTAATACATATCCGCGAAAGTGGTCACGCCGGACCTGATCATCTCAGCGCAGCCAATTTTAGTGCCCAGGCGTACAAATTCCGGGGTAACAAACTCGCGCTCCACGGGCATCATGTAGCCCATCAGCCACACATCCAGGCGCAAGTCATCGGCCAGACCGCGCAGCAGGGTCATTGGCACATGGCAGTGGGTATTGACCAGACCGGGCATGAGCAGTTTCCCGCCGCAGTCCAGTTCCTCGTTGGCTGAGTATTCAGCGGTGATCTCTTCTTCCGGCCCAACTGCCAGAATCTTATCCCCGGTAATGGCTACAGCCCCCTGGGGAAAGAGGTTGAAGTCCGCATCCATGGTGAGCACAAAAGCGTTGCGCAGTAAAAGGTCTGCTTTTTGCATCAGGCATCTTCCTTTCCCATTTCCATCAATTCCCGGCGCAGATAGCCCAGGGCCTGCGCGGCAGCCCACCGGGAGCTATCCCCGCCGGGTCCGCCGTAATAAAAATTGTCCTGTTTATTGATCCCTTCGCCCAGGAGGTCGAGGGTAAGCTGGCTTTTTTCAGTATCCCGGGTGAGCCGGATGCCAAGCGCCAGGTCCGCGTGGTGCTGCGAGCGGTACTCCTGCAGCAAGGTCTGCAGGCCTTCGTCTGACAGGTTGACATTCAGCGGTTCTCCGGTCACTTTCTCCGGCAGATGGGTACGCAGTTTGCTCAAGGTTTCGCTTTCGCTGCCGTACTCGATGATGGCCAGGGATTTCCCCGCCTTACTCAATAATTCAGCCACCTTACCATCCAGAGTCTCATCATTTTCCCCATATATGTGGTCGCCCAGTTTGTTGCGGATCTCTGCTAAAACCGGAGCGATCATCTGGCGGGCCTCAGCTACGGAGCCGGCCTTGGCCGTGATGCGAATGTCTGTCTGACCGGGATGGGCCAAAAGACCAACCGTGGGGTTGCGCAGCTTTTCCAGTTCTCCAACCACCTCATCGATGCTGGATTCGCCTTTGGCGATCGTGTGCACCACATGGGCCAGAATCACCGTCTCCTGGAGCTTGTAGCGCTCCTTGAGGTAGTCATAAACTACGTTTTGCATCAGGTATTCCATTTCTCGGGGAACACCTGGCAAAGAAATGATCGTCTTAAGGCCCAATTCAAAAACAAAAGCCGGCGCTGTTCCAACCGGGTTGCTGACCGCCCTTGCGCCAGCAGGGATGTAGGCCTGACGGCGGTTGTTTTCGGTTGGTTCACGCTGAAAGCGCTGGAAACGCTGCAAGATCTCCTGCCAGAGTTCCTCCTTGAAAACGAGAGGCACATTGAATACATCGGCTACGGCCTGGCGGGTGGGGTCGTCCACTGTGGGGCCCAGACCGCCGGTGGTGATCACGATATCTGCGCGCATCAGGGCTTCCTGAAGGGTCGCGGTAATCCGCGCGGGGTTATCGCCAACCGTAATCACGCGGTAAAGGTCAACGCCGATATCGCGCAAAAAACGGGCAATGTATTTTGAGTTTGTGTCGGTGATCTCACCCAGCAGGAGTTCAGTACCAATGGTAACGATTTCAGCAACAGCCAATGTGACCTCTTTGTCAGAAAAAATTAAGTCATTTTATCTCATTCGGAGGCTAAATGCAGGTAAAAATTGATTGAGGTCTAAACTTTCTCGAGATTAAGCCCAATTATGCTATTATCTGCGCATGACTTTAAGCCACTACCGCCAGGATTTTGCCCGGTGGGGCGAGGCCCAGGCTGCCAGGTATCTGGAAGCCCTGGGTTACGAGGTGCTGGTCCGTAATTTCACTGCTCAGCATGCTGAAGTGGACCTGATCTGCCGTTTCCTGGACGGGCTGGTATTCGTGGAAGTTAAAACCCGTTCCAATCAGGCTTATGGGCCTGGGGAACAATCCGTGGATAAAGCTAAATTACGCGCGATCAAGCGGGCTGTTTATGCCTATCTGGAAAATCACCATCCAGACGCGGAGATCGGCTGGCAGATAGATATTGTGGTGGTGGAGGGCAATTTTGGGTGCCCGGAACCCCAGTTTTTGCATTTTCAGAATGTTGGAGCCAGCCTGGATGAGTGAAGAAGGAAGGAAACCCCGCCTCCTGGTGATCCTTGGGCCTACGGCATCGGGCAAGACAAGCCTGGCCATCCAAGTTGCCCAGGCGCTGGACGGCGAGATCATCTCGGCGGACAGCCGCATTCTTTACCAGGAGCTCAACATCGGGGTAGCCAAACCCAGTGAAGCGGAACTGCAGGCAGCACGGCATCATTTGGTATCTGTGGCCTCGATTACTGAGCCCTGGAGTCTGGGCCAGTTCCGCCAAGCCGCTGACAGCCTGATCCGGGAGATTGACGCCAAAGGTAGGCTGCCGATCTTAGCTGGCGGCACCGGGCAATACCTACGGGCATTGTTGCAGAACTGGCAGGTACCTTCAATTGAGGCGCAGCCGGAATTGCGCCTGGCCATCGAAAGTTGGGGAGAGCAGATCGGGTCTGAGGCCTTATGGCAGCGCCTCGCAGTGCTTGACCATGAGGCAGCGGCAGTGATCGACCACCGCAACAAACGCCGCACCGTCCGCGCCTTGGAGGTGATCCTCAGCACAGGTCAGCTATTTTCAAAAGCACGGGGTGAGTTCGAGGCGCCGTATGCGGTCTGCACGCTCGGGCTTGCCTGGCCCAGGCCGGAATTGTACGCGCGTGTGGATGCACGCATCGAAGCGATGTTCTCTGAAGGCCTGGTGGAGGAAGTTCAGCAAATTGCCGCGGGCGGCAAAAGGCAAGCCCTCGAGCGTATGGGCATCATCGGGTACAACGAAGTTCTGGCGTACCTGGCTGGGGAACTCAGCCTGGATGAGGCCAAAGCCCTTATCCGGCGCAATACGCGCAAGTTCGTACGCCGCCAGGCCAACTGGTTCAAGCCGGATGACCCCAAGATCCTCTGGTTAAAAGCAAACGATCCAGAACTTCTGCAAAAGGCGCTGGATCGTGTGAAAGTTTGTTTTAGCTGAGTTAAGCAGTCTGCGGCACCGGGATGCCCTGGTTCTTCGGTTCCGGCGCCGGGAAGATCGCCTCAAATTCATCGCGGGAAATAGTTTCCTTCTCCAGCAGCATGTCGGCAACCTGGATCAGTTTATCCTTGTTTTGGGCAAGGATCCCGCTGGCGCGTTGGTAGGCTTCGGTGACGATGCGCTGAACTTCGCTATCAATCTTCTGGGCAATCGCTTCCGAATAATCCCGCTGTTCCGAGATCTCGCGTCCCAGGAACACCAACTCTTCCTTCTGGCCGTATACCATGGGGCCAAGAGCTTCACTCATACCCAGGCGGGTAACCATCTTGCGCGCCAATTTTGTGGCGTTTTCGATGTCGTTGGAAGCACCGGAAGTGATGTCGTTGAAAATCAACTCTTCGGCCGCCCGTCCGCCCAAGAGGGAAACGATATCGGCCTCCATGCCCTTCTTGGATTCGAGCATCGAATCTTCCAAAGGCAAGGACATGGTGAAGCCGCCCATCATGCCCCGGGAAATGATCGAAACCTTTTGAACCGGATCGGCCTCTGGGATGCTTTGAATAACGATGGCGTGACCAGCCTCGTGGTAGGCGATGATCTTCTTCTCGGCTGGGTTAATCAGCCGGCTCTTGCGTTCCGGTCCGGCGATCACGCGCTCGATCGCTTCATCAAACTCCGCTTGCTCAATCACGCGTTTGTTGCGCCTAGCGGCCAGAATAGCGGCCTCGTTCACCAGATTTTCCAGGTCCGCGCCAACAAAGCCGGGAGTTGCCCGGGCGATGGTTTCCAAATTGACAGCGGGCGAGATGGGTTTACCGCGGGAATGCACCCGCAGGATGGCCTCGCGGCCGCGCATATCGGGCCGGTCCAGCATCACGCGCCGGTCGAAGCGGCCAGGGCGCAGAAGGGCAGGGTCCAGGATGTCCGGGCGGTTGGTAGCGGCGATCACGATCACGTTCGTATCGGTATCAAAACCGTCCATCTCCACCAGGAGTTGGTTGAGGGTCTGTTCGCGCTCGTCGTGGCTGCCGCCCAGGCCGGCACCGCGGTGGCGGCCAACCGCATCGATTTCATCAACAAAGACGATACAAGGGCTGTGCTTTTTGGCTTGCTCGAAGAGGTCCCGAACACGGCTAGCGCCTACGCCAACGAACATTTCCACGAATTCCGAACCGGAAATGGAAAAGAAAGGTACGCCCGCTTCACCGGAAACAGCTTTGGCCATGAGCGTTTTACCGGTACCGGGAGGGCCGACCAGCAGGACGCCTTTGGGGATGCGTGCGCCAAGAGCGATAAATTTTTGCGGCTCTTTCAGGAACTCCACAACTTCCATGAGTTCCTCTTTGGCCTCATCTTCACCGGCCACGTCCGCGAATGTAACCGTGGGGTGCTCGCCGGATTTCATCCGGGCCCGGCTTTTACTGAAAGACATAGCCTGGGAGTTGCTGCTTTGCGCCTGGCGCATCATGAACCAAAAGAATAGGCCCATGATCAGGAAGGGCAGAAAGAGGCTGATTGCGTTCCAGAACAAGACCAGGGCGCTTTCAGGCTTGACTTCAATGCTCAAGCCTTCGGCCTGAAGCATCTCAGCGCTTACGCCCAAGTCCGCGAGTTGGGACGGCAAACTTGCCCGGGCATCCATCACGGAATTTTTCTCTTCGCCATTCTTGTAGGTGGCGGTGATGTTGTAATCATCCAAAATCACACGTGAAACCTGGCCTGCCTGGATATCCGCGGCCAGGCGGTTTAAACCGATCGTGCGCTGATCCTGAGCTGATTGTCCAAAATTCAGAAAAACGAAGGCCATAATGGCCATCATCAGCAGGCTATAGATCAGATAGGATTGTCTGCGTTGATTCACTCATACCTCCGGCTAATGGCGCATATTGCACCAGTTAAGGATTATACCAATCTGACGCCAAATCCTATCTTTGGTGGCAGCTTAGGCAGTTTAATTAATGGTTTTCTAATGATTGTGGCAGGCCCCGCAGCCACGAATCGGGTCGGCGACAGCCTGGTGGGTGTAACTGCACCAGGCCTCCACCTGAATTTTCTTTGCCCAAAGCCTCTGTTTCACCGAGGCGCTCAGCATCATGTTCTGGCAGGCATTGTTGCGCAAAATAACCGGCATGGCGCAGTCTTTGCAGAGTTTGCTGGTCCAGAGGGCCTTGTCTTCAGGGCTGGTAAGCGCCCGGCACTCTTCAAGCTCCCGCCCACGGTAATAATCTCCGTAGAAGTAGCGGCATTCCTGCCCAAACGGAGTTTGCATTCGGGGATCAGACCCGCGTGAGGTATTCGCCTGAACGGGTATCTACCCGGATGGTATCGCCAACGTTCACGAAAGCAGGAACCTGCACTTTTAGGCCCGTTTCGCAAATAACTTGCTTGGTCAGGCCAGTGGCAGTGTTCCCGCGGGCGGCTACCTCAGCTTCAACCACCTTGAGGTCTACGCTGGTGGGCAGTTCGATGTTCAGAGGCTCGTTGCCGTAATAGGTCAGCTTGACCTCAGTATTCTCCTTCAGAAATCCCTCATATTCCTCCACCTGGGCAACGGGAACCGCGGGCTGCTCAAAGGTTTCCATATCCATAAAGTAGAAGAAGTTCTCGTCCCGGTAGAGGTACTGCACGTTGTGATAATCCAGGCGCACGTCCTGCACGCGGTCGCCGGAGATAAAAGTTTTTTCCAGATTGGTTCCTTTGCGCATGTCCTGAGCTTTAACGCGGATGGTGGCAGAGCCCCGGCCGGGTTTGTTGTGCTGGTACTCAAGAACTTTATAAAGGTCGTTATCGATCAGAAAAATAACACCCTTGCGCAGATCATTTACATCGATCATTTTCTATTTCCTTCTCTCATTACAGTTAACAAAGTCGCAAGGATTATAGCCGAGCGGCCATTCATGGGCAAGCAATTCAGTTCGTGCTCGGTATCCAACCAGATTTCGCCGCCCAACTCAGGTGGGGGGAATGTGTTCTATGCAAGCGTATCTAGGTATAATCATCCATCGTTGTTGAATTATTTTAGCGTCTGAGAGGTTTCATTCATGGTCAGTATCATCCCGGTTGACAGCAAGGAATTGAGTAAACGCTTCGTTGAATTTCATTATCAGCTTTATCAGGGCTGTCCGCAGTGGGTGCCGCCTTTTAAAGACGATATTTACACCATGCTCAACCGCAAGAAACATCCGTTTTATGACCATAGCGAGGCGGATTTCTTTCTGGCTGTGAAAGACGGCAAGGACGTGGGCCGGGTGGCTGCCCTCTGCAATAGATCCTTCAATGCCTATCACAACACGAAGGATGCCGAGTTTTACCTTTTTGACAGCATCGACGACCAGGAAGTAGCGAATGCGCTGCTGGATACGGTTGTGGCTTGGGCGCGCTCGCGGGGGATGAACCGGCTTGTCGGTCCCAAAGGTTTCGGCCCATTGGATGGCTATGGCATCCAGATTGAGGGTTTTGAGCACCGCCAAATGATGAACATGATGAACTACAACTATCCTTACTACCAGAAGCTGGTAGAAAATTACGGCTTTGTGAAGGAAGTTGATTTTGTTTCCAGCTATGTGGTGCCGGAAAACTTCCTGCTGCCTGAAAAGATCGCCCGGGCCTCCCAGATCGCACGCAAGCGCGGCCGGTTTGTTACCAAAACTTTCAAAAACAAGGCTGAACTGCGCAAGTGGGCTCCCAAACTGGGGGAGGCCTACAACAAAGCTTTTGTCAATAACTGGGAATACTACCCATTAAGCAAGCGCGAGGTGGATTACGTGGTCGCGAATGTGATCACCGTAGTGATCCCCCAACTCTTCAAGGTGATCCTTAAGGATGATGAGATCGTTGGGTTCACCTTACCCTTCCCCGATCTCTCCGCAGCAATGCAGAAGAACAAAGGTGTGCTGGGTCCATTCCAGATTCTGCGCCTGCTGATGGAAATGAAACGCACCGAATGGGTGGACTTCAATGGCATTGGTATTCTGCCGGAGGACCAGGGTTTTGGGGGCAACGCGCTGCTCTATGATGAGCTGGTTGCTTCGATGCACCAAACCACCCAGTTCAAACACGCCGAACTGACCCAGGTGGCCGAAACAGCCGTACAAATGCGAAAGGACCTGGCAAATCTGGGTGTGCGGCCCTACAAAAACCACCGGGTTTACAGCAAGCATATTTAACACCTTTCGGGATTTATAAAAGCCCGCCGCGATCATGCGGCGGGCTTTTCTTTTAAGCGGGTGATGGGATTCGA
>DHPL01000061.1:11547-13957 GCA_002407905.1 Anaerolineaceae bacterium UBA5365
CTTACCACTTGGCAACACCCGCGCAAGTGGGCCAATTCTAATCGATTTTGCGGCAGCCGGCGGAGTGGAATGGGGTAAGATTAACCCAAGATGATCAAGCGTGACGATCCCCTGGATTCCCGCCCGGTCGATTTTCTCCGCGGGCGGATCCGGTCCTTTGAGTTGGCATTCTCCGGCCTTTGGCATGTTTTCCGAACCCAACCCAATATTTGGATCCATCTGGGCACATCGATCATCGTTGTGGCCATGGGACTCTGGCTGGGGCTCGAGCAGTACGAGTGGCTGGCTATGATCCTGGTGATCGGCCTGGTGTGGACGGTGGAAATCCTGAATACCGCTCTGGAAGTGATCGTCAACATTGCCAGCCCCGAGCGGCATCCCCTGGCCAAATTAGCCAAGGATGTGGCTGCTGCAGCCGTATTGATCGCCGCGCTGATCTCAGTAGTGGTAGGCGCCATTGTCCTTGGGCCGCCGCTGCTGAAAGCGCTTGGTTTCTAACATTTTGCTAACGGAATTGTTCAGGCTTTTTCATTAACAATCAGACTGGCTGTTGTATACTAGGCCCAACGAAACGAGGAGATTTTATGATCACAGAACCTATCAACGTAACCGACGGTAATTTCCAAAAAGCAGTCCTTGAATCCCCGCTGCCCGTCATTGTGGATTTTTGGGCCCCGTGGTGCGGCCCGTGCCGGATGGTAGCGCCGATCCTTGATAAAGTAGCCAAAGAATACGCCGATAGGCTGATCGTGGCCAAAGTTAACACCGATGAGAACCAGGAATGGGCCGGGAAGTATGGCGTACAGGGTATTCCCACCATGCTGATGCTCAAAGACGGCAAGATCGTCCACCGTCAGGTGGGGGCTCTGCCCGAGCCGATGCTTAAGGACGTTATCAACCAATTTCTTGAGGTTGTAGACAGCCAAACGGCATAGTCCAAGCAACCATTATTAAAGAATTAAGCCGGTCTATTCAACCGGCTTTTTCGATTAACCTGCAGGATCAATCAGCTAATCTTTGAATATCAGCTCCAATTGCGCGTAGTTTATCATCTATGCGTTCATAGCCGCGGTCAATTTGAGTCACATTGCGAATAACGGAAGTTCCTTCCGCTGATAGGGCAGCCAGCACCAGCGCGATGCCGGCCCGGATGTCAGGGGAATCCAATTTCTCGCCGTTGAGGCGGGTGGGGCCGTGGACGATACAGCGGTGCGGATCGCAGAGGACGATCTGGGCGCCCATACTCACCAGTTTGTCCGTGAAGAACATGCGGCTGGGGTACATCCAGTCGTGGAAGAGGATCGTACCGTTGCTTTGAGTGGCGATCACGATGGCAATGCTCATCAGGTCAGTGGGGAAGGCCGGCCAGGGCATCACGCTGATCTCCGGGATGGCATTACCCAGGTCTGGCTCGATGACCAGGCGCTGATTACTGCCCACAAGGATATCGTCGCCAACGAAGTCGAAATCCACACCCAGGCGGCGCATCATCAGGCGGATCATATCCAGGTGCTGAACACCGGCGTTGCGCACACGCAACTCGCCGCGGGTTACCACGGCGGCGCCAACAAAACTGATCACCTCCAGGTAATCCGGGCCGATGGTGAATTCACAGCCATGCAGGGAATCCACGCCATTGATCACCAGGGTGTTCGAACCGATGTTGCGGATATCCGCGCCCATCAGATTAAGCATCTGGCAAAGCTCCTGGATATGTGGCTCAGAAGCAGCGTTGCGGATAACGCTGCGCCCTTTGGCGCACGCCGCAGCCATGATGGCATTCTCGGTGGCGGTAACACTGGCTTCATCCAGCAGGATGTCCGCACCGGTCAAGCCATTGGCCTTGAAATTGAAATTACCGTTCATGTCCAGGCTGGCACCCAGTGACCTAAGCGCCAGGATATGCGTATCCACCCTGCGGCGGCCAATCACATCCCCTCCGGGAGGAGGAAGCGAGACCTCGCCAGACCGGGCGACCATTGGCCCGGCAAGCAAAATAGAGGCGCGAATCCTGCGGCAGAGGTCCGGGTCCAGGTCCGATGGGTGGATATCGTCGGCGGTGAATTCGTAAGACGACGAATCGCCAATCCGCCGGACCTTAACACCCAGGCTTTCGATCAGATGGCGCATGGTTTGCGTATCCGTGATATTTGGCATGTTATGCAGCACTACCGGCTCATCCGTGAGCAGGCAGGCAGCCATCAGCGGCAAGGCCGAATTCTTGTTTCCAGACGGGGTCATTTGACCCGAGAGCGGTTTACCCCCCTGGATGATAAATTTATCCATGTCACCTCCGGTTATTGGGCAAAGGGGCCTGAGGCGGCCACAGCTTCTCCCACGGATCCTGCGTACTTTGTAAAATTCTCAGCAAATTTGCGTGCCAGGCCCTTGGCCTCAATGGTGTAGGCGT
>DHPL01000061.1:14057-18003 GCA_002407905.1 Anaerolineaceae bacterium UBA5365
TGGTGTAGGCGTTAGCATCGGCCCAGGAAAGTTCCGGATTGAGCACTTCAGCCGGCACACCCGGGACCGCGTCTGGAATCGCAAGGTTGAAGATGGGATGGGTGTGTGTGCTTACCTCATCCAATTGACCGTTCAGAACAGCGGTGATCATCGCCCGGGTCAGGGGCAATGCCATGCGCTTGCCAACCCCATATACGCCTCCGGACCAGCCTGTGTTCAAAAGCCAGACTTTGGTTCCGTGCTTTTCCAATTTTTCCGCCAGCAATTTGGCGTAGATGGCCGGCTTGAGAGGTAAGAACGGAGCCCCAAAGCAGGTGCTGAAGGTGGTTTCAGGCTTATCGCCCAAGCCGCGTTCCGTGCCGGCCAACTTGGAGGTATAGCCGGAAAGGAAGTAATACATTGCCTGTTCCTTACTGAGACGCGAGAGCGGAGGCAGAACGCCAAAGGCATCGGCGGTCAGGAAGAAGATGTGGTCCGGGTGCCCGCCTCGGCCGCTTGGCTCGTAGTTCGGGATGAAATGCAGGGGATAGGCCGCCCGGGTATTTTCGGTGATGGTTGTACTGTCAAAATCCGGCTTGTGCCCGGCATCCATAGGTACATTTTCCAGGATGCAGCCAAAGCGGTTGATGGCGGACCAGACCAAGGGTTCAAACTGCGGGTTGAGGCGGATAGTCTTGGCGTAGCAGCCTCCTTCGAAGTTGAAGACGCCGTCATCGCTCCAGCCGTGTTCGTCATCGCCGATCAAAACACGGTCCGGGTCGCTGCTTAAGGTGGTTTTTCCAGTGCCGCTCAGGCCGAAAAAGAGGGCTACATCGCCAGTGCTGCCCATGTTGGCTGAGCAATGAAGCGAGAGGATTCCCCGTTTTGGCAGAATGTAGTTCATACAGGTGAAGATCGATTTTTTGATCTCTCCGCCGTAGCGGGTGTTGCCGATGAGCACGAGTTTCCTGGCAAAATCGATGATCACGAATGCGGGGGAACGCAAACCGTCTATGGCTGGGTCGGCGGCATAGGCTGTTGCTGCCACGACAGTAAAGTCCGGATCCAGGTGGGGCAGGATTGGCACTTCTCGGATGAAGAGGTTTGAGGCAAATAAGCTCTGCCAGGCTTCCTGCGTGATGATGCGGACGCGGGCTGTGTTGGCCGCGTCGGCCCCGGCATGCACATCGCGGACGTAGAGCGGCTTGTCGGACAAAAAGGCCATCACTTTGGCTTTAAACGCTTCGAAATTCTCCCGGCTCATTGCCTCAGTACCCGCGGCAAACCAGAGGTCGGGGTCGTCCATGGAAACCATGTATTTATCGTTGGGCGAGCGGCCGGTGAAGGGGCTGGTGTTGACCACCAGCGCGCCGCTTTCGGAGAATTGGGCTTCGCCAGCTTTGATAGCTGCCTCGGCCACTGCGGCGGGCGGCAGCTGATAGTGCAGCTCCGCCGTTGAATGTAGGCCGATTTTTTCCAGCTCCTGTATTAACGCCTCCAAAACCTCAGTTGTCATATAAGTGCTCTCCTATTATTGGGCTGCCTGCAGAATGTTTTGATACCAAAGAATATCCATGGCTGGTTTGCCATAAATCGATGAAGAATAGTCGGTGAGTTTTACGACTGGGAAGTAGCCCTGGCTGGCCACGCCAGCAATCCAGGCCCTTTGTAAAAGACCATTCGAGTAGAGGTCGTAATAAAAGCGCTGGCCCTCAAGGTTAGCCTGATCATCGGCCAGGCTGCCGCTTAGGGGACTCAGTGGCTCGAATTCACTGTACAGGCCGTAGTCCGCGGAGGCGGCTTGCAGGCCGATAAAAAGCGGTTTTGCCATTGCCTGGCTAAATTCCCATACCGGACCATCCAGCTGCTGGGTCATGTTTTCTACGCCCCAATTTTCAGGCGGGTCCGCGTGCCAGGGCAGGCTGAGGTAGTAAGCATCGGCAGATTGCATAAAATCGAATGCCGGGACGGCTCCGGAGCCAAGCCCTTCAGCCCAGAGGATCTGCCCGCCAAAATGCTGCCTGGCCATCTCGATGATTGACTGCCAGCGCTCATCCACATCCGGGGGCGTGTCGCCGCCTTCATCTCCCTGGGCGATCGCGCCAGGATAAACCGGGCGCAATTCCGGCCCGCCGATAATGAATTGGTCCGCTTCAGTCTGGTTGGCGATCTGCAGGAAATGGAGCAGGAATTTATCGTAGGCAATAAACCATTTTTCCCACCAGGGCAGGCTACGGGCTTGGGTGTTCCACCAATCCCAGGTGGGCTGGCCGTAATCCAGGCTGGGGTAGAGGGCAACCTTGAACCCCAACTCTTTTGCTGTGGAAATCAATTGCCCTAATTCCGTAGTCAGCATGCTTCGCCCGGGTTCGGCACGCATGACTGGATTTCCATTTTCTATGCTCACTTGCCAGGCTGGCCGTAAAATCAGCCAGTTAAAGCCCATATTGCTGACTGTTGTAAGGGCTTCCGCGTATGCTGGGTACCAATCGCTGCGGTGATCGGGCAGCCATTCCACGCCTGAAAGGCGTTCGGTCTTGAGCATCTGGATGTCCTGATTGGAATAGCGTGGGTCCACTACCGGAGCCCAGGCCCGCCATTGAGCGATGTTCGTGAGGTTCGCCGCGGGGTTTCCAGGGCTGACAGCGATGGGGTTGGCCTTGCTCCCTGGGTCGTACGCGGCGTTGCACTCCGCGTTTCGGCAAATGGTGTAGGTGTAGGTTGCTTGTTCCTCAGCGCTGCCGTAAACGAGGTAGAGCCAGGTATTATCCGCGGTAGTCCACATGGGGACCAGAGAACTTCGCCCGTCATGAGCAAATTGCAGCCACACCGTATCCGACGCAGGGGTGTTATCTGGAGCTTTTACCTGAAGAATGGCCGGTTCAATTTCACTTACCCGCCAGGTTAGCACTTCATCGCGCAGGGTAAGGTCGCGGTTGGGAACGATGAAGCGCCGCACCGTACCCGTGCCGTTGGCATCGCGTTCAGTATTCAGGGCGGCATCGCCCAGGGTGTATTTGTAGCGCAGGTCGTTACCGGCATGCAATTTCACGGCAAGCTCATAACGCCCATCGTTGCGTTTTTCCAGTTTGGGCATCCGCGAGGCAAGCGCGCGCAGATCGCCATTGGAATCAAAAACCCGTCCAAGCTGGCTCATGTTGCCGGCAAGGCGCAAAGGAGCGCCAGCGGCATCATCGGGCACTTTAACCACAAAGGTCAGGGTTACCTCCGGGAGGGCATTCATGCTGAAGATGGCCGCGGTTCCTACGCCGCCTTCCTCAACAACTACCTCCTGCTGGAAGCTTTGGTGGGAGCCATCCAAGCTGAATGCCGCAAGATTGTGAGAGCCGACCGGCAGGTTATCCAAGAAAAAACGGCCGGTGGCATCGCTGATCGCTTGCATGCCTGCCACAGAAATAACGATGTCCGCGAGCGGAGCGTTAGCAGCGGCATCGGTCACCTGCCCGCGCAGGATGCCGAAAGACCCCGCATAAGCCTGATCGCTCCAGGCCAATATGTGATCATTGAAGCTGGCACCTGTGTGGACATAACCGGCCCTAAACCTGATCTCATTCCCCAGGGCATCTGCCTCGATGGCGGAGCCAGGCGCCGTCCGCACGTAGCGGTAGAAGACATTCGCACCCAGGGGAATATTGACTGCCGCCGTGTAAACGCCATCACCCACGGAGCTCATCGGCACGCGCTGGGAGTCCTGGGGCAAGTCGCTAAGGTCGTCCAGGATCTCCAGGTCGAAGGCCAGGCCTTCCTGAGCTGCCAGATCCAATTTGGCGTTGAATTCCACGGAAACAAAACGCAGTTCTTCAACCCGTCGGGGGTAATTCAGTTCGGGCTGGGTGATGTTTCGGTCGCCCGGAAAGACGCGCAATCCGCAGGCTGTCAGCGCCAGCACCATCAGAAAAATAAAAATTAGCCTGAGAAAATAAAAAGCCGATTTCCGCCCTGGTTT
>DHPL01000062.1:0-6936 GCA_002407905.1 Anaerolineaceae bacterium UBA5365
CACATTGGCAAGACCGCTGAAAATATCGTTGAGAAATACGGAATTACCCGCGAACGTCTGGACGCCTACGCAGTCGAAAGCCAGGAACGAGCAGCCAAAGCGATCGCGGACGGCCTGTTCAAGGAGCAGATCCTGCCTGTTGAGATCAAGGAAAAGAAGAGTACCCGGGTATTTGACACCGACGAACACCCTCGCTTGTCAACCCTGGAACAACTTGCTGCCCTGAAACCTTTCATCAAGGCTGATGGCAAAATCACTGCCGGTAACGCTTCCGGAATCAACGACGGCGCGGCCGCCATGGTGATGATGCGCTCCGATAAGGCAGCTGAGAAGAACCTGCCTGTGCTTGCAAGAGTGGTGGATTATGCTGTTGCGGGCGTAGAGCCGAGCCTGATGGGTATCGGCCCTGTGGCATCAACCAATAAACTTCTCAAGCGGACGGGCTTCAAACTCTCAGATTTTGGTCTGGTTGAACTCAACGAAGCCTTTGCCGCCCAAACCATCGCATGTATTGATGAATTGGGGCTGGATTACGCTACCACAAACGTGAATGGCAGCGGCATCTCCCTTGGCCACCCTATTGGAGCCACCGGGGCGATCATCAGCACCAAACTGTTTTATGAGATGAAACGCCGCAATGTGAAATACGGTTTGGCCACGCTTTGTATCGGCGGCGGGCAAGGCATGTCGATCATCTACGAAAATCCTGAAGCTTAGAGGGTATCGCTTTGTCTGAATTGCCATTCGAATACGTCCAAGACCTATTAAGCCAAAAAATGGCGGACGCCGACGCAATCCAAGCTGCATTAGCGCAGAAGCTGGCCAAGAACCAGCGCAAAATTGTGGTGCTCGATGACGACCCCACCGGTGTTCAAACCGTCAATGGCATTTACGTTTACACGGATTGGGATTTTGAGAGCATCCGTTCCGCCTTTGCTGACCCAAATAAACTCTTCTTCATCCTGACCAACTCCCGTGGTTTGACGGCAGAAGAGACAACCCGGGTGCACTCGGAGATCGCCGAAAGACTCTGGCAAGTATCCAGGGAAACCGGGCAGGATTTCATCCTCATCAGCCGCAGCGATTCTACGCTCCGCGGCCATTACCCCCTTGAAACCGAGACTCTTAGGCAGGTTTTGGAGCAAGAGGATGGTAAGCGTTTTGACGGTGAGGTGATCTACCCCTTCTTCCTCGAAGGCGGAAGGTACACGATTGGGGATACGCACTACGTGAGCGATGGCAAAACGCTTGTGCCGGCTGGTAATACAGAATTTGCCAGGGACAAAAGCTTCGGCTACAAGAACTCCCATCTAGGCGACTGGGTAGAAGAGAAAACCAATGGGGCTTTCACCCGGCAGGATACCACTTACATCAGTCTCGATGAACTCAACCGCGCGGATTATGCTGCAATCGAAGCGAAATTGATGGCAGTCGATAATTTTAGGAAGGTGATCGTAAACAGCATCAGTTATGACGATGTAAAAGTGTTTGTAACAGCCCTGCTGCGCGCGATCGCCAAAGGGAAGCGCTTTATGTTCCGCTCCGCGGCCGCCCTTCCGAAGATACTCGGCAACGTGAGCGACAAACCTCTGCTCACACGCCAGGAACTATGCAACACAACGAATCGGAATGGCGGTTTGATCGTAGTGGGCTCCCATGTGAACAAGACCACCGACCAGCTGCACAATTTGCTGGAAAAAACCGATGTAACCCCCTTGGAATTCAACCAGCACCTGGTGATGGATGATGCAGCCTTCGAGGCCGAGATTCAGGATAAAACCAGGCAAGCCAATGAATTGATCGGGGAAGGCAAGACCGTGGCCCTGTATACCCGCCGAGAGCGGTTTGATTTAAATTCCGGGAATAAGGAAGATGAACTAAGGGTGGCGGTCAAAATATCGAATGCTGTAACAAGTATCGTGGCGAACCTGAAAACAAGGCCCAACTTCATCATCGCCAAGGGTGGAATCACCTCCAGCGAAGTGGGTACGAAGGCTCTAAGGGTTAAGAAAGCTATCGTGATGGGCCAGATCGTCAGCGGAGTGCCTGTTTGGCTTACCGGTCCGGAAAGCAAGTTTCCGGACATGCCTTACGTCATTTTCCCGGGGAACGTTGGAACCCCTGTCTCTTTGGTTGAAGCTTACGAAAAAGTGAAGCCTTAAACATTAACAAGATTGATTTTCAGGAGTGATTTATGAACTTTACAGGAAAAGTAGCCGTTGTAACTGGCGCCGCCCGCGGAATTGGTGAAGCAATTGCCAAACGCTTTGTTGACGACCAGGTTGAAGGCCTGGCATTGATCGATCTGGATCAGGCCAGCATTGAAGAAACCGCTCAAAAGCTCGACCCGACTGGCAAGCGGGTTGCGGGGTTTGCCTGCAACATTGCTGATCGCGAAGATGTTGCCCGCGTATTCGCAGAAATCCTGAGCAGGTTTGGCAAGGTGGACATTCTGGTCAACAACGCAGGAATTACCCGCGACGCGATGTTCCATAAAATGACGGATGATCAGTGGGATTCGGTGCTGAAGGTCAATCTGGATGGCATCTACAACACATGCAAACAGGTCGTACCTGGGATGCGCGAACAAAATTACGGCAAGATCGTTAATCTGGCCTCAGTCTCAGCTTTTGGCAATGTTGGTCAAACGAATTATGGCGCCAGCAAAGCAGCCGTGATCGGTTTTACCAAATGCCTGGCCAGGGAGATCGCCCGTAACAATTGCACTGTCAACGCCATAGCCCCCAGTTACGTCGATACCGATATGCTCCGGGCAGTGCCGGACAATGTGATGGCTAAATTCATTGAAGCCATTCCGGCCAGAAGGCTGGCGCAGCCGAGCGAGATCGCGTCCGTTGTGGCGTTCTTGAGTTCAGATGATTCGAGCTTTGTGAACGGCGAGTGCATCGTTGTCTCCGGCGGATCATACATGTAGTTCTGGATAAAAAGGGAGAAAATATGAAAATAGCTGTTGGCAGTGACCATGCTGGTTATGAGTTAAAAGTCCGTTTACTCGATCAGATTCGCGCTCTGGGGCACGAGGTGATCGACTTTGGCAGTTACAATCCCGACCCTGTTGATTTTCCGGATATTGCCAAGCTGGTTTGCAAATCCATCCTCAGCGGCGAATCGGAACGCGGCATCATGTTCTGCGGCACTGGTGTTGGAGCCGCGATCGCCTGTAACAAGGTGAAAGGCATCCGTGCTTCCGTTTGCCACGATATCCACTCGGCACATCAAAGCGTTGAGCATGACGACGTAAATGTGATGGCGCTTGGTCATCAAATCGTTGGTCATGTGGTGGCGATGGAGTTGATCGAGCTCTTCCTGAACGCCCGGTTCTCTACTGACCCGGATTTCCGCCGCCGCGTTGAAAAGCTGGGCCGCTTGGAAGAAGAATTCTAGACACAAATAATGTTTGAGGTCCGCCGATCCTAGAAAAGGCGGCCACGAGCGCCCCATCGCTATAGCGTGGGGCGCTTCACTTATAGAGCCAATTCATTCCTGAAAAACATTTATGGATTAAAAGCAACAGACACCGGGGACCCAGTGTCTGTTTATCATTTTTTACTTTTTACCCGGACTACTTTGTCTCGGCTGGGAAAGGAGGTATGGTTGAGCGCGATTTAGACTACCCTGGTTCCAAGGTAGGCATCCTGGACCCTCGAATCGTTGATCAGATCCTTAGCTGAACCGCTGATAGTGATCTTGCCGTGCTCTAGAATATAAGCCTTGGTTGAAACCTCCAGGGCAAGCTGAGCATTCTGTTCTACCAGCAGGATCGGCAACCCGGTCTGGTTCAGCTTCACGATCGAGTCAAACATTTCATCGATTACGATCGGTGCAAGGCCCATGGAAGGTTCATCCAGCATCAGCAGCTTTGGCCGGCCCATCATCGCCCGGCCTACGGCCAGCATTTGCTGTTCGCCTCCGCTCAGGCTCCAGGCGAGCTGATGCGACCGCTCCTTCAATCTTGGAAAAAGAAGGTAAACCCGCTCCAGGTCCTCTTCAATATCCGCCGACTTAAAGCCGCGCCAGGCAATGCTGCCAACCGTGAGGTTTTGCTTTACGGTCAAGCCAGGAAAAACATGCCTGCCTTCCGGCACCTGTAAAATTCCGGATTTTGCCACATCCCTGGGCGTTTTAGCGGAAATATTCTCTCCGTTATAGTAAATTTCTCCGGTTTTGGTGACCAGACCTGAGATGGAATTGAGCAAGGTAGTTTTGCCTGCCCCATTACTCCCGATCAACGCCACGATTTCATTTTCACCCATATCCAGGCTTATGTCCTGTAAGGCGGTGATGTGTCCGTAATTCGCGGTAAGACCTTTTATCTCAAGCATTATGTCTTCTCCCCAGATACGCTTCTACAACAACCGGATTGCTCTGGATCTCTTCCGGTGTTCCATTAGCGATTTGGTTACCAAAATTCAGGACCGTGATTCTGTCGCAAATAGACATTACAAGATCCATTCGGTGTTCGATGATCAAAACGGCAGCATCCTTAGTGATAGCCACCTCAATCAGTTTGTCGATTCTTTCCATTTCCCGCTGGTTCAGGCCTGCCGCCGGCTCATCCAGAAGCAAAACCTGCGGATGGGTCAACAAGGCACGCACGATCTCCAGCAGCTTTTGCTGACCGTAAGCCAGTTTGCCGATGCTGTGGCTCAGGTTGATATTTAGACCAGCCCGATCCAAAAGCATATCCAGATATTCCCGGTCTTCGATGTCCCTGGCAGCATTCTTTTTGTTTGCCAGGTCAATGCCGAGAAAGAGGTTGGTCTCAATGTCACAGCGCTGCAAGAGGTGGGGGTGCTGAAAAGTGCGGGTTATCCCGGCCCGGGCACGGTAATAGTTTGGCCGGTTTGTGATGTCCTCGCCGTTGAGTTTGATCGTACCTTGGTCCACCTTGTTCACGCCGGTGATCAGGTTGATGAGCGTGGTTTTTCCAGCGCCATTTGGACCAATCAAGCCAAATACTTCCCGCGGATAGAGCGAGAGATTGATATCCTTGGCAGCTACTACACCACCGAAATTCTTGCTTACGTTAGCTAGCGTCAGAATAGGATTGTTTTCGATGGCTTCGTTTTTCATAAAGATCCTTTATTCCTCCAACCAGTCCTTCGGGCAATACAACCATCAATACCATGATGCCCACACCGTAAACCAAAAGCATGTAATCCTTCAGGAATCTGAACCATTCGGGCATCAATGAAAGCAGTAATGAACCGATGGCAGCACCTAAGGGGCTGGATGATCCACCCAGCATGATCATCACCAGGTAAAGTTGGGATTGCGATAAGTCGAAGGAGGTTGCACTGATGTAACCGGCCAAAAAAGCGAAGAGCGAGCCGGCTAAACCGCACATCGCGCCAGAAATGGCGAACGCGATGTCTTTGGTAAGTAAACTGTTGATACCCATGCAATTGGCGGCAAGTTCATCATCCCGGATGGCCATGAAGGAACGCCCGAGCACGGAGCGGTAAATAAGCCAGGAAACCAGGGTAACCAGCAAAGCGCAGAAGAGAATGAGGAAGAAATAATGCTTCTCAGTGTCAAAGACATAACTGCCTATGCTGAATTGAACCAGGTTCCCCATACCTGCAGGACCGCCGGTTCCAGCAGTCCAGTTGGCAAATATGCCATTCAGGATCATCATCAGGCCAATTGTGGCAAAGGTAAAGTAGAAACGTTTCAGCCGGAAGAGCGCGCCGCCGATGATGAAAGCGAACAAAGCCGTACCGGCCATACTCGCAACCACAGCCACCAAGGGCGGAAGGCCTGCCCGGGTAGCCACATTAGCGGTGATGTATGCGCCTATGCCATAAAGACCGCATTGGGCGAAAGATGTCTGCCCGGCCATTCCGAAGACCACGTAGAGGCTGAGCACATTAATGTAGGTGATCAGAGTTTGGTTGAGCACCCTCAGGATATACCTGGATGTTAGGTTCGGTAGATTGATCAGCAGAGCGAAAACGAAGACGCCGATAAGCAAATAAACGAGATTCTTCTTGTTTAGTTTTCTCATGGCCTCACGCTTTCTCAGAGATTTTTTCACCGAAGAGACCTTGAGGTCTTACCAGCAAACTAAGAATTAAAACAAGGAAGACTACCGTATCCTTGTAAGTTGTCGAAATATATGCACCAGCAAAAACTTCTGTGATGCCGATGATCAAACCTCCTAAAATGGCGCCTTGCACGCTGCCAAAGCCTCCAATAACGACTGCGGCAAAAGCTTTTACGCCGGAGACAACGCCCATCGTATTGGTGATGAAGAACAAGGGCGCCAGTAAAACGCCGCTTACGCCAGAAATGAACATGCTGGTCGCAAAAGTGAGCGCGATGGCCAGCACAATCGGTATGCCGACGAGCGAAGCCGCGTATTTATCCTGGGCGGTGGCTTGCATGATATTGCCCATAAATGTATGTTCAAGCAGGTAGTACACTCCGCCAATCAGCAGCGCGGCAAAAATGATCACCACGATGTATTGCCAGGGGAGAGCAGCCTGGCCCATGCGAAAGATGCCTTCTTTCAACGGGTCAATCGTTTGAGGGGTTGAGCCCCAAACCAGTTTCGTTATTTCGCGAATCGCAATGGATGCACCCAGGGTGCTTACGATAATCGTTTTATCCTGCGCTTGCCTGAGCGGCCAATATGTGACGAATTGAAAGACCACACCAGATAGTGAAATAAGTACGGCCGTGATCGCCAAGGAAGGCCAAATGTCTAAACCAGCTTTTCTGCTCAGGGCATAGCACACAAATGCGCCTAGCATAAGAAAGTCGCCCTGGGCAAAGTTGACGATCCCGACCGCCCGGAAAATCAGGACGATGCTGATGCCAATCAGCCCATAGATGGCGCCTAAGGAAATCCCTTTGATGATCAGTTGTAAAACCACTTATGATCCTCCAGCCTTGGAAAATCCAGGTGAAGCA
>DHPL01000062.1:7108-11392 GCA_002407905.1 Anaerolineaceae bacterium UBA5365
TCGAGCGGGCGGATAGCAACAGACTGACCGTCAACATTTTCGGTCAGCAGGATGCCCGTACCGCCAACGCCTTGTTCGTCGAAGGAGTAAACGTTGGCAACGCCTTCATAACCCTGGATCTTGAACATCGCATCGCGGATGGCGGTGCGGTCGGTGGAACCAGCGATTCTGATCGCTTCAAGAACAAGCTGGAACTTGTCAAATTCAACAGCGGCGGTGAAGTCGGAGTCGATCTTGTAGAGGTCCATGTAGTTCTTGGCGAACACCTGGCCAGCGGGCCGGGGGGTGGAAGGAACGTAGTCGGTCAGGCAGAATACATTATTGGAGGCGGGACCAGCCAGGTCAATGGCGATCTTGCTCGCGTAGGAGGCAAGGCCGGCAATGGGCTTATCCACACCAGTGTCGCGCAGCTGCTTCATGATCAGGCCGGCTTCAACCTGGAGGCCGAAACCAATGATCACGTCTGGGTTGGCTTGCTGAACGTGCTGCACCTGGGCGGTGAAGTCTTTATCACCGGAGTTGTAAGCATCAACGCTGAGGGGCTCGATACCCTTTGCCTTGAGGGCTGCAACGGCAGCTTCCATTTGGCCAACACCGGATGCATCGGTACCGTAGATGATCGAAACGCCTTCACCAAATTCGGAAACAGCGTAATCAACCAGGGCGGCAGGAACGTAGCTGTCAGGTGTGCGGGCCTGGAAGAGCCAGGGGTTGCCAAAATCGGCAAGCTGGGTCAGGCTGGTCGCGGAAAGAATCGGAATTTCAGCCTTGCGGATTTCGCCATCGAGCGCCAGGATCATGGTGCCGTAGTACGGGCCAACGATAGCGGCGATTTTGTCATCGGTAGCGAGCTTGTTGAGGGCGTTCACAGCGCCAACGTCTGTACCGAGGTCGTCTTCGTAAACAACTTCGACCTGACGGCCAAGTACACCGCCAGCAGCATTGACTTCATCAACAGCCATATTGATGGCGTTCTTTGCATATTCACCAACCAGGGCACGTTCGCCGGTGATGCTGGTGATAACGCCGATCTTCACGGGTTCGGTGGAAGCGGCAGGTTCGGCAGGAGCAGCCGGCTCAGGTGCAGCAGGTGCATCCGTCGGGGCGGCCGGTTCAGGCGCCGCAGGGGCAGCGGGAGCTGCCGGAGCCTGCGTAGGAGCAGGCTGGGCGCAAGCGGCCAGCATGGAAAGCGCAAGTAAGCCTACAATCAAAATCGTACTAATTTTTTTCATCTTTTTTCCTTTGTGATCCTATTTCTCATCAATGTAGGGAATTCCGAACTGGTCTTTACGACGTGTAAGATCCAGATCAAGAACTTCGAGGAAGGACATTTCCATCAGATATTGCACCTCTGAACCAGGTTCGAGGTGACCCAGGTACATTTGCTTGGGGTCGGAACAAATCAGATGGATGTGCGGTTCGCCATTCAGAACCAGGCCTTGCATGGCTCCCAGCTCAAAAGGTCTTTCCAGGGTGACGAATTCATCAACAGAAACATCGGTCAATTCGGTGATCGTGTGGAACGAGAGTTTCCTCAATGAACCAATCGCGGAAAGCATCACGGCATTCTTGATGCCCAACCTACTGAGTTCCTCTTTGATGCTTTCAAGTACAAGGTCACCTTTGCTCAGGTGAAGGACGACAAACCTTCCATAATTATCTGTTACAAAACTGCGCATACGCCTCTCTTTCTTTTCTGGTCTGATCTATTCTCCGTATTTGTACCGCTCGCGTTCATCAAAACTTTATGAATGTAAACGTTTTCATATTCTTCGAAAAAAAACTATGTTGCGGCGCAGTTAATTGCCTGTTAAAATATGTAAACGTTTACCGCTCTCGGTATTTAATACTGTTTTGCGGATTATAACAACCAAAGCTAATCCTTGCAAGTGATATTTCATGACCTCTTTTTATATATTTTTTGCAAAACAGATATAATCTGACGAGAGAATTAGAAAACTATGAGCAAAGGCTAGGAAAAATGCAGCGCAGATCCAGTCGAACCAATCTGCACGATGTTGCCCGGGACGCGGGCGTGTCGGTTGCCACGGTTTCAAGAATTATTAACAATACCGGCATCGTGAACGAAGAAACCCGGAAGCGGGTTCAGGCATCGATGGATAAGCTATCTTATATCCCCAATACCATCGCCCGCAGCCTTAAAGTGAACTTCACCAAAACGATCGGTTTCGTTGTTTCGGACATCTCCAACACCTACCACATCTCCATTGCCAGGGCCGTGGAAGACGTTATCGCCAAAAAAGGCTACAACCTCACCCTCTGCAGCACCGGGAACGATAAAGAAAGAGAACTGAGTTACCTCAAACTATTGCTCAGCCAGAATATTGCCGCGCTGATCCTGAATACCACCGGCTTCAACGACGATTTCATCCTGCGGATGAACCGGCTGGTACCCATGGTGTTGCTCAACCGGCGCATTAATCGCCAGGGCTTTGTTGGCGATCTGGTGGATAGCAATAACGTTCTGGGCTGTTATCTGTTGACAAAAGAATTATTGGATAACGGCCATCGCCGCATCTTTATCGCCCGCGGTCCGGAGTACCTCTCCCCGGGTGTGGAACGCATGCGTGGCTTTACCCAGGCCATGCAGGAGCACGGCCTGGAGATCCCTACCGATTACCAGTACCAATACAATACGGGTTTCACAGCTGAGGGCGGCTACAATGCCGCGGCGTACATGACGCAGCTCTCGCCAGCACCTACTGCCATTCTGACGCACAACAACATGTCCACCATTGGCGCGCTGCGTTACCTGCAAGATCATCACATGCTCCAGCAGGAACAGCTTTCGATGGCTGCGTTTGACACGCTGGATAACCTGGACCTGCTTACCTATCGCCCCACCGTGGCCAGCTTCAATACTTTGAACATGGGGATTAACGCCGGAAATGCCATCCTCGAACGGATCGAGGACCACACCATCGCAAGCCGGGAATTCATCGAACAGCCGGTAATGATCCCCGGCAATTCGATCAGCAAAGTGCCCGTAACTGCCTAGAACACCTTCTTTAGCCAGAGCAAGCCTGCCTCTCTGTTTGGCCAGCTGAGTTACGGTTGGCGGGCCATTTGGCCAATCCGCGCCCACGGGCGCGTTTCTTTATAATGCGCCTTTTCTCTTGACTATAGAACAAATATTCTATATAATCGGGGCATGGAAGCAGAAAAGCAAACCGCGCTCGTGCCCTTCATCACCCCCACCCCGGGGCAGATCCACCTGGTGGTCAGCCATAGCAGCACCCCTGAAAAGATGCTGCAATTTGTGGCCACAGTCAGTTTGCACCAACGCCTCATCATTCTGGACTGCGGCAATCGCTCCAACATGTACACGGTTGCCAAGCTCATCCGTCCCTTCACGCCTGACCCCGTTGGCATCCTCAACCGCATTCACCTTTCGCGCGCTTTCACTTGCATCCAGGTGCTGGCAGTGCTTAAATCCACCCTGGCCCTTGCGCCGCAGGAACCTTTGGTGATCATGGACCTCCTGACCACCTTCCTGGACGAGGACCTGGCCCTGCCGGATGCCCGCGCTTTGCTGGCGCGCAGCCTGGATTACATCCAGGGCCTCAGCCAGCATGCCGCGGTGGTGATCAGTATGCGCCCGCTCCCACCCCTGGCCCAAAACCGCGCCGTTTTGGAAGAGGATCTGCGCGCTTTTGCCGGCACCATTTGGGAAGATGCCGGTCCGCAGCCCTACAGCGCCCTGCCGGCTTCTACGGCCCTGCAGCCGGCACTATTTGCCTAGCGAGTTCACCATGGGCCGCACCATCGCTTCCATTACCCAAACCTGGCAGCAGGAAGAAGCCGCCATCAAGCGCTTCGAACGCGCCTTGCGCAAGGAAGATCAGAACTACCTCAACGAACTCCTGGTGCTTTCGCGCCTGCACCTGGCCGAGGCCTCTTACGCTTCCAACCTTTACCCGCTGGATATGTACCTCATTGCCATCGCACTGGAGCTTTACAAACAGCTCAAGGCCCTGCAGAAACAGGTGAACGGCGGCCGCGACCCCCAGGCCGAACTGGATACCGCCGCCCAGGAGCGCTTTTTGGAACTGCTGCAAAGCAGCCTGCAGCCCGCTGCGCTGCAAGCCGGCAGCACCGGCCAGGTTCAGCACCGCCCTGTACCGCCTCCGCGCCGGGCCCCCAGAGTACGCCCGCCGGCGCCCTCGCTGCTGGAGCCGGGTCGCGACCCGCTTTCCTATGCCAACTTTGAGGAGGCGCCATAATGGCAGCCACGCGTGCCTGGCTGCTGGACCTCTACCTCAA